>NZ_JBKGTJ010000002.1:0-939231 GCF_049472055.1 Klebsiella pneumoniae complex sp. WS1778
CAGACCGCGAGCCCGCGAGCGGGCTGCCCCGCAGGGGCGAGCGAAGCGAGTCAATCCCCCCCTCACCGCCATATTTTAAGAAGAGCTCGTACGCAAGTACGGGCTTTTTTTCGCATGTGGCACCCACCGGGGGGGATGAGAACCCCCGACCGGGGTTCGACAACTGGCGCAGCCAGTTGGACAGACCGCGAGCCCGCGAGCGGGCTGCCCCGACAAAAACGCCGGGAGCGTTTTTGAACAACGCCTGCGTTGGCCCCGCAGGGGCGAGGCCCATGGATGGGCCGAGTAACGGCGAGCGAAGCGAGTCAATCCCCCCCTCGCCGCCATATTTTAAGAAGAGCTCGTACGCAAGTACGGGCTTTTTTTCGCATGTGGCACCGCAGACATCCCCGGGGTCGGCATCAATGCCTCTCCCGGGCTACCAGACCGTACCCGCCAGGTAGCCCGCTATGCGCAGCGCCGCCGGGAGGCCCCCCCAAAAACAACAAAGCCCGGGCTCGCCCGGGCCTTGCTCACAGTATGACGATTAATAATAGGCTTTCAGCGTCCGCTGGCAGAGGGCCGAGCGCACGCAGTCATCGGTGGTGAAACGCACGATGCCGATCATCTCATCTTCCTCAAAACGCGCCAGCGCATCGCTCAGGCCGGACCGCACCCCTGAGGGCAAGTCGCACTGGGTGATATCGCCATTGACGATGACCGTCACGTTCTCCCCGAGGCGGGTTAAAAACATCTTCATTTGCGCTGCGGTCACGTTCTGGGCCTCGTCCAGAATCACCACCGCATTTTCAAAAGTACGTCCGCGCATATAGGCGAACGGCGCGATTTCCACCTTGCCGATTTCCGGACGCAGGCAGTACTGCATAAAGGAAGCCCCCAACCTTTTCACCAGCACGTCGTAAACCGGTCGGAAATAGGGCGCGAACTTCTCGGCGATATCTCCCGGTAAGAAGCCGAGATCTTCGTCGGCCTGCAGAACGGGACGGGTAACAATAATTCTGTCCACATCCTTATGGATCAGCGCTTCAGCTGCCTTCGCCGCACTGATCCAGGTCTTGCCGCATCCGGCTTCGCCGGTGGCGAAAATCAGCTGTTTATTGTCGATGGCATTCAGATAATGCGCCTGAGCCTCATTGCGCGCCTCAATTGGGGAAGTATCACGGCTGTCCCGCGCCATGCCAATTGCTTCTACGCCACTCATTTGCACAAGCGATGTGACCGATTCTTCTTCACGCTGCTTATGGCTGCGTGAATCCCGTCTCAGCACACGTTTTGCTTCACGACGAGCTTTGATCACTGCTTTTTGTCTTCCCATGGATAGCACCTTGCGTTGTAGGTTTACATCACACGCGTCAACATCGACGCGACTATGCGCACGAACGATTGAGGTTTGGCTTCCTTGTAAGCCATTGCTTGCCGGTAGAACTGACAACGAGTCGCGGCTACGCGCACCGCGTACCCTGCCAAGGTGGTAATAATTCGAAGCGGAGGGAGAAAGAGTGAGAAAATCGCTGCCGGAAGCGGGGCTTCCGTGCTGAAGAGTACGGTCTGTGGTTTTACGTTGTCCGGTACGGGACCTTACCATTCGCGATCTCCATAGTGAAACGTCACACTGCCGGGAACTACCGCGTATGTAATAAGTACATCAAAAAAGATTCTT
Organism: Klebsiella pneumoniae complex sp. WS1778; assembly: GCF_049472055.1. Lineage (NCBI taxonomy): Bacteria > Pseudomonadati > Pseudomonadota > Gammaproteobacteria > Enterobacterales > Enterobacteriaceae > Klebsiella > Klebsiella pneumoniae complex sp. WS1778. The sequence goes on from NZ_JBKGTJ010000002.1 coordinate 1,661, forward strand.
AATGCAACTTATTTTTCACAATGACGCAACAAATAGTTCTTAAGCAAGTGTAGGAGACTATCGGTCATTTGTATTACAGAAATATAACACATGGCAGGAAATATAATAAAAAAGAGAAAAACAGCAGAAAACGCCCTGCCCTTGCGGACAGGGTCGGTATCAAGCCTGCAGCAGCGTCTGTCCCAGGTAGTGCTTATCATCCACCACGCCGGGTAAAACAAAGAAGTAGCCCCCGCCGATGGGTTTGACGTACTCCTCCAGCGCCTCGCCGTTAAGCCGTTTCTGCACCGTCAGAAAACCCTTTTCCAGATCGTGCTGATAGCAAACGAACAACAGCCCCATATCCAGCTGCCCGGCATTAGTGACTCCCAGCGAATAACTGTAGCCGCGGCGCATCATCAGGCTGGACTGGGTTTCCGGCGTGCGAGGGTTGGCCAGACGAATATGGCTATCCAGCGCGATCGTCTCACCGTTAGGATCTTTACTGTAATCCGGGGTATCGTGTTCGTTTTTCATCCCCAGCGGCGCACCGGTGTGCTTGTCGCGGCCGAAGATGGTCTGCTGCTCCTTGAGCGGCGTCCGGTCCCAGAACTCGACGTGGAATTGAATGATGCGCGCCGCCTGATAGCTGCCGCCCACCGCCCAGGCCGGCTCGTCCTGATCCGCCGTGACCCACACGACCTGATCCATCAGCGCGCTGTCATGGCTCGCCGGGTTAGCGGTACCGTCCTTGAAACCCAGCAGGTTGATGGGGGTTTCTTTGCCTTTGCTGCGCGCCGCGCTATCGGAGATAAACCCTTCCCGCTTCCAGCGCACGCTGAGCAAATCCGGCGTATGTTTGATGACATCACGCAGGGCATGGATCACCGTGTCCTGAGTATTGGCGCAGATCTGCAGCAGCAGGTCGCCATGGCACAGGGCGGCATCCAGTGAATCATTGGGGAAGCGAGTCATCGGCTGCAGCTTTTTCGGCGCTTTATCCGCGAGACCAAAGCGCTCATCAAACAGCGAATGGCCGACCGAGACGGTGATGGTCAGATTATCCGGGGCAATCCACGGCCCTAAGATGCCGGAATCCATCGGCGGCAGACGCGGATTAGGCGTATCCGGCGCCGGGCCGCCCTGGGTTAAAAAGGCGATACGCTGGGTCAGCAGCCGAAACAGACGCTCGAGGTCGGCTTTATCTGACGCCAGCACATCGAACGCCACCAGCATCATCGAGGCCTGCTGCGGCGTCAGAATACCCGCCTGATGCGGGCCATAGAATGGCTGTTTTTCCTGGCGCGCGTCAGGTGTGAGCGTCCCGGGGGAACTTTCCGCTTTTGCCGCATGCGCTACCGGGCAGCCGCCGGTGATGGCCAGCGCGCCGCCAAGCGCGCCGATCCCTTTCAGTAAGCGACGACGTGACGGCTCGTTCACGTCGTGTGGTTTCTGTTGTGCCATCGACTTAGTCCAGACCCAGGATCCCGCGCAGCTGAGCCAGATCTTCCGCCAGGGTGGTGATCGGCCCTTTCAGCGCATTACGGTCAGCGGTGGTCAGCTTATCGTAAGTTTCGAAACCCTCTTTGGTGCGGTATTTGCTGAGGATACTGTCCACTTTCTTAAAGTTGGCGTCCACTTTAGCCAGCAGTGCGCTGTTCTCTTTTTGCAGCTGCGGGCGCAGCAGATCGACAATTTTCTGCGCGCCGTCAATATTGGCCTGGAAGTCCCACAGGTCGGTATGGCTGTAGCGATCTTCTTCACCGCTGATCTTGCTGGCTGCGACTTCTTCAATTAATCCTGCCGCCCCGCCCACGACTTTTGACGGTGGGAACGCCAGCTCGCTGATGCGCTTTTGCAGCTCCAGCACATCGCTGTTCAGCTGATCGGCATATTTTTCCATGCCCTTGACGCTGTTATCGCCAAACAGCGCCTTTTCCAGACGGTGGAATCCGGTGAATTTCGGATCTTCCGCTTTTTTCTCGAAATCGTCTTCGCGGGCGTCGATGCTGCCGTCAAGGTCAGAGAACAGCTCAGCAATCGGCTCAATGCGCTCGTAATGCTGGCGCGTCGGGGCGTACAGCGCTTTCGCTTTTTCGATGTCACCAGCTTTCACCGCGTCGGTAAAGGCTTTGGTGCCGCTGACCAGCTGCGCGGTTTCCGCCGTCACATAGGCTTTATAAGCGGTGATCGCTTCGCCGAGGCTCAGCACCGCATCCGCTTTCGCCGCGTCTTTGGTGGCGGCGCCGGTGACGATCAGTTTGCCTTTCGGGTTGGTGAGCAGACCGCAGGTCATGTCATATTCGCCCGGCTGCAGGTTTGCGGTGAGCTTCTGGGTAAAGCCCGGCGCGATGTTTTCGCGCTCTTCCACCACCATCACCCCTTTCAAAATCTCCCACTCCAGCGCTTTCTGGCTGTGGTTCTGAATAATAAACTGGGTTTTACCCGCGTTAACGGTCACCTGCATCGGCTCGCACTGTTTGTCGTTGACGGTGACTTTGACCTGCGGGATATCCGCAGCCTGAGCACCGAATGCAGAGCTGAGCAGCGCGGCCACGGTCACCCGCAGCGCATTACGGCGAAAATGAATCATCATGATCATCCCTTTCGGTAAGTAGAGTGTCGCTTATAAGCTCGCAGCGCCTGGTCAGGCAGCCCGCGAGGCAGTCGTATTATTTCGCGGCGGCAGCGCAAACAGCACCAGCGCCGGGATCAGATAAAGCAGATAGACAGCCACTTCGCTGACGCTTGGCGTCTCCTGGTAGCCGAAGATCCCTTCCAGCAGCGTGCCGAACAGCGTATGCGTCGACAGCACAGTGCTCAGATCGAAGGCGGTCTCCTGGAACAGGTTCCACAGGCCCGCCTCGTGGAAGGCGCGGATCGCCCCCGCCGCCAGGCCAGCGGCCACCAGCAGGATAAACAGGCTGGTCCATTTGAAGAACACGCCAAGGTTGAGACGGATACCGCCCCAGTAGAGGAGGAAACCCAGCACGATTGCCGTGGCCAGCCCCAGCATCGCCCCCAGCGGCGGCCAGATGCCAACGTCCTGCTGGAATGCCGCCAGCAGGAAGAAGACCGACTCCAGCCCCTCACGGGCGACCGCGAAAAAGACCATCATCACCAGCGCCCAGCCGTGGTGATTGCCGCGCTGTAGCGCCTTATCCACGGCCTGCTCCAGCTGCTGCTTGACGTTGCGTGAGACATTGCGCATCCAGAAGACCATCCACGTCAGGATCACCACCGCAATGACCGCGACGATCCCTTCGAACAGCTCCTGTTCGCGCTGAGGAAATTCCCCGGTGGTTTCGTTGATAAAGATGCCTAAGCCAAGACACAGCGCCGCTGCGAGGATCACGCCAATCCACATCACGCCAATCCAGTTGCCGCGCTGGGTGCGTTTCAGATAGCTGGCGATCAGGCTGACAATCAGCGCCGCCTCCAGGCCTTCGCGTAACATAATGAGAAATGGGACAAACATGCCAATACCCTTAAATGTAAAGCACCGTCAACGAATGCAAAAACAGGTAATATTTATGATAGTGATTATCATTACAATACTCAGAAACACAAGCGAAATGTTTAGAGAATGATGACTATCTGTAAATAAATCGCTGGCAAATAATGACTTATGAAAATATTCGCCTGTTATGAGAGAAAAGAATAAGCAAAGGATTTTTTACGCCAGATATTTACCCGTCGCGGCGGCTATGGCTAAATGGCGGCCTTATTGACCTGCGAAAAGAACAACATGACTGCATTTTTTCATTTCCTGCTGGCGCTGGCGGTGATCCTCGCCCTGGCCTGGCTTGTCAGCTACGACAGACAAAAAATTCGTATTCGTTATATTCTTCAGTTGATTATTATAGAAATAGCGCTCGCTTTCTTTTTCCTGCACGCCGAAAGCGGGCTGTGGCTGGTAAAAAATATTTCCGGCTTTTTTGCTTCGCTGTTAGGCTTTGCCGCCGAAGGGACCAATTTCGTCTTTGGCGGCATGAGCGATAAAGGCTTAGCCTTTATTTTTCTTGGCGTCCTGTGTCCGATTGTGTTTATTTCCGCGCTGATTGGTATTCTCCAGCACTGGCGGATCCTGCCGATTTTTATTCGCGTGATTGGCACCCTGCTGTCGAAGGTCAACGGCATGGGTAAGCTGGAATCTTTTAACGCCGTCAGCTCCCTGATCCTCGGCCAGTCGGAAAACTTCATCGCCTACAAAGGCGTACTGGGCGACCTCTCCTCACGGCGTCTGTTCACCATGGCGGCGACGGCCATGTCGACCGTATCGCTGTCGATCGTCGGCGCCTATATGACCATGCTGGACGCCAAATATGTCGTCGCGGCGCTGATCCTGAATATGTTCAGCACCTTTATCGTGCTGTCGGTGATTAACCCGACGCGGCCGGGCAGCGAGCAGGAAATAAAGCTGGAGAAGCTGCATGAATCACAGAGTTTCTTTGAAATGCTCGGGGAATATATTCTGGCCGGCTTTAAAGTGGCGATGATTATTCTGGCGATGCTGATCGGCTTTATCGCCCTGATCAGCGCCATTAACGCGCTGTTCGCTACCCTGTTTGGCCTCAGCTTCCAGCAGATCCTCGGCTACGTCTTCTATCCGTTAGCCTGGCTTATCGGCATTCCGCTGAGCGATGCGCTGAACGCCGGCAGCATCATGGCCACCAAGCTGGTCGCTAACGAATTTGTGGCGATGATTGAGCTGCAAAAGATTGCCGCCAGCATGACGCCGCGCGGGCTCGGCATTCTCTCGGTCTTCCTGGTGTCGTTTGCTAACTTTGCTTCAATCGGCATTATCGCCGGGGCGATCAAAGGCCTGAATGAACCGCAGGGCAATATCGTCTCCCGCTTCGGCCTGCGGCTGGTGTTTAGCGCCACGCTGGTGAGCCTGCTTTCCGCCAGCTTCGCCGGGCTGGTGCTGTAAGACAAACGGCGGGGCTGCCCCCGCCGTTTACTCAGAACTGCACGCAGACCGGCTGGTCGACACGCATCACCGACTCCTGCGCGAAGCGCGATTTATAGCCCTCGCGCAGGGCCTCAATACCGGTCTCGCTCTGCGCGTCGTGGCCATGGATCACCATCAGCGCCTTGCTCTGCTCCCGCACCACCTGACCATTCTGGCCAAGCCACTGGCCGTGGGCATCAAACACCGTCAGCCCGTCGCGAAAGCGCGGCGTGACGTCGCGGTCGACAAACTGTTGCCACTCTTCAGCGGTGATGTCTTTCCCCGCCGGGCGGCTCAGGCCGAAGTAAAGCGTGGTTTGCACCATGGACTGATCCGCCGGGCAGGCGCCGGGCTTCGGCGCGCTGGTCGATGAACTTCCACCCGCCGCGCAGCCGCTGAGTAACCCTGCCAGCACCAGCGCCATTACACCCTGTCTGAACGTCATCTTTGCTATCCTCATTGTTATTAGTCAGGAAATATCAGCGGATTTTCAAATAATTAGCAAGGGTTATAATATTCCGGCCCGGCAACAGGCAATAAAAAGCCCGCCAGCGGCGGGCTCGTGAGCGTCAGATGAGCTTACTCAGCCGTGGCGCGTACCGGCGGCGGCGTATGGTAGTGGGCATCCGCTTCAGCGAAGCGCTGCTGCATGCTGGCTGACGGCGCTTTATCCAGCAGACTAAAGACCACAATCCCGATGCTGCCGAAGACAAAGCCCGGAATAATTTCATACAGGCCCAGCCAGCCAAACTGCTTCCAGACGATCACGGTCAGGGCGCCAATCACCATCCCGGCCAGCGCGCCGTTACGGGTCATACGCGACCACATCACCGAGAACAGCACCACCGGGCCAAAGGCGGCGCCGAAACCGGCCCAGGCATAGCTCACCAGACCCAGCACGCGGTTCTCCGGGTTGGCCGCCAGGGCAATGGCCACCAGGGCAACCACCAGCACCATCATACGGCCCACCCAGACCAGCTCTTTCTGACCGGCGTTTTTGCGCAGGAAGGCTTTATACAGATCTTCAGTAATCGCGCTGGAGCAAACCAGCAGCTGACAGCTCAGGGTGGACATCACCGCCGCCAGAATCGCCGACAGCAGGATCCCGGCAATCCACGGGTTAAACAGGATTTGCGCCAGCTCGATAAACACGCGTTCGGCGTTCTGGTTAACCGCGCCCGCCAGGCTCGGGTTGTTATTGAAGTAAGCGATGCCAAAGAAGCCGACGGCCACCGCCCCGCCGAGGCAGAGGATCATCCAGGTCATACTAATGCGACGCGCGTGGACGATGCTGTGGTGCGAATCCGCCGCCATAAAGCGCGCCAGAATATGCGGCTGACCGAAATAGCCCAGTCCCCAGCCCATCAGCGAAATAATCGCCACGAAGTTCAGCCCTTTCAGCATGTCGATATTTTCGATGCTCTTCTGCTTAATGACTTCCAGCGAATCGCCAAAACCGCCGACGGATATAATCACGATTACCGGGGTAAGGATCAGCGCGAAAATCATCAGGCTGGCCTGCACGGTATCCGTCCAGCTGACGGCGAGGAAGCCGCCGACAAAGGTATAGATAATTGTCGCCGCCGCGCCGGCCCACAGCGCGGTTTCATAACTCATGCCAAAGGTGCTTTCAAACAGACGCGCCCCCGCCACAATTCCCGAGGCGCAATAGATAGTAAAGAACAGCAGAATAACCAGCGCCGAAATAATTCTCAGCACCCGGCTTTTATCTTCAAAACGGCCGGTAAAATAATCAGGCAGCGTCAGGGCGTTATTATTCACCTCGGTATGCACGCGCAGGCGCCCGGCGACCAGCTTCCAGTTAATCCACGCCCCCAACGTTAAGCCGATGGCAATCCAGCTTTCGGAAATCCCGGAGAGGAAAATGGCGCCCGGCAGGCCCATCAGCAGCCAACCGCTCATGTCCGAGGCGCCGGCGGAAAGCGCGGTCACAAATGGCCCCAGACTCCGCCCCCCGAGAATATAATCATCAAAGTTTTTGGTCGAACGCCAGGCAATAAACCCTATCAATACCATACCAAAAATATAAACAATAAATGTCACCAGCATCGGTGTGCTAATAGCCATGCAAAGTCTCCAGAATTTTTATCGACAGCGTCCAACTTCGTCGTTTTTTTCCACTACCGGAACGGGGTAATGGCGCATTGTTTAATTGGGCGACCGTATCCTGACGGAAGCTTCGGTTTTTCACAAACGATTTAACACAGCATTTACACGAAAATCCGACGGCGCAAAACGTCAATTTGCGAGAGGTTGCACTCTCTCACGTTTTTAAAGGTTGCACCAAACAAAAGTGTTAACTCACGCATACAAATACCCTATGAGCCCGGGGTTAAAATTCTGCTATTTTAGGCATTATTTTTAACAAATCCGCCATTTCACGGCTTTCGTCACAAGCCATAATTAACATGGTTGCACAAAGTTGCAACATAGTGGATATTTCCATGCAACCGCATAAGCTAACGATAAATGACAGGAGTTTTGAGCATGGGCACCACCACCATGGGTGTTAAGCTTGACGACGCAACCCGCGAGCGCATTAAGTCCGCCGCGAGCCGCATTGACCGCACGCCGCACTGGCTGATTAAGCAGGCCATCTTCAATTATCTGGAAAAACTGGAGAACGATGAGACGCTGCCCGAGCTACCGGCGCTGCTCTCCGGGGCCGCCAACGAAAGCGATGACGCCAGCGTATTAACGGAAGAGCCGTATCAGCCGTTCCTCGAATTCGCCGAGCAGATCCTGCCGCAGTCGGTAAGCCGCGCGGCGATCACCGCCGCCTGGCGTCGCCCGGAAACCGACGCGGTGCCGATGCTGCTGGAGCAGGCCCGACTGCCGCAGCCGCTGGGCGAGCAGGCGCATAAGCTGGCGTATCAACTGGCGGAAAAACTACGCAACCAGAAGACCGCCAGCGGCCGCGCCGGCATGGTGCAGAGTCTGCTGCAGGAGTTCTCCCTCTCCTCACAGGAAGGGGTGGCGCTGATGTGTCTGGCGGAAGCCCTGCTGCGTATTCCGGATAAAGCCACCCGCGATGCGCTGATCCGCGACAAAATCAGCAACGGCAACTGGCAGTCGCACATTGGCCGCAGCCCGTCGCTGTTCGTCAACGCCGCCACCTGGGGGCTGCTGTTCACCGGCAAACTGGTCTCCACCCACAACGAAACCAGCCTCTCCCGCTCGCTGAACCGCATCATCGGCAAGAGCGGCGAACCGCTGATCCGCAAGGGCGTGGATATGGCGATGCGACTGATGGGCGAACAGTTCGTCACCGGGGAAACCATCGCCGAAGCGCTGGCCAACGCCCGCAAGCTGGAAGATAAAGGTTTCCGTTACTCTTACGACATGCTAGGCGAAGCGGCCCTGACCGCCGCCGACGCCCAGGCCTATATGGTATCTTATCAGCAGGCGATCCACGCCATCGGCAAAGCCTCTAACGGCCGCGGCATTTATGAAGGGCCGGGCATCTCCATTAAGCTGTCGGCTCTGCACCCACGCTACAGCCGCGCCCAGTATGACCGGGTGATGGAAGAGCTCTACCCGCGTCTGAAATCGCTGACCCTGCTGGCGCGCCAGTATGACATCGGCATTAACATCGACGCCGAAGAGGCGGACCGTCTGGAGATCTCACTCGACCTGCTGGAAAAACTGTGCTTCGAGCCGGAGCTGGCGGGCTGGAACGGGATTGGCTTCGTGATTCAGGCCTACCAGAAGCGCTGTCCGTTTGTCATTGATTACCTGATTGACCTCGCCACCCGCAGCCGCCGTCGCCTGATGATCCGTCTGGTGAAAGGCGCCTACTGGGACAGCGAAATCAAACGCGCGCAGATGGAAGGTCTCGAAGGCTATCCGGTCTACACCCGCAAGGTTTACACCGACGTCTCCTATCTCGCCTGCGCGAAAAAGCTGCTGGCGGTGCCGAACCTGATTTATCCGCAGTTCGCCACCCACAACGCCCATACCCTGGCGGCTATCTACCAGCTGGCGGGCCAGAACTACTACCCTGGCCAGTATGAGTTCCAGTGCCTGCACGGCATGGGCGAACCGCTGTACGAGCAGGTGGTGGGCAAAGTCGCCGACGGCAAACTGAACCGGCCGTGCCGGATCTACGCCCCGGTGGGCACCCACGAGACGCTGCTGGCGTATCTGGTGCGTCGTCTGCTGGAGAACGGCGCCAATACCTCCTTCGTCAACCGTATTGCGGACAATACCCTGCCGCTGGACGAGCTGGTGGCCGACCCGGTCAGCGCGGTAGAAAAACTGGCGCAGCAGGAAGGCCAGGCCGGCCTGCCGCATCCGAAAATCCCGCTGCCGCGCGATCTCTACGGCAGCGGCCGGAGCAACTCCGCCGGTCTGGATCTGGCTAACGAGCATCGTCTGGCCTCCCTCTCCTCTTCCCTGCTCAACAGCGCCCTGCATAAATGGCAGGCATTGCCGATGCTGGAGCAGCCGGTAGCCGAAGGCGAGACGCAGCCGGTAGTCAACCCGGCTGAGCCAAAGGACATTGTCGGCTACGTCCGCGAAGCCAGCGATGACGAAGTGCAGCAGGCGCTGACCAGCGCTATCAACAACGCGCCAATCTGGTTCGCCACCCCGCCGCAGGAGCGCGCCGCCATTCTCGAGCGCGCCGCGGTGCTGATGGAAAGCCAGATGCCGACCCTGATGGGGATCCTGGTGCGCGAAGCGGGTAAAACCTTCAGCAACGCCATCGCCGAAGTGCGCGAAGCCGTTGACTTCCTCCACTACTATGCCGGCCAGGTGCGCGACGATTTCGATAATGAAACCCACCGTCCGCTGGGTCCGGTGGTCTGTATCAGCCCGTGGAACTTCCCGCTGGCGATCTTCACCGGGCAGATTGCCGCCGCGCTGGCGGCCGGCAACAGCGTGCTGGCGAAACCGGCCGAGCAGACGCCGCTGATCGCCGCCCAGGGCGTGGCGATCCTGCTGGAAGCCGGCGTGCCGCCAGGGGTGATCCAACTGCTGCCGGGCCGCGGGGAAACCGTCGGCGCCGCGCTGACATCCGATGAGCGCGTGCGCGGCGTGATGTTCACCGGCTCCACCGAAGTGGCCACCCTGCTGCAACGCAATATCGCCAGCCGCCTCGACGCTCAGGGACGCCCGACGCCGCTGATCGCCGAAACTGGCGGGATGAACGCGATGATCGTCGACTCGTCGGCGCTCACCGAGCAGGTGGTGATCGACGTCCTGGCCTCCGCATTCGACAGCGCCGGCCAGCGCTGCTCCGCCCTGCGCGTCCTCTGCCTGCAGGAAGAGGTAGCCGACCACACCTTAACCATGCTGCGCGGCGCGATGAGCGAGTGTCGCATGGGCAATCCGGGCCGCCTGACCACCGATATCGGTCCGGTTATCGATGCAGAAGCGAAAGAGAATATCGAACGCCATATTCAGACGATGCGCGCCAAAGGCCGCACCGTCTATCAGGCGGTGCGCGAGAATAGCGAAGACGCCCGCGAATGGAACCACGGGACCTTCGTGCCGCCGACGCTTATCGAACTCGACAGCTTTGACGAGCTGAAAAAAGAGGTTTTCGGCCCGGTGCTGCACGTGGTGCGCTATAACCGTAACGAGCTGGATAAACTGGTGGAGCAGATTAACGCCTCCGGTTACGGCCTGACCCTCGGCGTGCATACCCGCATCGACGAGACCATCGCCCAGGTCACCGGCAGCGCGAAGGTGGGCAACCTGTACGTCAACCGCAATATGGTTGGCGCCGTGGTCGGCGTGCAGCCGTTCGGCGGCGAAGGGTTGTCCGGTACCGGTCCGAAAGCCGGCGGCCCGCTGTACCTTTACCGTCTGCTTTCCAGCCGTCCGCAGGGCGCCGTTGGCGTGACCTTCGCCCGCCAGGATGCAGAGCGTCCGCTGGACGCCCAGCTGAAAACGCTGCTGGAAAAACCACTGCAGGCGCTGCAGCAGTGGGCGGCGGGCCGACCTGAGCTGCAGGCGCTGTGCCAGCAGTACAGCGAGCAGGCGCAAAGCGGCACCCAACGCCTGCTGCCGGGGCCAACCGGCGAGCGCAACACCCTGACGCTGATGCCCCGCGAGCGCGTGCTGTGCGTGGCGGATAATGAGCAGGATACGCTGATCCAGCTGGCGGCTGTGCTGGCGGTCGGTTGTGAAGTGCTGTGGCCGGACAGCGCCTTGCAGCGCGATCTGGCGAAGAAACTGCCGCGGGACGTCAGCGAGCGGATCCGTTTTGCCAAAGCGGATCAGTTGCCCGGTCAGGCCTTCGACGCGGTTATCTATCACGGCGATTCCGACCAGCTGCGCGAGCTGTGCGAGCAGGTGGCGGCGCGCGACGGGGCGATTGTCTCCGTGCAGGGCTTCGCCCGCGGCGAAACCAATCTGCTGCTGGAGCGGCTGTATATCGAGCGTTCGCTGAGCGTCAACACCGCGGCGGCAGGCGGTAACGCCAGCCTGATGACCATCGGCTAACCCGGGCCCCCCGGTGGCGCTGTGTTACCGGGGCTACATAACACCGTAAAGGGTAGCCCGGATAAGGCGCTGTGCGCCGCCATTCGGGCAATCAATCTGCGATGCGATCAGCTAATGACAGCCGACGTCAGCTGTGCTTAATTAGGGCTCCCTGACGGGAGCCTTTTTTATGGGAGCAGAACAATGAAACGCATGTTATTTGCCGTGGCGGCCCTGCTGGCCAGCGGCGCGGCGCTGGCGGACGAGTGCAGCAACGCCAACACCCAAACCGAAATGAATCAGTGCGCGGCCGCGCAGTTTCAGGCGGCCGACAAAAAACTGAACGACACCTGGCAGCAGGCTCTGCAGCGGGCGGCGGGTAAACAGCAGACATTACTGAAGCAGGCGCAGCAGGCATGGATCGCCCTGCGCGACGCCGACTGCGCCTTCCTCGCGTCCGGCGCCGAAGGCGGCAGCATGCAGCCGATGCTGCTGAGCCAGTGCATGACCGATAAGAGCGTGGAGCGGGAATCTTTCCTCGCCTCGCTGCTGCAGTGCGAGGACGGCGATCAAAGCTGCCCGCTGCCGCCGGCCAATTAACTAACGGACGCGAATGCCTTCGATAATCATCCGCTGGACATTATCGACCGTTTGCTCAAAAAAGGCCGCGTCCTGCAGCGTGGCGCCGGTGACCGCCTCTACCTGGGTGGCGAAGTCGGCGTAATGCTGGGTAGTGGCCCAGATCATAAAGATTAAATGCTGCGGATCGACCGGCGCCAGCTTGCCGCGGTCGATCCAGCCGGAGACAATCGCCGATTTCTCATCGACCAGCGCTTTCAGATCCCCGGTCAGCTCACCCATCAGCAGCGGCGCGCCCTGCAGCATCTCAAGGCAGAAGAGCTTCGAGGCCTGGGGGTGATCGCGGGACACCTCCAGCTTCAGGCGAATATACTCGCGGATCGCCACCAGCGGGCTGATATCCTCGCGAAAGGCCTTCAGCGGCGCCAGCCAGATGGCGAGGATCTGCTGCAGAACGGCCACGTACAGCGCCTCTTTCGAAGGGTAGTAATAAAGCAGATTGGTTTTCGACACCCCGGCGCGCTCAGCTACCTGCTCCAGCCGCGTACCGTGAATACCAAATTGCGAAAATGCCTCCAGCGCGGCGGCCAGGATGGCCTCCTTTTTGGCGCTGACCGCTTGTGAACGTTTGCCGTTTTTCTTCACCGCGCCCTGTGCCATACATCCTCTCCTTCAGTTGACGCCACCAGCATAGCAAAAGCCCTTCGCCGACACGACCCCATGCACCCTGATTGCGCATGACTGCCGTTTTTTCGTGCACTGATTTTGACCATCCAGTCCACTTTTTTATCGTCCTTTTTAGCAACCCAATAGCAACACATTAATAACATTAACATTTATAAAACTGGCATCGCGTTTGCTTTACCTGTTCTGCGAGGTGGTCCAGGGAGAGGCAGGATGCCGCACCACCGCAACCCATCTTCCATGACTGTAGAGAGGTAGGTATGAAAATTGGTGTTTTCGTTCCCATTGGCAACAACGGCTGGCTGATCTCTACCCATGCCCCGCAGTATATGCCGACCTTCGAACTGAATAAGGCTATCGTGCAGAAAGCCGAGCACTACCATTTCGACTTCGCGCTCTCCATGATCAAGCTGCGCGGCTTCGGCGGGAAAACAGAATTTTGGGATCACAACCTGGAGTCCTTCACCCTGATGGCCGGCCTGGCCGCGGTGACCTCGAAGATCCAGATCTACGCCACCGCCGCCACCCTTACGCTGCCGCCGGCGATCGTCGCCCGGATGGCCTCCACCATCGATTCCATCTCCGGCGGCCGGTTTGGCGTCAATCTGGTGACCGGCTGGCAAAAACCGGAATATGACCAGATGGGCATGTGGCCGGGGGATGACTATTTCGCCAGCCGCTATGACTATCTCACCGAATACGTTCAGGTGCTACGCGACCTGTGGGGCACCGGGCGCAGCGATTTCAAAGGCGATTACTTCACCATGAACGACTGCCGGGTCAGCCCGCGCCCTTCGCAGCCAATGAAGGTGATCTGCGCCGGGCAGAGCGACGCCGGTATGGCCTTCTCCGCCCAGCACGCGGACTACAACTTCTGCTTTGGCAAAGGGGTCAACACGCCGACGGCCTTCGCGCCGACCGCAGCGCGCATGATGCAGGCGGCGGAAAAAACCGGCCGTGACGTAGGCTCCTATGTGCTGTTCATGGTGATCGCCGACGAAACCGACGAAGCGGCGCGCGCCAAATGGGAGCACTACAAAGCGGGCGCCGATGAAGAAGCGCTGGCGTGGCTCACCGAGCAGAGTCAGAAAGACACCCGCTCCGGCAGCGATACCAACGTGCGCCAGATGGCCGACCCAACCTCGGCGGTCAATATCAACATGGGCACCCTTGTCGGATCGTATGCCAGCGTCGCCCGTATGCTTGATGAAGTAGCGAGCGTGCCCGGCACCGACGGCGTGCTGCTGACGTTTGATGATTTTCTTGCCGGCATCGACGCCTTTGGCGAACGCATTCAGCCGCTGATGCGCTGCCGGGACCACATTGCTCCTGTTACCCGTGAGGTGGCCTGATGATTACCCTTCCCGCTCGCCCGGAATCCCTGACCTTCGCGCCGCAGCAGAGCGCGCTGATTGTTGTCGATATGCAGAACGCCTACGCCAGCCAGGGCGGCTATCTGGATCTTGCCGGCTTTGACGTCTCCGCCACCCGACCGGTTATCGACAATATTAATACCGCCGTCGCCGCCGCCCGCGCCGCGGGCATGCTGATTATCTGGTTCCAGAATGGCTGGGATGACCAGTATGTTGAAGCCGGCGGCCCGGGCTCGCCGAACTACCACAAGTCCAATGCGCTGAAAACGATGCGTCAGCGCCCGGAGCTGCAGGGCAAGCTGTTGGCGAAAGGCGGCTGGGACTATCAGCTGGTGGACGAACTGACGCCGCAGGAAGGCGACATCGTGTTGCCGAAACCGCGCTACAGCGGCTTCTTTAACACCCCGCTCGACAGCATTTTACGCAGCCGCGGTATACGCCACCTGGTGTTCACCGGGATCGCCACCAACGTCTGCGTCGAATCGACGCTGCGCGATGGCTTCTTCCTCGAATACTTCGGCGTAGTGCTGGAGGATGCCACCCATCAGGCCGGCCCGGCCTTCGCCCAGCAGGCGGCGCTGTTCAATATTGAAACCTTTTTCGGCTGGGTCAGCGACGTCGAGAGCTTCTGCCGCGCGCTATCCCCTGCCACCCCGCTGTCTTTAGCCAAGGAGAAACGTTATGCCTAAACAGGTGATCATTCCGCCAGGCACCACCGCGCCGATTGCCCCCTTTGTTCCGGGGACGCTCGCCGATGGCGTGGTCTACGTCTCCGGCACTCTGCCGTTTGATAAGCAAAATAATGTGGTGCACATCGGCGACCCAAAGGCGCAAACCCGCCACGTGCTGGAGACCATCAAGAGCGTTATCGAAACGGCGGGCGGGAGTATGGCGGATGTGACTTTCAACAGCATCTTTATCACCGACTGGACAAATTACGCCGCGATTAACGAGGTTTACGCCGAGTTTTTCCCCGGCGATAAACCCGCGCGCTTTTGCATTCAGTGCGGTCTGGTGAAACCCGATGCGCTGGTGGAAATCGCCAGCGTCGCCCATATCGGCACCCCGACATGATGAGGCTCAATATTGCTCCAGCCCCATGGCCCGGCGCGCCGGTGGTGGTCCTCAGCGCCGGTCTGGGCGGCGGCGGCGGCTACTGGCTGGCGCAGCGCGCGGCGCTGGAGGAACAGTATCAGCTGGTGAGTTATGACCATAACGGGACCGGGGAGAACGCCGGTCCGCTGCCCGCCGACTACAGCATGGCGACGATGGCCGGAGAGCTGTTCAGCGCTCTGCAGGCGGCGGGGATCGCCCGCTTCGCGCTGATGGGCCACGCGCTGGGGGCGCTAATTGGCCTGCAGCTGGCGCTCGATCGCCCCGAGGCGGTGAGCGCCCTGGTGCTGGTCAACGGCTGGCTGTCGCTGTCGCCGCACACCCGCCGCTGCTTCCTGGTGCGCGAGCGTCTGCTGCATGCCGGCGGCGCGCAGGCGTGGGTCGAAGCACAGCCGCTGTTTCTCTACCCGGCGGAATGGATGGCCGCGCGCCTGCCGCGCCTCGAAGCGGAAGATGCGCTTGCCATCAGCCATTTTCAGGGCAAGGAGAACCTGCTGAAGCGGCTGCAGGCCCTGAAGCAGGCTGATTTTTCGCGTCGCGCGGCGGCCATCGCCTGCCCGACGCTGATTATCAGCGCCGCTGACGATCTGCTGGTCCCGGCCTCCTGCTCCCGCGTGCTGCAGACGGCTATCTCCGGCAGCCAGCACGTGGAAATGCCATGGGGCGGCCATGCCTGTAACGTCACCGACGCCGATACCTTTAATACCATTTTACGCGACGGGCTGGCCGCTATGCTGCCGGTCGCCACGGAGACCCGATGAACGACGCGATAAACCAGACGGCCTGCGAGACGCTGTTTACCCAGGCCCGAACCCACAACGGCTGGCTGGATAAGCCAGTGAGCGATGCGCAGCTGCAGGCAGTCTGGGACCTGATGAAAATGGGGCCGACTTCCGCCAACTGTTCGCCGGCGCGCATCGTGTTTGTGCGCAGCGCGGAAGGCAAAGAGAAACTTCGCCCGACGCTCTCCAGCGGCAATCTGCAAAAAACCATGCAGGCGCCGGTGACCGCCATCGTGGCGTGGGACAGCGCCTTTTACGACCGGCTACCGACCCTCTTTCCCCACGGTGACGCCCGCAGCTGGTTCACCTCCAGCCCGCAGCTGGCGGAGGAGACCGCGTTTCGCAACAGCTCCCTGCAGGCGGCATATCTGATTTTCGCCTGCCGGGCGCTGGGTCTCGACACCGGGCCAATGTCCGGCTTCGACCGGGAAAAAGTCGATGCGGCGTTTTTCGCCGACAACGGCTGGAAAAGCAACCTGCTGGTGAACATCGGCTATGGCGACCCCGGCAAACTGTACGGCCGCCTGCCGCGTCTGTCCTTTGATGAAGCCTGCCTGCTGGCATAAGGAGTTTACGATGGAGTTAGCGGACAAAGCGAGTTTCCGTGACGCCATGGCCCACGTCGGCGCCGCGGTTAACATTATTACCACCGATGGCCCGGCGGGCCGGGCGGGATTTACCGCCAGCGCGGTCTGCAGCGTTACCGACACGCCGCCGACCCTGCTGGTCTGCCTGAACCGCTCGGCCTCGGTGTGGCCGGTGTTCAGCGAACATCACACGCTGTGCGTCAATACCCTGGCGGCGGGACAGGAGGCGCTGTCGACGCTGTTTGGCGGAAAAACGGCGATGGACGAGCGCTTTGCCGCCGCCGACTGGCTGACCGGCGCCACCGGCTGCCCGCGGCTGGAGGCGGCGCTGGTCAGCTTTGACTGCCGCATCGACCAGCGCGTCAGCGTCGGCACGCACGACATCCTGTTTTGTCACGTCGTGGCCATTACCCGTCACCCGGAGCCCCGGGGTCTGATGTGGTTTGACCGCGGCTATCACACGCTTATGCGACCCGCTTGTTAACCTCTAACCCGGGATATCATCATGGCACTCTTCGATTTTCCTCGCTGGAAGCTGACCTCCCCCGCCGCCGAATCCGGCGTCGTCGCGCCCGATGAACGCTTATCGGCCGGGCAAACGCTGGTGATGGGCGTGCAGCACGCCGTTGCGATGTTCGGCGCGACGGTGCTGATGCCGTTGCTGATGGGGCTCGACCCTAACCTGTCGATACTGATGTCGGGAGTCGGCACCCTGCTGTTCTTTGTCGTCACCGGCGGACGGGTGCCGAGCTATCTCGGCTCGAGCGCCGCCTTTGTCGGGGTGGTGATCGCCATTACCGGCTTTAACGGCCAGGGGCTGAACCCTCATCTGAGCGTCGCCCTTGGCGGGATCATCGCCTGCGGGCTGGTCTACACCCTGATTGGTCTGGTGGTGATGAAGATCGGCACCCGCTGGATCGAGCGCCTGATGCCGCCGGTGGTGACCGGCGCGGTGGTGATGGCTATCGGCCTGAACCTGGCGCCGATTGCCGTGCGCAGCGTCTCCGCCAGCGCCTTCGACAGCTGGATGGCGGTGTTAACTGTGCTCTGCATCGGCATAGTGGCGGTATTTACCCGCGGGATGCTGCAGCGACTGCTGATCCTGGTCGGCCTGATCGTCGCCTGCGCGCTGTACGCCCTGCTGGCTAACGGCTTTGGCCTCGGCAAACCGCTGGACTTCTCCCCCCTCGCCCAGGCGGCGTGGTTCGGGCTGCCGCACTTTACCCCCCCATCCTTTAACGGCCAGGCGATGATGTTGATTGCCCCGGTCGCGGTGATCCTGGTGGCCGAGAACCTCGGGCACCTGAAGGCCGTCGCCGGGATGACCGGGCGCAATATGGACCCGTACATGGGGCGCGCCTTCGTCGGCGACGGTCTGGCGACCATGCTCTCCGGCTCGGTGGGCGGCAGCGGGGTCACGACCTATGCGGAGAACATCGGCGTCATGGCGGTGACCAAGGTCTACTCAACGCTGGTGTTTGTCGCCGCGGCGCTGATTGCCATGCTGTTGGGTTTCTCGCCGAAGTTCGGCGCATTAATCCACACCATTCCCGGGCCGGTGATCGGCGGCGCCTCGATCGTGGTCTTTGGCTTAATTGCCGTCGCCGGGGCGCGGATCTGGGTGCAAAACCGGGTGGATCTGAGTCAAAACAGCAATTTGATCATGGTGTCGGTGACCCTGGTGCTGGGCGCCGGCGATTTCGCGCTGTCGCTGGGCGGCTTTACGCTGGGCGGGATTGGTACCGCCACCTTCGGGGCGATCCTGCTGCACGCGCTGCTTCATCGCGGGACTCGGGAGGCGAAGGACGCCAGAGTAACGCCGGTTTAAGCCACATTAGCGCGGCCTTGGCGCAGGGAGCGGGTGGGCCGGATAAGGCATTTATGCCGCCATCCGGCCTGCCGGGAACGTCTCAGCGATGTTGAGGCCGTCAGCACCGGCAGTTTCAGCAACAATGGTGAATAAATTAACGACAGGTCGTATGAACGTAGGCCGGGTAAGGCGACAGCCGCCACCCGGCGAAATAACGGTACAACCGAATATTTCCCTGCTCGCGCTGCGCTTAGCAGGGCTACAACTTCTATGTTAATGCCGGGCAGATTGCGCTCCCGGTTAATTTTTCTGCACTCTGTTTTCCATAGCGCAGGGAGCGCACAGGGGGCGGCCAATCGCCGCCGCCCCCTGTACCCCCGGGCTCCGGCCAGCAAAATCGCCACTGCGTGGTGCCTTCGACTTATCCCTGCAGGCTGCGGGTCGGGCCGAGGCAGCGTCCCTGCAAAACACGGCCCTCAGCCCGCATCCATGCGGGCTGCCCCGGCCTTCCGGGAACGTCTCAGCGATTTTGAGGCCGTCAGCACCGGCAGTTTCAGTCGCGCAAGTGGTTAAATTAATAACAGGTCGTACGAACGTAGGCCGGGTAAGGCGCAGCCGCCACCCGGCATAAAAACGACGCCGTGCCTGATGCTATCGTCCGGCGGCGCTGCGCTTGCGCGGGCCTGGAGACGATCAGAGCCGGACGAGTAGGCCAGCCAGGCTAAGCGCCGCTGTAGGATCAGAAGCGTAAAATTACGGCTCGCGTCGATCGACCAGCTCCGGAAGCGGCTGCACATCGTCATTCTTTGACATCTGCGGCGGCGGTTTGCGCTTCCACTTCAGCTCGCTCACCAGCACTCCCGCGAGGATAAAGAAGCAGCCAAGGAGGGCCAGCAGCGGCAGACGCTCGCCGGCCAGCCGGCCAAAAATACCGGCCCATACCGGTTCGCCGGTATAGATCAGCGTGGCCCGCGTCGGCGAGACGCTGCGCTGCGCCCAGTTCATGGTCACCTGAATGATCGCGCTGAAAATGCCCAGCCCCAGCGCCACGCCGAGCAGCGTCGGCGTCAACGGCGGCACCGACTCACCGGCCGGCTTCATGGCAGCGAAAGCCACCAGCGACGCGGTCGCCAGCTGCACCACCGTCACCCGTCGGACATCCACTTTTCCGGCCCAGGCGCTGATAAGGATAATCTCCGCGGCGATCGCCAGCGCGCTCGCCAGAGTGATCATCTCCCCCACGCCAAGCGCCAACAGATTGTTTTCCGGCCCGGCCAGCAGGATCAAACCGATAAAGGCCAGCACAATCCCCACGCAGGACATCAACCCTGGCATACGCCCCAGACACAGCCACTGCAGCAGCGGCACCAGCGGCACATACATCGCCGTGATAAAGGCAGACTTGCTGCTGGAGATCGACTGCAGCCCCCAGGTCTGCAGGCCATACCCCAGCGCAATCGCCACGCCAATCGCCACCCCCGCCTTCACCTCCAGCCACGTCAGGCCGCGCAGGGTGCGGAGCGAGAGCAGGCCCACCGCCAGCGCGGCGGTCGCGAAACGCAGGCCGACAAAAAACAGCGGCCCACTGAGGCTGACCGCATACTGTACGGCAAGGAACGTCCCTCCCCAGAACATGGTGATCATGATAAGGAGCGCTTCCTGGCGGCTAACGGAGAATTTTAACGAAGACATAAGACAGCCATGACGATAAACGGGCGACCAGTGTGCAATCGGCCCGGCGGGAGCGCAACCTCCGACAGCTAAAAAAAACCGCCGGCAGATGCCGGCGGCGAGGGCGATGCGGTTGGGTCGGGGAGATTAACACCGCATCAAAGAGAACAGTGCCAGTCGCGCGTTAACTCTCACGACTACCATGACTGTTTTTACCCCCTTTTTTGCCAGCCTCTGAGGCGCGCTGAGGGTCATTTTTAAAATTCCCCCCGCTATGCTGGCCACCTTTACGTCCTGCTTCTGATGCTCTTTCACGGTCTTCAGCAAAGTTGCCAGAACCGCCACGATGGTTTGCCATTACTGACCTCCATTAGGTTAGACATCATAGTGCATTACGCGGGAGCGGCGACGCCGCTGTTCTGCCGCGTATCTATAAGGTTAGTGAATGACTGCCGGTGACGATGGCAAATGTCACATTCAGAAACAAAGCCTGGCGAAAAAAATCCCCTCGCGCCGCCTGATGGCGCTAACCTGCTCTGCTGCCGAAGAAAAAATAGTCAGCAAAAAATGTATCCTGATGCTACATCCTCGCCGCACCGGCCAGTATAACGGAGGCATCGCTTCCCGCTTCTCAGCCGCTCAGGCCGCGCTGCGCAAGGAAAAGTAAATAATGTTTTGTCATTTTGTTATAAATCAAATAAATGCCCGTTGGATTTGCACTCTTCGGCAGAGGCTTTATCTTTAAAGGTACCAGCTATTTGGCTGGCTTATAATGCAACCGAGGAGTGATGGAAATGGCTAAAATTCTGGTGCTTTATTATTCCATGTATGGACACATTGAAACCATGGCTCACGCCGTCGCCGATGGGGCGAACCGGGTGGACGGCGTTGAGGTGGTTGTGAAGCGCGTGCCGGAAACCATGCAGGCAGAAGCGTTTGCCAAAGCAGGCGGGAAAACGCAAAACGCGCCTGTCGCCACGCCGCAGGAGCTGGCTGAGTATGACGCCATCATCTTTGGTACCCCGACTCGTTTCGGCAATATGTCCGGACAAATGCGCACCTTCCTCGATCAGACCGGCGGCCTGTGGGCATCCGGCGCGCTGTACGGCAAGATCGCCAGCGTATTCAGCTCAACCGGCACCGGTGGCGGCCAGGAACAAACCATTACCTCCACCTGGACGACGCTGGCCCACCACGGGATGATCATCGTCCCGATCGGCTACGGCGCACAGGAGCTGTTCGACATCTCCCAGGTCCGCGGCGGGACGCCTTATGGCGCCACCACTATTGCCGGCGGCGACGGCTCGCGTCAGCCAAGCGAGGAAGAGTTAGCCATCGCCCGCTATCAGGGTGAACATGTCGCCAAACTGGCCGTTAAACTGCACGGCTAATCTTCCGCAGGAGGAGCACTATGCCAACTCAAGAAGCAAAAGCACATCGCGTCGGCGAATGGGCAAGTTTACGTAACACCTCGCCGGAGATCGCCGAGGCAATTTTCGAAGTTGCCCACTACGATGAAAAACTGGCTGAGCAAATCTGGGAGGAAGGCAGCGACGAAGTGCTGGCGCTGGCCTTTGCCAAAACCGATAAAGATGCGCTGTTCTGGGGTGAACAGACGATTGAGCGTAAAAACGTATAGGGCGTTTATCCCTGCCGAGTCTCACCCTAACCTGCTAAAAACCCGGATTGCTCCGGGTTTTTTCATTATTTCGCCGCCTCGTTGATCACCTTTTTAAAGGTCTCCAGCGGGCAGAATCCCTGGTCATCGACCGGGCAACCGTTAAGCGCCAGCGTGACCCGCTGCGGCGGGGTCTGTAACGTCAATGGGTCGGCATTACGCAGCTGCTCAGTGCTCTGATAGACATACTCAATCTTCATCAGATCGCGGTTGCTGCCGCTGTCGTGCCAGCGCTGAAACAGCAGTTTGCCGCCGATAGGCGTGCGCTCGTACTGGCCAGGAAGTTGATAGGGCTTAAAGTCCAGCGCCGTCAGCAGCGAGGCGATATTCGAGTCGTGTCCCACCAGCAGGGTGACTTTCGCCTTGCTGGCTCCCTCGCCCACCAGCGCGTTATCGATATATTTAACCAGCGGTTTGGCCACGTTTTGCGCCACTGCCGTCGAGGTGAACAGACTATCCTGGTAGCCGTTTTTCAGCTTCGACAGCACCTGCCACTGCTTATCGCTGGTGATTTCCCCCCACGCCACCTGATCTTTCGGGAAGCCTTCATAGTATTGCAGGGTGAAGGCGTCTACCAGCGAGTTGCCCACCTTCAACGGTCCGGACACTCCCGGCTCCTGCTGATAACCGGCGCTAAAGGTATCTTTACCCTCGCTCAGGGAACAGACCTGCTTCTCTTTGCAGGAGGGCGAGTTGCGGTAATCGATCATCGTCTCCAGCAGCTTGTAGCTCTCGGTCAACTGCATCCCCTGGCGCTCTTTTTCCATCGCCTGCAGCGCTTTCTCGCGAAACGCCGGGGAGTCGTCGGTGATAACCGGGTTGAAGGTCGGGTCCATGGTGCCCATCTGCGGCTGATGATGCACCGCAATGCCGCAGCCCGGGAACGCGCCGGTGATAAAGAACTGCGCAGTGGCGACGGTGCGCTGCAGGCTGTTAGCGTAGGCGTAAACGGCGTTTTCCGGCGGGCACTCCCCGCTGGTCACCAGCTTCTGTTGCGCCAGCCATTCGCGCATATAGTGGCCCATATACACCTCCAGCACGCCGCCTTTGGTGGTCAGCTGGCCGCCCGGCACATCCCACTGCGGCCAGGCTTTGGCGGTGGACTGCTCCAGCACGCTGCCGTTATTGGCCAGCGGCGCGCGAAGGTTATGACGACTCATGATCAGCACCTGCTGCAGCTGATACCCCTCCGGGGCGGCCGTGTCCTGAGCCTGGGCGCCAGCGGATAACATGACCGCGCCGGCTACGGCGGCGGCGAGTAGACGTATTTTCATCCCTTCATCCTTAGTCATTTATTATCATCGGGTTAATTGTGACGGATTTAGGCCATTTTTCCTGGCATTCGCTCGCAAACTTAGACCGGAGCCGAAAATTTCCTCTGCCGGCCAAATAGTTTTATAATGAAACAACTAACCTGGAGGCTTTCGTGAAACGTACCCGTCTGGAAAACAGCTGCTGTCCTGTCGCCCGCTCCCTCGACGTTATCGGCGACTGGTGGTCGCTGCTTATCGTCCGTGATGCCCTGCGCGGGGTACGCCGTTTTAGCGAATTCCAGAAAAACCTCGGCATTGCCAAAAATATGCTCGCCGGGCGGCTGAAAATGCTGGTGGATGAAGGCATCCTGCGCCTGCAGCCGGCCTCCGACGGCAGCGCCTGGCAGGAGTATGTCCTGACCGATAAGGGCCGCGCCCTGCAGACCGTGCTGGTCGCCCTCTCCCAGTGGGCGGACGACTATCTGTTCGACCCGGACGAACCGGCGACGCGGCTCATTGACCGCCAGCAGCGCCAGCCCCTGCGTAAGCTGGTCCTGCAGGCGGCGGATGGCCGTGAGCTGGCCCCGACGGATATCACCATCGCCGTTCCGCTGAACGACTAAACGCGGCCCGCGGCAGGCAGAAATAAAAAAAGCCCGGCAAAATAGTTGCATTATTAAACCAAGTATCTCATGCTGAATTTGGTTTAATAATGCAACCTTTTAAGAGGCAATACTCATGTCCCAGTCATCGCACACTGCTTTTATCACCGGCGCTTCCTCAGGTATCGGCGCGATCTATGCCGAACGACTTGCCGCCCGCGGCTACGATCTGATCCTCGCCGCCCGTCGTGAAGATCGGCTGCAAGCGCTCGCCGGGCAACTGCAGGCACGCTACGCCATCCGGGCCAGCATCCTCAAGGCCGACCTGAGCGAGGAGCAAGGCATTGAAGCCGTGGAGCAGCGTCTGCAGCAGGATCCCGCCGTTGACCTGTTCATCAACAACGCCGGGACGGCAAAAATGGCGGGCTTTCTCGCCAGCACGTCGCGCGAGCACCAGGCGATTCATACGCTCAACACCACCGCGCTTCTGCGCCTGAGCTATGCCGCGCTGGCCGCTTTCACTCCCTGGGGCCGCGGAACGCTGATCAATATTGCCTCTATTCTTGCGCTGCATACGCTGCCGGGCAGCGCGGTCTACAGCGCCAGCAAAGCCTGGGTGTTGAGCTTTACCCGTGGCCTGCAGGATGAGTTCGCCGACAGCGGCGTGCGTATTCAGGCGGTATTGCCGGCGGCGACCGCCACCGATCTGTGGCCGACCTCCGGCGTGGCGCTCGACGCCCTGCCCACCGGTACGGTAATGACCACCGAGGATCTGGTTGACGCCGCTCTCAGGGGACTCGAAATGGGGGAAAAGGTCACCTTACCGCCGGTGCATGATCTGGGACTGTGGGAGGCTTTCGAGCAGACGCGACTGGCGCTGTTTACCAGCGCGCGAACCGGGCAACCGGCGCCGCGGTATCGCTAATTCGCCCCGGCGGCGGGCATTATTCCGGCAGCGGAACCGCCGCCAGGGTACAGATCGCCTCGTGCTCCCCGCCGCGGCGATCGGTGATCACTACCTTATCGCCCGCTTTTTTGCCTTCACAGGGTTTCAGGACCTGCTCCACGATCCGCTCGCGGCTCGCCTGACGTTCATTTTCAGCCTGACTGGCGAAGGCCGTCAGCGCCAGCGCCACGCCCAGCAGGCTGAGGGTTGTCTTATACATGTCTTACTCTCAGATCATTCTTATTCGCGGTCAGCGTAACCCGTTGCTGGCCGCACTTCTGTAAAATCACTTAACGGAGTGTTACGCCATTTCAGCTGAAAGCCAGGCTGTCACATTCCTGCGGGAAATATTTTATCACAACCCCGACAGCAGTTATTCTCGCGATGAGGCGTCATCTTTCAGACATATCCCGATGTTATCTTCACACAGAGCCCTGTATCTTTTTCCCTTTCTAAACAGAATATTAGGTTGGTCTATGTCGGGTCTTATTCTCTTTATCGTCGCGGTGGCGCTGCTGGGCGTCGCCATCTACAGCCTGGTGTCGTACCTCAAAGAGCGGCGCGCCAGTCAGTTACCTGTCCATAAAAAGAAGAAATAATACCTTCCGTTCTCCGCCGTTTTCTGCTGATTGCTTTACCATCCTGTACTGTCCCTTACCGAACCAAAAACAAAGGCAGGCCTGCGGGCCTGCCTTCGTTCGGTTTCAGCGTCAGGTTCTAGGACTCCCAGGCCTGCTCCGCCTTGGCGGCATCGAACTGCGGCGGCGGTTTACGGAAGCGTCGGGTCAGATAAGCCAGATACAGCAGACCAAGCGCCGCCCACACCAGGCCGAGCGTCAGGGAAGTGGCCTCGAGGTTGATCCACAGCACCCCTACCGTCAACGCCCCGACCATCGGCAGCAGCAGATAGTGCAGTCGATCCTTCCAGGTTTTGTTGTACCCCTTGCGCCGCCAGAAGTGGTTGAACACCGACAGGTTAACGAAGGTGAAGGCCACCAGCGCGCCGAAGTTAATTAACGCGGTGGCGGTCACCAGGTCGAAGAACAGCGCCGACAGCGCGACGATACCCACCATAATCACGTTCAACGCCGGGGTGCGCCATTTCGGATGCACATAGCCGAAAATGCGCTCCGGGAAGACGTTATCGCGACCCATCACGTACAGCAGACGGGAGACGCTGGCATGGGACGCCAGGCCGGACGCCAGGGTGTTAACAAAGGTGGTGCAGAGGAATATTGACTGGAACAGCTTGCCGCCCACGTACAGCGCAATCTCCGGCAGCGCGGCGTCCGGGTCTTTAAAGCGATGAATATCCGGGAAAAACAGCTGCATAAAGAACGACGCAACGATGAAAATAATGCCGCCGTACATCGCGGTGAGAAAAATCGCCTTCGGGATCACCCGCGCGGCGTCAGGCGTCTCTTCCGACAGTGTGGTCACGGCGTCGAAGCCGAGAAACGAGAAGCAGACAATGGTCGCCCCGGTAATAATCGGGATCAGATGCGCATTCTGACTGATAAACGGCTGCAGCGACCAGACGGTCCCTACCCCCTCGCCTTTGTGCAGCCCCTGAACCACCAGAATGACGAATACCACCATAATCGAGATCTGCACCAGCACGAACAGGGTGTTGAAGTTCGCCACCAGATTAACGCTTTTCAGGTTTGCGGCGGTCAGAATGGCGACAAAGGTCACCACCCACACCCATGGCGGCACCTCCGGGAACAGCGCCGAGAGATAGATCTTCGCCAACAGGACGTTGATCATCGGCAGGAACAGATAATCCAGCAGCGAGGACCAGCCGACCATAAAGCCGACGTGCGGACTGATGGATTTTTGCGCGTAGGTGTAGGCGGAGCCGGCTTCCGGGAACTGGCGTACCAGTTTGCCGTAGCTGATGGCGGTGAACAGCACGCCAGCCAGCGCCAGCAAATACGACGCCGGGACGTGGCCGTTGCTGATACCGGAGACGATGCCGAAGGTATCAAACACCGTCATCGGCGTCAGATAGGCCAGCCCCATCATCACCACTTGCCAGAGTTTGAGGGATTTACGCAGACGCGGTCTGCCCGCCTGAGCGGCGTTATGCGCAGGAAGATTAATAGCCATCGCCCATTCCCCCCTTGCGGATAACAGTTTGCGGACACAACGTTCGCGTGACAAACCTGCTTAGCAAGGGGATAAGGCATAAATAAAAGGGTAAGACGGACCGGTGAGCGGTTGCTGGCTGGCATCCAATGCGGCCTGAGCGGCCTCCCTCTCCCTGCGGATATTTGAACATCTGCATCATCTCATTTCCTCGTCACACACTGTGTCGTTAACTGAAGCCCCGTTGCCGCCTGCGCTCCTTAACGCGACATCCGGGAAATGGCTGGGCTCCCAGCAAAAAGGACGACCAGGCTCCGCTCAGGCCGTATGATGCTACTCATGACTCAACTCATGCGCCCCTTGCGGGGCGACCATCAGGCGTTTTTCAACATCCACTCAATTTCAGTTTCTGTGATAAGACGCTCAAACTGCAGTAATTCATCATGCTTGCAGGCATGGAAAACGTGGCAGAAACGCTCGCCGAGACGCTCACGCAGGTGATCGTTCTGCATAAACTCCCACAGCGCATCGCTCTGGCGGATCGGGAACGGCAGACCCTCTTGTTCCAGGCCGTTACCTTCCACCTCTTCCTGCAAAGGCAGCTGAGGGTTATCCAGCCCGTGCAGAATGCCGGCGAAAATCGCCGCCATCACCAGATACGGGTTGGCGTCCGCCCCCGCCACGCGATACTCCACGCGGTGGTTCTGCCGCTCGCCGCATGGGATCCGCAGCGCCACGGTACGGTTGTTATGCCCCCAGGAAGCCTGCGTCGGGACATACATCCCTGGCTGGAAGCGGCGATACGAGTTCACGTTCGGCGCCAGCAGCGCCATCGAGGCCGGCATCAGATCGATCATCCCGGCCAGCGCGCGTTTAAGCAGCGCGGAGTCTTCCCCGTCGCCGTCCACCAGCACGTTTTCCCCTTTATTGTTCAGCATGCTGATGTGGATATGCATTCCGCTGCCCGCATGCTCTTCATAAGGCTTAGCCATAAAAGTGGCGTGCATCTTATGCTTCTCCGCCATTAAACGCACGAGACGTTTTAACGCCAGCGCATCATCGCAGGCGTCCAGCACGTTATCGGTATGGTGGAGGTTGATTTCAAACTGGCCCGGCGAGGCTTCGGCCACCGCGCCGTCGGCGGGGATCAGCTGCAGTTTCGCCAGCTCGTCGATATCGTTGAGCACGTCGGCAAAGTGGTTCAGGTTATCGACCGAGTAGACCTGGCTTTGGGTGTTGCGATCGTCGGTGCCCGGCGCGCACGGCGGCTGCAGGTAGCCTTCGGCATCGCGTTTGCGGTCCAGTAAATAGAACTCCAGCTCTACCGCTACCACGGGGAACAGCCCGCGCTGGCGCAACTGCTGCCAGAGGCGGTTGAGTACGTTCCGCGGCTCAACGTCAAAGGGAGCGCCATCTTCATCAACCATGGTCAACTGTACCTGGGCTATCGACTGCGGATCGGCCGCTGAAGGCGTTAAGGTGCCGGGCACCGGAATGCAGCTGCGATCCGGCTCGCCCATCTCCTGGCCCAGACCGGCCTCTTCCACGACGTTGCCGAGAATATCCATCGCAAACACCGAAGCCGGGAAATAACAGCCTTTCTCCAGCTTGCTCAGGCCGGCAACCGGGATGCGCTTGCCGCGGAAGCAGCCGTTCAGGTCAGTGAGGAGGACATCAACATATTGGGTATCAGGGTAGGTTTCGAGGTAGCGCTTCACTTCTTTCGCGAACGCGCTGACCCGTCTCTCTTCCGTTTGCTGAACAAAATTCTCAACTTCTACGATATTGGTTTCCATGATTCACCGCCGTTGGTTTGGTTTCGGTCCTGCACTCAGACCGTTAAATATAATGTCCACCCCATCGACTGTGTATGCAAATAAATTGTTTGTCAAATGTTAAATTAAGTTTGCAAAGGGCTATTTCCACTGCTAGATTGAGAAAATATTGAACGATATGGCCGTTAAACCCGCTATAGCGGTCATAATTTAGTCCACTTTGTGAGGGCGATCATGGAAAATATAATGTACAAGCCAGTTATTGGCGTCGTGATGTGTAGAAACAGGCTTAAGGGTCACCAGACCCAAACCTTGCAAGAAAAGTACCTGAATGCAATTGTTAACGCCGGCGGACTGCCGATCGCCCTGCCACATGCGCTGGCAGAGCCGGATCTGCTGAACGCGTTAGTCGATAAACTGGATGGGATATACCTGCCAGGCAGCCCCAGTAACGTGCAGCCGCACCTTTATGGTGAAAACGGCGATGAGCCTGACGCCGACCCCGGGCGTGATCTTCTGAGCATGGCGCTGATTAACGCCGCACTCGAAAGGCGCATCCCCATTTTCGCCATCTGTCGTGGACTGCAGGAACTGGTTGTCGCCACCGGTGGGACTCTGTATCGTCGTCTGTTCGAGCAGCCTGAGCTGCTGGAGCATCGCGAAGATCCTGAACTGCCCGTCGAGCAGCAGTATGCGCCGTCCCATCAGGTTGAGGTTCAGGAAGGAGGATTGCTGTCGCAATTGATACCGGGCTGCAACACGTTTTGGGTAAACTCGCTACATGGGCAAGGGGCAAAAACCCTCAGTCCGCAGCTGCGCGTGGAGGCGCGAGCGCCGGATGGACTGGTGGAAGCGGTCAGCGTGAACGATCACCCTTTCGCGCTGGGCGTACAGTGGCATCCTGAATGGAACAGTAGCGAATACGCCCTGTCGCGTATGTTGTTTGATGGTTTTATCACCGCCTGTCAGGGCCATCATGCTGAAAAGCGGCGGCGCTGACCACTACCGTTAAGGAAATGCAAATATGAGCGATGACGGACTGGCGCCAGGGAAACGTCTGTCAGAGATCCGCCAACAGCTGGGTCTTTCGCAGCGTCGTGCCGCCGAACTGTCTGGGTTAACACATAGTGCCATCAGCACCATAGAGCAGGACAAAGTCAGTCCTGCCATCAGTACGCTGCAAAAGCTGCTGAAAGTCTATGGGCTGTCGCTCTCGGAATTCTTTTCTGAACCCGAAAAGCCGGACGAACCCCAGGTGGTCATTAATCAGGATGACCTTATCGAAATGGGCAGTCAGGGCGTTTCCATGAAGCTGGTTCATAACGGAAATCCGAACCGTACGCTGGCGATGATTTTTGAAACTTACCAGCCTGGAACCACGACCGGGGAGAGGATTAAGCATCAGGGTGAGGAGATAGGCACCATACTGGAGGGTGAGATTGTGCTGACGATTAACGGTCAGTCGTACCACCTGGTGGCTGGACAGAGCTATGCCATTAATACCGGCATCCCGCACAGCTTCAGCAACACCTCGGCAGGCATCTGCCGCATCATCAGTGCCCACACCCCCACCACATTCTGAATATTTAGCCTGAACGAGCTTCAGGCTTTCTTCAGACCTGCGGCGGCGGAAATTTTATTTTCGTCGCCGCGAAAAACTCGCAGTCATAACGTTGGTGCCGGAAGGGAATCTTATTTTCTGCTGGCCCTGAAATAATTAACGCCGTGAATGGCGACTCACCCCTGAATTATTCGGCATGCAGACAACCTGTCGAAATTTAGGGTGATAAAACGGTATTCAACTCCGGGGATACACTATGCCCTGCGCCTGGCGCAGCGCCCCCGTGCAGCCTGAAAACGCCGAAATGATTAATTTGCCGATAATGTTTTTAAGGAGTCATGATGAATTTTCAGCACCTGGCTTACTGGCAGGAAAAAGCGAAAAGCCTGGCCATTGAAACACGATTATTTATTAACGGCGAATATTGCGCCGCGGTCGATAATACCACCTTTGAAACCATTGACCCTGCCGCGCAGCACACGTTAGCCCATGTCGCTCGCGGCAAAAAAGCCGACGTTGAGCTGGCGGTGAAGGCCGCGCGTCGGGTCTTTGATAACGGCGACTGGTCACAGGCCGCTCCCACGCAGCGTAAAGCGGTTCTCACACGCTTTGCCGACCTGATAGAGGCCCACTGCGAAGAGCTGGCGCTGCTGGAAACGCTGGATACCGGTAAGCCGATTCGCCACAGCCTGCGCGACGATATTCCCGGCGCCGCCCGCGCCATCCGCTGGTATGCCGAAGCGCTGGATAAAGTCTATGGCGAAGTGGCTCCTACCGGCAGCAACGAGCTGGCGATGATCGTCCGCGAACCGATTGGCGTCATCGCCGCGGTGGTGCCGTGGAACTTCCCGCTGCTGCTGGCCTGCTGGAAGCTCGGCCCGGCGCTGGCGGCGGGCAACAGCGTGATCCTTAAGCCCTCGGAAAAATCGCCGCTCACCGCGCTGCGCCTCGCCGGGCTGGCGAAAGAGGCGGGCCTGCCGGACGGCGTGCTGAACGTGGTCAGCGGCTTTGGTCACGAAGCCGGACAGGCGCTGGCCCTGCATCCAGACGTGGAGGTCCTTACCTTTACCGGCTCCACCCGCACCGGCAAGCAGCTGCTGAAAGACGCCGGCGACAGCAATATGAAGCGCGTGTGGCTGGAAGCGGGCGGCAAGAGCGCCAACATCGTCTTCGCCGACTGCCCGGATCTGCAAAAAGCGGTCAGCGCCACCGCCGGCGGCATCTTCTACAACCAGGGGCAGGTGTGCATCGCCGGCACTCGCCTGCTGCTGGAGGAGAGCATCGCCGACGAGTTCCTGGCACGACTGAAAACCGAAGCGCAACACTGGCAGCCGGGCAACCCGCTCGACCCAAACACCACCATGGGCATGCTGATTGACAACACCCATGCCGACAGCGTGCACAGTTTTATTCGCGGCGGCGAAAGCAAAAGCACGCTGTTCCTCGACGGGCGGAAAAATCCGTGGCCTGCCGCCGTCGGCCCGACCATTTTTGTTGACGTCGACCCGGCCTCCACCCTCAGCCGGGAAGAGATCTTCGGCCCGGTGCTGGTGGTGACTCGCTTCAAAAGCGAAGACGAGGCGCTGCGGCTTGCCAACGACAGCGACTACGGCCTCGGCGCTGCGGTATGGACCCGCGATCTCTCACGCGCCCACCGCATGAGCCGCCGCCTGAAGGCCGGTTCGGTCTTCGTCAACAACTATAACGATGGTGATATGACCGTCCCCTTCGGCGGTTACAAACAGAGCGGCAACGGACGCGATAAGTCGCTGCACGCGCTGGAAAAATTCACCGAACTGAAAACCATCTGGATTGCCCTGGAGTCTTAATCATGACCGAACATACCACCAGCTATTACGCCGCCAGCGCCAACAAATATGAACCCTTTCCGACGCTGGACGAATCGATAAGCTGCGACGTCTGCGTCGTCGGCGGCGGCTACACCGGACTCTCGTCTGCCCTGCATCTGGCCGAAATGGGCTACGACGTGGTGGTGCTGGAAGGGGCGCGCATCGGCTTCGGCGCCAGCGGCCGCAATGGCGGTCAGCTGGTTAACTCCTACAGCCGCGATATCGACGTGATTGAAAAAAACTACGGCCCGGATGCCGCTAAAATGCTCGGCAGCATGATGTTCGAAGGCGGCGATATTATTCGCGAACGTATCCAGCGCTACCAGATCCAGTGCGATTATCGCCCGGGCGGCCTGTTCGTGGCGATGAATCACAAACAGCTGGAGACGCTGGAAGAACAGAAAGCCAACTGGGAGCGCTACGGCAACACGCAGCTGGAGCTGCTGGACAGAGAGGCGATTCGTCGCGAAGTGGACAGCGACCGCTACGTCGGCGCCCTGCTCGACCACAGCGGCGGCCATATTCATCCGCTCAACCTCGCCATCGGCGAAGCGGACGCCATTCGCCTGAACGGCGGCCGGGTCTATGAGCAGTCGCCGGTCACCCGCATTCAGCACTCCACTCCGGCAGTGGTCAGCACCGCCCGCGGCCAGGTCACTGCCCGCTATGTGATCGTCGCCGGCAACGCCTATCTCGGCGACAAACTGGAGCCGGAGCTGGCGAAGCGCAGCATGCCTTGCGGCACCCAGGTGGTCACCACCGCTCCGCTGTCGGAGGAGGTCGCTCGCTCGCTGATCCCGAAAAACTACTGTGTGGAAGACTGTAACTATCTGTTGGATTACTACCGCCTCACCGGCGACAACCGCCTGCTGTATGGCGGCGGCGTGGTCTACGGCGCCCGCGACCCGGACGATGTGGAACGGCTGATTATGCCGAAGCTGCTGAAAACCTTCCCGCAGCTGAAAGGGGTGAAAATCGACTACCGCTGGACCGGCAACTTCCTGTTGACCCTCTCAAGGATGCCGCAGTTTGGTCGCCTCGATACCAACATCTACTACATGCAGGGCTACAGCGGGCATGGGGTCACCTGTACCCACCTCGCCGGACGGTTGATTTCGGAACTGCTGCGCGGTGACGCTGAGCGTTTCGACGCCTTTGCCAAACTGCCGCACTACCCGTTCCCGGGCGGCCGCAGCCTGCGCATTCCCTTCACCGCCATGGGCGCCGCCTACTACAGTCTGCGCGACCGCCTGGGGGTTTAATCGCCTCTGCCGACGGCGCTGGCCGTCGGCTCATGCTGCGGATAGTGCTGCTGAAAGTAGTGGCGCAGAAACTCCACAGTGGTGCGAATTTTAGCCGACGTCGCCAGCCGGGAGACATAGACTGCCCAGACGTTGGCAGGCTGAAAGAATTCCGGCAGCACATGCACCAGATGGCCGCTGGCGATATTCTCCCGGACGTCCCACCATGAACGTAACGCAATTCCTTGCCCGTCCAGACACCACTGATGCACAATTTCACCATGGTTGGACGACAGCGGCCCGGTCACCTTGATCGCATGCTGCCCCTCTTTGCTGTGCAACTGCCAGATGCCAAACGGATGATCGCGTTCTTTAATCACCAGGCAGGGTAAGGCGGCCAGATCGCTCAGCTGTTTCGGCGGTGGATGGCGGGCAAGGAATTGCGGCGAGGCGCAGAGCACGCGGTGGTTGGCCGCCAGCTGGCGGGCAATCAGATTCGGCGCGATATCATCGCCCACGCGAATATCGAGATCCACCCCTTCATTGACTAAATCCACCAGCCGGTCCTGGACATCGAAACGCAGTTCCAGCTGCGGGTACTGAAGGGCCAGCGCCGACAGCGCCGGGGCCACCACCCGGCGGCCAAAGCCGAAGCTACTGATAATACGCAGCGTTCCCTGCGGCACCTGGCGCACGTCGGAAAGCTCGTCCATCATCTCATCGACATCCTGCAAAATGCGCTGCGCCCATTCGTAGATCCGCTCCCCCTCCTCGGTAATGGTGACCCGGCGGGTGGTCCGGTGCAACAACACCACATTCAGGGTTTGCTCCAGCAGCGAAACCCGCTTGCTAACGAACGCCGGTGATACGCCAAGCTCTTCGGCGGCGGCGGCGAACCCGGCCCGGCGAGCGACCAGCATAAAGACGCGTAAATCATTTAGCAGCGGCAGATTATTCATGATCTGTGTTTTATGTTTCACCAGTTAGCGTGATTAATTATGAACCAGTCAATTATAGGATAGGCAGGTGGTCAAACATCATCGCTAAAAAGTGAGAACCGGAATGAAAAAAAACTATCGTATTGCCGCCATCCCGGGTGACGGAATTGGCAAAGAAGTTCTGCCTGAAGGGATTCGCGTGCTGCAAGCCGCCGCACAGCGTTGGGATCTGTCATTGAGCTTCGAGCAGATGGAGTGGGCAAGCTGCGAATATTATGCCCATCACGGCAAGATGATGCCGGACGACTGGCGCGAGCAGCTGCAGGGCTTCGATGCCATCTACTTCGGCGCCGTCGGCTGGCCGGATACCGTTCCCGACCACATTTCGCTGTGGGGGTCGCTGCTGAAGTTCCGCCGTGAGTTTGACCAATACGTCAACCTGCGTCCGGTGCGTCTGTTCCCCGGCGTCCCCTGCCCGCTGGCGGGCAAAAAGGCCGGCGATATCGATTTTTACGTGGTGCGCGAAAATACCGAAGGCGAATATTCCGCCCTCGGCGGGCGCGCCAATGAAGGCACCGAGCATGAAGTGGTGATTCAGGAGTCGGTCTTTACCCGCCGCGGCGTGGACCGGATCCTGCGCTACGCCTTCGAACTGGCGCAAAGCCGCCCACGCAAAACGCTGACCTCCGCAACCAAATCCAACGGTCTGGCGATCAGCATGCCCTACTGGGATGAGCGGGTGGAAGAGATGGCCAAAAACTATCCGGATATTCGCTGGGACAAGCAGCATATCGATATCCTGTGCGCCCGCTTCGTGCTGCAGCCGGAGCGGTTTGACGTGGTCGTCGGCTCCAATCTGTTCGGTGATATTCTCTCCGATCTCGGCCCGGCTTGTACCGGCACCATCGGTATTGCGCCATCGGCGAATCTCAACCCGGAGCGCACCTTCCCGTCGCTGTTCGAACCGGTTCACGGGTCGGCGCCGGATATCTATGGTAAAAATATCGCCAACCCGATCGCCACCATATGGGCCGGGGCGATGATGCTCGATTTTCTCGGCAACGGCGATGAGCGCTATCACGCCGCGCACAACGGCATTCTGGCGGCGATTGAGCAGGTGATTGCCAGCGGGCCGAAAACCCCGGATATGAAAGGCAGCGCGTCAACGCAACAGGTCAGCGACGCTATCTGCAAAGCCATTTTGGCGTAATTACCCAAGCCGCTCCCCGGTCGCGCGGCGCTTACCGGGGCTACAAAAGGCACAATAATGTAAAAACACGGCCCTCAGCCCGCATCCCTGCGGGCTGCCCCGACCTGCCGGGAACGTCTCAGCGATGTTGAGGCCGCCAACACCGGCAGTTTCAGCAACAATGGTGAATAAATTAAAGGCAGGCCGCACGGACCGTAGCCCGGGTAAGGCGCAGCCGCTACCCGGGAAGACCTGCGCCAACTTCCCTCTCTTTTCGCTATGCAGAATCCCCCACGATTGACAAGTGGACCGCATCACAGCGTCAAACTTTATTAATTCCTGAAAAGACAGAACCTGCGCCAATTCACCTTTTATTATTTCCGTTCCGTGTTTTATTGCTTCACGAAACGGCCAATTGTTTAATTCATGTAACGAAGAAATAATCCGATTGTTAATAGCTTTTGCTACGAACCTTGACCCTACAGCGTGATAACAACGACAGGCTAAAGCCACCGACGGGCAATCATGCCCAGGAGATCACCCATGTTGAGCAACGTAAAGAAAAAAGATGTGCCGCTGATTGCCATCAGCCTGGCGGCCATTGTTTTCATCGCCGCTACATTAAGTCTCTTCCCGCAGCAAACCGCGCAGGCGGCTGATTCGATTTTTAACGGCGTGACCCGCCTGCTGGGTTCCACGGTACAGGTACTGGTGCTGCTGGCGCTGGGACTGGTGCTCTATCTGGCGACCAGCAAATACGGCAATATCCGTCTCGGCGAAGGTAAAGTCGAATACAGTACCCTCTCATGGCTGTTTATGTTTATCTGCGCCGGGCTCGGCTCCTCCACGCTGTACTGGGGCGTCGCCGAATGGGCTTATTACTACCAGACCCCGGGCCTGAACATTGCCCCGCAATCGCCGAAAGCGCTGGAATACAGCATCCCTTATTCTTTCTTCCACTGGGGGGTTAGCGCCTGGGCGACCTACACTCTCGCCTCGCTGATCATGGCCTATCACTTCCACGTGCGGAAAAATAAAGGCCTCAGCCTCTCCGGGATCATTTCAGCGATCACCGGAGTGAGTCCGCAGGGCTTCTGGGGCCGTCTGGTCGATCTGATGTTCCTGATCGCTACCGTCGGCGCGTTAACCATTTCGCTGGTGGTCACTGCCGCCACCTTCACCCGCGGCCTGTCAGCGCTGACCGGGCTGCCGGATAACTTCACCGTGCAGGCGTTTGTGATCCTGCTCTCCGGCGGGATTTTCTGCATGAGTTCGTGGATTGGCATCAACAACGGCCTGCAGCGCCTGAGCAAAATGGTCGGCTGGGGGGCATTTCTGCTGCCGTTGGTGGTATTACTGGTTGGCCCAACCGAATTCATCACCAATAACATCATTAACGCCGTCGGCCTGACGACTCAGAACTTCCTGCAGATGAGCCTGTTTACCGATCCCCTCGGCGACGGCGCCTTTACCCGCAACTGGACCGTCTTCTACTGGCTGTGGTGGATCTCCTATACCCCGGGCGTGGCGATGTTCGTCACCCGCGTCTCCCGCGGGCGCAAAATCAAAGAGGTGATATGGGGACTGCTCCTTGGTAGCACCGCCGGCTGCTGGTTCTTCTTTGGGGTGATGGAAAGCTACGCCATGCACCAGTTCGTTAACGGCGTGATTAACGTACCGCAGGTGATGCAGACTCTTGGCGGCGAAACCGCCGTCCAGCAGGTCCTGATGTCGCTGCCGGCAGGTAAGCTGTTCCTCGCCGCCTATCTGTTCGTGATGATTGTTTTCCTCGCCTCGCATATGGATGCGGTGGCCTACACCATGGCGGCGACCAGCACCCGCAACCTGCGCGAAGGCGACGATCCGGATCGCGGCATGCGCCTGTTCTGGTGCGTGGTAATCACCCTCATCCCGCTATCAATTCTGTTTACCGGCGCTTCGCTTGAGACCATGAAAACCACCGTGGTGCTGACCGCCCTACCATTCCTGGCCATTTTACTGATTAAAACCGGCGGCTTCGTGCGCTGGCTAAAACAGGACTACGCCCACGTGCCGGTCAATCAGATAGAAACCTATACGCCCGAGCCAATGATTAAAGCCGAGACGCTACCGGTTGGCACGGTACTCAAAGGCGACGGCCAGTCGCTGTAAAACCTCTTACTGACAATAATCACAAGGTGACCTTACATGAGCAATTTGAGCCCTGACTTTACTCTGCCGATTAACTTTTGCGCCAATCCGCAGGATGCCTGGACCATTCCGGCCCGTTTTTATACCGACAGCCAGGCGTTTGAACACGAGAAAGAGCGCATCTTCGCCAATAGCTGGATTTGCGTCGCTCACGGCAGCGAGGTCGCCCGGCCGAACGACTACATCACCCGGGAGATCATTGGCGAAAATATCGTTATCGTCCGCGGCCGCGACAACATTCTGCGCGCTTTCTATAACGTCTGCCCGCACCGCGGCCACCAGCTGCTGAGCGGTGAAGGTAAAGCCAAAAACGTGATTACCTGCCCCTATCACGCCTGGGCCTTCAAGCTTGACGGCAATCTCGCCCACGCCCGCAACTGCGAAAACGTGGCGAATTTCGATAGCGAAAAGG
This sequence comes from Klebsiella pneumoniae complex sp. WS1778, assembly GCF_049472055.1. Taxonomy (NCBI): domain Bacteria; kingdom Pseudomonadati; phylum Pseudomonadota; class Gammaproteobacteria; order Enterobacterales; family Enterobacteriaceae; genus Klebsiella; species Klebsiella pneumoniae complex sp. WS1778. The sequence goes on from NZ_JBKGTJ010000002.1 coordinate 39,366, forward strand.
CGCAGCTGGTGCCGGTTCGCCTGGAAGAGTATGCCGGCTTTGTGTTTATCAATATGACCCCGCAAGCGGAGAGCGTGGAAACGCAGCTGCCGGGCCTGCAGGACAAAGTGTTGGAAGCCTGCCCGGACGTGCATGATCTGAAACTGGCGGCGCGCTTTACCACTCTCACCCCGGCGAACTGGAAAAATATCGTCGATAACTATCTGGAATGTTACCACTGCGGCCCGGCGCACCCGGGCTTCTCGGATTCCGTACAGGTTGACCGTTACTGGCACACCATGCACGGCAAATGGACGCTGCAGTATGGCTTCGCCAAGCCGTCCGAGCAGTCGTTTAAATTCGAAGAAGGTACCGACGCCGCGTTCCACGGTTTCTGGCTGTGGCCGTGCACCATGTTCAACGTGACGCCGATCAAGGGCATGATGACCGTGATCTATGAATTCCCGGTGGATGAAGAGACCACTCTGCAGAATTACGACATCTATTTCACCAACGAAGAGCTGACTGACGATCAGAAAGCGCTGATTGAGTGGTATCGCGACGTGTTCCGCCCGGAAGATTTACGCCTGGTGGAAAGCGTGCAGAAGGGGCTGAAGTCCCGCGGCTATCGCGGCCAGGGGCGCATTATGGCGGATAACAGCGGCAGCGGTATCTCCGAGCACGGTATCGCGCATTTCCACAATCTGGTGGCCCAGGTGTTCCAGCCGTAATCGTTGAAGGAGTTGGCTATGTCAGTGTTTCACTCAGATCTGTTTCGCCAGCAGGCGCTGATTGCCGGAAGCTGGCGCGACGCCGCCGACGGCACGACGCTTGCCGTCAGCAACCCTTCCACCGGCGCGACGCTCGGCCAGATCCCCAATATGGGTCGGGCGGAAGCGCAGCAGGCGGTGGATGCCGCCGCTGCCGCGCTGCCGGCATGGCGCGCGCTTACCGCCGCCCAGCGCGCCGCGTTATTGAAGAACTGGCACCGCCTGATCCTCGAAAACAAGACCGCGCTGGCGCAGATAATGACCGCCGAGCAGGGCAAGCCGCTGGCGGAAGCGGAAGGCGAAATCGCCTATGCCGCCTCATTTATCGAGTGGTTTGCCGAACAAGGGAAACGTGCCAACGGCGAGATAATCCCCTCCCCTGGCGCCGATAAACGCCTGATGGTGATCCGCCAGGGAGTGGGGGTCTGCGCGGCGATCACCCCGTGGAACTTCCCGGCGGCGATGATCACCCGTAAGGCCGGCCCGGCGCTGGCCGCGGGTTGTACGATGGTGATAAAGCCCGCCAACGAAACGCCGTTTACCGCGCTGGCGATGGCGGAACTGGCGAATCAGGCCGGGATCCCGCAGGGCGTTATTAACGTTGTCACCGGACAGTCGCGTGAGATTGGCGCGGTTCTCACTGGCGATGAACGGGTGCGTAAGCTCTCCTTTACCGGCTCGACCGAAGTTGGCCGCGTGCTGATGCGCCAGTGCGCGGAATCCATCAAAAAGCTCTCTTTAGAGCTCGGGGGTAACGCGCCGTTTATCGTCTTTGATGACGCCGATATCGATAAAGCGGTCGAGGGAGCGCTGATCGCCAAGTTCCGCAACGCCGGGCAAACCTGCGTCTGCGTCAATCGCTTCTATATTCATCGCGCCGTCTACGACCAATTCTGCGATAAATTCGTCGCCCGCGTCGCCGCCCTGAAAGTGGGCGATGGCAGCGAGTCCGATGTCCAGATTGGCCCGCTGATCAACGCCGACGCCGGGCGCAAAGTCCAGTCCCTGCTCGACGACGCCCTGAGCCGCGGCGCCACGCTGTTAACCGGCGGTAAAGCGCACCCACTGGGCGGTAATTTTTTCACCCCTACGGTGATCGGCGACGTACAACCGGGGTCACTGCTGCTGCAGGAAGAGATTTTCGGCCCGGTGGCGGCGCTGGTGAAATTTGACGATGAGCAGCAGGTCATCGAGCAGGCGAATAACACCATCTACGGTCTCGCCTCCTATTTTTACAGCAACGATGCCGCCCGTATCTGGCGCGTCTCCGAGCAGCTGGAATACGGCATGGTCGGCATCAATACCGGGCTGATTTCCAACGAAGTCGCGCCATTTGGCGGGGTGAAACAGTCGGGTCTTGGCCGCGAAGGCTCGGAACACGGAATCGAAGATTACCTGGAGATGAAGTATCTCTGCCAGGGGTTATAAATGTATTCTCCCGGCGGCGGCTCTGGCCACGCCGGGATTTTTGATGGAGTTCAGCGATGTCTGATTATCAAATGTTTGAGACGATCGTTCGCGATGTTGAACAGATCACCGCCCAGGTGAAGCGTTTTACGCTGGTGTCGCCGACCGGCGCCCCGCTGCCGGGATTCAGCGGCGGTAGCCATATTATCGTCCAGATGCAGGATGGCGAGCAGCGCTACAGCAATGCTTATTCGCTGATGAGCTCGCCGCTGGATACCACCAGCTGGCAGATTGCGGTGCGTCTTGAGTCGCCTTCCAAAGGCGGCTCGCGCTTTATGCACCAGCAGGTGCGCCCGGGCGATACCCTGACGGTGTCCACGCCCAACAACCTGTTCGCCATCGAACCACAGGCGCGAAAACATCTGCTGATCGCCGGCGGTATCGGCATTACGCCATTCTTGTCGCATATTCCGGAACTGGAACAACAGCAGGCCGACTGGCAGCTGCACTACTGTTTCCACGACGCCGACAATAATGCTTTCGTCGATGCGCTCAGCGCCGCGCCGTGGCGCGATCGGGTCAATATTCATGTATCAGCGCTCGGCAGCCGTCTCGACCTGCCGCGCCTGTTCGCCGACCTCGAGCCCGGAACCCACGTGTATACCTGCGGCCCGGCGGCGCTTAACGAGGCGGTGAAAGCCGCCGCCGAACGCCATCAGGTGCCCGCCAGTCAGCTGCACTTTGAGCAGTTTATCGTTGAGGATAAAGGCGGAGAGGCGTTTACCCTGGTGCTGGCGCGTTCCGGCCGCGAATTTACCGTACCGCAGAACATGACCATTTTGCAGGTTATTGAGAATAACAAAGCGGCGAAGGTGGAATGTCTGTGCCGCGAAGGGGTCTGCGGCACCTGCGAAACGATGATTCTGGAAGGGGAAGCGGACCACCGCGATCAGTATTACAGCGAGGAAGAAAAAGCCAGCCAACAGAGTATGCTGATCTGCTGCTCGCGCGCCAAAGGCGGCCGGTTAGTGCTGGATTTATAGCTCGCTCTCCGGCCAGCGCCGCTGGCCGGAAAACCGATCATAGCTCCAGCTCGCGGCGCAGCAGTTGCGCGATATCTTCGCGGCTCTCTGCGGATACCAGAGATTGACGGAACTCCGCGTGCATAATGCGCCGCGCCAGCCGCGAGAAGATGCGCATATGCTGATCGCCCGCCGAGTGCTTATTCAGCGTCAGCATAATCACAAACTGCGCCTCTTCATCGCCCCACATCACCGGCTGCGCCAGCCGGGCGACGCTGATGGTCGACTGCTCAATATGCTCGGATTTACTGTGCGGTATGGCGAAGCTAAAGCCAAGCCCGGTGGAGAACACCGCCTCACGGGCCCACAGGTCAGCCTCCAGCTTGCGTGGGTAGCGGCAGCGACCGGCCAGCAGCAGGTTATCCGTCATCCCCTTCAGCACTTCTTCCTTACTACGCCAGTCGCTGTTGAGCGTAATGCACTCGGCGCTCACCAGCGGCACCTCCTGCTGGCGCATACGGAACTGGGCCAGCAGATGCTCCACTTCCAGCGAGGTACGGCACTGCATCGCCTGATTCAGCAGCTGACGGCAGGCGCGGCTGTCCAGCTGCGCCAGACGCGCTTTGGTCGCCGGGATCGCCGGCGCGCTCATACTCAGTTCATCCAGGCCGAGGCCGACCAGCAGCGGCAGCACCGAACCTTTGGCCCCCAGCTCGCCGCACAAGCCGATCCATTTCCCCTGCCGGTGCGCCGCCTGCACGGCATAGTCCAGCGCACGCAGGAAGGCCGGGTTGAGACTGTTGTAATGGCGCGTCACTTTCGCGTTATCGCGGTCGACCGCCAGAAGATACTGCGTTAAGTCATTGCTACCAATGCTAAAGAAGTCCACCTCTTCGCAGCACTGATCGATGATGAACATCACCGACGGCACCTCCAGCATGATGCCCAGCGGGATTTTTTCATCAAACGGGATCTGTTCAACGCGCAGCGACTGTTTGGCCTCCGCCAGCCGCTCTTTCACCCACAGGATCTCTTCCATGGAGGAAATCATCGGGATCATGATCTTCAGCGCGCCGTGCGCCGAGGCGCGTAGAATCGCCCGCAGCTGAGTATGAAACAGCGCCTGGTACTCTTCATAGATGCGCACCGCGCGGTAGCCGAGGAAGGGGTTATTTTCCGCAGGAATGTTGAGATAGGCCACCGGCTTATCACCGCCGATATCCATAGTCCGCACAATAATGCTGCGCCCGGCGGCAGGCTCCAGCGCCTGACAGAAGATGTTGTAAAGCTCATCTTCCGATGGCGCGCCGGGCCGGTCCATATACAGCATCTCCGTGCGGAACAGGCCAACCGACTGCGCGCCATTGTTGAATGCCGCCACCGCCTCTACCGAATGGGCGATGTTCGCCGCGATCTCGACGCGGATACCGTCTTCCGTCTGCCCTGGCTTATCCAGCCATACCTGCTGCTGTTGCTGGATCTGCGCCTGAACCCACGCCTCCTGCTGATAGTATCGCGCCACCGCCGGACTCGGATCCACCACCAGCAATCCGGCGGTGCCGTCGATCTGCACCTGGGTACCCTCCCACGGCAACAGTGCGTCGAGGTCAACCCCCACCAGGGTCGGAATATTGAACGAGCGGGCGAGGATCACGGTGTGCGACGTGGTGCCGCCGCCGCGCAGCAGCAGCCCTTTGAGATGCGCTTTATCCAGTTCGAGAAACTGGCTGGGGGTCAGCTCGTCGGCAAGGCAAATGGCGGCCTCCCGCAGCTGGCCCGGGGGCGGAAAGCGGGCTTCGCCATAGATATGCTGCAACAGCTGGAAGCAGACATCGCGCACATCCAGCACCCGCTCCTGCAGATAGCTGTTGCCGGAATCACGGAACCGGGCGCAGAAGTGGTCGCTGGTGGCGACAATCGCCTGCGCGCAGCTCAGCCCGGTGAGAATACCGCCAAGCAGGTGCTGGCGCAGCGAGGCATCCGTCGCCAGCGAACGGTGAGCGTCGAGGATTGCGCTGGCGGTACCGTCATTGTCCAGCAGCCGCAGCTCGATATCTTTTACCAGCAGGCGCAGGCCATTATCCAGCGCCGCCTGCTCCTGTTCGGGACTGACGGCGCCCGGCAGTTCGCCCAGCTCGTGCAGATCGCGTGATTTGAGATGAACCAGCGTCCCTCCCGCGCTGCCGGCGCACACCGGATGGGCATGAAACAGCGTCGGGTTCAGCCGTGAAAGCGACTCTGGCACCGGCTGAACATCCAGCGTTGGCGCAGCGGGCAGCGGCGCGTCGCACTGCGGGAATTCATTTTCGATAAAGGCGCTTAAGGCGGCGAACGCGTCGGCTTCATCTTCGCCGTGAATGACCAGCTGGCAGGCATCGCCCTTCAGGGTATTGCTGCCGATGATCGCCAGCGCGCTCTTGGCATTTCCGCTGGTCTCGCGGCGCAGATTGCGCCATTCAATCGCCGATGAAAAACGGTTACACAGCGTTTCGACCAGACTGGCCGGACGCGCATGCACGCCGTTTGGCAAATCACATGTAAATTCAATGACCAGAGCCATCGCCTTCCTCCTGAGCAATCCATTATTTACCCAAAAGGTAATGAATGAAGGGGCCGGGGACTAGGTGATAAAACTGGCAATTACTGGACTATTGTACACACGATACTTTTTTATGCCCGCCATCACAATTCCATCCATTTAGCGCTCATCCTTCCTGCCATCACTAAGATTTGAGGTGGATCGCAATTCCTTTCTAACCTTACAAATGTCCAGTAAATGCACTTTTTCTCTACTGTTTTATGCGGCGCCCTTTTTCTAATGTTGAGCCATCAATACTGTCACGGGCCCTACAGCGCTCAGGAGCAAACAATGAACGAACTGGTGCAAATACTAAAAAATACCCGCCAGCATCTGATGACCGGCGTGTCACACATGATCCCCTTTGTGGTCTCCGGTGGGATCCTGCTGGCGGTGTCCGTCATGTTGTATGGCAAAGGCGCAGTTCCCGATGCCGCCACCGATCCCAACCTGAAGAAGCTGTTTGACATCGGCGTCGCCGGGCTGACGCTGATGGTCCCTTTTCTCGCCGCCTACATCGGGTACTCCATCGCCGACCGCGCCGCGCTGGCGCCCTGCGCCATCGGCGCCTGGGTGGGCAACAGCTTCGGCGCCGGCTTCTTCGGCGCGCTGATCGCCGGCATGATCGGCGGCCTGGTGGTCTACTACCTGAAAAAAATACCGGTCCACAAGGTGCTGCGCTCGGTGATGCCGATTTTCATTATTCCCATCATCGGCACCTTTATTACCGCCGGGATCATGATGTGGGGGCTCGGCGAACCGGTGGGCACGCTAACCGCTAACCTGACCGGCTGGCTGCAGGGTATGCGTGAAGGCAGCATCGTGGTGCTGGCCATCATTATGGGCCTGATGCTGGCCTTTGATATGGGCGGCCCGGTGAACAAAGTGGCCTACGCCTTCATGTTGATCTGCGTCTCGCAGGGGGTCTACAGCGTGGTGGCTATCGCCGCCGTCGGCATCGCCGTGCCGCCGCTGGGGATGGGGTTGGCGACGCTGATCGGCCGTAAATATTTCACCGCCGAAGAGCGGGAAACCGGCAAAGCGGCGCTGGTGATGGGCTGCGTCGGGGTCACTGAAGGGGCGATTCCCTTTGCCGCTGCCGACCCGCTGCGCGTTATTCCGGCCAATATGATTGGCGCTGCCAGCGGCTGCGTCACCGCGGCGCTGTTGGGGGCCCAGTGTTACGCCGGCTGGGGCGGGCTCATCGTGCTGCCGGTGGTCCAGGGCAAACTTGGCTTTATCGCCGCGCTGTTGGTCGGTGCCTGCGTCAGCGCCGCCTGCGTCATTGTGCTGAAAGCGCTGGCTAAAAAGAAATCGTCTGACGCTAAAGCCGACGACGAATTAGATCTTGATTTCGAAATTAACTAACAGACTGGAAGGAACAGATTATGACCCACATTATCGCTGTCACCGCCTGCCCGTCGGGCGTGGCTCACACCTACATGGCCGCCGAGTCGCTGGAAAGCGCCGCCAAAGCCAAAGGCTGGCAGGTTAAAGTCGAAACCCAGGGCTCAATCGGCATTGAAAACGAACTGACCGCCGAAGAGATCGCCGCCGCCGATATGGTCATCCTGACCAAAGATATCGGTATCAAATTCGAAGAGCGTTTTGCCGGGAAAACTATCGTGCGCGTCAATATCAGCGATGCGGTCAAGCGCGCCGACGCCATCATGAACAAGATAGACAGCCATCTTTCTCAGCGTACCTGAAGCCTTACAAGGGGCGCCCTCGCGCCCTTCGCCACCACATGGAGTTTGTCATGACGAATCGTACTCAACGCCTGAAAGCCAGCCTGTTCGCCCAGCCGCGCGAAATCTCCCTGGAGCGCGCTCTGCTGTATACCGCCAGTCATCAGCAAACGGAGGGCGAACCGGTGATTATTCGCCGGGCGAAGGCCACCGCCTGGATCCTCGATAAGGTAGACATTTCGATTCGTGATGATGAACTGATTGCTGGCAACCGGACCATCAAACCGCGGGCAGGCATTATGTCGCCGGAGATGGATCCCTACTGGCTGCTCAACGAACTCGACGCCTTTCCGACCCGGCCGCAGGACCGCTTCGCGATAAGCGAAGAAGATAAGCAAATATACCGCGAAACGCTGTTCCCCTACTGGGAAAAGCGCTCAATGAAGGATTTTATCAACGGCCAGATGACCGACGAGGTCAAGGCCGCCGTCAGCACCCAGATATTCAGCGTGAACCAGACCGATAAGGGCCAGGGCCATATCATCATCGACTATCCGCGTCTGCTCAATCATGGCCTCGGGGCGCTGGTGGCGGAGCTAAAAGCCCACTGCGAGCAGCAACCCGGGAACCACTTTTATCAGGCGGTGCTGATCCTGCTGGAAGCCTCCCGGCGCCATATTCTGCGCTACGCCGCGCTGGCCGAGGAGATGGCTGGGCACTGTCAGGACCCGCAGCGTCAGCAGGAGCTGTTAACCATCGCCGCTATTTCGCGCCACAACGCGGAGCACCGGCCAACGGACTTCCCCCAGGCCTGCCAGCTGTTCTGGTATATGAACATCATTCTGCAGTACGAATCCAACGCCAGCTCAATTTCACTGGGGCGTTTTGATCAGTATATGCTGCCGTTTTATCAGGCGTCGCTGAATGAGGGTCAGGATCCGGCGTATCTCAGGGAGCTCCTGGAGTCGCTGTGGGTGAAATGCAACGATATCGTGCTGCTGCGCTCCTCGAGCAGCGCGCGCTATTTCGCTGGTTTTCCCACCGGCTACACAGCTCTGCTCGGCGGACTGACGGAAACCGGACGCAGCGCGGTCAACGCGCTGTCGTTTTTATGCCTCGATGCCTATCAGAACGTGCAATTGCCGCAGCCGAATCTTGGCGTGCGGGTCAACGAGCTGATTGACCGCCCGTTCCTGCGTAAAACCGCTGAAACCATCCGCCTGGGCACCGGCATTCCACAGATTTTCAACGACGAGGTGGTGGTCCCCGCCTTCCTCAATCGCGGCGTGTCGCTGGAAGACGCCCGCGACTACGCGGTGGTCGGCTGCGTCGAGTTGTCGATCCCTGGCCGCACCTACGGCCTGCATGATATCGCCATGTTCAACTTGCTGAAGGTTATGGAACTGGTCCTGCAGGAAAATGAAGGGCAACCGGAGGTCAGCTGGGAAGGACTTATCAGTCAGATCCGTGACAAAATTCGTTATTACATCAAGCTGATGGTCGAGGGCAGCAATATCTGCGATATCGGCCATCGCGACTGGGCGCCGGTCCCCCTGCTCTCCTCGTTCATTGAAGATTGCGTCCGGCACGGCAAAGATATCACCGCCGGCGGCGCGCGCTATAACTTTTCCGGCGTCCAGGGCATCGGGATCGCCAACCTGAGCGATTCACTGCACGCCCTGAAGGGGATGGTTTTCGATCAGCAGCGTCTCAGTTTTGACCAACTGATGGCGGTCCTGAAGGCCAACTTCCGCACGCCGGAGGGGGAAAAGATCCGCGCCCGGTTGATTAACCGTTTTGAGAAGTACGGTAACGACATCGACGAAGTCGATAATATTAGCGCCGATCTGCTGCGCTTTTACTGCAAAGAGGTGGAGCAGTACCTGAACCCGCGCGGCGGCCATTTTACTCCCGGCTCCTATACCGTCTCGGCGCATGTGCCGCTGGGCTCGGTAGTGGGGGCTACCCCGGACGGGCGGCTGGCCGGCGAACAACTGGCGGACGGCGGCCTGTCGCCGATGGTCGGTCAGGATGCTCAGGGGCCGACGGCGGTGCTGAAATCGGTCAGCAAGCTGGATAACTATCTGCTGTCGAACGGTACGCTGCTTAACGTCAAATTCACCCCGGCAACGCTGGCCGGCGACGGCGGGCTGAACAAGCTGGCAGACTTTTTACAGGCTTTCTGCAAGCTCAAGCTGCAGCATATTCAGTTTAACGTGGTCAATGCCGACACCCTGCGTGAAGCGCAGCAGCGGCCGCAGGACTTTGCCGGCCTGGTGGTGCGCGTCGCGGGCTACAGCGCCTTCTTTGTTGAGCTGTCGAAGGAGATTCAGGATGACATCATCCGCCGCACCGCGCATCAGCTGTGAGGTGATCGAGACGCGCGCCGATCGGGCGCGTATTTTTAACCTGCAGCGCTACTCGCTCAACGATGGTCAGGGGATCCGCACGGTGGTCTTTTTCAAAGGCTGCCCCCACACCTGCCAGTGGTGCGCCAACCCGGAGTCAATGTCGCCGAAGATCCAGACCCTGCGCCGGCAGAGCAAATGTCTGGGCTGCACCCGCTGTCTGCAGGACGTCGCCGAGTGTCCCTCCGGGGCATGGGAGCAGATCGGTCGCGACGTGACGCTGGAGAACCTCCTTCAGGAGGTGCTCAAAGATGAAGTCTTCTTCCGCGCCTCCGGCGGCGGTGTCACCCTCTCCGGCGGGGAGGTGCTCATGCAGGCCGGGTTTGCCGCCCGTTTTCTTCAGCGCCTGCGCCAGTGGGGGATCCGCACCGCCATCGAGACCGCCGGCGACGGCGCCTTTGACCGTTTGCTGCCGGTGGCTGAATCCAGCGACGAAGTGCTGTTTGATTTTAAAATCATGGATCCTGAGCTGGCGCGGTCGCTGCTGCGAATGAATCAGCTGCGGGTACTGGACAATTTTCGCCAGCTGGCGACAAGAAACATCAATCTGATCCCGCGGGTGCCGCTGATCCCGGGTTACACCATGAGCGTGGATAATTTTCGCCAGATACTGGCGTTTCTCGCGCCGTTCGCGCTAAAAGAAATGCACCTGTTGCCGTTTCATCAATATGGCGAGCCAAAATACCGTCTGCTGGGCAAACCCTGGACGCTGGCCAGCGTGAAAGCGCCTGGCGAAGCGGACATTCAACCTTATCGGATAATGGCCGAAGCGGCCGGATTCCACGTCACTATCGGCGGTTAACGCCAGGAGGATGTTATGGACTTCAATATTGTCGCCGTCACCGCCTGCGTCAGCGGGGTGGCGCACACCTATATGGCTGCCGAACGGCTGGAAAAGGTCGGTCATCATGAAAAATGGCACCTGAAGGTGGAAACCCAGGGCGCGCTCGGCGTTGAAAATCGCATTACCGCAGAAGATATCGCCCGCGCCGAAGTGGTGCTGCTGGTGACGGATATCGAAATTGACGACGCCCAGCGCTTTAGCGGCCTGCGGACGATTAAAACCAGCATCAAGAGCTTCCTGCTGCAGCCGCAGCAGATCGTCGAGGCCGTGAAAAGCATCATGAAAAAGCCGGTCGTCTATGTAGAACTTCCCTGACCGGCGACGAGTCTTACTCTACATCCAGCAGCCACTTTTGCGCTGGCGTCAGGCGGCTTGCCGTTTCCGGCGTCAGCCAGCGCCGCTGGTCCTGCTGCGGCGTATCCGCGCGATCGATATATAACCCATGCAGCACGCGTCGTCGGCTACCCTCACGATTACGGGTACCGCCGTGCCAGGCGTGGGCGTTGTAGATCATCACGCTGCCGGCCGGCGCAGCAAACACAATCTCGTCTGGGTGGGCCTGTTCCGGGTCGTCCAAGACTTCTTCCGGCAACTCCGGCCGCAGGTGGGTTCCAGGGATAATCCGCGGCGCGCCGTTAGCGGCGCTTAAATCGTCTATCGCCCAGATGGTATTCACCAGGTGGACTTTGGGAAAATCCGGGCGCGGCTTTTTCCAGTCGGCGTGCAGCGGCTGGTGACCGCCGTTATACAGCGCCTCACGCGCATTAAGGCTGGAGACTTTAAAATCACCGTTGAAGATATAGCGGCAGGCGGAGAGGATCAGCGGGTGGGACCAGACTTTCTCCCAGATAACCCCCTTATTCACCAGGTTGGCGATCCGCGTCGCAGTCGCTTCCTGATGGTGTTCCATCGCCAGATTGTCGCCTTCACGCTCAACCAGGGTATCAATTAGCCGGCGCATTTCGCTCAGCCACTGGGCGTCAACGACGTTATGCACGACGGTGTAGCCGAGGGTGTCGAGTTCATGTTTCATTTGCGCACTAAGCGCCTGACTGGCGCCTAACGCATCGAGAAAACTAGCCGATGGTGAGTTCATTTTGCGTTCCTTTTTAACGTTCCGATAACACAAACAAACTCTACTGGTCCATCCGCGGCATGACAGGAGGCGAGCGCTACGAAAAACTGGACATACGTACGCGAGCCACCGAAGTGTGATGGGCATCAACAATCTCCTCTCCGGCGATGCATGCGCGGCGCCTGGCAGGGAATTCGCTGCGCAAATTGACGAAACAAACGCTGTCTGGGGATAAAAAATAGATTACCATCAACAGGATAATGCGCATGCTGAGGGCAAAGAATGATTGAAGATCTGCCAGATATTCTGCATCGGTTAATCAGTCAAAAAGATCATTTACAGGTGAGATTTCCTGAGCCGGATATCTCCGTCCCTGCCCTCGCCCTCAACGTGCCGTTTCCGCGTCTGGAAATAGTGCTGGAGGGCCAGCTCAGTGAACAGGGGCTGCCACTGGCCGCCTCGACGTTAACCACTTTACAGGTGCTGTACGTGCAGGCGGGAAAATGGACGCTGCCGCAGTGGACCGGCCCGGCCACCACCCTGAGTATTCTGTTTGGTCGACAGAAGCTGGGGTTCAGTATTCAGCGCTGGGACGGGAAAAGCCTGCACACGGAAAAGCAAAGCGTTGCCCGCCTTGGACCGCGCGTGGGCTCTTACCTGTTGCTGAGCCTGAACGAAGTCAGCCTGCAGCCCGATCCGCTGACCGCGCGGTTGGTGGTCGCCGCGCTGCTGAGTCACTGTCGCGAACAGCTGGTTGGGCTGGAAATGCGCGTCAGTCGCAGCCGGGATCTGTTTCTCGCCGTTCAGGACTACCTCGAGGAAAATCTTAGCCTGCCGCTGACGCGGGAATCGGTGGCCAGACGTTTTCACATCACGCCCAACTATCTTTCGCATATTTTTCAGAAATCAGGCTCGGTGGGATTTAACGAATATCTGACCCGGGTGCGTCTGGAAAAGGCAAAACAGCTGCTGCGCGGCTACGACCTGAAGGTGAAAGAGATCGCCCATAACTGCGGCTTTGTCGACAGCAACTATTTTTGCCGGGTCTTCAAACGCTACACCGAGCGTTCGCCGTCAGAGTATCGGCGACACTGCCGCAGCACGCAGCAGACCTAACCTGCCGTGTCGGAATATTACGCCCACTCCACGCGCCCACGCCCGTTGTGCTTGGCCTTGTACAGTGCCTCGTCGACTTTGCGGATAAACGTCTCCTGCGCTTCACCCGGCCGCCAGGTTCCCACGCCAATGCTGATCGACAGCGGCGCCTGATGATTGATCAGGATGATGCGGGCATTGTCGAGGATCGACTGCGCCAGGGCGTGCAGCTCAGGCTCCGACAGGCCATCGACGATAATGGCAAACTCTTCCCCACCAATACGCGCCGGCAGGACCTGCTCGCTGGTCAGTTTCGCCAGCTGTTTCCCCAGGGAAAATAACACTTCATCCCCCACCAGGTGGCCCCAGGTATCATTGATTTTCTTGAAAAAATCGATATCCAGAATCATGAGCCCCAGCGCATGCCCGGACTTTTCGCGAATGGTATCGATGAAAAAACGGCGATTGGGCAACTGGGTGAGCTCATCCTTCAGTGATTGCGAGCGCGCGTCAACGTACAACAGGTTGATGCGCTCAATAATTTTGTAGACGCCCACCACGGTCAGCAGCATCCCGGAGAGGCGCAGCAGATCTTCGCAGTAATAACCCATCCAGCGCGGCTGAACCACTATCTCATCCATCACATCGAACGTGCCGCCAGCAATCCACAGCAGCAGCCCATAGCGCACCCAGTTGACGGCGATATGGCTAATCCGCACCTTTGCTGAGCTCCACAGCATAAACACCAGAAACAGCAGCGCCAGCAAATCGATATAGAGCCCGGGGTTGGCCAGGATCTCACGCCACGTGCCGATCGGCGGCGACACCAGCGCACAGCCGACAGCGACGGCGACGATGACCAGCAGCGCAGGCAGCAACGTACCCCGCGCCAAAGCGGACGGAATGGAGCGATTCGCAGGAGTATGGCATTCAGGCATAACGATGTCTCACGGTAACAACAGGGCCGATCGCGGGACAGGATAGCAGTTAAGCGCAGCGGGACGAATGAAAAAGCGACGCGCCGACAAAACGGCGGTGAGGTAGACTGACCCCGCGGAATTGTTCCAACGTACTACCACTCCATGGCGACGAGGTCAGTGGCGCGGATACTATCGGCTAAATCCGTCAGTTGATTAGCTTTCCGTGCGGCGCCACCGTTATCCGGCGGCGCCTGCTCAGAGATTAGCCGCTGAACACGCGCGCCTTGCCGCTGACCGTCAGTCGCACCGTCGCGCCTGGCTGCCACGCCGGCTGGCTTACGGTTCGCAGAACAATCGGCCGATCGTGCCCGGACATCGACAGCGTCAGCGTGGAGAGCTGGCCGGAGAAATCAACATCGCGGATGGTGGCGGTACTTTCCTGTGGTCCGCTCACGCTGACGCTCAGCTGCTCCGGACGCAACATCACCTTACCTTCACCAGCAGGATGCGCTGCGTCTGTCGCCAGGTCGCCCAGCGCGCAGCTGGCCCGCCCGGGGCTCAGCCGTGCGGGGAGGATCAGGGCATCGCCGAGAAACAGCGCCGTCTCTTCGTCCACCGGCTGCGAGTAAACCGTCAGCGGGGTACCCACCTGGGCGAAACGTCCCTGGCGCATCACCGCCACCTGTGTGGCGAACGACAGCGCTTCGGTCTGGTCATGAGTCACCAGAATCGAGGCGATGCCGGTCTCCGCCAGCAGATCGGCGGTCGCTTTGCGTGTGCTGGCGCGCAGTCCGGTGTCCAGGGCAGAAAAGGGCTCATCGAGCAGCATCAGCGCCGGCTGCTGGGCCAGGGCGCGAGCCAGGGCCACACGCTGCTGCTGGCCGCCGGAGATCTCATGCGGCCAGTGGCGCGCCAGGCTATGGTCAAGGGCGACCATCTCCATCAGTGCGCCCACCCGACGACGTTTTTCCTCGCGGCTGGCGTCCAGCCCCCAGGCGATATTGTCCGCGACATTGAGGTGAGGAAATAGCGCCCCCTCCTGCGGAACGTAGCCGATCCGTCGCTGGTGGGCAGGAACAAACACGCCCTCGGCAAACAGAGGCGCGCCGTGCATCACGATGCGTCCGCTGTCGGGCGTTTCGAAACCGGCAAGGATGCGCAGCAGCGTGGTTTTTCCCGAACCCGACGGACCCACAATTGCCGTCCGGCTACCCGGAGCCACCTGAAGATGAATATTATCGAGGACCTGCGCATCGGCGAAGGATTTCGAAACAGAAGACAATTCCAGCATGTTACAACCCTGCCATTTTTTTCGACTGCATATAGAGAACCGCCGTCAGCGGCAGCGAAATGATGATCATCAACAGCGCGTAGGGCGCCGCCGCCACATAGTCGATCTCGCTGGTTAACGCCCAGAAGCCGGTCGACAACGTGCGGGTGCCTAACGGCGAGAGCAGCAGCGTGGCGGTAAGCTCATTGCTGACGCCAAGGAACACCAGCGCGGCGCCGGCGGCCGCCCCCGGGGCGGCAAGTCGCATGGTGATACTCCACAGGGCGCGGGCCGGGCTGCGTCCGAGACTGCGGGCGACGTTTTCCAGCTCCACCGGCGCCTGGGCGATACCGGCGCGCAGGTTAATCAGCGCCCGCGGCATAAACATTAACAAATAGGCCAGAAACAGCGTCACTTCGGTCTGGTACACCGGACGGGCATAGTGGATGGTGACGGTGACCAGCGCCAGCGCGGTCACAATGCCGGGCAGCGAGCTGGTGATGTAATTACACCCCTCCAGCAGGCGGAACAGCGGACGCGGATAGCGCACGCCGAGCCAGGCGATGGGGATCGCGCAGACCGTCGTCAGCAGCGCCCCGCCCGCCCCCAGCAACAGAGTCTGGCGCAGGGAATGCCACAGATCGGCATGTAGCCAGTTATCGATACCGCCCAGCCACAGCCAGCGCCCCAGGACCAGCAACGGCACCCCCATCGCCAGCAGCACCAGCAGCAGAAGCAGCAGCTGCGCGCCGAAGGCGGCCCCTTTCCCCAGCACCAGGCGCTTCTGCTCGCGCGCCGCCCCGGCGCCGATACGCGCATAGCGCGCTTTACCACGCGAAGCGCTCTCCAGCAGCAGGATCGCCAGACAGCTCAGAGCCAGCACGCCCGCCAGCATATTGGCGGCCGGACCGCTGAAGGTCGACTGGAACTGATCGTAAATGGCGGTAGTGAAAGTATCGAAGCGGATCATCACATACAGACCATATTCCGCCAGCAGATGCAGGGCCACCAGCAGCGCACCGCCGCAGACGGCCAGCCGCAGCTGCGGAAGCACCACCCGGAAAAACACTTTCCACGGCGGCGTGCCCAGCGACGCGGCGACATCCTCAAGGGTGGGATCGAGTCGGCGCAGCACGGCCGCCACCGGCATATAGATAAACGGATAGTAGGCCAGCACCGAGAGAAACACCCCAGCGCCCAGGCCATGCAGCGAGGGCACAGCGCTGATCCAGGCGTAGCTCTGGACAAAGGCCGGAATGGCCAGCGGGGCCACCGCCAGAGCCGACCACAGCTGCCGCCCGGCAAGCGCGGTACGTTCCGTCAGCCAGGCCAGCGTCACGCCAAGCACAATGCTGATGGGGACAGTCAGCACCGTCAGCCACAGGGTATTGCTGAGCAGTTCGCCTACCCGCGGGCGAAAGACCAGCGCTTTGATTGTCGGCCAGCCGGTATCGAATCCGACCGCCACCACAAACCCTAACGGCAACAGCGCCAGCAATGAAAACAGGAGCGCTAAGGCAACCATCGGAAATGCAGGACGCCTGCGCTCAGGCAGGCGTCCTGTTTTCTTTCCGAGCGACAGACTCAGAACAGACATAGCAACATCACTTCCTCAGGATCAGAGCAGGCCAGCCTGCGTCATCAGTTCAATGACCTTTTTACTGTTCAGCGAGGAAGGTTCCACCTTCGGGGCATCCAGATCTTTCAGCGGGGTCAGTTTCGGGTTAGAGGCCGCGTCTACCCCCACCGCATATTCGAAGGCGTTATTGGTGCGCAGCGCATCCTGTCCCTGCTTACCGGTGATCCATTTAATAAAGGCCTGCGCCTGTGCTTTATGTTTGCTGGAGGCCAGCACGCCGCCGCCGGAAATGCTGACGAAGGCCCCCGGATCCTGGTGTTTGAAGTAATACAGTTGGGTGTTTTTGCTGTTCTCGCCGGTTTTTGACTGGTCAACGAAGCGATAGTAATGATAGATCACTCCGCCGTCGATCTGCCCGGCGTTGACCGCTTTCATCACCGTGCTGTTGCCTTTATAGGCGACAAAGTTGGTTTTCATCGCCTTCAGCCAGTCGAGGGTCGCCTGCTCACCCTTCAGCGCCAGCATCGCGCTGACGATAGCCTGGAAATCAGCCCCCGATGGCGAAGCCGCCCAGCGGCCCTTCCACTCCGGTTTTGCCAGATCCATCAGCGAGTGCGGCAGCTGCGCCTCGCTGATTTTTGCCGGGTTATAGACGAACACGGTGCTACGCGCGGCGATGCCAATCCAGCGACCGTGCTGAGGGCGATATTGTGCCGGAACCTGCTGCAGGGTGGCCGCATCCAGCGGGGCAAAAAGTTTGGCGTTATCAACCAGCACCATCGACGGTGAGTTCTCGGTCAGAAACACATCAGCTGGCGACGCGGCGCCTTCCTGAACCAGCTGATTACCCAGCTCGCTGTCATCGCCATTGCGCAGCGTGACTTTAATACCAGTCTCTTTCGTAAATCCATCCACCCACGACTTCACCAGATTTTCGTGTTGGGCGTTGTAGACCACAATCCCGTCCTGACCGTCAGCCGCCATCCCCTGCGGCGCCAGAAACAGAGAAGCGGCAACCAGCGCTGCCGTACAGAGGGGCGATAAGCGAGATTTCATGAACGCATCCTTAATGAACCAGGGAAATTAATGGTAAATAGCCTGAGCGGAGAGGATTAAATCACAGCAAAAAAAGAATGATAATGAAAACAATTATCATAAACTTAAAAAAGCAAAAAATAGCGCAAGCACGCCACTACGGACTGGAAAATGCTAATAACCAGCCGGCCCAGAAAAATATATTAAGAAAACATTAATTTTTTATTTTTATTACCGGCAGAAGAGGTACGTAGCGTCAACGCGATATAACCGGCCTTTGTCGGCAGGTATTGTGATAGCGATCATATTTTTATGATGCACCGTCATCGCGGAAGTTATCTCCCTTCTACGATCATAGAAAAGCCTTTACTGCCAGAGAGATGGTTCACTTTATGCACAAACACCATTGCATGCCCAACAAATGAAAGAGATAAAGCGACGAAACGCATGGATTGCCTTTTCCCTGGCGCTGGTGGTATTTCTGGCTGGCGTGTTCGTAATAAACTGGCAACTGTGGCATTCCGATCAGGCCTCGCATGTCGCCACCGCCCGTCAGGCGGCAAAGAAAATCGCCGTTATTCTGGATGAGGCCCGCGCAGCAACGATGACGGCGATGAACGTTAGCCGCGGCGGTTGCTCCGTGCAGGGCCAGTTTCAGCTCGGGACCGAGGCCGCCCTGCAGCCGCATCTGCGCACAATTGTGCTGGTAAAACAGGGCCAGGTGTGGTGCTCGTCGCTGCCGGGCAATCGGGTACTGATGCTCCATCCTGAGTCTTTACCCGATGAGCCACTGCAGCTGCTGCCCGCCAGAATGATGGTGAATAAGCGGCCAGTGCTGATCTATCACACTCGTTCGGCGCAGGTAAGAGTCATTGTCAGCATCAGCGATATCCATTTGCGCGATGCCTTGTATAGCGATGAGGATAACGGCGGGCTGGCGCTTTTGGTTCACAATCAAATGATTGCCAGATATGGCGATGTGAAGCCACTCAACGCTGGTCCGAACCAGGATATTTTTAGCTCACCAGACTATCCATTTCATATTGCCTATCCTGAGTCGCCTTTTTTTAGCCCCGGCCGCTTATTTCATAATGGGTCCGGGCTGCTGATTTTTATTTTCTCTGTTTCGTTGCTGTTTTATTTTCTGTTGCGCAAATACCTCAATGTCTATACCTCAGAAGAGGAGAGGCTGCGCTACGCCATCGCTCAGGGCGCTATCGTTCCCTACTATCAACCGCTGGTGAACGGCAAAACCGGAGAGATCTATGGCGTGGAAATCCTCGCCCGCTGGCCAAACACCACGGCGCAGTGGCGTTCGCCCGCTGAATTTATTCCGCTGGCCGAGCGTACCGGCTTGATTATCCCACTCACTTGTAGCCTGATGGCGCAGGTCGCCGCCCAGATGAGGCCGATCTTCAGTAAGCTGCCGGACGGGTTTCATATCGGCGTCAATATCAGCGCATCACATATCAACGCCCCGTCGTTTATCGATGACTGCCTGCACTTTCAGCGCGGCTTTGAGGGCACAGCGGTGAAGCTGATGCTGGAGATCACCGAACAGGAGCCGCTGTTGCTCAACGAGGCGGTTGTCGACAAGCTCAACGCATTACACTCCCGCGGGTTTTCCATCGCGCTGGACGACTTTGGCACCGGCTATTCCGGGCTTTCCTATCTGCATGAGCTGGTTTTCGACTATATCAAAATCGATCAGAGCTTTGTCGGCCGGGTGACTGACGAGGCGCCGTCAAGCAAACTGCTGGACTGCGTGATAGAGATGGCGCGGACGTTGTCACTGCGCATCATTGCCGAGGGCGTCGAAACTCAGGCTCAGCTAGAGTATCTCAATCGCCAGAATATTCATCTACTGCAGGGCTACTTTTTCTGGAAGCCGATGCCCTACGTCGCGCTGGTGATGCTTCTGCTGAGCAAACCAAAGGCGCGGATTATCGAAGAATGAACGGGCGATCGATAATCCGCGGCCTTCCAGGCCTGCCTGAGCGTCATTTCGCAGTCAACAGGTTCAGTGCATCCTGACGAGTCTCTTTAATCGAAAAGACGCGATCCATGCGGGTGAGCTTGAACAGGTTTTGGATTGTCCCATTGACCGAGCAGAGCACCAGCTCTCCCTGCCCACTGACGCTCTTGAGAATGGATACCAGGGCGCCCAGGCAGCTACTGTCGATGAAATCGACGTGGCTCAGGTCCAGCACCAGGTTTTTCGTCTGACCGTCAAGAGCCTCAAGAACCTGCTGCTTAAACGCTGATGCGACGGAAGCATCCAGCCGGCGAACCAGGGGGACAATGACCTTGACGCCCTGCTCAGTATGTAATTCAACGTTCATGTTCATCCTCAATGTTGGCTGATAACCGTCGACGCGTCCCTGCTCTGTTCGGCATGTGTTCTCTTTAGCACCTGATACCCCAAATATCCCTGGCGTAGCCGCGGATGGTTCGGTCGCTGGAAAATTCCCCCATCCGGCAAATATTGAGCAAGGCCCGGCGGTGCCACTGATCCGGCTGTTCAAAATCGGCCATTGCCTGCCGTTGCACCAGACAATAACTGTCGAAATCCAGCAGATGGCAGTAATGATCGGCCCCTGTCAGCATCTGATGCAGCGGCGCAAACAGCTCGCGATCGGCTGAAAACAGCCCGGACACTAGGCTATCGACAACACGCGCGATAGCCGGGTTGTCATGATAGAACCCATGATGCCGCCCAAGGCGTCGGCTCTCTTCAATCTCTTCCGCCACCGCGCCAAACAGATAAAAATTCTCGCTCCCCACCGCCTCGCGGATTTCGATGTTCGCCCCATCATAGGTGCCAATAGTTAACGCCCCGTTCATGGCAAACTTCATATTGCTGGTGCCGGACGCCTCGGTGCCGGCGGTGGAAATTTGCTCAGAGAGATCCGTGGCGGGAATGATTTTCTCCGCCAGCGAGACTTTATAATCTTCGAGGAATACCACTTTAAGCTGCCCGGCAACCTGCGGGTCACTGTTAATTTTTCGGGCAACGGTATTAATCAACTGAATAATCAGCTTTGCCATCCGATAGCCTGGCGCCGCTTTACCCGCAAACAGATGCACCTTTGGCGCGATAGTGCGCCCGTTCTCTTTGATATCCAGATACAGCGCGATCACGTGCAGAATATTGAGCAACTGGCGCTTGTATTCATGAATACGTTTGACCTGACAGTCAAACATCGCCAGCGGATCCAGCGCGATGCCGTAGCGTTGAGCCACCAGCTTGCTGAGTGCGGTTTTATTGGCAAATTTTATGGCCCGGATACGCTCAATCACGGCTGGCTCGCTGGCCAGATCTTCCAGGCGGGAAAGCAGGGGTAAATCAGTTGGCCACCCTTCCCCCAGTTGTTGCTGTAAAAATTCTGCCAGGCCCGGGTTAGCCTGCTGCACCCAACGACGCGGCGTGACGCCGTTGGTCTGATTAATGAATTTCTCCGGGGTCATAAAATAGAAGTCGGGCACCAACTGTTTTTTGACCAGTTCCGAATGCAGCCACGCTACTCCGTTGACGCGGTGGCTACCGACAATGGCCAGATTAGCCATGCGAATTTGCTTATCGTGATGCTCGTCAATTAAAGACAGTGAAGATAACAGATGAGGTTTATCCGGCCAGCGCCGGGCTACTTCTTCAAGGAAACGATGGTTAATCTCAAAGATAATCTGCAAATGACGCGGCAGTAGTTTCTCAAACAACGACACCGGCCAGGTCTCCAGCGCTTCCGGCATCAGCGTATGATTGGTATAGGCGCAGGTATTTTGCGTTATCTCCCACGCCTGCTCCCATGGCAGTCGGTATTCATCGACCAGGATCCGCATCAGCTCCACCACCGCTAATGCCGGATGGGTGTCATTAAGCTGAATAGCCACATGCTGCGCTAGCAAAGTAATGTCGTCATTAACCTCGGCATAGTCACGAAAAATATCCCGTAGCGTACAGGCCACCAAAAAATACTCCTGCGTCAGACGCAGCTCTTTTCCGGTCAGGACCTCATCGGAAGGATAGAGTATTTTTGAAATATTCTCCGAGGCGATTTTCTCACTTACTGCCTTAATATAATCCCCGCGATTAAAAATATGGATATTAAAGGAGTCAGAGGCCACCGCGCTGTAAAGGCGCAGCGTGTTAGTTGATGTATCCCGGTAGCCGGAAACAAAATAATCATGGGGAATACCGATGATGGTTTTCCAACCGAGCCACATCGGATTGTAGTTGCCATCAATATCTTCGCTGTGCTCAATATACCCCCCCAGCGGGATCAGAATTTGCTGAGCGTGATGCTCCACCAGCCATGGGGAATGCATGGAGTGCCAGTCATCAGGATGCTCGACCTGCTGATCGTTTTGAAAGGACTGGCGAAAAAGCCCATATTCGTATTTGATGCCATGCCCGGATGCGGCAATATCAAGGGTAGCCATCGAGTCGATAAAGCAAGCGGCTAAACGGCCTAACCCGCCGTTACCCAGCGCGGCGTCAGGCTCCTCGTCAAGGATCAGTTCAAGATCAAACCCCAGGTTATTGACCACCTGGCGCATCTCATCCAGTAAATTCATATTCACCAGGTTATTACGCAGCGACTGGCCGAGTAAAAATTCCATCGACAGGTAGTAAACGCGCTTTTTTCGCTCTTCGCGCTGCCGCGCCTGGCTCGTCAGAAAATGGTCCTGCTGAAAATGACGAATGGCTAGCGCCACCGCGTTAAAAATATCGCCATTTGTCGCTTTATTTAAGTTAACACACAGCGTGTATTTTAATTTCTGTTCAACCAACGCCCGTAATGCTTTGATATCTTGCGGGTTAATGACAGGCATGCTGACCTCACTGGTCTCTGTTTCTGCGAAAGCACCATGGCAGGTAAATCATCGTTTTCCAAGTATAGACGAAGATATTTTGCACCAGGTTTTTTATTCCTGAGCACCATTTCCGTTTATAATGTGAGACTGAATAATTAAAATAACAACAATTTGAAATGGATTAATCGTCACATTTTCACCAGCGATAACGCTGCAGGCAGGGTGGGTTTGCGCAGTCGTGACGTGAAGATGACGCGCCGTCAGAACGGCCAGGGGAAAAGTAAAAAGGGGTTACCTTTCGGTAACCCCTTCTTTTATATGGCGGAAGCGCAGAGATTCGAACTCTGGAACCCTTTCGGGTCGCCGGTTTTCAAGACCGGTGCCTTCAACCGCTCGGCCACACTTCCGGTGTGAGGCGCACTATAAACACCTCGGCGGATGCTGTAAAGCACCATTTTGTTCAACTGCCTTAAAAACAAACAATTTTGTGTTATTCGTCTGAATTTCAGGCAGTTCGCGCAGAAAATCAGCGCCTGTCGCCGCTAGCGGATGGGTGTTTTTTAATGTACATGTCTTTGGTGTAGTAATACCCCAGCTTATCCGGCGTGAAGCCTCCCACCCAGGGTTTCACTAAATGGGTACGCACATAGTGATAGACCGGAATGGCGGGAACATCCTGCGCCAGCAGATCTTCCGCCTGTTGATAGTATTTGCCCCGGCTCGCCACGTCGGAGGCTTTCGCCGCATTGCGCAGCGCCTCATCGTAAGTCGGGTTGCTGTACTGACTGGTGTTCTCGCTATCCCCGGTACGGAAAGTGTTGAGGAAGGTGGCGGCATCGTCGTAGTCGGCGGTCCAGGCATAGCGGACAGCGTCAAAGTTATGCGTATGCATGGTATCCAGCATCGTCTTCCACTCCTGGTTCTGCAGCTTCACCTCGACGCCGAGGTTTTTCTTCCACATAGAGCTGGCGGCGATGGCGATACGCTGGTGCGACTCATAGGTGTTATACAGCAGGGTAAAGACCAATGGGTGACTGTCATCATACCCCGCCTGCGCCAGCAGTTTTTTCGCCTCGGCAATCCGCTTCTCGCGCGGCCAGCTGGCGTAATCCGGGTTGTGCAGCGTCACACCGCCGATATCCGGCTGGCTGATCACCCAGGCCGGGCGCTGCCCCTGGCCAAGTACTTTTCCGGCAATGATATCTTTATCAAGCGCCATATTCAGCGCGCGACGCACTCGGGCGTCGTTAAACGGCGGCCGGGTAGTATTGAATTCGTAGTAATAGGTCGCCAGCTGCGGCGAAACGTCCAGCTGGTCGCCCATGGTTTTCTGCAACTGCGCAAACTGATTGATCGGCACCGTATAAACAATATCGATCTCCCCCGCTTTGTAGCGGTTGACATCGGCAGCCTCGGAAGAGATGGGCAGGTAAGTCACTTTATTAATAACGGTGTGCGCATTATCCCAGTACTTCGCATTACGTTCAGCCACCAACCGCTCATTCACCACCCATTGGGTCAGCTTATACGGGCCGCTGGTAACGATATGCTCTGGGCGGGTCCATTTATCGGCAAAACGCTCCACCAGCACTTTGTCGATCGGTACCAGCGAAGGGTGCGCCAGCATCGCCAGGAAGGCGGCATTCGGCTGGTTCAGAGTGACCTGCAGCGTGGTGTCGTCCAGCGCTTTCACCCCCAGCGTCTCCGGTCCCTTTTGCCCCAGGGCAATTTCACGGGCGTTGGCGATATGCATATTGCCGGGATAGCTCGCATAGGGGGAGGCGGTGGTTGGCGAGACCAGCCGTTGCCAGCTCCAGACGATATCCTGCGCCGTGATGGCCGTGCCGTCGGACCAGGTCAGACCAGGGCGTAAATGGAAGGTCCATAACAGGTTGTCCTTGTTTTCCCAGCGTTCCGCCAGTCGGGGCTGGATCGCCCCCGCAGGCGTCACGCTGACCAGCCCTTCAAAGAGATCGCTAATGATGTTGAATTCAATGTCGCTCTCGACTTTATGCGGATCGAGTGAGGCAGGTTCACTGCCGTTATTTCTGACCAGTTCCTGCTTTTCTGCCAGCTGAGTCCCCGGCGGCACCTGCGCCGCCTGCGCCCCGCCGAACATTGCTATCATACTTACGGCCAGGAGCGTTCGCGTGATGTGATTGTTTTTATGTAATGTCATTTCCCTTTGCCTTTAACGTACGGAGTTATTCCCCCTTCCACACTTAGTCGCAGAATTTCAATAAAGCAATATTTTTCAGCAACCTATAAGATTTCGATCGGCTCACCGAAGCGAAACGCGAAAACATATCGCTTTTTCCAATCCATGTAGAATTTTATGCTAGTCAAACGCGGCAAAAACTAAGTAAAGATGGGTAAAAGCATTAGGGCTTCACGCTTGTTTTTCTTATTCTTTATCCCTAATTACATCTGTCATAAGAGAGTGACTCATGGATCGCATAATTACATCATCGCGTGACCGTTCCTCGCTGCTCAGCACGCACAAGGTTCTGCGTAACACCTACTTCCTGCTCAGCCTGACGCTGGCGTTTTCCGCCATCACCGCTACCGCCAGCACGGTGCTGATGCTGCCTTCCCCGGGGCTGATTTTGACCCTCGTGGGGATGTACGGTCTGATGTTCCTGACCTATAAAACGGCGAATAAGCCCACCGGGATTATTTCCGCCTTCGCCTTCACCGGCTTTCTCGGCTATATCCTTGGGCCGATGCTGAACGCATACCTTTCTGCCGGCATGGGCGATTTAATCGGCCTGGCGCTGGGCGGTACGGCGCTGGTCTTCTTCTGCTGCTCGGCCTACGTGCTGACGACGCGCAAAGACATGTCTTTCCTCGGCGGTATGCTGATGGCCGGCGTCGTGGTGGTGCTGATTGGTATGGTCGCTAACCTGTTCCTGCAGCTGCCGGCGCTGCACCTGGCGATTAGCGCGGTGTTCATCCTGATCTCTTCGGGCGCCATCCTGTTCGAGACCAGCAACATCATCCGCGGTGGTGAAACCAACTACATTCGCGCCACGGTCAGCCTGTATGTCTCGCTGTACAACATCTTTGTCAGCCTGCTGAGCATCCTGGGCTTCGCCAGCCGGGACTAACCGCTCCCCTGCTACCAGAGGCCTCGCTTATGCGGGGCCTTTTTTTTTGCTACACTGCGGCCAGTTTCAGGCGGTATGTGAAAAATTATGTTTATTTTTGAAGGCAACGAAATTGAGACGGATAGCGAAGGCTATCTGAAGGATACTACCCAGTGGAGCGAGGCGATGGCCGACGTTATCGCCGCGCAGGAAGGGATAACGCTCGCCGTTGAGCACTGGGAAGTGGTGCGCTTTGTGCGCGAGTTTTACCTTGAATTCAACACCTCACCGGCGATCCGCATGCTGGTCAAGGCGATGGCCAACAAGTTTGGTGAAGAGAAAGGCAACAGCCGCTATCTCTATCGCCTGTTCCCGAAAGGCCCCGCCAAACAGGCGACCAAAATCGCCGGGCTGCCGAAGCCGGTGAAGTGCATCTAATAGAGGATCGCGAATTTGTCCCAGCTGCGGGTGGGTTGATGGGGTTCAGTCAACACTCGGTCAACCCGCGCGCTGCGCGGCCCGCCGGCTTTCAGCCAGGCGATGAGTTTCTCCACCTGCTCCGCCTCGCCGCAGGCAAGGACTTCTACGCCGCCGTCGTCCAGATTGCGGGCATAGCCGGTCAACCCCAGCTGCAGCGCTTCCCGCTGCGTGGAATAGCGAAACCCTACGCCCTGAACGGAACCGTATACCCATGCCATGGTGCAGATACTGGCCATTAACCTCTCCTTTTGACTTACCCTTTACGCTGAGGATAGCAAATTCGCTCAGCGTACGTGCTTTGGTAGTAAACCATAGTGCTGGCGAAAGCGCGCGGTAAAGCGCGATCCCGACTGATATCCGCTGTTCTGCGCGATTTCGCCTATTGGCCGCGAGGTGGTCTGCAGCTGTCCCAGGGCGTGGGCCATCCGCACCTCCTCGACGATCTGGCGAAAACTCTGCGATTCCTGCTGCAGACGACGGCGCAGCGTGGACTCTCCGAGAAAGAGCATTTTCGCCACCCGCGACACGCTCCATGCCTGCGCCGGCGATAGCATGACCAGCTGCCGAACCTGCGCCGACAGATCCTGCTGCCGCTCGACGAGCAGCGGGCCGGCATACCCCGCCTCGTGGAGCGCCAGCAGCAGGCCCATGGTCTGGTGCTGCTGCAAAGCAGTGGATAATCCTTCCCGCACCGCCTGGAGAACGCTTTGCCACATAAAAGCCAGCTCACTGGTCACCGGGGCGCAGAGCGAAGTCAGACGCCCCGGTGGTTTTTCGCTGAGATAGCGGGTCTTAAACGCCGTCAGCAGCTCAGGCGTCAGCGACAGCAGATCGGAGCAAAAGAGGCCGTTGTCCGGCTGGTTAATCACTTCCAGCTCAACGTCAGCCGGCAACACAATCAGCTGTTGCGGTGTCGCCAGCACACGGCTCTCCCCTTGCACAATCACTTTGCTCCCGCGTTTCACCCGACAGAGCGCCGGGGAAAACAGACGCACGCGGTGCAGCCTGCACAGCCGTCGGGTGGTAATCTCCGCGGCAGTCAGGGCGTTATGCTGAAAATGGATACTCTCCATCAGACCGACCTTTTGTTTTAGCGCCCGGCCGTCGCCGTCAATTGCGCTCTGGCGAGAGCATGGCTGTGTAACAGATACCCGACCAGCGCCCCGCTGGCCTCGGCATTCACCGGCAGCGTGGGGACATCCAGCGCCCACACCGTAAAACGGTAGCGGTGCGGTTTATCTCCCGCCGGCGGGCAGGCGCCGCCGAAGCCGGCATAGCCAAAATCATTGCGCCCCTGCACCGCTCCGTCCGGCAGTGTAGCGCTGTTTTTATCTCCCGCACCAGCGGGTAACGAAAAGACGCTGCTGGCGATATTGACCACCGTCCAGTGCCACCAGCCGCTGCCGGTAGGCGCATCAGGATCCCGGACGGTGACCGCGAAGCTGCGCGTCCCCGCTGGGGCATTTTTCCATGCCAGCTGCGGAGAGACATTGCCTCCGGTACAGCCGAAACCGGCAAACCAGTGCTGCTGGGCCAGCGCTTGCCCGTCATGCATATCATCGCTGCTTACGCTAAACGGCGCTGCCATCGCGCCACTGCTCACTGCCGCGACCATCGCCACGGTCATCCGCATTCCTGTTTTCATCGTCTTCTCCTCCTGGGGGTGAGAAGACAGGGTATGACAGTCCATGCACGGTGAATGTGCCGATGCGCCTGCGTTTTGTGCCGAAACGCTCACCTGCGCCTGCCGGAGGAAAGATGCTTGCGTGCGCCAGGTGTGCTAATCTACGCGCCATTTTTCGGTGCCGACATTCCCGTTGCTTAAAGGTAGCTCCATGACAGATTCCCTATTCCCCCGCTTAGTGTTAGCCAAAGGACGCGAGAAATCCCTGCTGCGTCGCCATCCGTGGATTTTCTCCGGCGGCGTCGCCCGTATGGAAGGTAAAGCCCGCAGCGGTGAAACCATCGATATCGTTGACCATCAGGGAAAATGGCTGGCCCGCGGCGCTTACTCGCCCTCGTCACAGATCCGTGCCCGCGTGTGGACATTCGACCGCAACGAAGCCATCGATAACGCCTTCTTTGAACGCCGCCTGCAGCAAGCGCAAACCTGGCGTGCCAGGCTGGCCGAGCGCGATGGCCTCGACAGCTACCGTCTGATCGCCGGCGAGTCTGATGGGCTGCCGGGCGTGACGATCGACCGCTTTGGCAACTTTTTCGTGCTGCAGCTCCTCAGCGCAGGCGCCGAATACCAGCGCGCCGCCATCATCAGCGCCCTGCAGACCCTGTTCCCGGACTGCGCCATTTACGACCGCAGCGATGTCGCGGTGCGTAAAAAAGAGGGTCTGGAGCTGGCCCAGGGGCCGGTGGTGGGAGAACTGCCGCCAGCGCTGCTGCCGATTACCGAGCACGGTATGAAGCTGTTGGTTGATATTCAGGGCGGGCACAAAACCGGCTACTACCTCGACCAGCGCGACAGTCGCCTGGCGACCCGTCGCTACGTGGCGGACAAACGGGTGTTGAACTGCTTCTCCTACACCGGCGGCTTTGCGGTGTCGGCGCTGATGGGCGGCTGCCGCAAGGTCACCAGCGTGGATACCTCGCAGGAGGCGCTCGACGTTGCGCGCCAGAACGTGGAGCTCAACGGACTGGATCTGTCCAAAGCGGAGTTTGTGCGCGACGACGTATTCAAACTGCTGCGTAAGTACCGGGATCAGGGAGAGAAATTCGACGTCATCGTGATGGATCCGCCGAAGTTCGTGGAAAACAAAAGCCAGTTGATGGGTGCATGCCGCGGCTATAAAGACATCAATATGCTGGCGATCCAGCTGCTGAACCCCGGCGGCGTGCTGCTGACCTTCTCCTGTTCCGGCCTGATGACCACCGATTTATTTCAGAAAATCATCGCGGATGCCGCAATTGATGCCGGGCGTGATGTACAATTTATAGAACAGTTCCGTCAGGCTGCCGACCACCCGGTGATCGCAACCTACCCGGAAGGGCTGTATCTGAAGGGGTTTGCCTGTCGCGTCATGTAACTTGAAAAACGAAACATGAGCCTCATATAGGGAGTATTCATGTTTCCCAGGAGGTGCCTATGATAGCCAGCAAATTCGGTATCGGCCAACAGGTCCGCCATACGCTCTTGGGCTACCTGGGCGTCATCGTCGATGTCGATCCCGAGTACTCGCTCGCGGAGCCGGAAGAGGATGAAATTGCCGCCAATGACGAACTGCGTGCGGCGCCCTGGTACCATGTAGTGATGGAAGATGATGACGGTCAGCCGATCCACACCTATCTGGCAGAAGCGCAGCTGAGCAGCGAAACCCGCGACGAACACCCGGAACAGCCGTCCCTTGACGAGCTGGCCAAAACGATTCGCCAGCAGCTGCAGGCTCCGCGCCTTCGCAACTAAACAAAACCCCGCCTGGCGGGGTTTTTTGTTATTTTGCTAATCCCAGTCTCGGCAGCTCTATGGCCGGGCAGCGATCCATCACCACGTTTAACCCGGCTTCTCTGGCCAGCACTGCGGCCTGCTCATTGATCACTCCCAGCTGCAGCCACAGCGTTTTCGCGCCGATAGCAATCGCCTCCTGCGCCACGCCCCATGCCGCTTCTGAATTACGGAAGACATCAACCATGTCGACCTTTTCCGGAACATCAGCAAGCGTTCCATATCCCTGCTGCCCCAGCAGCGTCTTGCCCGCCACCTTCGGCGAAACCGGGATAACGTGATACCCCTGATCCAGCAGATACTTCATGACCCGGTAGCTCGGACGGTCAGGTTTGTCGCTGGCTCCGACCAGCGCAATCGTCCGTGTCGAGGTCAGGATGTCAGCAATATCATTCTCTTTCATGGTTTCCTCCTGCTATTTCACCTAAGTGTATGCTAATCCGCAGCAGGGGGCCATCCAGGCTAACCCACAGATCCAGCAAAATTTTCATCCGCGATGCTTGCAGCGACAGCCACATTCAGTAATCTGTCAACAGGTCAAAATGTGGAATGAAAATATGGAACTGACAACACGTACCCTGCCCGCGCAAAAACATATCGCGCTGGTGGCTCACGATCACTGCAAAGATATGCTGATGAAATGGGTTGCTCGCCATCAGGCGCTGCTGGCGCAACATGTTTTGTACGCCACCGGCACTACCGGCAACCTGGTCTCCCGGGCTACCGGGCTGGAGGTCAATGCCATGCTGAGCGGCCCGATGGGCGGCGACCAGCAGGTGGGCGCTCTCATTTCAGAAGGCAAAATCGACGTACTGATCTTCTTCTGGGATCCGCTGAACGCGGTTCCTCACGACCCGGATGTCAAAGCCTTGCTGCGCCTGGCCACGGTCTGGAACATTCCGGTCGCCACTAACGTCTCCACCGCTGACTTTATTATCCAGTCGCCGCACTTCGCTCAACCGCTCGATATTCTGATCCCGGATTATCCACGCTATCTTGCCGAGCGCCTGAAATAATCGAGCCGCGATTACGGCTTCCTGGCCACAGGCACATCCAGCGCCTGCAGGATCTCAACAAACGGCGACGGTTGCGCCTTGTTAAATAACAGCCACACCCGGTGACGGGCGCGGGTTATGGCCACGTACAGCAGTCGACGCTCCTCCGCATCCGGAAAATCTTCCGGCTGCGGCAGGAGCGCCTCCTCGATGATCGACTCGCGCGCCGGGGCCGGAAACGCATCCACGCCCTCCTGCAGTCCCAGCACAATGACATAGTCGGCCTGCTGACCTTTGCTGGCATGAATGGTCATAAAATCAAGCTGCAGGTGCGGCCAGCGCGTCGCCGCTTTATCAAGTGCCTCGGGCTTAAGATGGTGATAGCGGGCAAGCAGCAGGATCCGCTGCTCGGGCTTAACGTAACCGCTCAATTTATCCAGAAGATCGTCCAGCTTATCGTCGGCTAACAGCGTGACGGCCTTTTTATCTCCCGCGGTCAGGCTGTTCAGCGGTTTGCTTAACTGATGCGGATTCTGCTGGATAAAACCATTGGCTATTTCGCCGATACGCCCGTTAAAACGATAGGTGGTATCCAGCGCACAGCAGTCCCCTTCGCCAAAGTAATGGTTGAACGCGGTGGTCAGGGAGAGCTGCGCCCCGCTGAACCGATAAATCGCCTGCCAGTCATCGCCAACGGCAAAGAGCGTAGTTTGGCTATTTTGCCGGCGTAGCGCGGCCAGCAGCGAGGCTCGCTGCGGCGAAATATCCTGAAATTCATCCACCAGAATGTGTTTCCACGGGCTGACAAAGCGGCCTTTATCGAGAATATTGACCGCCTGATGGATCAGGCCGGAAAAATCGACCGCATTCTCCGCCTTCAGCGCCGCTTTCCACTCTTTCAGTAGCGGCGACATCAGCTTCACCCGTTTACTGAACAGATCGCGTACCGTTTCCGGCGCGCCGGCGATCATCTCCGCCTGGGAGCCGCCGCGCATGCGCATCAGGCTGATCCAGCGGTCAAGCCGGCTGGCCATCCGCCGCTGCACTTTTTTATCCTGCCAGAAGTCCCCCTCCGGCAGTTGCCAGCCCATCTCCTCTTCCAGCCACAGACGCCAGCCTTTCGCCTGCGCTTTTTTCTCCTGGCACTGCTTTTGCCAGCTTTTCAGCAGCAATGCGTGGCGGGCCGCAGTATCGCTTTCCAGCTTACTGATGGTGGGCACTTTTTTGCTGCCCTGCTGGATAATATGCAGCGCCAGCGAGTGGAAGGTGCGAGCGGTAATATCGTCTGAAGCCAGACGCTCGCGGATCCGCTCATCCATCTCCTGCGCCGCCTGGCGGCCGAACGCCAGCAGCAGTATTTGCTCTGCCGCCGCTTCTCCCCGCGCCAGCAGCCAGCCCGCTCGCGCCACCAGCACCGAAGTTTTACCACTGCCCGCTCCCGCCAGCACCAGCAGGGAGCGCTCGCCGTTCACCACCGCCCGCGCCTGCGACGGGTTGAGCGGGGAGGATTCCACGCCGTCAAAAAAGCCGCGATACTGCTCCAGCATCGCCTCGGTAAAGGCCTGGTTATGGGCCTGACGCGCCGCTTCAATATCCCCTAACCAGCGCTGACACTCCCGCCACAGTTCCCGGCAGTTATCAAAGGCGTCAAGCCGGCTGGTGGGCATCGGCAGCCCGGTTAACGCATGGCGAATATTATCCTGAACGTTCGCTACCTGCTGACGCGTCAGCCACTTACCTTCTGCCCGGGTGCGTTCGATGGCTGCCAGCTGCTGCTTCAGCACCCCGGCGGCGATATCGCTCATTTCCGTGCTCCACTGCTGCCAGAGCGTATGTAAATGGTGATAAAAGCGCTGCGTTTCGCTCCATTCGGTACCGTGCAAACGCACGACTTTATCGTCCGGCAGCACAAACTCCAGTTCGCCCCAGACCAGACCGCGCTTACAATGCACTGACAATAACTGATTGAAAGGGATAAGATACTCATGACGATCGCCGGAAACCTTTACCCCGGCGTTCAGTAACTGCACCCTGTCATAAGGATGCTGAGCCATGCGTTTGCCCAATGTTGTCGCTTTAAGTTCCATATAATGTCGATTTTCAATCAGGGTGGATTGTTTTTCAGTTTAACCGCCCCGGACCAGGTGCTCCAGCGCAAAAAAACGTTACAATTGTCAGGTCTTCTTATCCACAGGGCAAAACCGAGGGTTTATGCGTACCATTCTGAATATTCTGAACTTTATTCTTGGCGGTTTCGCCACCACTTTAGGCTGGCTGCTCGCCACCCTGGTCAGCATTATGCTGATCGTCACGCTGCCGCTGACTCGTTCCTGCTGGGAAATCACTCGCCTTTCGTTATTCCCCTACGGTAACGAGGCGATTCATGTTGATGAGCTCGAGCCTGGTCGACAAAACAGTCTGCTGAACGCCGGCGGCACCATCCTGAACATTTTGTGGTTTATTTTTTTCGGCTGGTGGTTGTGCCTGATGCATATTTTCAGCGGCATCGCCCAGTGCCTGACTATCATAGGCATCCCGGTGGGGATCGCTAATTTTAAAATCGCCGCCATCGCCCTCTGGCCAGTGGGGCGCCGGGTCGTCTCTGTGGAAACCGCGCGCGCCGCGCGTGAAGCCAATGCGCGTCGTCGCTTTCAGTAACCGAACGGAACACGGACATGATTAGCCCCCTGCTACGCCGCTACACCTGGAACAGCGCCTGGCTTTATAACGTACGCATTTTTATCGCGCTCTGCGGCACGACGCTGTTTCCCTGGTGGATCGGCGAAGTCAAACTGACCATCCCCCTCACCCTCGGCGTCGTGGCCGCGGCGCTGACCGACCTTGACGACCGTCTGGCGGGCCGTCTGCGCAACCTCGCCATTACTCTGGTTTGCTTTTTCATCGCCTCCGCCTCTGTGGAGCTGCTGTTTCCGTGGCCGCCGCTGTTTGCCCTTGGTCTGACCGTGTCTACCATCGGCTTTATTTTGCTCGGCGGCCTCGGCCAGCGCTATGCGACCATTGCCTTCGGCGCCCTGCTTATCGCCATCTACACCATGCTTGGCGTTACGCTGTACGATCACTGGTATCTGCAGCCGTTGTTCCTGCTGGCGGGTGCCGTGTGGTACAACCTGCTGACGCTGTCCGGCCACCTGATCTTTCCGATTCGTCCACTGCAGGACAACCTGGCGCGTAGCTATGAGCAACTGGCCCGCTATCTGGAGCTCAAATCACGGCTGTTTGATCCAGACCTTGAGGATGAGAGCCAGGCGCCGCTGTACGATCTGGCCCTCGCCAACGGCCAGCTGGTGGCGACCCTTAACCAAACCAAGGTTTCACTGTTGACCCGTCTACGAGGCGACCGTGGGCAGCGCGGTACTCGTCGCACGCTGCAGTATTACTTTGTGGCCCAGGATATTCATGAACGCGCCAGCTCATCGCATATCCAATATCAGACCCTGCGCGATCAATTCCGCTACAGCGATGTGATGTTCCGTTTCCAGCGCATGCTGTCGATGCAGGCGCAGGCCTGTCAGAAACTCTCGCGGGCGATTCTGCTGCGCGAACCCTATCAGCATGATGCCCATTTCGAACGGGCGTTTATGCATCTCGATGCAGCACTCGAGCGCGTGCGCGCCGGCGGCGCATCCGACGAGCAGCTCAACGCCCTCGGCTATTTACTCAATAACCTGCGCGCCATTGATGCGCAGCTGGCCACGATTGAATCGGTGCAAACCACCGCTCCCGCCGGGAGTAATACCGAGACGCTGCTGGCCGACGACAGGCTCGGCGGGCTGAACGATATCTGGCTGCGCCTGCAGCGCAATATGTCGCCAGAGTCAGCCCTCTTTCGCCACGCGGTGCGTATGTCGCTGGTGCTTTGCGCCGGCTACGCTTTTATCCAGTTTACCGGGCTTCAGCATGGCTACTGGATCCTGCTGACCAGCTTGTTCGTCTGTCAGCCGAACTATAACGCCACCCGCCATCGCCTGGCGTTGCGGATCATCGGCACCCTGGTCGGGGTGGCGATCGGCCTGCCGGTCCTCCTGCTGGTACCGTCGGTTGAAGGACAGCTGCTGCTGATCGTTCTCACCGGCGTGCTGTTCTTTGCCTTCCGTAACGTGCAGTACGCCCATGCCACGATGTTTATTACGCTGCTGGTGCTGCTGTGCTTTAACCTGCTTGGCGAAGGTTTTGAAGTCGCCCTGCCGCGCATCATTGATACGCTGATCGGCTGCGCCATCGCCTGGGCGGCAGTGAGCTTCATCTGGCCGGACTGGAAATTCCGCAACCTGCCACGGGTGTTGGATCGCGCGATGAACGCGAACTGCCGTTATCTGGATGCCATCCTGGAGCAGTACCACCAGGGCCGCGACAACCGGCTGGCCTACCGTGTCGCACGCCGTGACGCCTACAACCGCGATGCTGAGCTGGCTTCCGTCGTCTCGAACTTGTCGACGGAACCACGGGCGGATGCCGCACAGCGCGAGACCGCCTTTCGCCTGCTGTGTCTCAATCATACCTTCACCAGCTACATCTCCGCCCTCGGCGCGCATCGGGAAAAACTGTCCACGCCGGACATCCTCGCCCTGCTGGATGATGCGGTCTGCTATGTGGATGACGCCTTACATCATACCCCAGCGGATGAACAGCGAGTGCAGAAGGCGTTGGCCAGCCTGCAAGACCGGATCCACCATCTGGAGCCGCGCGCGGACAGTAAAGAGCCCCTTGTGTTACAACAGATTGGCCTGCTGCTGGCGCTGTTGCCTGAAATCTGCCGCCTGCAGCAGCGGGTACACGCTCAAACGGAATAACCGTTGTCCACTAGCGGGCAGCCGCCCATTCCAGAAGCTCCTGACGCCGTGGCGTCGGGAGCGCGGCGGCATGGACGCCAACGATAGCCCCCTCCAGCGCCAGCAAGACGTTGTGTGATAGGGAAGCATTGTTCTCACGCAGCTTTAGCCAGGCCTGGCGGGCGCCCACCTCCCGTAGCGCTAACACATCTGGTATGCCCGAGTGAATCAGCTGCAATTCCATATGAAAGCTGATATTAGGTAAATCTTTCAGGCGTCCCGACGACCGGCGGCGACATTTTTCACGCTGGGCGCTCTGCCACGACATCAGCGATAAGCGGAAAAGCTGTTTCTCATCGCGCCACAAGGCATCGTCAATTTGATAATACTTTAGCGGCACGATGCGCCCATGTCGGCGCAGCATCAATAAAGGATTATGGTGTTCTACCCGATAGGCAGCGCTCTGCTCGCAGGCTTTCAGATAAATATTTCCCTCTGCCACCATCGCAAACACGGTATCTTCGATAGCCAGGCTGTAGCCGCCAAACAGGGGGCGAGAGTGAAGTTGACCCAGCGGTGAGACGCAGGCCTGAAATTGCGGGAGCCGCGGACATACAAGTTTTTTCATGATCATTCCTTTGTGAATCATGTAATTAAACTTAAGTTGTTAACGGATCCGCTAAGAGAAAACATAAGGGACTTCCCTGACAGCAGCAAGATGATTTTTGCCTGCTTTTCCACCAGAGTGCGGTTTTGCGAGACGCTTTCAGAAAATTGCAGCTGTTGCTGCAACTGGAAGACAGGAGAGAAAGGATTAGCTGGCGTTAAGGATGGTGTTGAGGTCAGCCGCAAAGCCGGACAGTCAGGGTGGCTGAAAGCGATTAAATTTCCATCAGCAAAATGACAAATTGCGGTTGATCTTTTCCCCTGGCGGATATACTGTATATGCATACAGTAACTACAGGCGGGATAGACTATGTTTACTTCAGCTCACGCAAACCGTTCAGCACAGGCTTCTGCTCCGGCAGGCCACTACGCTCATCGTTCTGGCGAACAGGCCGCCAATGGGCTGATCAGTGAAATTGTCTATCGTGAAGATCAACCCATGATGACACAGTTGTTGTTGCTACCTTTATTACAGCAGCTGGGTCAACAGTCTCGCTGGCAGCTGTGGCTTACGCCGCAACAAAAGCTAAGCCGCGAGTGGGTTCAGTCTGCCGGTCTGCCGCTGTCTAAAGTCATGCAAATTAGCCAGCTCTCTCCTTGCCATACCGTAGACTCTATGATCCGTGCTCTGCGCACCGGTAATTATAGTGTGGTTATCTGCTGGCTGGCGGAGGAGTTAACCGCTGACGAACATGAGCGTCTGGTCAATGCCGCCCAGGAAGGCTGCGCAATGGGGTTCATCATGCGCCCGGTCCGAAATCAGGGCACGCTCGGCAGACAACTCAGCGGGCTAAAAATTCACTCAAATTTGTATCATTGAGTGAAATTAGGATTATTCCTGGAATTTTTTTTACCGGTGGTAAAGGCGTTGTGTTTTTTAGGGTCTTTTTCGCGGAATGCCTGCCACACGGGGATTTGTGCCTTTTTTTCGTGTACGAAAATCAACCATATTTGTTAAATATTGTGTACACAACCCTTTTTTTTCATATGCCTGACAGAGTTCACACTTGTAAGTTTTGAACTAAGTTGTAGACTTTACATCGCCAGGGGTGATCGGCTTACGCTGCATGTATCAGCATAGTTAACAACAAGTCACGCCCCCGGTGAAGGATTTAACCGTGAGGTCTTTTGTAACTTCATGGCGAATTTTGGATGATAATGAGGCGCAAAAAATGAAAAAGACAGCTATCGCGATTGCAGTGGCACTGGCTGGCTTCGCTACCGTAGCGCAGGCCGCTCCGAAAGATAACACCTGGTATGCAGGTGGTAAACTGGGTTGGTCCCAGTATCACGACACCGGTTTCTACGGTAACGGTTTCCAGAACAACAATGGTCCGACCCGTAACGATCAGCTTGGTGCTGGTGCGTTCGGTGGTTACCAGGTTAACCCGTACCTCGGTTTCGAAATGGGTTATGACTGGCTGGGCCGTATGGCATATAAAGGCAGCGTTGATAACGGTGCTTTCAAAGCTCAGGGCGTTCAGCTGACCGCTAAACTGGGTTACCCGATCACTGACGATCTGGATATCTACACCCGTCTGGGCGGCATGGTTTGGCGCGCTGACTCCAAAGGCAACTACGCTTCCACCGGCGTTTCCCGTAGCGAACACGACACTGGCGTATCCCCAGTATTTGCTGGCGGCGTAGAGTGGGCTGTTACTCGTGACATCGCTACCCGTCTGGAATACCAGTGGGTTAACAACATCGGCGACGCTGGCACTGTTGGTACCCGTCCTGATAACGGCATGCTGAGCCTGGGTGTTTCCTACCGTTTCGGTCAGGAAGATGCTGCACCGGTTGTAGCTCCGGCTCCGGCTCCGGCTCCGGAAGTGGCGACCAAGCACTTCACCCTGAAGTCTGACGTACTGTTCAACTTCAACAAAGCAACCCTGAAACCGGAAGGTCAGCAGGCTCTGGATCAGCTGTACACCCAGCTGAGCAACATGGATCCGAAAGACGGTTCCGCTGTTGTTCTGGGCTACACCGACCGCATCGGTTCCGAAGCTTACAACCAGCAGCTGTCTGAGAAACGTGCTCAGTCCGTTGTTGACTACCTGGTTGCTAAAGGCATCCCGGCTGGCAAAATCTCCGCTCGCGGCATGGGTGAATCCAACCCGGTTACTGGCAACACCTGTGACAACGTGAAAGCTCGCGCTGCCCTGATCGACTGCCTGGCTCCGGATCGTCGTGTAGAGATCGAAGTTAAAGGCTACAAAGAAGTTGTAACTCAGCCTGCGGCTTAAGTTATCACTGATGAAAAAACCCGCTTCGGCGGGTTTTTTTATGCCTTCTCGCTCGCTTTAGCGGCTGAAGGCTGAAGCTGAAGCTGATAGCTGATAGCTGATAGCTGATAGCTAAAGACCGTGAGCGATGGATTGTGCATTGTCGACCGTGCGCTGCGACCTGCGCCTTAGCAACCGCTGATCGGGCATGCCGGTTACTCTTTACCCAGCAGTACCTGCAGATCGTGCTTCAGGCTCGACATTTTACTGGCATATTTCTCTTTATGCTCAGCATCCTCAATCAGCTGAACAATGGTTTCGGACAAGGTTTTCCCCCGCCGCTGCGCCAGACCGGCAAGGCGCTGCCAGACGACAAACTCAAGGTCGATTGACTTCTTACGCGTATGCTGATGCTCGGCGTTAAAATGGCGTTTCCGTCGCGCGCGGATAGTCTGCTTCATGCGGTTCATCAGCGCCGGATTCATATGCTGCTCAATCCAGGCATGCACCAGCACAGGTTCATTCTCGAGCGTCAGCAAGTCATCTACCGCAGCTTGCGCAGCGCTGGCCTCAATGTAGCGGGTAATCAGCTCACCTTCCCGGTGCTTCTTTACCAGATATTTCCATTTCCAGCCGCTTTCAAGATTTTCCAGTTGTTGATATTTCATTGCGATCTCAATGTGACCGTGTAACTCATTTCAGGATATCAGTTTTTTCCTGATGTGCTGAATATAAATCATTATTCGTGATGTGGATGGCCGGGTAATCATCGGGGTACTCATAATCCTCCGTGTGCTCTGACGCGGCATCAGGTATAATTGCGCGCTTTACATCTAACTAAAAAACAGCGACTTTGACCATTACGAAACTGACCCGAACCGACCTTGCGCCTGATCTGGAACCTTACCAGGCGCTGTTTGCTCAAGCTGAACTCTCTCATCCGGCCCCTTCCCTCTCGGGCGATCTGCAGCCGCGTTTGTTCTATGCGCTTGAGCAGCTGCTGTGCACCCCGGCAGTCTCCTCCTTCATGCTGGTGAAAGCCCCTGAGGAGCCGGAATATCT
This sequence comes from Klebsiella pneumoniae complex sp. WS1778, assembly GCF_049472055.1. NCBI lineage: Bacteria > Pseudomonadati > Pseudomonadota > Gammaproteobacteria > Enterobacterales > Enterobacteriaceae > Klebsiella > Klebsiella pneumoniae complex sp. WS1778. The sequence continues at coordinate 78,606 of NZ_JBKGTJ010000002.1, forward strand.
GCAATGGCTGGCGGCTGAAACTCGTACGCTGCACGAACCTGCCGCACCGCTTCACGGAGTCCGCTATGAGGTTAACGGCGCTCACGTGACGCTCGCGCCGGCGCAACGCGCTGAAGATAATTTTGCCAGTACCGCTCCGGTCGTGGCGGCCGATTGGCTGGAGGCGGAACAGCTGTTTGGCTGCGTACGCCAGTTTAACGGTGAAATCACACTTCAGCCTGGCCTGGTCCATCAGGCCAACGGCGGCGTGCTGGTGCTTTCACTACGCACACTACTGGCACAACCGCTACTGTGGGTGCGCCTGAAAAATATGGTGACCCGTCAACGCTTTGACTGGCTCTCCATCGATGAATCACGGCCGCTGCCGGTCAGCATCCCTTCCATGCCGCTGAGCCTGAAAGTCATGCTGGTGGGCGAACGCGAATCTCTGGCCGATTTCCAGGAAATGGAGCCAGAGCTCTCTGCCCAGGCCATCTATAGTGAGTATGAAGACACCCTGCAGTTTGCAGACGCCGATACGCTGAAGGCCTGGTGCCAGTGGGTATGGCAGAATGCACAGCAGCTGGAACTACCGGGCCCGGCGAGCGATGCCTGGCCACTGCTGATCGATGAAGGAACGCGCTACACCGGCGACCAGGAGACCCTGCCGCTCAGCCCGCTATGGATAGCCCGCCAGCTGCGTGAGTCTGCCGCCTTCTGCGAAGGCGAAGAGATTACCGGCGAAGCGATGCAGACGATGCTGGCGCGTCGTGAGTGGCGTGAGGGCTACCTGGCGGAGCGTATGCAGGAGGAAATCCTGCAGGAACAGATCCTGATTGAAACCGAAGGCGAATGCGTCGGGCAGATTAACGCCCTCTCGGTCATTGAATTCCCCGGTCATCCACGCGCCTTCGGCGAACCTTCGCGCATCAGCTGCGTCGTGCACATTGGCGACGGCGAGTTTATCGACGTCGAGCGTAAAGCCGAGCTGGGCGGCAACATTCATGCGAAAGGCATGATGATCATGCAGGCTTTTCTGATGTCCGAGCTGGAGCTGGAGCAACAACTCCCCTTCTCCGCTTCGCTGACCTTTGAGCAGTCCTACAGTGAAGTGGATGGCGACAGCGCCTCCATGGCTGAACTCTGCGCCTTAATCAGCGCTCTGGCCAACGTGCCGATTAATCAAAGCATCGCGATCACCGGCTCTGTCGACCAGTTTGGTCGTGTGCAGCCGGTCGGCGGTCTGAACGAGAAAATTGAAGGCTTCTTCACTATCTGCCAGCAGCGCGGTTTAACCGGCAAACAGGGAGTGATTATCCCTGCCGCCAACGTTCGCCATCTTAGCCTGAGCCACGAGCTACGTCAGGCCGTTGCCGACAACCAGTTTGCTATCTGGGCAATAGACGATATTAGCGAAGCGCTGCCGATGTTGACCCAGCTGATGTGGGACGGTGAAGGACAGACGCTGCGACAAACCATTCAGGAGCGGATAGCGCAGGCGACCCAGCAGGAGACTCGCCATCGTTTTCCGTGGCCGCTACGCTGGTTAGGTGGGACAAGTTCTAACTGATCGGACTTGTTCAGCTTACACGTGTTAGCTATCCTGCGTCCCGAACTTAAAATAAGGCTTACTGAAAACATGGTAGATAAACGCGAATCCTATACAAAAGAAGATCTTCTTGCCTCTGGTCGTGGTGAACTGTTCGGCGCGAAAGGCCCGCAGTTGCCGGCGCCAAACATGCTGATGATGGACCGCGTCATCAAAATGACCGAAACCGGTGGTAACTACGACAAAGGTTATGTTGAGGCCGAACTCGACATCAACCCGGACCTGTGGTTCTTCGGTTGCCACTTTATCGGCGATCCGGTGATGCCGGGCTGCCTGGGCCTGGATGCCATGTGGCAGCTGGTGGGTTTCTATCTCGGCTGGCTCGGTGGCGAAGGCAAAGGCCGCGCGCTGGGCGTTGGCGAAGTGAAATTCACGGGTCAGGTTCTGCCGACCGCGAAAAAAGTGACCTACCGCATCCACTTCAAGCGCATCGTTAACCGTCGTCTGATTATGGGCCTTGCGGATGGTGAAGTGCTGGTTGACGATCGCCTGATCTACACCGCAAGCGATCTGAAAGTGGGTCTGTTCCAGGATACTTCCGCTTTCTGATAACGTTCAGCAGCGGTTAAAAGGCGAAGCCCCCGCTATGCGGAGGCTTCTTTTTTAAAGAGACAGTGTCAGGCCGTTAGTACCCTGTCCTCCATGGCTTCTCGCCAGCCTCCCAGCCACCATGAGCGTTGATTAAGGCTCTGGTATGGACACATTTCTTTCGATCTTCCTGCGATACCCGCCTGATATCCGCGTTGATGTGCCCGTTCCAGGCGATCTCGTTTTTGTCTCTTCATGCCTCGTTTCCCTCATTCTTTGATCTGGTGGAAAAGAAAACAGTGGTCGCAAATTATGCAGCCACGGGTTACGAATACCGCGAAATGAAGGCAACGTCAATGCGCAAAATTCACGCCATTGTCATATTTGTGACCTATATAAGAGTTCATTTTTTGTTCATCTGACACACCAGCCGGTAACGAACTGACCTGACAAAAAAAAGCCGTGCGGCTCAGACGAACCGCACGGCAGATCAGCGTGATGAATTTTACTTATGGCAGACGGTTAAGCTCGCTGGCAATGGCCGCCGCCTCCTGGCTCCACGCCTGCGCCAGGGTCTTGACCATCGCGTCATAACCATCCTGATCCTGCTTAAGCACGATGTTGAACGGGCGCTTGATCAGCTGTCCCTGATGCTTCAGCAGCCACTCACCGCTGACGATAACCCGTCCGTCGTAGCGTCCGTGAAAGCCATTGACCGCGACGTTGAGCGTATCCTGCTCGCTACCCAGCGGCTGGGATGACACCACCCAGCCCGGCAGCTGTTGGCTCAGGTTCGCCACCAGCGTGGTGCGCAGCTGCTGGTCCAGTGGGCTGGCCCACAGATTATTATTGGCGATCACATACTGCACGTCGGTGGTCTGATAGACCACCCCGTTACCCGCCAGGTAATCCGGGATGCTGACCTGCTCAACCCACAGCAGACGCGCCCCCTGGCTGGCGGCGCTCTGTGCGCCGCCCTGCGCCACCGGCAGCTGGTAATATGTTTTGCTTTCGCCGCCGCTACTGCACGCCGTCAGCACGCATACGGCTGCCGCCAGTAACCATTTTTTCATTATTTCGCTCCCTTCGGCTGTGGGTCTTTTTTATCCTTCGCCTCAAATACCAGCGCATTGCTCTTATCATTGAGCGTTTTCAGGACCGGCTGCAATTCACGCAGCACCTGATCCAGACGCTGCATATCGGCCACCATCTTATTGTAGGCCGCGGAGCCCGGCTGGAAGCCCTGCATGCTGCGGTTCAGCTCGCGCAGCGTCGTCTGCATATCCGCAGGCAACTGCTGCATCGACTGGCTGGAGGTGATCTTATTCAGACTATCCAGCGTGGTCTGCACGTGCTGCATGGTCTTCTCGCTCTGCGCCAGGGTGCTGGTCGCCTGCTCCAGCAACGGATTGAGCGGCAGGTTATTAATCTTATCCAGCGCATCCATCAGACGCTGCTGGATCTGCGCCAGACCACCGCTGATGGTCGGGATAATCGGATAGCCGTTAAACTCCTGAATTTTCCCGCGCGGCGGCGCCTTCGGATAGAAGTCGAGATCGATATACAGCGCGCCGGTCACCAGGTTACCGGTTTTCAGCGAGCCGCGCAGTCCGCGGTTGATCAGATCGTCAATGTGGGCACGAATATTCGGATCGCCGCCCAGCTGGTTAATCAGACGTTGCGGTTCCACCCGCACTTCCACCGGAATGCGATAATCGTCGTTCAAACGCTGCTTCAGACCGGGAATGAAGAACGGCACTTTGCCGACGGTTCCCAGACGGATGCCGCGGAACTCTACCGGCGCGCCCGGCTGCAGGCCGCGAACCGAGTCTTTGAAGAACATCACATAGTCAATATGTTCGGTAAAGACCGAATCCTGGATGCTCTTCTGATCGTCAAATAAATGGTATTCCGTTTTATTTGCCACCGGCTCGCCGAGATCCAATCCTTCAGGAATATCGAAGCTCACGCCGCCGCCAAACAGCGTCGACAGCGAACCCATCTCGACGCGCATCCCCGCCGAAGTCAAATCTACAGCGATGCCGCTGTCCTTCCAGAAGCGGACATTGGTGGTCACCAGGCGGTCATTGGGCGCATTGATAAACAACTGATAAGTGATACGACGTTTCTGGGTGTCGAAGGTGCTGGTTTCCACCGACCCCACGCGATAGCCGCGGAACAGCACCGGATCGCCCGGCGACAGCTGCCCCGCCTTGCTGCTTTCCAGCAGAATACGGATCCCCTTGGCATCCGGCGAGGCCAGCGGCGGAGAATCCAGTAGCGGATACTGCGCTGGCACCGAACCTTTCGTCCCAGGCTGCAGTTCAATATAGGCCCCGGACAACAATGTCCCAAGACCACTGATCCCCTCGCGCCCTACCTGCGGTTTCACCACCCAGAAGACGGAATCGTTGTGCAGTAATTTCTGCATCCCTGAGTTGAGGCGGGCTTTGATTTCCACGTGGGTTAAATCGTCGGTCAGCGTCGCGCTCTCCACTACCCCAACGTCCACGCTGCGGCTCTTGATGCGGGTTTTTCCCCCTTCAATCCCTTCCGCGTTGGTGGTGATCAGCGTGACCTCAGGGCCCTGATGGCTGTAATGATAGAACAGGATCCACGCCCCGATCAGCGCAGTGACGATAGGAAAGATCCACACCGGTGACCAGTTCTTCACCTTCTGCACTTTCGCTTCTCCGCTCTTATTTTCCATGTTGTTGTATTTCCTCATGGCTTGAATCTGGCTCACGATCCCAGAGTAAACGGGGATCAAACGTCATGGCTGAAAACATGGTCATCACCACCACCAGGGCAAACATCACCGCGCCGATAGCGGGATAGATATTCATCAACCCTCCCATGCGCACCAGCGCAGAGAGTACGGCGATGACAAAAACATCAATCATTGACCAGCGGCCAACAAATTCCACCACTTCATAGATCAGATGCATGCGTTCCGAATCGCGCTCACCGTTGCCATTGGCGTTCCAGCACAGCCAGGCAATAGCGATCATCTTCAGCGTCGGCACCATAATACTGGCGATAAAGATCACCAGCGCCACCGGATAAGAACCTTCGCTCCACAGTAAAACGACCCCAGCCATAATGGTCGACGGCATTTTATCGCCCAACAGATCGGTGATCATGATCGGCATAATATTGGCAGGAAGATAAAGGATAAATGAGGTCACCAGCAACGCCAGCGTCCACTGCAGGCTGTTTTTACGCCGCGCCGTTCCTTTACTGTGACAGCGCGGGCAGATCGTCAGATCGGCCGGCAACACCGCCGTGCAGCACGCGCAGGAGCGCAGCCCCTGGCGGATACCGGCCACACCGACCTTCAGCGGTTGGGTAATGGCCGGCATGGGGGCGATATCATCCCACAGCCAGCGGCGGTCGACGCACTGAAAAGTACGTAACTGCAGCAGGCAAAACATACACCACGGCACAAAACTCAGACCGATGCCGATATCGCCGTAGGCCATCAGCTTGACGAAGCTCACCAGCACGCCGGCAAGAAAGATCTCCGCCATGCCCCAGGTTTTCAGGTGGAACAGAATACGCGCAAGGAACGCCTTGAGACCGGCGGGCATTCTGACCCGATTGACCAGCAGCAGAATGGTGACCAGGCAAAACGCCGGTACCAGCTGCACAAAGAGTAAAAAGAAAGTGCCGAGGCTGGCGTAATCCTCGGTAAATAACACATTGGGAATTTCCAGTAGCTCTATTTCGCTGCTGATCCCGCCCACTTTCATATAGATGAACGGAAACAGGTTGGCCAACAGCAGCATAAACAGCGCAACCAGCGCATACGCCGTGGGACGCTGGCGAGGCGCGTCCCACGTGGTGGTTAATGTTGTACCGCAGCGCGGACAAGCGGCTTTCTGGCGATGCTCAAGCTGCGGCAAAGCCACCAGCAAATCACATTGGGGACATAAAATATGTCGCGCAGCATGATGATGATCGCACATGACAACTCCTCGGCTCAGGCGCCGTTCTTTAATCCTTCGAGATATTCCCAGCGTTCAAAGGCCGCTTCCAGCGCCTGTTCCGCTTCGGCCAGCTTTGCCAGCACCTGCTGCGTGCGATCGTGCGGTTGTCCAAAGAAGTCGGGATCGGCCACCTGCTCCTGCAGCGTCTGCAGTTCGGCCTCGAGGGCTTCCAGCTTCTGCGGCAGCTGTTCCAGCTCGCGCTGCAGGTTATAGCTTAGTTTGTTCCCGCCGCGTTTGACAGTTTCTGCTTTTGGCTGAGCGACTTCCAACGTTTTTTTCGCTGCCGGCTGCTTCTGCGCCAACGACTGGGCCTGCTGTCCGCGGGCGTCGTGATAGCCGCCGATATACTGGCCGATGCGACCGCCGCCTTCGAAGATCCAGCATTCGGTTACGGTGTTATCCACGAACTGACGATCGTGGCTCACCAGCATCACGGTGCCCTGATAGCCATCGATCAGCTCTTCCAGCAGCTCCAGCGTTTCGACATCCAGGTCGTTTGTCGGTTCATCGAGAATCAACAAGTTGCTGGGTTTCAAAAACAGCCGCGCCAGCAGCAGGCGGTTACGTTCCCCGCCAGAGAGCGCCCGCACCGGAGTCATCGCCCGTTTCGGATGGAACAGGAAGTCCTGCAGATAGCCCAGCACATGGCGCGGCTTACCGTTAACCATCACCTCCTGCTTACCTTCCGCAAGGTTATCCATCACCGTCCGGTCCGGATCCAGCTCTGCGCGGTGCTGGTCGAAGTAGGCAACTTCCAGTTTGGTACCAACGTGGATCCGCCCGCTGTCGGCCTGCAGCTGGCCAAGCATCAGCTTCAGCAGCGTGGTTTTCCCACAGCCGTTGGGGCCAATCAGGGCAATCTTGTCGCCGCGCTGGATCTGCGCGGAGAAATCTTTCACCAGCACTTTGCCATCAACCTGATAGTTGACGTTCTCCATTTCGAAAACGATTTTGCCGGAGCGCGAAGCCTCTTCAACCTGCATCCTGGCGCTGCCCATCACTTCCCGGCGCTCGCCGCGCTCACGACGCATCGCCTTCAGGGCGCGAACGCGGCCTTCGTTACGCGTGCGGCGCGCTTTGATCCCCTGACGGATCCACACCTCTTCCTGAGCGAGCTTGCGGTCGAATTCCGCATTCTGCAGTTCTTCAACCCGCAGGGCTTCTTCTTTATCCAGCAGATACTGATCGTAATCGCCCGGGTAGGTCACCAGCTTGCCGCGATCGAGGTCGACGATGCGCGTCGCCATATTGCGGATAAAGGAGCGGTCGTGCGAAATAAAGATAATGGTGCCTTTAAAGGTTTTCAGGAACCCTTCCAGCCAGTCGATGGTTTCGATATCCAGGTGGTTGGTAGGTTCATCGAGCAGCAGCACGCGCGGCCCGCTGACCAGCGCGCGGCCCAGCGCCGCTTTACGCAGCCAGCCGCCGGACAGGGAGGCCAGTTGGGCATTGGCATCAAGGCCAAGCTGCTCAATCACTTCGTTAATGCGGCTGTCCAGCTGCCACAGCCCCAGGTTATCGAGCTGCTCCTGCAGGCGCGCCAGTTCATTTAAATTTTTGTCGCTCGGATCGGTCATGACCTGATGTGATACGTCATGGTAGGCCTTCAGGTAGGCCGCCTGCTCGGCGATGCCTTCCGCGACAAAATCGTACACCGTACCGGCGACATTACGCGGCGGATCCTGCTGCAGACGCGCCACAATCAGATCCTGTTCATAAATAATGCGCCCGTCATCCAGCCCCTGCTCGCGGTTGAGGATCTTCATCAGGGTCGATTTACCGGCGCCGTTGCGTCCGACGAGGCAGACGCGCTCGTTATCTTCGATATGCAGCTCGGCATTATCCAGCAGCGGCGCATCGCTGAAGGAAAGCCAGGCGCCATGCATACTAATCAGTGACATTCTTTATTCCTTTCAGGCTGCGGTAATCAGCCAGCAGTTGTGGATCTGACGGTTGCGGGCAAAATCCTGCGACAGCGTTTTTTGCGAAATCTCTTGTGCCTTCAGGCCAAGCGCCGCCAGCCCGTCATGATCCATACGGAAACCGCGTTTGTTATTCGAGAACATAATGGTGCCGCCTTTACGCAGCAGACGTTTCAGATCGGTCATCAGGCGAATGTGATCGCGCTGGACGTCGAAAGCATCTTCCATTCGTTTGGAGTTGGAGAAGGTCGGCGGATCGATAAAGATCAGATCGAACTGCTCGGTGCTCTCCCGCAGCCAGCCCAGGACGTCCGCCTGCATCAGGCGATGCGCGCGGCCGGTCAGGCCATTGAGACGCAGGTTGCGTTCCGCCCACTCCAGATAGGTGCGCGACATATCCACCGTGGTGGTGGAGCGAGCGCCGCCGAGGCCGGCGTGGACGCTGGCGCTGCCGGTATAGGAGAACAGGTTGAGGAAATCCTTGCCTTTGCTCATCTGGCCAAGCATACGGCGGGCGATCCGGTGGTCGAGGAACAGACCGGTATCCAGGTAGTCGGTGAGGTTGACCCACAGACGCGCGTTGTACTCCTGCACCTCGATAAAGTCGCCTTTCTCCGCCATCTTCTGATACTGATTTTTCCCCTTTTGCCGCTCGCGGGTCTTCAGCACCAGCTTGTTCGGCGCGATTCCTAACACCGCGATAGTCGCGGCGATAATATCGAACAGGCGCTGGCGCGCTTTATGCGCGTCGACAGTTTTCGGCGGGGCATACTCCTGGACCACCACCCAGTCGGCGTAGCGATCGATGGCCACGTTGTATTCCGGCAGGTCAGCATCGTACAGGCGATAGCATTCAATGCCTTCCTGACGGGCCCATTTTTCAAACTTCTTCAGGTTCTTACGCAGACGGTTAGCAAAATCTTCTGCCAGCATCGCCGGCTTGCCGCCTTCGCTCTCCGCCAGGTGATAATTCTTCTGCACGCAGTCCAGCGGGCCGTTCTTGGCTTTAAACTGTTTGTCGGCGCGCAGCTGCAGGCAGCTTAACAGCTCCGGCGAGGCGCTGAACACCGACAGGTTCCAGCCGCCAAACTGACTTTTCATGATCCGGCCCAGCAAGCTGTGCAGGGCGATCAGCGCCGGCTCGCTTTCCAGACGCTCGCCGTACGGCGGGTTGCTGATCACGGTGCCGTACGGGCCTTTCGGCAGCGGATTATTCAACTGGGCGACGTCTTTGACTTCAAAATCGATCAGCTCGCCGATGCCGGCCCGACGGGCGTTGCGGCGGGCGCGGTCAATGACGCGTGCGTCGACATCGGATCCATAGAAGCGTGACCCATATGCCGCCAGCCCCTGACGGGCGCGGGTTTGCGCTTCCGCTTTCACTTCTTTCCAGATGACGTCGTCGTGCTGTGCCCAGCCGCCAAAGCCCCAGTGGCCGCGGTGCAGGCCCGGCGCGCGGTCGGTCGCCAGCATCGCCGCCTCAATCAGCAGGGTACCGGAGCCGCACATCGGATCGAGCAGCGGGGTGCCCGGCACCCAGCCGGAGCGCATCACGATCGCCGCCGCGAGGTTTTCTTTGATCGGCGCCATACCGGTGCCATCGCGGTAGCCGCGCAGGTGCAGGCCTTCGCCGCTCAGATCCAGCGAGATGTGCGCCGTCTCTTTGTTCAGCCAGACGTTGATCCGCAGATCGGGCGACTCACGATCGACGTTCGGACGCGGCAGATTCTTACGGGTGAAGCTGTCGACAATAGCGTCTTTGACCTTCAGCGCGCCGTACTGGCTGTTGCGGATCTCCTCATTGAGACCGCTAAAATGCACCGCGAAGGTGGCGCCAGGGTTGAACATCTCCGTCCACGGAATGGCCTGTACGCCGAGGTACAGATCCAGATCGCTGTATACGCGACACTCGCCCAGCGGCAGCATGATGCGCGAAGCCAGCCGGCTCCACATCAGGCTCTGATACAGCAGGCGCGTATCCCCCTGAAAATGGACCCCGCCCTGGACTACCTGGCAGTCCGTCGCGCCAAGCCCTTCCAGTTCAGTTTTTAACAGCTCTTCCAGCCCACGAGCCGTACTGGCAAACAGAGAATTCATATCGTCACTTTTACTTAAAGAAAATTGGTGCGCATTATAGCCAATATGTGCCCTATGTCATAAAGTTATAGGCTTATTTTTGGAACCCGGAGGCAGCGTATGGTAACGCTCTCGCGTCTTTTTATTCATCCCGTTAAATCCATGCGCGGCATGGGCCTGACCCACGCCTTTGCCGATATCAGCGGCCTGGCCTTCGATCGCCTGTTTATGGTCACCGAAACCGACGGCACCTTTATTACCGCCCGTCAGTTTCCGCAAATGGTGAAATTTATTCCGGCGCCGCTGCATGATGGCCTTCACCTGACCGCACCGGACGGCAGCAGCGCCGTGGTGCGTTTTAACGATTTCGCCCCTCAGGCCGAACCGACAGAAGTCTGGGGCAACCATTTTACCGCCCTTATCGCGCCCGCAGCGGTTAATCAGTGGCTCAGCGGCTTTTTCAATCGCGACGTCCAGCTGCGCTGGCTGGGGCCACAGTTAACCCGCCGGGTGAAGCGCCACGATGCGGTACCGCTCTCCTTCGCCGACGGCTACCCTTACCTGCTGGCGAACGAAGCCTCCCTGCGCGATCTGCAGCAGCGCTGCCCGGCCAGCGTAAGCATAGAACAGTTTCGCCCTAATCTCGTGGTCACCGGCGCGGCGGCCTGGGATGAAGATAGCTGGAAAGTGATCCGCGTCGGCGAGGTGGTATTTGACGTCGCCAAACCGTGCAGCCGCTGCATTTTTACCACCGTCAGTCCGGAGCGCGGGCAGAAGCATCCCAGCGGAGAGCCGCTTGAAACCTTAAAGCGCTTCCGCACCGCGCAGGATAATGGCGATGTTGACTTTGGTCAGAACCTGATTGCCCGTAACAGCGGCGTGATCCGGGTGGGGGATGAAGTGGAAATCCTCGCCCGCGGCCCGGCGAAAGCCTACGGCGCCGGCGAAAGCGACGATACCCCGGCTCCCGAGGCGCAGCTGCAGGCCACGGTTGCCATTGAATGGCAGGGTCAACAATTTACCGGCAATAACCAGCAGGTGCTGCTGGAACAACTGGAGCAACAGGGCATTCGCGTACCCTACTCGTGTCGGGCGGGGATCTGCGGCAGCTGCCGCATCCGTCTTGAAGAGGGGGAAGTGAGTCCGTTAAAGAAAAACGCGGTCGCCGGAGATGGCACCATTCTCGCCTGCAGCTGCGTGCCGAAAACGGCCCTGCGCCTGGCGCCTTAAACCGCCTGCCCCAGGCTGTAGCTGACCGCGCTCTGCGCCGGCTGCAGCCTGTCGTTCATGATTTTAATGACATCGCCCAGCTGCATAACCCGGCCGGCAAGCGTAAGACCCGGCTGAGCCAACAGACAGAGCGCGGCGTTATCGCCCGGCTCCACCACCAGTAAATTCACCTGCTCGCCGGTATCACTCAGCCAGACGCAGGCCGCGTCGCCGCCGCTCGGCTGCCAGTGATGGGTATGGGCGATAAAGTGCCAGCTTTTCGGCATCTGCGGTTTGAGAAAACGGATGGCGGTGAGCGCGTTAAGGACTAATTCCGCCCGCTGCTCTTTCGATAGCTCGAGATCGCGACATTTTTCTTCAAAAGAGAAATAGAGCGCGGCGTCATCAACGCAGAATCCCGATGGGGCAAAGGCGTCCGGCGTCAGCATGCGCCGGGCGAAGCGCGAGCGAAATAACATGCCATTGGCCAGATCGAGCATCATGCGGTCGTGCTCTTCATCGTAATACCAACGCCAGTTATCGTCAGGTTTAATCCGCATTTTTCCCCCTGTCCCCTTTCATACGCCTCTGCAAAGCTGTTGCGACTTACCGCAGAATATTTTCTAAAATTAAGAAAAGTCTAAAATGTTTAAATAAGCAACAGTGAGGGAATATAAAACAACCAGGGCCGGAAATAAAGCCCTGGGGGGATTCAAAGGGGTAAAAGATTAGATGTGGGTAACAATTTCTTTAATCAGCGGCGGACCTTTAAAAATAAATCCGGAATAAATCTGCACCAGCGATGCCCCAGCGGCCATCTTTTCCCGCGCGGCAATCACGGAATCAATACCGCCCACGCCAATGATAGGCAAACGGCCATTCAACTCTGCGGAGAGCATGCGAATAATTTCGGTACTCTTTAATTGTAATGGACGACCGCTAAGCCCGCCGGTCTCATCGCAATGTTTCATTCCCTGGACCAGAGAACGATCGAGAGTAGTATTGGTGGCAATCACCCCATCAATATTATGACGCACGAGGCTATCGGCAACCTGGATCAATTCCTCAGGCAAAAGATCCGGCGCGATCTTCACGGCGACCGGCACATATTTTTGATGCTTCTGCTGCAGCTCAAGCTGTTTATTTTTAATACCGGAGAGTAAATCGTCGAGCGCTTCGCCGTATTGCAGCGTGCGCAGCCCCGGGGTGTTCGGCGAGGAGATATTAATGGCGATATAGCCAGCGTAGGGATAGACTTTTTCCATACAAATCAGGTAATCATCTTTCCCGTGCTCAACCGGCGTATCTTTATTTTTACCGATATTGATGCCCAGCACGCCGTCAAAATGCGCCTTTTTCACGTTCTCGACCAGGTTATCGACGCCATGGTTATTAAAGCCCATGCGGTTGATCAACCCCTCAGCATCCACCAGACGGAAGATCCTTGGCTTATCGTTGCCCGGTTGCGGACGCGGCGTCACGGTGCCGATCTCAATGGAGCCAAAACCCATCGCGCCCAGCGCGTCAATGCATTCCCCGTTTTTATCCAGCCCGGCCGCCAGACCCAGCGGGTTTTTAAAGGTCAACCCCATGCAGGTGACAGGCCTGGCCGGCACCTTCTGGCGAACCAGGATTTCCAGCGGCGTCCCGGTGACACGGCGTAATTGTTGAAAAGTAACTTCATGAGCGCGCTCAGGATCGAGCTGAAAAAGGGCTTTACGAACGAAGGGGTAGTACATGAACTCTCCTGGATTCCCGGTGTGCAAACCGGGGGCGTATTATGTGCGATCTGTTGCGGAAAGGGAATTGACCTGCGACAAAAAATCCCCCATCAGCGCAAACGATTACCTCCCCGCGCGCCGTTATGCGCTTTTCGGCTATCTAACGGTGGATAAATCATTTAGGGAAATAATGGCCCTCTGTCACACTCACTATAAATGTTATCAATTATAGATAAATGCAAACATTTAGTTATAAGGAGAGAGAGATGCGCGTCATTACGCTTGCGGGCAGCCCGCGTTACCCTTCCCGTTCCAGCGCCCTGCTGGAATATGCCAGAGAGACGCTCACCGCCGCCGATATCGAAGTCTGCCACTGGCATCTGCAGAACTTTGCCCCGGAAGACCTTCTCTACGCTCGCTTTGACAACCCGGCGCTGCAGACGCTCAATGAGCAGCTGGCCGGGGCTGACGGCTTGATCATCGCCACGCCGGTGTATAAAGCCTCGTTTTCCGGCGCCCTGAAAACGCTGCTCGACCTGCTTCCTGAGCGGGCGCTGGAGGGCAAAATCGTACTGCCGCTGGCCACCGGCGGCACCATCGCCCACATGCTGGCGGTGGACTACGCCCTGAAGCCGGTGCTGAATGCCCTCAAGGCTCAGGAGATCCTCCACGGCGTCTTCGCCGACGACAGCCAGGTGACCGATTACCAGCACAAGCCGCAGTTTACCCCGAACCTGCAGCGGCGCCTCGATGAAGCCCTCGAGACCTTCTGGCAGGCGCTGCACCGCCCCAGCAGCCGCGCGCCGTCATTAACGTCTCTGCGTGGGGTGGAACATGCTTAATCCTCTCCGCGCTCTGACCCTCGGCGGACTGCTGCTCTTTTCCACCCTGGGCCACGCCGCCCCGGCGGCGCCTGACGCCCTGCGCATCGGTTATCAGAAAGGCAGCGTCAGCATGGTGCTGGCGAAAAGCCATCAGCTGCTGGAGCAGCGCTACCCAAAGACCCATATCTCGTGGATAGAATTCCCGGCCGGTCCGCAGATGCTGGAGGCGCTGAACGTTGGCAGCATCGATATCGGCAGCACTGGCGACATTCCGCCTATCTTTGCGCAGGCGGCGGGCGCCGATCTGGTGTATATCGGTTCGGAACCGCCCAAGCCCAAAGCGGAAGTGATTCTGGTGGCGCAGGGCAGCCCGATTCATAACGTTGCGGAGCTGAAAGGAAAAAAGGTTGCTTTTCAGAAAGGCTCCAGCTCCCACAATCTGCTGCTGCGCGCCCTGCAGCTGGCAGGTTTGAAGTTTAGCGACATTCAGCCGGTCTATCTCGCCCCCGCCGATGCGCGCGCCGCCTTCCAGCAGGGCAATGTCGACGCCTGGGCGATCTGGGATCCGTATTACTCCGCCGCGCTGCTGCAGGGCGGCGCCCGGGTGCTAACCGACGGAACCGACCTGAAACAGACAGGATCCTTCTATCTCGCTTCCCGCCCTTACGCTGAACGCAATGGCGCCTTTATTGAGGGTGTACTCGATACCTTTACGCAGGCCGATGCCCTGACCCATAGCCAGCGCGCGCAAAGCATTACGCTGCTGGCGAAAACGATGGGGTTACCGGAGGCGGTGATCGCCAGCTACCTGGACCATCGTCCCCCCACCTCGGTTACCCCGGTGAGCGCCGAAACCGCCGCTCGCCAGCAGCAGACGGCCGACCTGTTCTATGAGAACAAGCTGGTGCCGAAAAAAGTAGATATCCGGGCCCGCATCTGGCAGCCCGCCGCCGCACAAGGAGCGAAATCATGAGTCTGAATATGTTCTGGTTTTTACCGACCCATGGTGATGGTCGTTATCTGGGTACCGAAGAGGGAGCCCGTCCGGTCGATTATGGCTATCTGCAGCAAATCGCGCAGACGGCGGATCGGCTGGGGTTCACCGGCGTGCTGATCCCGACCGGGCGCTCATGTGAAGATGCCTGGCTGGTTGCGGCCTCGATGATCCCGGTAACGCAGCGGCTGAAATTTCTTGTCGCCCTCAGGCCAAGCGTGGTGTCGCCGACGGTGGCCGCGCGCCAGGCGGCGACCCTGGACCGGCTGTCAAACGGCCGGGCGCTGTTCAATCTGGTCACCGGCAGCGATCCCGCCGAGCTGGCTGGCGACGGTGTCTTCCTCGACCACACCGAGCGCTATGAGGCCTCGGCTGAATTTACCCACATCTGGCGCAAGCTGATGGAAGGGGAAACTGTCACCTTTAACGGTAAGCATCAGCGCGTTCGCGACGCTAAACTGCTGTTTCCGCCGCTCCAGCAGCCGCGTCCGCCGCTCTATTTCGGCGGCTCGTCTGAGGTGGCGCAGGATCTGGCCGCTGAGCAGGTCGATCTCTATCTTACCTGGGGGGAACCACCGGCCCAGGTGGCAGAGAAAATTGCTCAGGTGCGGGAGAAAGCCGCCCGGCACGGTCGCCGGGTGCGTTTCGGCATCCGCCTGCATGTGATCGTGCGGGAAACCAATGAGGAAGCCTGGCAGGCAGCGGACAGCCTTATCTCTCATCTTGATGATGAGACTATCGCCCGCGCCCAGGCAGCCTTCGCCAGAACCGACTCCGTCGGCCAGCAGCGGATGGCGGCCCTGCACAATGGCCGACGCGATAAGCTGGAAATCAGCCCCAACCTGTGGGCTGGCGTCGGTTTAGCGCGCGGCGGCGCCGGGACCGCGCTGGTGGGCGATGCCGCCACCGTGGCCGAACGGATCAATGAGTACGCCGCGCTGGGTATCGATAGCTTTATCTTCTCCGGTTATCCGCATCTGGAAGAGGCGTATCGGGTCGGCGAACTGCTGTTCCCGCTGCTCGACGTCGCGGTGCCGTCTGTCCCGCAGCCGCAAAGCCTGCGCCTGCAGGGAGAAGCCGTCGCTAACGAGTTTATCCCGCGTAAAGTGGCGCAGAGCTGAGGAGGTCGTGATGGCAAAATCAACCCATCCCCTGTTATTACGCCTCGCCCCCTGGCTGCTGCCGGTGGGAACGGTCATTGTCTGGCAGCTGGCCTCGTCCGTCGGCTGGCTGTCGACGCGGGTGCTGCCCTCGCCGGAGGGCGTATTGAAAGCGTTCTGGACCCTCTCGGCCAGCGGTGAGCTGTGGCAGCATCTGGCCATTAGCTCGTGGCGGGCGCTGGTCGGCTTCGCCATCGGCGGCTCCATTGGGCTGGTGCTCGGCTTGATCAGCGGTCTGTCACGCTGGGGCGAGCGCCTGCTGGACACGTCGATCCAGATGCTGCGCAATGTGCCGCATCTGGCGCTGATCCCGCTGGTGATCTTGTGGTTCGGCATCGATGAGACCGCCAAGATCTTCCTCGTATCGCTGGGCACCCTGTTCCCGATCTATATCAACACCTGGCACGGGATCCGCAATATCGACCGCGGACTGGTGGAGATGGCGCGCAGCTATGGTTTATCCGGCTTTGCTCTTTTCCGTCACGTGATTTTACCCGGCGCCCTACCCTCGATTATGGTCGGCGTGCGTTTCGCCCTCGGTCTGATGTGGCTGACGCTTATTGTCGCCGAAACCATCTCGGCGAACGCCGGTATCGGCTACCTGGCGATGAATGCGCGTGAATTTCTGCAAACCGACGTGGTGGTGGTCGCCATCATTCTTTACGCCATTCTTGGCAAACTGGCCGACGTCAGCGCCCAGCTGCTGGAGCGGCTCTGGCTGCGCTGGAACCCGGCGTATCATCTTCAGGAGGCGAACGCATGAACACTGCCCGTCTAAACCCAGGTATCCCGCTGCTGCTGAACGGGGTGACTAAACGCTATGGCGACAACACCATTCTTAACGAGCTGGATCTGCATATCCCCAGCGGCCAGTTTGTGGCGGTGGTGGGCCGCAGCGGCGGCGGCAAAAGTACCCTGCTGCGCCTGCTGGCGGGCCTGGAAACCCCGAACGCTGGCGAGCTACTGGCGGGCGCAACGCCGCTGGCGGCGATCCAGGACGACACCCGGATGATGTTTCAGGATGCGCGCCTGCTGCCGTGGAAAACGGTGATTGATAACGTGGGGCTGGGGTTAAAAGGCGCCTGGCGCGAAGCCGCCCTGCAGGCACTGGCCAGCGTCGGACTCGAGAGTCGCGCGCAGGAGTGGCCGGCGGCGCTGTCGGGCGGGCAAAAGCAGCGCGTTGCGCTGGCCCGCGCCCTGATCCATCGCCCGCGCCTGCTATTGCTGGACGAGCCGCTGGGGGCGCTGGACGCCCTCACTCGTCTGGAGATGCAGGAGCTGATCGTCTCCCTGTGGCAGGAGCATGGCTTTACGGTCCTGCTGGTGACCCACGACGTCAGCGAAGCGGTGGCGATGGCCGACCGGGTGCTGTTAATTGAAGAGAAGAAGATCGGTCTCGATTTGAACGTGGATATTCCGCGACCGCGGCGCACCGGTTCGGCGAAGCTGGCCGAGCTGGAGGCGGAGGTACTGGATCGGGTGATGAAGCGCGGCAAGAGCGAGAGCGTGCCGCGTTTATTTAGTCATGGCTGACCGGAGTAACGGTCTGCTGTCAGAACGGGGGCATATCGTCATCCGACATGTCCCCGGCTCGCGCTTTGCTCAGCCGGGCGACCAACGACAAATCTGCCGCGTATTCCAGACCGGGTAAGCATCGCGCCACCCGACAACATCACTGCGGCACCAGGTAACCCGGACAGGGCGCAATGTGCGCCGCAACCCGGGTTTACGCCACGGTTACGCCAGCGCCTTACTGATTTTCTCGTACAGATCGCCTGAGAGATCCTTCAGACCCTTCAGCTGCTCCAGCGCGGCGCGCATCAGCGCCTGGCGTTTCTCATCGTAACGCTTCAGGCGAATCAACGGCTCAATCAGTCGCGATGCGACCTGCGGGTTGCGCTGGTTAAGCTCGGTCAGCATCTCCACCAGGAACTGGTAGCCGCTGCCGTCTTCCGCATGGAACGCCGCCGGGTTGCTGCTGGCGAAAGCGCCGATGAGCGACCGCACGCGGTTCGGGTTGCTCATGCTGAACGAACGATGGTTCAGCAGACCGCGTACCGTTTCGACCACATTGGCCGCCGGGCTGGTGGACTGCAGGATAAACCACTTGTCCATCACCAGGCCGTCCTGATGCCATTTGTCGTCATACTCCTGCATCAGCGCATCGCGGCACGGCAGCTCAGCGGCAACCGCCGCCGACAGCGCGGCCAGCGCGTCGGTCATGTTATCCGCCTGGTGATACTGCGCCGCCACCAGCTTATCGCCCAGCGTCGGTTCTGCGAACGCCAGATAGCGCAGGCAGGTATTGCGCAGGGCGCGCTTACCGATATCGGCATGCTCCACCCGGTAGCTGTCGAGCTTATTGGCGTTATATACCGCGAGGAATTCGTCCGCCAGCTCGTTCGCCAGGGTGCGGGTGAGCGCCTCGCGCACGGTGGCGATGGCGATAGGATCGATAATGGCGAACATCTCGGCGATTTCGTTGGCCGACGGCAGGGTTAAGATCTCGGCGGCCAGCGCCGGGTCAATCTTCTCGTCGAGCAGAATCGCGCGGAAGGCGTCCGCCACGTGCACCGGCAGCGACAGCGGCTGTCCCTGCTGATGACGGTTAACGTTCAGCTTGATGTAGGTCGCCAGCAGGCTCTGCGCCGCATCCCATCGCGAGAAATCATTCCGCGCATGGCGCATCAGGAAGGTGAGCTGCTGATCGCTCCACTTGTATTCCAGTTTCACCGGTGCTGAAAACTCGCACAGCAGGGCCGGTACCGGCTGGAAATAGACATTATCAAAGACGAAGGTCTGCTCAGCCTGAGTCACATTAAGCACCGGGTGCAGCGGATGGCCGCCCTTCTGCAGGGGGATCACCTTACCTTCGTTATCGTACAGCTCGATGGCAAACGGAATATGCAGCGGTTGTTTCTCAGCCTGCTCGGCGGTCGGCGGCGTGCGCTGGCTGATGGTGAGCGTATACTGCTCGGTTTCCGGGTTATAGTCGTCATGGACGGTGACGATCGGCGTACCGGACTGGCTGTACCAGCGGCGGAAGTGCGACAGATCGACGTTCGAGGCATCTTCCATCGCCTGGACGAAATCGTCGCAGGTGGCGGCGCTGCCGTCATGACGTTCAAAATAGAGCTGCATCCCTTTCTGGAAGTTTTCTTCACCCAGCAGAGTGTGCAGCATGCGGATCACTTCGGCGCCCTTTTCGTAGACCGTCAGGGTGTAGAAGTTGTTCATCTCGATAACCATATCCGGGCGGATCGGGTGCGCCATCGGGCTGGCGTCTTCGGCAAACTGCAGCCCGCGCATAGTGCGCACGTTGTTGATGCGGTTCACCGCCCGCGAGCCGAGGTCGGAGCTGAACTCCTGATCGCGGAACACGGTCAGCCCCTCTTTCAGGCTGAGCTGGAACCAGTCGCGGCAGGTGACGCGGTTGCCGGTCCAGTTATGGAAATATTCATGACCAATCACGCGCTCAATATCGAGGTAGTCTTTATCGGTGGCGGTATCGGTACGGGCCAGAACATATTTGGAGTTAAAGACGTTCAGCCCTTTGTTCTCCATGGCACCCATATTAAAGAAGTCGACGGCGACAATCATATAGATGTCGAGGTCATACTCGAGGCCAAAGCGCTCCTCATCCCATTTCATGGAGTTTTTCAGCGAGGTCATCGCCCACGGCGCGCGGTCGAGATTGCCGCGATCGACGTACAGCTCCAGCGCCACTTCACGCCCGGAGCGGGTGGTAAAAGTGTCGCGCAGGACGTCGAAATCACCGGCCACCAGCGCAAACAGGTAGCACGGTTTCGGGAATGGATCCTGCCACTGTACCCAGTGACGACCGTTCTCCAGTTCCCCTTCCGCCATACGGTTGCCGTTGGAGAGCAGGAACGGATATTTGGCTTTATCGGCGATAATTTTGGTGGTAAAGCGCGCCAGCACGTCCGGACGGTCCAGATACCAGGTGATGTGGCGGAAACCTTCCGCTTCACACTGGGTGCACAGCGCTTCGCCTGACTGATACAGGCCTTCCAGCGCGGTGTTCGCCGCCGGGCTGATCTCATTGACGATGGTCAGGGTGAAATGCTCCGGCAGGCCGCCGATCACCAGCTGATTGTTTTCTTCTTTATAGTCGCTCCACGGCTGTCCGTTCACCTGCAGCGAAATCAGAGTCAGATCTTCGCCGTCCAGGCGCAATGGCACATCAGACGCTGCCGCGTGGCGGGAGACCTTGCTCTCGGCCGTAACAACGGTTTTTGCGGCATCCAGGTCAAAGGTCAAATCGATATCGCTAATCAGATACTCCGGCGCACGATAGTCGTGGCGGTATTTGGCTTGGGGCTGTTGTGTCATAAAAAACCTTTCGCATCTTCGGTAAAGTGTCGTCCCAGTCTATTCCCGTTGTGTCAATCGCGCTATGCAGAATCTTCATCTTTTCAACGTGAAACACGGAAATCGCTACATTTTGTTAACACTCGCGGCACGAAATGCCCTCGACCCGACGCAAAGCTTGTGGTGTGATCCATGTTCAATATATTAAACTAGGCCTCGCAAATGACCGTCAGCGTCGCCATTGCTCGCCATCGCGGGACAGAGCCGGGTAATAAAGGTATACTCCGCCTCCTTTTTCCGCGTTGGTTTCGATGGAACGCTCCAGTGAGAGGATGCTACTGCGCACCATGACACAATTCACTTCTCCTGTACTGCACTCGCTGCTTGATACGGATGCCTACAAGCTGCACATGCAGCAGGCTGTCTTCCACCGCTACGGCGATGTACATGTGGCGGCGGAGTTTCGCTGCCGCGGAGACGACCTGCTCGGCATCTATGCCGACGCGATCCGCGAGCAGGTGGAGTCCATGCGCGACCTGAGGCTGCGGGATGATGAATATCGCTGGCTGTCCACCCTTCCTTTTTTTCGCCAGGATTACCTCGACTGGCTGCGCGATTTTCGCTATGACCCACGCCAGGTCACGGTCACCAATGACAATGGCAAGCTGAACATTCGCCTTACCGGCCCATGGCGGGAAGCCATCATGTGGGAAGTCCCGCTGCTGGCGGTGATAAGCGAGCTGGTACATCGCTACCGTTCACCCGAGACGGGCGTGGAACAAGCGCTAAACGCGCTTGAACATAAGCTAGGCGACTTCGCCACCATGACCGCTGACCTCGATATGAGCGCCTTCCGCCTGATGGATTTCGGCACCCGCCGTCGTTTTTCACGCGAGGTGCAGGAAGCCATTGTGCAACGCCTGCAGCAGGAGCCATGGTTTGTTGGCACCAGCAACTACGATCTGGCGCGCCGTCTCAACTTAACCCCGATGGGCACCCAGGCCCATGAGTGGTTCCAGGCTCATCAGCAGATCAGCCCGAACCTGGCCAGCAGCCAGCGGGCGGCCCTCGCCGCCTGGCTGGAAGAGTATCCTGACCAACTGGGCATCGCACTGACCGACTGCATCACCATGGATGCGTTCCTGCGCGATTTCGGTCCGGAGTTCGCCACCCGCTATCAGGGTTTGCGCCACGACTCCGGCGACCCGGTGGAATGGGGTGAAAAAGCCATCGCCCATTATCAGAAGCTGGGCATCGATCCGCTGAGCAAAGTGCTGGTCTTCTCCGATAATCTCGATCTGGCGAAAGCCGTCGACCTGTATCGCCACTTCGCCTCGCGGGTGAAGCTGAGCTTTGGGATCGGCACCCGTTTAACCTGCGATCTGCCGCAGGTTAAACCGCTCAATATCGTGATTAAGCTGGTGGAATGTAACGGCAAGCCGGTGGCGAAACTCTCCGACAGCCCGGGGAAAACCATCTGCCACGATAAGGCCTTCGTCCGCGCCCTGCGCGAAGCGTTCGACCTGCCGCCGATTAAAAAAGCGAGCTAATTTTCTTAAGGAGCCTTTCAGGCTCCTTTTTCTTTATTATTTATTGCCGAATTATCCGCTTATGATGCGAAATCTACTTGTCTGATGGAAGATGACAGGTAACATAGATATCCCCCCGCTGTAGGGGGAAGAGACTTTTTTATTGGACTATATAGAGAGATTATTATGAGCGTTGTGCCTGTAGCCGACGTACTCCAGGGCCGCGTTGCCGTTGACAGCGAAGTCACGGTCCGCGGATGGGTGCGTACCCGCCGAGATTCAAAAGCTGGCTTTTCATTCCTCGCCGTCTATGACGGTTCCTGCTTTGATCCTGTACAGGCCGTTATTAATAATTCTCTGCCCAATTACAATCAGGAAGTGCTGCGTCTGACCACCGGTTGCTCGGTGATTGTCACCGGTAAAGTCGTGGCTTCCCAGGGCCAGGGTCAGAGCTTTGAGATCCAGGCGACCAACGTGGAAGTGACCGGCTGGGTGGAAGACCCGGACACTTATCCGATGGCGGCCAAGCGCCACAGCATCGAGTATCTGCGTGAAGTGGCCCACCTGCGTCCGCGCACCAACCTGATCGGCGCGGTTGCCCGCGTGCGTCACACCCTGGCGCAGGCGCTGCATCGCTTCTTTGATGAGCAGGGCTTCTTCTGGGTCTCCACCCCGCTGATCACCGCCTCCGATACCGAAGGCGCTGGCGAAATGTTCCGCGTGTCGACGCTGGATCTGGAAAACCTGCCGCGTAACGATCAGGGCAAAGTCGATTTCGACAAAGACTTCTTCGGTAAAGAGTCGTTCCTGACCGTTTCCGGCCAGCTGAATGGCGAGACCTATGCCTGCGCGCTGTCGAAGATTTACACCTTCGGCCCGACCTTCCGCGCGGAAAACTCCAACACCAGCCGCCACCTGGCGGAGTTCTGGATGCTGGAGCCGGAAGTGGCCTTCGCCAATCTGAACGATGTTGCCGGCCTGGCGGAAGCGATGCTCAAGTACGTCTTTAAAGCGGTACTGGAAGAGCGCGCGGACGACATGCAGTTCTTCGCCGAGCGCGTTGATAAAGACGCTATCGACCGTCTGCAGCGCTTTATCACCGCTGATTTTGCGCAGGTGGATTATACCGACGCCGTCACCATTCTGGAAAACTGCGGCAAGCAATTCGAGAACCCGGTGTACTGGGGCGTGGATCTCTCCTCCGAGCACGAACGTTACCTGGCTGAAGAACACTTCAAAGCGCCGGTGGTGGTGAAAAACTACCCGAAAGATATTAAGGCGTTCTACATGCGCCTTAACGAAGACGGTAAAACCGTCGCGGCAATGGACGTCCTGGCGCCGGGTATTGGCGAGATCATCGGTGGTTCCCAACGTGAAGAGCGCCTCGACGTGCTTGACGCGCGTATGGCCGAGATGGGCCTGAATAAAGAAGACTACTGGTGGTATCGCGATCTGCGCCGCTATGGCACCGTTCCACACTCCGGCTTTGGCCTGGGCTTCGAGCGTCTGATCGCCTACGTGACCGGCGTGCAGAACGTCCGCGATGTCATTCCGTTCCCGCGGACCCCGCGCAACGCGACATTCTAAATTTTTCTGACATAAACCTGAAAGGCCAGCGCAAGCTGGCCTTTTTTTATGTCAATTACTGTTATCAAAATTCAACAAACTTAAACATCAAGGCCTCGAATTCACATTTATGTTACGCACTGTTTCGGTGCATCCTGGTGATACAGATCGCACTTTTTGTTCATAACAGAGCAAAACCCCTGATTAATTTGCTCATTTTTTAACCATACGCCGCACATCTTGCCAAGACAAAGGCTGAATAAAAAGAAGGCGGATTCAACACATAAAATGAGCAAATTTACCTTTATCCAAATTAATCATAAATATTTCATATAGATAGATATGGAAGGGCGATTTACCTCACCATGTGGAACGGAATTTTGATTAAGTTCACAAAGTTCCCAGAAATACATATTTAGTTACATGTTTTTTCGTTTTGTTACTCATATGAGATATTAGTAGCATTTTCCGGCTAGCGAAACGTTGTCGCGGATGGAAAGATGCCTTCAGACACCAAACTCTCATCAATGGTTCTGTAAGTTTTTATTGACAGAACTTATTGACGGCAGTGGCACGTGTTCATATAAAAAATATTAATGAGGGTAATAAATAATGATGAAGCGCAATATTCTGGCAGTGGTGATCCCTGCCCTGCTGGTAGCCGGTGCAGCTAACGCTGCAGAAATCTATAACAAAAACGGCAACAAACTGGACTTCTACGGAAAAATGGTCGGCGAGCACGTCTGGACCACCAATGGCAAGACCAGCAGCGACGATACCACCTACGCCCGTATCGGCCTGAAAGGCGAAACTCAGATCAACGATCAGCTGACCGGCTACGGTCAGTGGGAATACAACATGGACGCCTCCAACGTTGAAGGTTCCCAGCCGACCAAAACCCGTCTGGCGTTCGCAGGTCTGAAAGCGGGCGAGTATGGTTCATTCGACTACGGCCGTAACTACGGCGCAATCTACGACGTCGAAGCAGCAACCGATATGCTGGTTGAATGGGGCGGCGACGGCTGGAACTACACCGACAACTACATGACCGGCCGTACCAACGGCGTGGCAACCTACCGTAACTCTGACTTCTTCGGTCTGGTTGACGGCCTGAGCTTCGCGCTGCAGTACCAGGGTAAAAACGACCACGACCGTTCGATTCACAAGCAGAATGGCGACGGCTTCAGCACCGCGGCGACCTACGCGTTCGACAACGGTATTGCGCTGTCTGCTGGCTACTCCGGTTCCAACCGTAGCGTAGATCAGAAAGCTGACGGCAATGGCGACAAAGCCGAAGCCTGGGCAACCTCTGCAAAATATGACGCCAACAACGTTTACGCGGCCGTCATGTACTCCCAGACTTACAACATGACCCCGGAAAACCAGGGTAACTACTTCGCTGGCAAAACCCAGAACTTCGAAGCCGTTGTACAGTATCAGTTCGACTTCGGCCTGCGTCCGTCCATCGGCTACGTACAGACCAAAGGCAAAGACCTGCAGGCGCGCGGCGGCTTCTCCGGCGGCGATGCGGATCTGGTTAAATACGTCGAAGTGGGTACCTGGTACTACTTCAACAAGAACATGAACGTCTATGCGGCGTACAAGTTCAACCAACTGGACGACAACGCTTATACGCGTGAAGCTGGCGTAGCGACCGACGACCAGGCGGCCGTGGGTATCGTTTACCAGTTCTAATTTGCAGTACACCCCTTCGTGATATGCCTTCAGAGCAGGACTTCGGTCCTGCTTTTCTCTATTCGTGAGGCAAAGATCGTATCTTTCGAAAACCTTCGCGCTTTTTGTCGCAAACGGTTGGCAATTCGTTGTTCTCCCGTTAACCTGATAGCGGATTTCCCTTCAGTAATCACAATGGAACCTCGTCATGTTTGAGAACATTACCGCCGCCCCAGCCGACCCGATTTTAGGTCTGGCCGATCTGTTTCGTGCCGATGACCGCCCTGAAAAGATTAACCTCGGAATTGGTGTTTACAAGGATGAAACTGGTAAAACCCCCGTTCTGACCAGCGTCAAAAAAGCAGAGCAGTACCTGCTGGAAAATGAAACGACTAAAAACTATCTGGGCATCGATGGTATTCCTGAATTTGGTCGCTGCACCCAGGAGCTGCTGTTCGGTAAAGGCAATGCGATTATCGCCGATAAACGCGCCCGCACCGCGCAGACCCCGGGCGGTACCGGTGCACTGCGCGTCGCCGCAGACTTCCTCGCCAAAAACACCGACGTGAAACGCGTGTGGGTAAGCAACCCGAGCTGGCCAAACCATAAGAGTGTGTTTACCTCCGCCGGGCTGGAAGTGCGTGAATATGCCTACTACGACGCGGCTAACCACGCGCTGGACTTTGATGGTCTGCTGGCCAGCCTGAACGAAGCCCAGGCGGGCGACGTGGTACTGTTCCACGGCTGCTGCCACAACCCGACCGGTATCGATCCCACGCTCGATCAGTGGCAGACGCTGGCGCAGCTGTCGGTCGAGAAAGGCTGGCTGCCGCTGTTCGATTTCGCCTATCAGGGCTTCGCCCGCGGCCTGGAAGAAGATGCTGAAGGGTTGCGCGCCTTTGCTGCTCTGCATAAAGAGCTGCTGGTCGCCAGCTCCTACTCGAAAAACTTTGGCCTGTACAACGAGCGCGTCGGCGCCTGCACTCTGGTCGCCGCCGATCAGGAGACTGTAGACCGCGCATTCAGCCAGATGAAGTCGGTGATCCGCGCTAACTACTCCAACCCGCCTGCGCACGGCGCGTCCGTGGTCGCGACCATTCTGAGCAACGATGCGCTGCGGGCGATCTGGGAGCAGGAGCTGACCGATATGCGCCAGCGCATTCAGCGCATGCGACTGCTGTTCGTCAATACCCTGCAGGAGAAAGGCGCGAGCCGCGACTTCAGCTTTATCAGCAAACAGAACGGTATGTTCTCGTTCAGCGGCCTGACGAAAGAGCAGGTGCTGCGTCTGCGTGAAGAGTTCGCCATCTATGCGGTCGCGTCCGGCCGTATCAACGTGGCCGGCATGACGCCTGACAACATGGCGCCGCTGTGCGAAGCCATCGTCGCCGTGCTGTAAGCAATATTATTCGATATCAAGAAAAAGGCCGCGAATGCGGCCTTTTTTATCTTCGCGTCAGGTGGGTTACCAGACCGGCATCTCATCCTGCAGGAACGGGTTGTTGCGGCGTTCCTCACCCAGCGTCGACAGCGGACCATGGCCGGGAATAAAGGTCGCGTCATCGCCCAACGGCAACAGCTTATCCTTAATGGCAGCGATCAGCTGCCCATGGTCGCCGCGTGGAAAATCACTGCGCCCAACTCCGCCTTTGAAAATCACATCCCCGGAAATAAGCAGTCGGGAAGCGTCATCAAAGAAGACCACATGACCCGGCGTATGGCCTGGGCAGTGCAGCACCCGCAGCGCCACATTCCCTACATTAACCACATCGCCTTCATTGAGCCAGCGATCCGGACGCAGCGGCTGGCAATCCTCCAGGCCGAACATCCGGCTTTGCGCCGGTAAGCCTTCCAGCCAGAACTCATCTTCTTTTTCCGGACCAATAACCGGCACGCCATAATGCTCCGCCAGTTCCGCAGCGGCGCCGACGTGATCGAGGTGGCCATGCGTCAGCAGAATCTGCATCAGCGTGACGCCAGCCTCCGTCACCACCGCTTTGATACGTTCAGCATCGCCGCCAGGATCGACCAGCGCCGCCAGCCGGGTTTGTTCGCACCAGATAAGAGAACAGTTCTGCGCGAACGCGGTAACCGGAATAATACGATAGTTCATGACGCTCCTTTCGTTACCAGTGCCTTACGGGACCGGTATCAATATGCACAAAGTTACTACGTGGGTAATATCCTACACCACCTGCGCGCATAGATAACGCCGCTTTGCGAATATTGCTTAACGAAATACCTTCAATATGGAAATCCATTGCCTGCCCCTTGGTGTGATAGCTGTGTTTTGCTACACCACGGCTTCGTGCGCGAAGCTCATCATTGGTATCGAGGGAACGATAGCCAGAGATAAGCTGGACAGGTTTGTTGGTGCCAAGTAGTCCCTGCAACCGATAAAGATGATCGAACAGATTTGGATCGATGGACTTAATTTTATTCGCGCGGTAATCACGGAAAAAATGGTTAAGTCTTGCTAATTCATCCTGAATATAGCCTCTGCCATCGAAAAACTCCGCCTTGAGTGATTCACCAGTATGCAGGTTATTCAGCGTCAAAATACGCGGACGGGGGGTCGAGAGGGTGGCAAATGCCGGCGCAGGGAGAATGGCGGCAGCACCCAGCGCAGCACCACCCAACGCCAGCAATCTGCGGCGATTAGCGTCAAATTTGTCCATGATAATCAGGTCTACAGTCAATGAATCGTTATATACTTTTTCCGCCTTGCGCGATGCAGAACCTCAGCACGCCATCGCTCGCCACAGCCTTGATGCAGCCCGGCAAAAGAGAGCGTTCGTGCTGACCGCGCTACGCATTGAGCGGAATGATATGTATATGCACTTCTGGCGCACGAAAGGCACCTTACCGGGCATTATTGCCAACGTCAAGGCAGCCTCACCCCAGGAAAATCGGGCGCTGCAGAGGAGCAGCGCCCTTTTTTACCCAGTGCTAGGACAACAAAATCCATTGAACTACTTCATTTACCTGATTAATTGTTCAGCTTTCGTCAGAATTTGTGCGCTGGATCGCGCAGTGATATCGTAATTGTAAATATCTGTTCGATATTGTGTACGTCCATCAGCGTCCACAAACGCCGTTAAGTAATATAAATTCACCGGTATATTTTGCCGAATATTGACATAGCGCGTGTCCCCTTGCTTCAGGGCATCAGAAATACGCGAGTCATTCCAGCCCGCATCCTGCAGCAGCATATTGGCCAGCTCCGAAGCCTTATTCACCCTCACACAGCCCGAACTGAGCGCACGAACATCCTTCTGGAACAGATTATGGTTCGGCGTATCGTGCAGGTAGATGGCATCGGAGCTCGGCATATTGAACTTGTAGCGTCCGAGCGAGTTACGCGCCCCGGGCGCCTGCTGGAAGCGGAACGGTAAGTTGTTCTCGGTGATGGTCGACCAGTCAACCCGATAAGGATCGATGGTCTCTTTACTGTTCCAGCCGCGCATCACGGTGTAGCCATGCTGCTCCAGATAGCCTGGATTGTTACGCACCTTCGGCAGGATATCTTTGCGCGCCAGGGTTGGCGGCACGTTCCACGGCGGATTGACCACCACGTTATTCAGCGCGCTGCTCATCATTGGCGTTTTGCGGTCCGGACGCCCCACAATCACCCGCGAGGCCAGCACCTGGCTGCCGTCCTGGTAATAGACCAGCGAGAACGCCGGAATATTGACCATAATGCCGGTGGATAGTTTGCCCGGCAGTAAGCGTAAACGCTGAATGTTCAGGGCCAGCACCCCTGCGCGCTGCGCGGAAGAGACGTTGAGCCAGTCGCGAGTCGACTGGCCTATGACGCCATCCGCCCCCAGCCCCTGCATCGCCTGGAAGCGCTTAACCCCCTCCACCAGCTGGCGATCGTACACGCCGCGCGCCGCGGGTTTGCTCTTTTTCTTCGCCGACGGGCTCACCACATCGCCAGGCAGAACGATATTGGCGGTATTGTCCAGCATCCCGGTACGCTGGAGGATCTCGCGCAGGGCACCGATATCATTGCTCCATTCGCCGGGGCGCAGCGAGCCGCTGCCGGTCATCTGCGGCCACGGGCGAGAATCAGCCACCAGCGCCAGCAGCGACTGATGCATGGCTTCATACTGCGGATGATGCGGCGCCAGGCCGGCGATAAACGCCGGCAGGGAGCCATTGTCCAGCGCCAGCTGCCACTGGTTAATCACCGACAGCGGCGGGGTCGCCATCTTGTACGGCGTTGAACTGTACAACCAGCGGGTCCCCTGGGTGGGGATGCCGCTGATAAAGTGCAGATAGCCCATCATGGCGTCCGACAGCACCACATCGCGCGCCATGCCGCTGACGGCGGGATCGGTCAGCAGACTGACCCAGGTGGTAAACTGCGGCTGAAAACCGGCGATGGCGATCTCCGCCAGCTGCTGCTGGAACGCCTGCACCGCCTCGCGGTTTTCCCACATCGGTTTCATATCCCTGGCGGCGTACAGCGACACCAGCGGATTCATAAAGACGGGTTTATACCCTGCCGGCAACAGCGCCTCGATCTGGGCGCGACTGTTTGCCGCCGTCGCCATCGACAGCGGCTGCTCACCGGCCAGCTTCGCGACCGCCGGCGATTGCCCATCGCTTTGCGCCAGCGCGACAGAGACCTCAGCGGGCGTCGCGGAACTGTCGCCGGGTACGACTTCAGGCTCTTCGGCCTGGACATTGAACAGCGGAGCAAATGCCAGTGCCAGGCTCAGGCTGAGCGCTGACAATGGACGACCATACCGTTTCTTTAGCAACATCCCTTGCCCCCTGTTGTCACACATTGCAGCCCACAAAATTGGGGCTCTTTTTCAGTATATAAAGACGAAAAGGCTTTTGCCTTACCTAATGTAAAGAAGTTTAAAGATTATACCACCCTGACATGCCGGGCTGGATAGAAAAAAAGGGCAACTTAACGTTGCCCTCTTCACCGCTTAACCGCCAGAATGTAGCCGCAGCCTCAGGAGGCGTCGGCCGTTCCCGGCAGCGCTTCCGGCAGCGGCGCGGCAAACCCGCGCAGCCCCACCACGTGGACGTGTTCGTGATTATTGAACACTTTACGCACCAGTTTATAGGTGGTGCCTTTCTCCGGACTGATGTTCTCCGGCGCCGCGATAATCAGCTGCATCTCCAGACGTTCGCACAGCTCGAACAGCGTGGCGATGGAGCGGGCATCGAGACGCGCCGCTTCATCGAGGAACAGCAGACGGCAAGGCGAGATATCCTTGCCGCGCAGCCGGCGGGATTCATCTTCCCAGCTCTGGACGACCATCACCAGAATCGACATCCCGGTACCGATCGCTTCCCCGGTGGACAGCGCGCCGGACTCCG
Organism: Klebsiella pneumoniae complex sp. WS1778; assembly: GCF_049472055.1. Taxonomy (NCBI): domain Bacteria; kingdom Pseudomonadati; phylum Pseudomonadota; class Gammaproteobacteria; order Enterobacterales; family Enterobacteriaceae; genus Klebsiella; species Klebsiella pneumoniae complex sp. WS1778. Next base: position 109,061 of record NZ_JBKGTJ010000002.1, read on the forward strand.
CGCGCAGCCAGCCGTCGGAGCCGCGGTTAACTTCCACTTCCATCTCCAGATAGTTGCGGTAGTCGAGCAGCTCTTCACCGATGGTTTGCGGCGTGCGCTGCCCCATGTCGATCTGCGGATTCAGGCGCTGATAGAGCTTAGCCAGCGCTTCCGAGAAGGTCAGGCGGTTGCTGTTGAAGAGATCCTGATGCTGTTCATGCTGCTCGGAGAGCACATCGAGCAGCATCGAATGGGTCTCACGCACATTGACGTTCAGACGCACGCTGTTGACCTGGCCGAAGGAGACGCTCTGCAATCCCTGATTGAGCATCCGGATACGATTCTGCTCACGCTGAATGGTTTTGCGAATAATGTTGGCCACGCTGCGGGAGCTGATGGCCAGCTTCTGTTCGCGGTTTGTTAGCTCTTCGGTCAGGCGGCTGAGCTCAATCTCCATCTGCTCGATCGCTTCCACCGGATCATCGGTGCGGATAATATCCTGGCGGATACGCTCGCGCAGATGCTGGTAGACGGCAACGAAGAACTGAATTTTGCGCTCCGGACGCTTCGGATCTTCCGAGATACGCAGCACGTCGCGCAGATGTTCGTTATCAGCGACCGCCAGACGCAGCGCACCGAGCGCCTTATCCGACATGGAGCGCAGCTCGTCGGCGGAAAGATAGGCCAGCTCGCGACGGTGCAGACGACGCTCGACGCCGTTGTCTTTCACCAGGCGCATCACCGCGCACCAGCCCGCCTTGGCGGTCACCACCTGCTCGCGCATTTCGCAATAATCGCGCTCTAACTTGCGCAGTTTGCGGGTCAGGTTGTCCATTTCCGCTTCGCAGAAGGTCAACGCTTTCTCCAACTGATTGCGACGGGAGCGGTTATTGCTCAGCTGCATGTGCAGCTCATCGCGACGCGCACGGGCCCGCTCTTCCGCGCCGGCATCGGCGCGTACGCCAATGTCCTGCAGCTCTTTATACAGATCGTTAAGCAGCTCTTTCTTGGTGTCATACGAGCTCTTCAGCGAGGCCAGCACCTGATTGTACTGGCTAAGCTGCGCCGCATGGGCACGCATCGCGTCGCGCGCGCGGCTGCGTTCGGTTTCCGCCTGCTCCAGACGCTGGCGCAGCTTCTCGTTGAGATCGCTGTTGCCGCTGAGCATTTCCGCCGAATCGGAGTAGCTGAAGTGGGCCCGGCGCTGGACGACTTCCGCCAGGGCAAAAGCCTGCTGGCGCGCATCGCGCTGGGTCTGCTGCGCATAGGCGTAATCTTCTTTCAGCTGCTCAAACTGCTCCGGATCGCTCTGCAGCACCGAAACAATAGGCTCCAGCTTCGCCAACTGATTGCCGTGCTGCTGAATAAAGCGCGCGGCCTCCTGCGCTTCATCCAGACGTTCCTGGATCTCGTCCACGCGGTCGGCCAGCGTATCATCCGCCAGCAGATTCAGGCGCGGCAGCAGGCGGTTAAGCGCCGACACGCCCTCTTTCGCCTGCTCATACTGCACGCGGTTCTGTTGGTTATCGCTTTCATGGGCGCTCAGCGCGCGCTCCAGCTCGCCGCGGCGGCTGTTGAGTTTGCGGATCTCTTCTTCCGGATCGTCCTCGAAGGCCACCGCCAGATGGCTGCCGATGAAGCGGCTAAAAGCCTGATGCAAACGCTGTGTTTTCTGCACGTCAAACGACAGGGTCGCAAAACGCTCGGACAGCGATTCACGCTCGGCATGCAGGGTTTCAATGCGGTTTTCACGCGCGGCGCGGCCAAACAGCGGCAGCGACGGAAAGCGCGAATAACGCCACTGGCGGTCGGCAATCTTCACCACCACCGCTTTTTCCAGCTCGTCCACGCTGAATACGCTATCGTCAAAGGACTGCGGATCGCCTTCGATCAGATAGAGATCTTCCGGACAATCCTCCAGCCCTTCAAGCTGCTCGGCAACCTGCGACAGATCCGGCACCACGATGGCATGGCGCGACGGACCGTACAGCGCGGAGAAGTACGGCGCATCGTCAAGGCTGACATCATCGTAGATCTCGGACAGCAGAACGCCGCCGAACCGTTCCGCCAGCGCGTTGAGGCGCGGATCTTCCGAACCGCCCGGCTGGCTGAGACGCTCGATTTCTTCGTCGATGGCGCGCTTGCGGGCGCCGACCTCGTCACGTTCAACGATAGCTTCGCGCTCGCGCTCCAGCAGCTGCTGCAGGTATTCGGTAACCTCCTGGCCGGACTCAAACTGCTCGCCGCTCTGCTCGCACAGCTGGTTAAGGCTATTCTGCGCCGCCAGCCAGACCGGCGCCCGGCGCATCAGCGTCTGAGTGCGCGACTGCAGCTGCTCCAGCTCCTGGCGCAGGGTCATGCGCTGTTCCTGAGCGTTAGAAACGCTGTCGGCCAGCGAAGCGATGCGCGCTTCCAGCTCCTGATGCAGCGTTTCCAGATCGTCGATATCGTAGCGTTTGCCCTGGCGTTTGCAGAACTCAGCCAGCTGGCGCTCGGCGTCCTGCTGCTCGCGCAGGCGCTGCTCCAGCTCGTTGAGGCGGCTGCGCAGCCCCTGCGCCTGCTCGGCCTGGTGGCGCTGGTTCACGCCGTCGCGCAGCAATTCGCGCGCCACGTCCCAGGCTTCATTGCGCGCCAGCGGGCCGTTAATCGCCGCCACCAGCTGGTAGGCCTGTTCAAACTGGCTGTGCGCGGTTTGCGCCACGCTCATTTTCTGTTCCAGCGACAGCATTTTCTCCGTCGCTTCCTGCTCTTTCGCCTGGAAGGTTTCCAGCCACTCGTCGGCGCTCTCCGGCGTCAGGTCCGGCAGATGGCACAGCGCCTTCGCGCGCTCCAGCGCCTGCAGCGCCTGGTGATACTGAATGGCTCGGGTCTGCTGCACGTCAAGCGCCTGCTGATAGTCGGCGAGCTGGTTTTTCAGCTCATCCACTTCCAGCTCGGCGGCCTCGGCGCGGGCTTCGTTCTCTTCCTGGCGATCGATGGCTTCCGCCACCACTTCGTTCTGCTCTTCCAGACGGATCTGCAGCTCGTCAAGATCCGCTTCGTAGCGCTCGATTTTTTCCTGCTGACGCAGCGCGGTCTGCACCAGGTTCAGGTGATCGCTGGCGGCCTGGTAATCCGCTTCCAGATCGCCTTCTGCGCCGTTATGCTCCTGCAGCTCGCGCGCCATGTCGACGTGCTTATACTGCTCCGCCGCCAGTTGCGAACGCGAGGTAAAGAGATCGCGACGATACTCCAGCGCCTTATCAAGATGAATACGCCGCTCGTTGGCGTGACGCATATAGTCCGCCGCCACGTAGTTGGTGGCTTCGCTAATCAGATGTTTGAACAGATCGCGATCGGACTGGGTGACGCGGATCGCCTCGAGAGTCATGCGGTTTTCCCGCAGCGCCGCTTCCATATCCTGGAATGCCTTACGCACGCCGCTGTTTTCCGGCAACAGGTAGTCGCGCAGCGAGCGGGTAATGGTGCTGGAGATCCCGCCGTATAGCGAGGCCTCGATCAGGCGATAATATTTACTTCGATCGGAGGCGGAACGCAGACGGCGCGCCACCACGCCCAGATCGAACATCAGCGAATGATACTCGGTGATCGAGTTGAACTGCTTAAACTGGACCCCTTCCATCGCCTCGAGCTTTTCTTTCAGCTCATTGAGACTGACTACGCGCGCCTGGCGATCGTTCAGCGTTTCGGTTAACAGCTGGGTCGGCAGGATAGAGGTGGGCAGCCCCTGAATGGCGAAAGGCTTGATATCGACTTTGCGATCGCGCCCGGCAACCTGCTGCAGGCGCACGCCGACCACCACGCGCTGATGGCGGGAGTTGATAACGTCGAGCACTGAGTAACAGACGCCGGCGCGCAGCTTACCGTGCAGGCCTTTATCGCGTGAGCCGCTGGTGGCCCCCGCTTCGGTGGTGTTACGGAAGTGCAGCAGGGTTAAATCGGGGATCAGCGCCGTGACGAAGGCCGCCATGGTCGTCGACTTACCGGCGCCGTTCCCCCCGGAGAGGGTAGTGACCAGTTCATCAAGATCAAAGGTCCGGGCAAAGAAGCCGTTCCAGTTAACCAGCGTCAGCGAGCGAAACTTACCGCGTTCAATCATTACTCTTCCTCCCCGCTATCCGGCTGGTTCTCTTCATTCTCATCATTGAGCTGCAGGTGATTTTCCAGGGCCATCGCTTCCCCGTCGCGGATCAGGCGGCGCTGCGCCTCGCGCGGGTCGTCGCCGGCGCGTACATCGGCGCCAAAGCGGAATACCGATTCGGTAATGCGGAACTTACTGCTGTCGTGGCCCATAAACCACACCATCCCCAGACGGCGCAGGCGGTTTAGCGACGCGCGCATTTTTTCCTGCAGCTTCTGACGGTCCAGATCCGAACCGGTGGAACGGTTGTTGACCAGCTTCAGCAGCCTGGATTCATCCGCCAGGGTCAGCAGCTCGTCATACAGCTCCTGCTGGGTGAAAATTCCTTCGTTTGCCAGGCGCTCCGGGCTGAGATAGAGATAGCAAAGAATTTTGCCCACCATCATATCCAGTTCGGACAGCACCGAGCGTGAAATCAGGGTTGTGGAACGCGGGCGCAGGTAGAAAAACCCCTCCGGCGCGCGGATCAGCTCGACGTTATAGCGAGCGTAAAACTCTTCCAGATAATCCTGGAAGTCCATCAAAAATGCGTGATTATCCAGCTCGTCGAGGCCGATATGTCGGCCCGCGCGCAAGGCGCTGTCCAGCGCCGGAAATAACGGATTGGCCAACGCCTGCGCCAACTTAACCGGCATCACTTGTTCAATATTTGTCAATGACATGCGCCTGTACCTTGGCTCCGTAATCATTAATCGGCTGCCATTTGGCTGGCAGTCCGGTGAAATCTGCCTGGGCGACGCCCAGCTGTACCGCCTGATCCACGACGATCCGCGCCACGTCGAAGTGACGCCCGCGCGGATACTGCGCCAGGAACTCCCGCGCCACCAGGCCGAGATCCAGCGGTATTCCTTTCTCTTTATAGACCGCCAGCTGCGCTTCGATCAGCGCCGCCAGCTGCTCGCGAATTTCGTTAAACTCTTCAAATTCGAGGTCCGCCGGCAGCTCGCCGGTGACCTCTTCATCGCGCAGGGCCATCTCCTCGTCGCGCATATCCAGCAGACGGTCGGCGTTGGCGTAAGTCAGCGCCCACGGCTCATCAAAATAGGTCTGTACCGACTGGCGCAGACGCTGGGCGAAGACGCGGTTCTTATCCATATCGATAGCGGTACGGATAAACTTGTGCACGTGGCGGTCATAGCCGATCCACAGGTCAATCGCCTGTTGGCCCCAGCTGACGATGCGGTCCAGCTTGCTTTGCAGGTCGAACACCAGCCGGTCGACAAAATGGAGATCGTCGCGCGCCATGGTCGAATCCTGAATGCGCAGCAGATTCGCCTGCAGCTTATCCCCCGCCGCATCCAGCGTATCCTGCAGTTCACGCAGGGTGCCGGAGGTTTCCGACAGCAACAGTTCACAGCTGGAAATCGCCGCGCGCCAGTCTTTGTTCAACAGCTGCGCGATATCGTCTTTCACCAGCTGCTGCTGCTCATCCATGATGCGCTGCGTCAGGTCGATGCTGTCGAAAATTTCCGCTACCGAATACTTCAGCGGGGCAAAAACGTTGCGATGCCAGTGAAACTCATCGCCGCCCTCTTCCGCAGCATCCGCCGCGCGCTTCAGCTCGCCGGCGACGATCGACAACTGCATCGAGAGACGCAGCGTCGAAAATTCGCGCTGCCGGATATAATAATCGGTGATCCCGATCCCCAACGGCGTCAGACGATAGATTGCATTGCCTTCGGTAATTTCGCTGGTAAAGCGGTTCAGCAGACGCTGGCGCACCAAATCGTTGATGGCGTTATTGGCGCGCTGGCTGATGGTTTCGCTGGTCTGCTCAAACGCATCACTCACGTGGCGGAACGCATCCACCAGTTCTCCCTCGCTCATTTCCCCTTCCAGCCGTTCGCCATTCAGGGTGGCGATCGCCAGCAGGAAAGAGAGTCTGTCGACCGGCAGCGAGATAGAAAAATCATTTTTCCTGGCCCAGGCAACCAGTTCGGGGACTGTCTGGGAAAATTCACTCATACTTTATCCTTGCATCTGCGGCTATGAGCCTGGCTCTTAAGCGCGGTGACATGAATATAACGGCCCAGGCTGAGGTACGGCTCCTGACGACAGTAGCGCGTCTCCAGCTCCAGCAGCGCCGCATAGCTGTCATGCTGTTGGCGTTTTTCACGCAGATAATCATGAAACACCCGCACGCCGGTTTTGCTGACAATCTGCCAGCCAATCTCTTCCAGCCAGTGATAAACCTGCTGCGGCTCACGCGGATAGTCCGGCGACAGCGTGCGTTTTTTCTTTTTTGGCATGCCCAGTTGTACGTAATCGAAATTACCGGCAACCATATTGTGCATCAGCAGGCCGTTAGCATTGTAGAACATCAACGACAAGCCGCCGCCAGGACGCAGCGTCGACCACAGGGTACGCAGCACCGCCTGGGGCTCCGCCACCCACTCCAGCACCGCATGAAACAGTACCAGATCGACCGGGCTTTCCAAGTGCTGCGCAATATCCTGAGCCGCGCATTGTACAAAATGCATGTTGTCGATCACACCTTTATCGACAGCAGCCTGGCGGGCGCGGGCCACCATTTCAGCGGAGAGATCGCACAGCGTCACGTGATGGCCCAGTTGCGCCACTTTAATGGCCGTTTGCCCTTCGCCGCCGCCGGCATCCAGTACCCTCAGCGGCCCCGGCCCCAGCTGCGCCAGCAGCGGCTCCAGATCCTGCCAGAGGATCGCCTGGCGCAGCTGGCCTTTTGTGGTGCCGTAAATATTGCGCGAAAACTTTTCAGCAATGTCATCGAAATTGCGATCCTGCACGGGCGACTCCACAAGCCAACACAAAACCGCTATTTTGTCATACCCACGCCGAGAATGAAGCGATCTGTTATAAGATCCGAACATAACTTTGGTTATATGGTTAAAAAAGGAACCATCTGGCATGCTTTTCACGCTAAAAAAGATCGTCGGCGGTCTGCTGCTACCGCTTCCTGCCCTGCTGTTGCTGATCGGTATCGGGATCGCCCTGTTATGGTTCAGCCGCTTTCAACGTACCGGGAAGTTTTGCGTGAGCCTCGGCTGGCTGCTGCTGACGCTGCTGAGCCTGCAGCCCGTGGCAGACAGCCTGCTTAAACCGATAGAAGATCGCTATCCCACCTGGCGCGGCGAGCAGCCGGTGAGCTACGTGGTGGTGCTGGGCGGCGGCTATACCTGGAACCCGGAGTGGGCGCCTAGCTCTAACCTTATCAGCAACAGCCTGCCGCGCCTGACGGAGGGCATTCGCCTGTGGCAGGAGAATCCGGGATCGAAAATGATCTTTACCGGCGCGGCGGCAAAAACCAACCCCGTCAGCACGGCGGAGGCCGGGGCGAGAGTGGCGGAGAGCCTCGGCGTACCGCGCAGCGATATCATCGTGCTCGATAAGCCGAAAGATACGGAAGAGGAAGCGCTGGCGGTGAAGGGCGCCATCGGCGACGCCCCCTTCCTGCTGGTCACCTCGGCGTCGCATCTTCCGCGGGCGATGATCTTCTTTCGCCATGCCGGTCTGGATCCGCTGCCCGCGCCGGCTAATCAGATGGCGGTCACGTCACCGCTCAATCCGTGGGAGCGGGTCATTCCTTCACCGGTGTGGCTGATGCACAGCGACCGGGTCGGCTATGAAACGCTTGGTCGCGTCTGGCAATGGCTGAAAGGCAGCTCAGGCGAGCCAGGGCAGGAGTGATTTTGCAGCGAGGTCGAAACGGGCGCGGTCAAAGCGCCCGGTATTGACCAGACTATCCACCTCATCCCACAGCAGATAAAGCCAGCGCCGCCAGACAAAGGCCTCGGAGACCGGCGCCTGCTGCAGGTAACGCCATAGCAGCTGCTCGGCCTGGCCCCCCTCCGCGAGACGGAACAGTTCGTACTCCCGCGGCGCCCACAGCATCATCCCCGGACCAACCATCGCCAGCAGCTGATCGCTGCGCGGATCTTTCAGCATGCTGCGCAGGGTGAAATTGCCGTGCACCAGTACGGCATTATCATTGAAATCGCGGAACAGCTCCGGCAGACACTCGCGCGAGCGGAACAAAACCCGCTTATCCTGCATGGTCAGACCGGTGTCCTGATACAGGTTCAGGGTGCTCCACAACATCGCCACCCGCTGCCGGTACCAGTTCGGCCACAGATTGTCCTGGGTATTATCGACCATCCCCACGCAGCCGCCGCTGTCCTGACGATGCCAGGCCAGCAGCGCCTCGACGATCTGCTCCTGCAGCTGTTCCCAGCGCGCCGGGGTGCGGGTGGGCGCCTCCACCGGGACGCCGCGCAGACGCTCAAGCAGCAGCACGTCCGGCCCGGGATGCTCTTCATGCGTCATCACGCCATAGACCACCGGCATGCGCACCGTACCGCTGCGCGCCAGAGTGGAGATCTTCCAGGCCAGCTGCCGCGCCACGCCGGGGGTGGTGAAACTTCGCGCCAGCAGCGGCATCGGATTTCCCTGCGCGTCATACAGGGACCACAGCGCCGTAGCGGCTTTTTCACTGACACACTCCACCCGGCTCAGCTTTTCGCCAAGCAGGTGACTCAGTTCGGTTCGCAACTGTTCCATTGTCGATTACCCCTATGAACACTACTGATTTCATAATGAGCGCCCGCACCTGGGTTGTCATCGGATAAGATCAAAAATGGGCAAAAAAAGCATAAAACCGGTGGGAATATCCCCTCCTGCAAGGAGGGGACAGAGGACTAACGCAGTTCAGCGCGGACGCGCGCCAGATCTTCAGGGGTATCGACGCCGGTGCCGGGCACTTCGGCCGCCACGGCGACATGGATCTTCTCGCCATACCACAGCACCCGCAGCTGCTCGAGCATTTCTATCTGCTCCAGCGGGCTTGGCGCCCAGCTGACATAGCGGCGAATAAAGCCGGCGCGATAGCCATAGATGCCGATGTGGCGCAGCAGAGAATCACCAATGGCGTCGCGGGAGTGGGCAAAGCGATCGCGATCCCAGGGAATGGTGGCGCGGGAGAAATAGAGCGCATAGCCCTGCGCATCCATCACCACTTTGACCGCATTTGGATTAAACGCCTCTTCCGCATCGTGGATCGGTACCGCCAGCGTCGCCATTCCGCTGGTGCTGGCAGCCAGATTCTCCGCCACCTGGCGGACGATAGCCGGGGGGATCATCGGCTCATCGCCCTGGATATTGACGATGATGGTGTCATCGCTGAACGCGCACTTCTCCACCACCTCCGCCAGCCGTTCGGTGCCGGATTGATGATCGGCGCGGGTCATGCAGACCTCGCCGCCGGCGGCTTCAACCGCCCGGGCGACCTCTTCGTGATCGGTGGCGACAATAATGCGATCCGCGCCGGATTCGCGGGCGCGCTCCAGCACATGGACAATCATCGGCTTGCCGTTAATGTCCTGCAGTGGTTTTCCCGGCAGGCGCGTGGAGGCGAAACGCGCAGGAATAATGACCACGAAACTCATGAGTGACTCTCTTCTACCGCCAGCGGACGCGCTTCTGTCTCCAGCAGCACAGGGATACCGTCGCGCAGCGGAAACGCCAGACTATCAAGTTTGCAAATAAGTTCTTGCTTATCCTGACTGTAATACAGCTTACCGTTACAGACCGGGCAGGCGATGATTTCAAGTAAACGGTGATCCATGTTTCCTCCTGATGGACCGGATAGATTTCTCAGCAGCATAACACAGGAAGGTCGGCGCCGGGATCAATCGGCATCGATTTCCCATCCTCGCTCCTGGCCGACAAACAGCCCTTCCGGCAGGCGTCGACACAGGATCCGGTCTGCCGATTGCCAGCGTGCGAAGTCGTTGATCGCCCGGCGCAGCCCCTGCTCCAGACCACGGGTGATCTTCACCTCATCCTCCAGCCACAGGGCGAAGATCTCCAGCTCCCGGCTTTTGCGATGCATTTTACTGTCCATCCGCCCGACCAGTTTCCCCTGGTGCAGCAGAGGCAGTACGAAGTAGCCATACTGACGCTTCGGCGCCGGGGTATAGCACTCCAGGCGATAGCTGAAGTTGAACAGTTGCTCAGCGCGCTTCCGATCCCAGACCACCGGGTCGAAGGGCGAGAGCACGGCGCTATGGCTGGCGGTAAGTTTACCGCCGAGCGCTGACTCCAGCTGCGCCAGCGCGTCGCGATGCAGCCACATCTCGCCAAGCGCTTCCACGTCGACTGGCACAACCAGGCCCTCTTCCTGCCAGGCCGCCAGCAAACCCGGTAGCGCCGGCTGACGTAAACGATAGTAATCCGCCAGCCACTGGGGGCGAAAGATGCCGAGGCTGCGGGCGCTGTTGCGCAGCATGATGGCCTCCGCAGCGTCGCGGGGCAGCGCATCGCGCTCGTCGTCCCAGTGCGGCATCACCCGCCGGGTTAAATCATACACGCGGTGAAAGTTGCGCCGCTCCACCACCATCACTTCACCGGCGGTAAACAGCCCTTCCAGGTGGCGCTTATGCGGTTTCCACTCCCACCAGCCGCTGGCGCCTTTGCGTGTGTGGGCAAAATCCGCCGAGCGAACCGGTCCGTTTTGTCCGATATGCGCCACCAGCTCTGCAATACTTCCGGCATGCTCCTCCATCCACGCGCGATGATATTTCCAGCCCATCTTGTCGGGGTTCAACATTCGGTGGCGCACAAGGGCGAAATCGCTGCGCGGCAGAAAACAGGCTTCATGCGCCCAGTATTCCATCAGCTCGCCGCTGCGCAATGACTCATCCAGCCAGTGCTGCGGATAGCTGCCGAGGCGGCTGAACAACACCAGGTAGGGGCTGCGGGCCACCACGTTGATGGTATCGATTTGCAGCAGCGACATTTGCTGGATGGTGGAAAGGATGTCATTCGGGCGAGCGCGACGCCGGGGCTTTTTTAATAACCCCTGCGCCGCGAGATGGAGGTGGCGCGCCTCATTAATCGATAGTTGCAATACCGACATGCAGGTTCTCCGTCAGGAATTCCAGCACAGCGGCGAGCAAAGCCGGCGCGTCGGTTAACGTTGCGCCAACGCCGCTAAGTCCGCAAGCAACCGCTGTGCGCGTTCATCGGCCATTATGGCGTCGACCGGTAAATACCACCAGTTCGCAGCGGCGAAATCGCGACATTTCACGGCGTCTTTCTCGGTCATCAGCAGCGTCTGCCCGGCGGTTACCAGAGCGGTGACATCGGCCTGGCTCAGCGCCTGATGGTCCGCCAGCGCCACGGTTTTGACCGGCTGGACGCCACAGCTTTCGAGGGTGGCGAAAAAGCGCGGCGGATGGCCGATGCCGGCCATTGCCACTACGTTAGTGAAGGTAGAGACATCGCGACGTTCGCCGGTGAGCAGGTTGACCGCCATCCCGGGACGCAGCTGCATCGGGATCTCTCCCGGACGCGCCACGCCACCGTTGACGATAATCGCATCAACGCTTTGCAAGCGCGATGCCCGCTCACGCATCGGCCCGGCAGGCAGCCACCAGCCGTTGCCAAAGCGGCGCACGCCGTCGATGACGACAATTTCCCGGTCCCGCGCCAGCTTATAGTGCTGCAACCCATCGTCGGTGACGATAATCTGCAGCTCGTGCGCGCTGAGCAGCGCTTTCACCGCGTCGCTGCGGAGCGGAGAGACCGCCACCGGCGCGCCGGTGCGCTGATGGATGAGCACCGGTTCATCGCCTGCCTGCGCCGTACTGGTCCGGTCAGTTAATACCAGCGGGTAGCGTTCGGCTTTACCGCCGTAGCCGCGAGAGACCACCCCAACGCGAATGCCGCGCTGCTGCAGTTGCTCCACCAGCCAGATCACCACCGGCGTTTTACCGTTGCCGCCGGCGGTCAGGTTACCGACCACCACCACCGGCACCGGCGCGCGCCAGGCTTTTTTCCACCCCAGCTGATAGCTGAGGCGAATCAACGCGCTCACCAGGCCATACAGCCAGGAGAGCGGCAGCAGCAGGCGCCACAGCGGCGACTCACCGGACCAGATGCGCGCGATCATTCGCCGAATTGCATCTTATGCAGCTGGGCGTATACGCCTTTATGCTCCAGCAGGTCGTGGTGCGTTCCGCGCTCCACGATCCGCCCGTCTTCAACCACCACAATCTCATCAGCCTGCTCAATGGTTGACAGACGGTGGGCAATAACCAGCGAGGTGCGGTTTTTCTGCAGCTCATCCAGCGCCGCCTGAATCGCACGCTCGGACTCGGTATCCAGCGCCGAGGTGGCTTCATCGAGGATCAGGATCGGGCTGTTACGCAGTAGCGCACGGGCGATAGCAATACGCTGGCGCTGGCCGCCGGACAGCATCACGCCATTTTCGCCGATGATGGTATCCAGGCCATTGTCCATCTTGTTGATGAAGTCCATGGCGTAGGCCATTCGCGCAGCCTCTTCAATCTGCTCGCGGCTGTACTCTTCAGTACGGGCATAGGCGATGTTATTGGCGACGGTATCATTGAACAGGTGCACGTTCTGTGAAACCAGCGCTACCTGGTCGCGCAGCGAGCTCAGCTTGTACTCGCGCAAGTCATGGCCATCCAGCAGGATCTGCCCATCGTCGACATCGTAGAAGCGCGTGATCAGGCTGGCGATGGTCGATTTACCCGAACCGGAGCGTCCCACCAGCGCCACAGTTTTCCCTTCCGGGATATCGAGATTGATATTGCGCAGCGCGGCCACTTCGCGACCCGGATAGGTAAAGGTGACGTTCTCGAACTTGAGATTGCCTTTCGCCCGCTCAATGACGCGGGTACCTTCGTCTTTCTCCTGCTCGGAATCGAGGATCGCAAACAGCGTCTGGCATGCCGCCATCCCGCGCTGGAACTGGGCATTGACGTTGGTCAGAGACTTCAGCGGACGCATCAGCGCAATCATGGAGGAGAAGACCACGGTAATGGTCCCAGCGGTCAGGGTGTCCATCACGCTCGGGAAGCTGGCGGCATACAGGACAAAGGCCAGCGCCAGGGAGGCGATAAGCTGAATGATCGGGTCGGAGATAGACGAGGCGGAAACCATTTTCATCCCCTGCAGGCGCATTTTATTGCTGACCTTATCAAAACGTTTGGTTTCCACTTCCTGGCCGCCAAACATCAGCACCTCTTTGTGCCCTTTCAGCATCTGCTCAGCGCTGGTGGTGACCTGCCCCATCGTGTTCTGCATATTCTTACTGATATTGCGAAAACGCTTGGAGACCACGCGGATTGCTACCGACACGATCGGCGCCAGTACAATTAGGATCAACGACAGCTGCCAGCTGTAATAGAACATCATCACGAACAGGCCGATAATCGATGCCCCTTCGCGGACCACGGTGATCAGCGCGCTGGAAGAGGAGGAAGCGACCTGTTCAGAATCATAGGTGATACGTGACAGCAGCGTCCCGGTAGACTGCTTGTCAAAGAAAGCCACCGGCATGCCCATCATGTGGCCGAACAGGCGACGACGCATGGTCATCACCACTTTGCCGGAAACCCAGGAGATACAATAGCTCGAGATGTAGCTGGTGATCCCACGCAGCACCATCAGCCCGATAACCACCAGCGGCATCCATAGCAGCACTGAGCGATCCGTTTTACCAAAACCATCATCCAATAACGGTTTAAGAAGCGATAACATGAAGGTGTCACTGCCCGCGTTAAGCACTAACGCCACCGCCGCTACGATTAGCCCGGCTTTAAACGGTGCAATAATCGGCCAAAGTCGGCGGAAGGTCTGCCACGTGGAGAGATCTTTATCGTTCTGCATTCAATAAACCAGCTTGTGTTGAAATAGCCGCATATTCTACCCGTTATCGGCGGGCGCGCCAAACCACTGATGATACCAACGAGGTAAAACTTGATCCCGTAAGCTATGGATTTGCCACCCTTCTGCAGAAAAAACCACCGTTATCTGCCCCTGCTGCGGCGTGGCGAACCAGCGATACCCCCGCTGGCGATAGCGCTGAACGACCTTGTGCGAGGGCATCCGCCACGCATTGTAGCGCGAAGCGGAAACCAGCGCGGCCGCGCCATCCACCCGCCGGACCAGCAGTTCGCTGGAGGAGGTGTTGCTGCCGTGATGGGGAACCTGAATAAGTGTAGACGCCAGATGCTGCCAGTAGCGGCTGATCATCGCCTGCTCCGCCTGACGTTCTATATCGCCGGTCAGCAGGATGCTGGAGCGACCGTCATCGATTCGCACCACGCAGGAGTGATTGTTTCCCTTTGCCGCGCTGCCCGGCAGCGGCCACAGCGCCTGGAAAGTGAGTCCCTGCCACTGCCAGCGTTCGCCGCGATGGCACGGCAGATGACGCGCCCAGCCTAAAGGGCTGCGCACCCACGCCTGCGGCCATGCCTGCAGCACGGATTCGAGGCCGCCGCGATGGTCAAGATGCTCGTGGCTCAGCATAATCCCCTGCAGCTGCAGATGGTGCCAGCGCAGCCAAGGGATAATCACCTGTCGACCGCTGTCGCCCTGCGGCCATGCCGGCCCGGTATCGTACAATAACGCCTTGCCGTGACGTTCGATCACCATCGCCAGCCCCTGCCCGACATCCAGCATCGTCACCCGCCATTGGTCCGCGGGCGGTTGCCGGCTGAATGGCCGCGCCAGCAAAAACAGCACACTCAGACACAGCGCTGGAGTATACCGCCAGCTCTGAAAACGCCAGCCCATCACCAGCAGCCACGGCAGGCTACTGATCCAGAGCCAACGGGCATCCAGCGTCAGCCAGCCGTCCGGTAAACGTCGTAACCCCCAGAACAACACCGCCAGCACGCGATCGGCTGCCAGCCAGATCAGCGACGCCACCACCTCCGGTCCAGTGAGATGCAGGAGCATTCCGGCGAGAATGAGCGGCACCGCCAGCAGGGTCACTAACGGTACCGCCAGCAAATTAGCGGCCATCGACGTCAGGCTTATGCCATGGAAGAGCAGCAGCTGCAGCGGCATCAGCAGCAGCGTCACGCCAGCCTGCAAATGCACGAGGGCGAACAGCGCTTTCCACGGCCAGCGCCAGCGACTGTCAGGCAGCGGTAACCACTGGAACCAGAAGATCAGCCCCGCCACCGCAAAGGCGGATAGCCACAGGCTTTGCGACAACACCGCCAGCGGATCGGCAACCAGAATCGCCCCCAGACAGCAGAGCCACATCTGCCACGCCGTCCAGCGTTGACCCGACAAACGTAAAGCACAACAGACTGCAAGCCCTACGCAAGTGCGCAGGGCCGGTGGCTGCATACCGGTCAGCCAGGCATAGCCGACTGCGCCCGCCAGCCCAGCCAGCAGCGGTAGCCGCCAGCCGATCCAGCGCCCCGGGAAAAGGGACTGTAAACCGCGCAGCAGGAGCACGGTCAGGGAAGCCGCAAGAGCAATATGCAAACCGGAGATAGCCATCAGGTGGGAGGTGCCTGTGTTCTGCATCAGGACTTTGATCTCCGCCGGCAGCGCCAGCCGCTCCCCCATCCCCAGGCCCAGCATCACCGGATGCCAGGGATAAGTCTGCAATCGCCGGGTCAGCGACGCCAGGTAGCGGGCGCGCAGACTGCAGCGGGTATCCAACGCGGAAGCGGCGACGATCCCCCCGCTCAGCGGCCGATGCTGGGCCAGCGCATAGCGCTGGCTGTCGAAGCCTCCGTCATTGAGCTGCCCATGCACCGGCCGCAGGCGCAGCGTCATCATCCAGCGCTGCCCCGCACAGACGGGGGCTGGTGCAAGTTCCCCGTATAACGTCACGCCAACCGGGGGGAACAGGAAGCGGTCCGCCAGGCGCACAATCTGTCCGCGGTGCAGAGTCTGGCCATCCGTCTCGTGGAGGAACACTTCCGCCTGCCGGGCGGCGCCGGTGAGGTGCTGCGTTGGCCACAGCGCCTGATATGCGCTCAATACTCCCCAGACCATCAGCAGAAGCGTCATCGCCACAACGGCGATGACCGTCCCGCGCAGACGGGTCAGCAACAGCGCCAGTACGCCGGCGAACGCCAGAATGCCCGGGCCCGGCAACGCGGGTAGCCAGAGTAGCGGCAGTATCGCGATGATGGCGCATCCGGCAAGCCATGGTAGACGCATAAACACCTCCCTGTGAGCGGGCAGTGTTACGCAAAGCGAAGCTGACGTCCTCGGGCAGAATTCAGGCGCGCGTGCAGCGTTCCAGACAATCGTCACGCTTGCAGTCAGGCGCTTTTTTTTTGCGAAGCGGGACGTAAATGGCGGGCACAAAAAAAGCACCCGAAGGTGCTTTTATCGTCAGGCCGGTTGCACGTCGTGCAACTCACCCTTCATAAATATTGGCGCGGTCACGTAATTCTTTCCCGGGCTTAAAGTGCGGAACGTACTTACCTTCCAGTTCGACTTTATCACCAGTTTTCGGGTTACGTCCGGTGCGAGGTGCACGATAGTGCAGAGAGAAGCTGCCGAAACCGCGGATTTCAATGCGCTCACCTTGAGCAAGCGTTGAGGCCATATGTTCCAGCATTTCTTTAACAGCATCTTCCACCGCTTTCGCCGGAATGTGAGATTGCTGGCTGGCAAGTCTTTCAATCAATTCTGACTTGGTCATTATTCCTCCGGTTTCCTTCAAGGCAAAAATTAGCTAACAGCTTAAACAAGGGCGGCCGTAGCCGCCCTTTGTGCTTGATTACAGGACGAATCCTGCAATCTGTCAAGTAAACTCGTCACTATTCAGGTTGTTATTACCTGAATGACAAAGATTACTCGCCTTTCGCTGCTTTGAACGCTTCAGCCATGGCGTTGTTGGAGAAGTTCGCGTCTTCCTGCTTGTTCACGGTAGCGATAGCGTCTTTTTCTTCCGCTTCGTCTTTCGCACGTACAGACAGGCTCACTACGCGGTTCTTACGATCCACGCCAGTGAATTTCGCTTCAACTTCGTCGCCAACGCTCAGAACCAGAGTTGCGTCTTCAACGCGGTCACGGGATGCTTCAGAAGCACGCAGGTAACCTTCTACGCCGTCAGCCAGTTCTACGGTTGCGCCTTTAGCGTCAACTGCAGTGACTTTACCAACAACGATAGCGCCTTTCTTGTTCAGAGCAACGTAGTTGTTGAACGGATCTTCCGCCAGCTGTTTAACGCCCAGGGAGATACGCTCACGCTCTGCGTCAACCTGCAGAACAACTGCTGCGATTTCGTCGCCTTTTTTGTATTCACGAACTGCTTCTTCGCCTGCAACGTTCCAGGAGATGTCAGACAGGTGAACCAGGCCATCGATGCCGCCGTCCAAGCCGATGAAGATACCGAAGTCAGTGATAGACTTGATTTTACCTTCAACACGGTCGCCCTTGTTGTGGGTTTCCGCGAACTGCTGCCATGGGTTAGATTTGCACTGCTTCAGACCCAGGGAGATACGACGACGTTCTTCGTCGATATCCAGAACCATCACTTCCACTACGTCGCCAACGTTAACAACTTTGGACGGGTGGATGTTTTTGTTGGTCCAATCCATTTCGGAAACGTGAACCAGGCCTTCAACGCCTTCTTCGATTTCAACGAAGCAGCCGTAGTCGGTCAGGTTGGTCACGCGACCGGTCAGTTTGGTACCTTCCGGATAACG
Source organism: Klebsiella pneumoniae complex sp. WS1778 (assembly GCF_049472055.1). Taxonomy (NCBI): domain Bacteria; kingdom Pseudomonadati; phylum Pseudomonadota; class Gammaproteobacteria; order Enterobacterales; family Enterobacteriaceae; genus Klebsiella; species Klebsiella pneumoniae complex sp. WS1778. Next base: position 126,650 of record NZ_JBKGTJ010000002.1, read on the forward strand.
TTTAGCGATAGCTACCCACGGATCTTCGCCCAGCTGTTTCAGGCCCAGGGATACACGGGTACGCTCGCGGTCGAACTTCAGCACTTTAACAGTGATTTCGTCGCCAACGTTTACGATTTCGCTCGGATGCTTAACGCGTTTCCAGGCCATATCGGTGATGTGCAGCAGGCCGTCAACGCCGCCCAGATCAACGAATGCACCGTAGTCAGTGAGGTTCTTAACGATACCTTTGACTTCCATGCCTTCCTGCAGGTTTTCCAGCAGCTGATCGCGCTCTGCGCTGTTTTCGGATTCGATAACGGCACGACGAGAAACAACAACGTTGTTACGCTTCTGGTCCAGCTTGATGACTTTGAACTCAAGCTCTTTGCCTTCCAGGTGCAGCGTGTCGCGCACCGGACGAACGTCTACCAGGGAACCCGGCAGGAACGCACGAATACCGTTCAGCTCAACAGTGAAGCCACCTTTAACTTTGCCGTTGATAACACCGGTAACAGTTTCAGCGTCTTCGTAAGCTTTTTCCAGCGTGATCCAAGCTTCGTGACGTTTAGCTTTCTCACGGGACAGCAGAGTTTCACCGAAGCCGTCTTCTACTGCATCCAGAGCAACGTCAACTTCGTCACCAACCTGGATTTCCAGCTCGCCCTGGGCGTTTTTGAACTGCTCAGCCGGGATGGCGGACTCAGATTTCAGACCGGCGTCAACCAGTACTACGTCTTTGTCGATAGCAACAACAACACCACGAACGATGGAACCCGGGCGGGTTTCGATTTCTTTTAAGGATTCTTCAAACAGTTGAGCAAAAGATTCAGTCATGTTTAATCTTCAGGTTAATATTAACGTCCACCTGGCTCCGTGCCGGATGGGGTTGTTTCACATACCCGCTGACCATCCATTGCCGCGGGGTACTGCTATAATTCGGAGGCTTCGGCGCGTTACCGGTTAAGGCTTACGCAACGGCCAATTTTTCGCGCGCATATTGTAGCGCTTTTTCAATCACTTGCTCAATGTTTAGTTCGGTTGAATCGAGAACTAATGCATCGGCAGCCGGGACAAGCGGCGCCACGGCGCGATTTCTATCGCGATCATCACGCTCTTTTATCTCGGACAAAAGACGTTCAAAGTTAACATCAAAGCCCTTTTCCTGCAACTGCCGCATGCGGCGATGCGCTCGCTCATCGGCCGAGGCATCGAGGAAAATTTTCACCGGCGCGTCCGGGAAAACCACCGTGCCCATATCTCGCCCGTCGGCGATAAGCCCCGGCAGTTCACGAAAGGCGCGCTGGCGGCGCAGCAGCGCTTCGCGAACGCGAGGGAAAGCCGCCACCTTGGAGGCGGCGTTCGCGACCTCCTGGGTGCGAATTTCGCCGCTGACATCTTCCCCTTCCAGCACCACTTCCAGGTTGCCGTCAGTAGAAATAAAGCGCACGTCAAGATGGGCAGCCAGGGGCACCAGCGCCTCTTCGGACTCCACGTCAACATGATGATGCAGCGCCGCCAGCGCCAGAACGCGGTAGATCGCGCCTGAATCTAACAGATGCCAGCCCAGCGCTTCCGCCATTGCCTTGCACAACGTACCTTTACCCGCACCGCCAGGCCCATCAATGGTGATTACCGGAATATTCGCCGTCATCTTTTTCTCCTTCAGCAAGGCGCATGGAATATAAACGCCGCGCATTATACGCATCAATACGCCGGAAAGTGAGCATTGCTTGTAAATTACGGACTACAGGAAATGAAAAGCAGAAGTTTTGCGCAATTATAGCGGGCTGACAGGACATCAGCCCGCGGGATGACAAAGTTTTACTCAGGCGAGGGTACTGATCCGCGCCAGTTGCTCAAAATAGTCGGGGAACGTTTTCGCCGTACATTTGGGATCAAGGATAGTCACCGGCGTATCAGACAGCGCCACCAGCGAGAAGCACATCGCCATCCGGTGGTCGTTATAGGTGCCGATTTCAGCAAACTTCAGCGTCGCCGGCGGGGTGATGCGAATATAATCTTCACCCTCTTCCACCTCGGCGCCTACTTTACGCAGTTCTGTCGCCATGGCGAACAGACGGTCCGTCTCCTTGACCCGCCAGTTGTAGATATTGCGCAGCGTGGTAGTGCCTTGCGCGAACAGCGCGGCGGTGGCGATGGTCATCGCGGCGTCCGGAATATGGTTCATATCCATATCGATAGCCTTGAGCTCGCCACGGGTGCAGGCGATGAAATCGTCGCCCCAGGTGACGGTGGCGCCCATTTTTTCCAGTACGTCGGCGAAACGAATGTCGCCCTGTACGCTGCCGCGGCCAATACCGGTGACCTTCACCGTGCCGCCCTTAATGGCGCCAGCGGCGAGGAAATACGAGGCCGATGAAGCATCCCCCTCCACCAGGTAATCCCCCGGTGACTGATACTGTTGCTTGCCGCGCACCACAAAGCGCTGATAAGACTGGTTGTCCACCTCAACCCCGAAGGTTTTCATCAGGTGCAGGGTGATGTCGATATAGGGTTTCGACACCAGATCGCCCTTAATGGCGATAACGGTATCCTGCGGCGCCAGCGGCGCGGCCATCAGCAGCGCGGTCAGGAACTGGCTGGAGACACTGCCGTCAACGTCGACGTTGCCCCCCTGGAACCCCCCGCGCAGGCGCAGCGGCGGATAATTTTCCTGCTCCAGATAGTCGATCTGAGCGCCGCCCTGACGCAGGGCATCCACCAGATGGCCAATCGGGCGCTCTTTCATTCGCGGCTCGCCGGTGAGCACGATATCGTTGCTGCCAAGGCACAGAGCTGCCGCCAGCGGGCGCATCGCGGTACCGGCGTTGCCGAGGAACAGCTCCAGCGCCGCTGCGGCATGCAGCGGGCCGCCGTTGCCGGTCACTTCACAGCGGGTACGGTCAGCAGACAGGGTGTATTGAACCCCCAGCGCACTCAGGGCATTCAGCATATGGCGCACATCGTCGCTGTCCAGCAGGTTGGTCAGCACCGTCGTGCCGCGGGCCAGGGCGGCCAGCAGCAGCGCGCGGTTGGAGACGCTTTTCGAACCAGGCAGGTTCACGGTGCCCTCTACGCGTGCGATGGGTTGTAACGTCAGGGATTCCATCAAACTTCACTCTCAAACAAACAGAATAAAAACCCCGCAGACAGGCCGCGGGGAGGAAGAAAGAAACGGGCGATTAACCGTGGCGGCGTTCGAAGTCCAGCATAAAGTCGGTTAACGCCTTCACGCCGTCCAGCGGCATCGCGTTGTAGATGGAGGCACGCATGCCGCCCACCACCCGGTGGCCCTTCAGCGCGTGCAGCCCGGCGGCAAACGACTCTTCAAGGAACAGTTTATCCAGCGCGCTGTCCGCCAGCTGGAACGGCACGTTCATGCGGGAGCGGTTGGCTTGCGCCACATCGTTACGATAGAAGCCGCTGTTATCGATCACGCCATACAACAGTTCGGCTTTCTGCTGGTTGATCTTGTCCATCGCGGCGACGCCGCCCTGCTGTTTCAGCCACTTAAACACCAGACCGGCCAGATACCAGGCGAACGTCGGCGGCGTGTTAAACATCGAGTCATTCTCGCTTAACACGGTGTAGTCGAGGATTGACGGGCAGGCCACGCTGGCTTTACTCAGCAGATCTTCACGCACGATAACCAGCGTCAACCCTGCCGGGCCGATATTCTTCTGCGCGCCAGCGTAGATCACGCCGTAGCGGTTGACGTCAATTTCGCGAGACAGAATAGTGGAGGAGAAATCGGCGGTCACGATGACGTCGTCGCCGAAGTTCGGCGTATCGTCAATCGCGATACCGTCAATGGTTTCGTTCGGGCAGTAGTGCAGATACGCCGCGCCCGGCGTCAGCTGCCACTCGCTCATTGGCTTGACCGCGCGCTTGCCGTCGACGGTGATTTTCGCGTCGATGACGTTAGGCGTGCAGTATTTCTTCGCCTCTTTGACCGCGCTGGCCGCCCAGTAGCCGGCGTCCACATAGTCAGCGACGTTTTTATCGCCGAGGATGTTCAGCGGGATCCCGGCGAACTGGCCGCGGCCGCCGCCATGGCAGAACAACACTTTATAGTTGGAAGGGATGTTCAGCAGAGAACGGAAGTCCTGTTCTGCCTCTTCTGCCACCTGGATGAATTCCTTACCACGGTGACTGATTTCCATGACCGACGTACCCAGACCGTGCCAGTCGCACAGTTCCTGCTGAGCCAGTTTGAGTACTTCCGCCGGCAGCATTGCCGGGCCCGAACTGAAGTTATAGACCTGAGCCATTTCCCCTCACCACGTTGCTATGTTGTTTTGCCCGCGAACCGCCGCGGGCATAAGTTATTCCTGTGGCTATCGGTTTTATCATTCAGTGACACGGTCCGCAATGGCTAAAACTCGCCGACGGCAAAACGCGGCGGCCGTCACACAACAGAATCTATCGGCTTGACGTAATAAAACCGACATATTTGCTGTCAGGTGAGCCGTTTCGCCCGGCTGGCCTTCGACCATTCTGCATTTGCGCAGCGGGGACATATTCGCTTTTCTCCCGCCTGCATCGCCATCACGATGCTGCAGCGTACGCAGGCGTAGATCCCTTCCTGAGGAATAGTGGTATAGCGCGTGGTGCAGTGCGTCGGGAGGATCGACAACCCGGCCCTCACCTCGTCATCGGGATAATAAAACACGCTGATCTGGCCGTTGGTTTCAAGGATCGCCAGCCGCACCTGGCCGAGCTGCTCGACGCTGTTGACCCGCAGCTCCATAAAAAATTCGAATTCGGTCATATTTTCCGCATGCAGTTTCTCCCAGGCCAGCTGCCCCTCCTCCACCACCACGATAGGTTTCCCCTCCAGCAGATCCTCCAGCTTTTCGCTATGTCCCATCAGCCACATGATGCCGCGATAAAGCAGCGCCAGCGTGACGAAGACCACCAGCACCGGCAACAGCGGGACATCGTCATAAAACGCCACGTCCCCCGCCGCCGAACCGAGGGTCAAAATAATAAGCACCTCAAACAGCGACATCTGCCGCACGCCGCGCCGTCCGGTAATTTTGAGGAAAATAAAGACCAGAACGAAGGTGTAGAGGCTGCGTAGCGCCACCTCGCCGAGAAATTCCACCGGCACTTTATCGAGCGCCATCCGCTGCCAGTCAAAGGCTTTCATTATCATCTCCCTGAGTATTAAAAGATGTCTCTAAGCATAGCCAGATGATGGAGATAGCACCTGTCAGATAAAAGCCGTATCATTGCGCGCTTTCCGTACGACAAAAGTGATCGCCATGACCCAAACGTTTATTCCCGGCAAAGATGCCGCCCTGGAAGATTCCATCGCTCGCTTCCAGCAAAAATTGCTCGACCTCGGATTTGATATCGAAGAGGCCTCGTGGCTGAACCCGGTGCCGCACGTGTGGTCCGTTCACATTCGCGATAAGGAATGCGCGCTGTGCTTTACTAATGGTAAAGGCGCCACCAAAAAGGCAGCCCTCGCCTCCGCGCTGGGCGAATATTTCGAGCGCCTGTCCACCAACTATTTTTTCGCTGACTTCTGGTTAGGCGACACTATCGCTAATGGCCCGTTCGTTCACTACCCGAACGAAAAGTGGTTCCCGCTGACCGAAGACGACGAGGTCCCGGAAGGCCTGCTGGATGCTCGTCTGCGCGCGTTCTACGATCCGGACGATCAGCTGACGGCCAGCATGCTGGTGGATCTGCAATCCGGTAATGATGAGCGCGGCGTGTGCGGCCTGCCCTTTACCCGCCAGTCCGACGGCGAAACGGTCTATATTCCTATGAATATCGTCGGCAACCTGTATGTCTCCAACGGCATGTCCGCCGGCAACACCCGTAATGAAGCTCGCGTGCAGGGCCTGTCCGAAGTCTTTGAGCGCCACATCAAAAATCGCATCATCGCCGAAAGCATCAGCCTGCCGGAGATCCCGGCGGAGGTCATGGCGCGCTATCCGGGCGTCGTGGAGTCGATCGCCAAACTGGAAGCCGAAGGTTTCCCGATCTTTGCCTATGATGGCTCGCTGGGCGGCAAGTATCCGGTTATCTGCGTCGTGCTGTTTAACCCGGCAAACGGCACCTGCTTCGCCTCTTTCGGCGCCCACCCGGACTTCGGCGTGGCGCTGGAGCGTACGGTCACCGAACTGCTGCAGGGCCGTAGCCTGAAAGATCTCGACGTCTTCACGCCGCCGACCTTCGACGATGAAGAAGTCGCCGAGCACGCTAACCTCGAAACCCACTTTATCGACTCCAGCGGCCTGATTTCCTGGGATATGTTCAAGCAGGATGCCGACTATCCGTTCGTGGACTGGAGCTTCTCCGGCACCACAGAAGAAGAGTTCGCCACCCTGATGGCCATCTTCAAGGCCGAAGATAAAGAAGTATATATCGCCGACTACGAGCACCTGGGCGTTTACGCCTGCCGTATCATCGTCCCGGGGATGTCGGATATTTACCCAGCGGAAGATCTGTGGCTGGCGAACAACAGCATGGGCGCTCATCTGCGCGACACCATTCTGTCCCTGCCGGGCAGCGAGTGGGAAAAAGAAGATTACCTGGCGCTGATCGAGCAGATGGACGATGAGGGTCTGGATGATTTCACCCGCGTTCGCGAACTGCTGGGCCTCGCCACCGGCAAAGACAACGGCTGGTATACCCTGCGCGTCGGGGAGCTGAAAGCCATGCTGGCCCTGGCCGGCGGCGATCTGGAGCAGGCGCTGATCTGGACCGAGTGGACCATGGAATTCAACGCTTCGGTCTTCAGCGCCGAACGTGCTAACTACTATCGCTGCCTGCAGACCCTGCTGCTGCTGAGCCAGGAAGAGGAGCGTCAGCCGCTGCAATACCTGAACGCCTTCATCCGTATGTACGGCGCCGAGGCGGTCGAAGCCGCCAGCGCGGCGCTGAGCGGGGAAGCGCCGTTCTATGGCCTCCAGGCTGTCGACAGCGATCTGCAGGCCTTCCCGGCCCATCAGTCGCTACTGAAGGCTTATGAAAAACTGCAGCGGGCGAAGGCGGCGTTCTGGGCAAAATAAGCCCTAAGCGCGCCATCGTGGTTGCCAACAACGGAGCCCAATGTGGCTCCGTTGATTTCACCTGACGAGGTGGCCACTATAGTTTGTAGTTGTAAAGTTAATTAATAGTAAATAACGCGCTTATAACATTTACCATTCGTTAATTTTAAATAAAATACTCCATATTAATTAACTCAAGAAATGGCGTGAAAACGAAAAAATTCAACATAATTTATAAATTTTAAAATTTATTTTCCTCATAATATTCAATTACTTAATTCAATAAATCACAAAAACCACACACTAAAAAGGCATATAGTTCCGGTGAGATATGATCTATATCAATTTCCCTTCTATAATGCTTTGTTAGTATCTCACCGCCAACTTATATAAAGAGAGAGTTAGTGTGAAAGCTGACAACCCTTTTGATCTTTTGCTCCCTGCCGCGATGGCGAAAGTCGCCGAAGAAGCAGGTGTCTATAAAGCAACGAAGCATCCGATGAAGACCTTTTATCTGGCGATCACCGCTGGCGTTTTCATCTCCATCGCTTTCGTATTCTATATCACCGCGACCACCGGCACTGCCGCGATGCCTTATGGGATTGCCAAGCTTATCGGTGGGGTCTGTTTTTCCCTGGGTCTGATTCTGTGCGTTATCTGCGGCGCTGACCTCTTTACCTCTACGGTATTGATCGTGGTGGCGAAAGCCAGCGGTCGAATTACCTGGGGGCAACTGGCAAAAAACTGGCTCAACGTCTATTTTGGTAACCTGGTGGGCGCACTGCTGTTTGTGCTGCTGATGTGGTTATCAGGCGAATATATGACTGCCAACGGCGGTTGGGGGCTTAATGTCCTGCAGACCGCTGACCACAAAATGCACCATACTTTTGTGGAGGCCGTGAGCCTGGGTATCCTCGCTAACCTGATGGTTTGTCTCGCCGTATGGATGAGCTATTCCGGTCGTAGCCTGATGGATAAAGCGATGATCATGGTCCTGCCGGTAGCGATGTTCGTTGCCAGCGGCTTTGAGCACAGCATCGCCAACATGTTTATGATCCCGATGGGTATCGTAATCCGCAACTTTGCAAGCCCGGAATTCTGGACCGCAATCGGTTCGACTCCGGAAAGTTTCTCTCACTTGACCGTTATGAACTTCATCACTGATAACCTGATTCCGGTAACTATCGGGAACATTATCGGCGGGGGTCTGCTGGTCGGGTTGACATACTGGGTCATTTACCTGCGTGGCAACGACCATCACTAAGGGTTGTTTCAGGCAGTAAATAAAAAATCCACTTAAGAAGGTAGGTGTTACATGTCCGAGCTTAATGAAAAGTTAGCCACAGCCTGGGAAGGTTTTGCGAAAGGTGACTGGCAGAATGAAGTCAACGTCCGTGACTTTATTCAGAAAAACTACACCCCATATGAAGGCGACGAATCCTTCCTGGCTGGCGCGACTGAAGCGACCACCAAGCTGTGGGACACCGTAATGGAAGGTGTAAAACAGGAAAACCGCACTCACGCGCCTGTTGATTTTGACACTGCCCTGGCTTCCACCATCACCTCTCACGACGCAGGCTATATCGAGAAAGGTCTGGAAAAAATCGTTGGTCTGCAGACCGAAGCGCCGCTGAAACGTGCGATCATCCCGTTTGGTGGTATTAAAATGGTTGAAGGTTCCTGCAAAGCGTACAATCGCGAACTGGACCCGATGCTGAAAAAAATCTTCACCGAGTACCGTAAAACTCACAACCAGGGTGTTTTCGACGTCTATACTCCGGACATCCTGCGCTGCCGTAAATCCGGCGTACTGACCGGTCTGCCGGATGCTTACGGCCGTGGTCGTATCATCGGTGACTACCGTCGCGTTGCGCTGTACGGTATCGACTTCCTGATGAAAGACAAATTCGCCCAGTTCAACTCACTGCAAGCGAAACTGGAAAGCGGCGAAGATCTGGAAGCGACCATCCGTCTGCGTGAAGAAATTGCTGAACAGCACCGTGCGCTGGGCCAGATCAAAGAGATGGCGGCTAAATATGGCTACGACATCTCCGGTCCGGCAACCACCGCTCAGGAAGCTATCCAGTGGACCTACTTCGGTTACCTGGCTGCCGTGAAATCTCAGAACGGCGCGGCAATGTCCTTCGGTCGTACCTCCAGCTTCCTGGATATCTACATCGAACGTGACCTGCAGGCGGGTAAAATCACCGAGCAAGACGCGCAGGAAATGGTTGACCACCTGGTCATGAAACTGCGTATGGTTCGCTTCCTGCGTACCCCGGAATACGATGAACTGTTCTCCGGCGACCCGATTTGGGCAACGGAATCCATCGGCGGTATGGGCGTTGACGGCCGTACTCTGGTGACCAAAAACAGCTTCCGCTTCCTGAACACCCTGTACACCATGGGGCCGTCTCCGGAGCCGAACATCACTATCCTGTGGTCTGAAAAACTGCCGCTGAGCTTCAAGAAATTCGCGGCTAAAGTGTCCATCGATACCTCTTCTCTGCAGTATGAGAACGATGACCTGATGCGTCCGGACTTCAATAACGACGACTACGCTATCGCATGCTGCGTAAGCCCGATGGTTGTTGGTAAGCAAATGCAGTTCTTCGGTGCTCGCGCCAACCTCGCAAAAACCATGCTGTACGCTATCAACGGCGGCGTGGATGAAAAACTGAAAATGCAGGTGGGTCCGAAATCTGAACCGATCAAAGGCGACGTCCTGAACTTCGACGAAGTCATGGAGCGCATGGATCACTTCATGGACTGGCTGGCTAAACAGTACGTCACTGCGCTGAACATCATCCACTACATGCACGACAAGTACAGCTACGAAGCCTCTCTGATGGCGCTGCACGACCGTGACGTTATCCGCACCATGGCGTGTGGTATCGCGGGTCTGTCCGTTGCTGCTGACTCCCTGTCTGCTATCAAATATGCGAAAGTTAAACCGATTCGTGACGAAGACGGTCTGGCTGTTGACTTCGAAATCGAAGGCGAATATCCGCAGTTTGGTAACAACGATGCTCGCGTCGATGACATGGCCGTTGACCTGGTTGAACGTTTCATGAAGAAAATTCAGAAACTGCACACCTACCGCAACGCGATCCCGACTCAGTCTGTTCTGACCATCACCTCTAACGTGGTATATGGTAAGAAAACCGGTAACACCCCAGACGGTCGTCGCGCTGGCGCGCCGTTCGGACCAGGTGCTAACCCGATGCACGGTCGTGACCAGAAAGGCGCTGTTGCCTCTCTGACCTCCGTAGCGAAACTGCCGTTTGCTTACGCGAAAGATGGTATCTCTTACACCTTCTCTATCGTACCGAACGCACTGGGTAAAGATGACGAAGTTCGTAAGACCAACCTGGCGGGTCTGATGGATGGTTACTTCCACCACGAAGCGTCCATCGAAGGTGGTCAGCACCTGAACGTGAACGTGATGAACCGCGAAATGCTGCTCGACGCGATGGAAAACCCGGAAAAATATCCGCAGCTGACCATCCGCGTATCTGGCTACGCTGTACGTTTTAACTCCCTGACTAAAGAACAGCAGCAGGACGTTATTACCCGTACCTTCACTCAGACCATGTAATTCCCTGTCTGACTGAAAAAGCGTACAATAAAGGCCCCACATCAGTGGGGCCTTTTTAACAAGTAATCCCCGCCCTAGCCTGCTTTGCCAGTTATCTATACTTTGGGTATCTGTCAAAACAGACTCGACACAGCCGCTGAGCTGTGCACCAACACGGCCCCGGATGGGCCACATCTGGAGAAAACACCGCAATGTCAGTTATTGGTCGCATTCACTCCTTTGAATCCTGTGGCACCGTTGATGGCCCGGGCATCCGCTTTATTACTTTTTTCCAGGGCTGCCTGATGCGTTGCCTGTACTGCCATAACCGTGATACATGGGATACCCACGGCGGCAAAGAAATCACCGTTGAAGAGCTAATGAAAGAGGTGGTGACCTATCGTCACTTTATGAATGCTTCCGGCGGCGGCGTCACCGCATCGGGCGGTGAGGCGATCCTGCAGGCGGAGTTTGTTCGCGACTGGTTCCGCGCCTGTAAGAAAGAAGGTATTCATACCTGTCTCGATACCAACGGCTTTGTCCGTCGCTACGATCCGGTTATCGACGAACTGCTGGAGGTAACAGACCTGGTGATGCTGGATCTCAAGCAGATGAATGATGAGATTCACCAGAACCTGGTCGGCGTCTCTAACCATCGTACGCTGGAATTCGCCCAGTATCTGGCGAAGAAGAATATCAATGTCTGGATCCGCTACGTGGTGGTTCCGGGCTGGTCAGACGATGATGACTCCGCGCACCGCCTGGGTGAATTTACCCGCGATATGGGCAATGTCGAAAAAATCGAGCTGCTGCCATACCATGAGCTGGGCAAACACAAATGGGTAGCGATGGGCGAAGAATACAAGCTGGACGGCGTCCATCCGCCGAAGAAAGAGACCATGGAGCGGGTAAAAGGCATCCTTGAGCAGTATGGCCACAAAGTGATGTACTAATCCCGTCCGGGCCGGTGAAGGCCTGCAACGGCGTGGGAAGCCGTGTCCGTCCAGCCGTTGCATTCTCATGCAAAGCGGCAGGTTGGCTGTGCAGCAGCAAGCTTAGGTAATTGAAGCGGATGACGCGCAGCATGCGCTGCGCGTTACAGGATCAGGCGTGCGCCACCGGCGTTGGATGATGCCCGGCTTTGCGCAGCAGGGTCAGCAGATAGATAAACGACACGCTGGCGATCATGATAAACAGCAGGTTATCCGAGAAGTTCTGCATCAGCATCGCCGTCAGCGTCGGGCCCAGCAGGCTGCCGATGGTATAGCTCATCAGCAGCGCCTGGTTCATCGCCACCAGCTGATGGTGCTCCACTTTCTCACAGGCCCAGGCCATCGCCACCGGATACAGCGTGAAACCGGATGCCCCAAGCACAAACAGCGCCGGCGCCATTGCCGCCTGGCTGAGCATCGCCAGACATCCCAGAATCACCACAAAAACCTGCACCCGCAGCACCAGCAGGCGACCGTAGCGGTCTGCCAGCCGCCCTACCGGCCACTGGCCGAGGATCCCCGCGCTCACCATCACCGCCATCCAGAAGCCAATGCCGGCGTCGCTGACGCCCTGATGGTTCAGCCACAGCGGCATCAGGCCATACAGCGAGCCGAGGACAATCCCCGAGATAATACAGCCATTGACCCCGTGGCGCGCCTGGCGCAGCTTAAGCATCGGCCAGATCCGTACCGTTTCATGCGGCTCTTCGGCCTGCCCCATAATGCGGGTAAACAGCAGCGGCAGGATCGCCGCCAGCGCCAGGCCCGTCACCCACGGCAGGACGCTCATTAAATCAGTGGGTAGTTTACTGACCATCAGTTGGCCGAGTACGGTACCAACGTAATAAACCATCATGTACGCCGCCAGCAGACGACCGCGGCTGCGAGAAGTGCCGCTGCAGACCAGCGCACTTTCCACTACCACCCAAATCATCGCGCAGCCTACGCCGGCGATAAACCGCCAGCTCAGCCACGTCCAGAAGCCCACGGTGATCCCCAGCCCTACGCAGCCGACGGCAAAGATTAACGACGCGAGATAATAGCTGCGGTTAAACCCCAGGCGCTTGATCACCCAGCCGGCAAGCAACGTACCGGCCAGGTTGCCGGTAAAATAAGATGACCCCACCATGCCGACCTGCCAGGTTGGCATATTTTCATGGGCGAGCCACAGCGGGACGAGCGTATTCAGCACCGCTATCGCCAGGGTCAGTAAAAGCAGGCCACAGAGCAGCATTTGCACTGGCCGGGTGTAGATGGTCATGGGTAAAAACCGTGAGGAATGTTCAGATCGCGAGCGCATCATGCCACCGCTAAAAACATTGTCAATCCACCTGAAATCAGGCCTGACGCGGTTTTGCAGGGCACGATAGAAGTTTTTTATCCACAGAAGGGGGAAAGGTGAGGCAACAAATAATACGCTATTGTTTTTCTTAATTTATTAATAAATCCCGGCGTTAATTTCAGTCGAAAAATTTCATCTATCAACAGCACGTTTTCATCATGCCGGCACGCCTGCGCCGGCATGATGAGGCTGATTAACTGGCGATAGCCATCCCGACGGTCATATGCAGACCATAGAATACGCCGCGGCCAATCATCTCTCCCGCCAGCACCAGAACAAACGCCAGGCCGAGCAGCGAGAGCGCCGGCTTGCGGCCGCGAATCTGCGGCACGCACCAGCAGGCCAGGGCCAGCGCCAGCAGCACCACGCGCCAGGCCATAAGCAGCCCATAATCCGGCACCAGGGCGGAGGCCTGCTGAATTGAGCTGCGGATAGTGGCGAGTTCAATCCCCTGCATCAGGACCACCACAATACTCGCCAGCAGCGCCAGCAAAGTGACCACCGGCAGCAGGCGCATCGCCCAACCGTCGACGCCTGCGACGCGCAGCAGCAGATAGCCCAGCAGCGGGCCGCCGATAAACAGCGTCAGGAAGAAGCTCAGCGGCGTCCAGACGGTATACCAGGTCGGCACCGTGTCGATGGTGTTATAGACCCGCACCATCATCCAGACGAAGATCACCCCCAGCGCCATGGTCACTACCAGCCACAGGCTACGCAGTCCGGCAGGCAGCTTTTTGCACACGGCCAGCAGCCAGCCAATCCCGCCAATGGCGAAGAAGATCGCCCCGCTGGCTATCTCATTACTCAGCGACGAGGCCCCCACGCGATTGAGCGAATTAAAGGCCCGCAGCGGCGAACCGAGGTGCATTGTCGAGGCGATAAACCCGACCCCCATCAATACCCACAGGCCGAACATGCTACCTACCACGCGCTGCTCCTGCTCACGGGAAAGCTTGCCCGTCATCAGCGCCAGCGCCAGGACGATGAAGCCGCCCGCGACGCACTGGCCGAAGACCGTAAAGATCATCAGCGGCCATTCATGCCATCCGTTTCCCATCTCACACCTCCTTCGGGTTCGCCAGGTAACCAGTGGTATCGCCACACGGCCGGGCATTGGCGTTAGGTTTGATCACGATGCTCGGCCGGGTAAAGTGCGCCGAAGGCAGCGGCGCCACCGCCGCCAGCTGGCCGTGCTTAGCGCGCAGTTCGGCAATCGGCCCGAAATCGAGCGCCCGCAACGGGCAGGACTCGACGCAGATCGGCTTTTTCCCTTCGGCGACGCGCTCGTGGCAGCCGTCGCACTTAGTCATATGGCCTTTATCGGCGTTATACTGCGGCGCGCCGTACGGACAGGCCATATGGCAGTAACGGCAGCCAATGCAGACCTCTTCGTTGACCACCACAAAACCGTCTTCGCGCTTGTGCATCGCACCGCTCGGGCAGACTTTGGTGCAGGCTGGATCTTCGCAGTGGTTACAGGCGATGGAGAGGTAATAGGCGAACACGTTCTGATTCCAGACGCCGTTATCCTCCTGCCAGTCGCCGCCGGCATATTCATAGATGCGACGGAAGCTGACCTCCGGGGTCAAATTTTTGTAGTCCTTACAGGCCAGTTCGCAGGTCTTGCAACCGGTGCAACGGGCGGAATCAATAAAAAATCCATACTGAGTTGTCATCGGTTACTCCTTACAGCTTCTCAACCTGGACGAGGTTGGTATGCGACGGGTTTCCCTTCGCCAGTGGCGAGGGGCGCTGGGTGGTCAGTACGTTAATGCTGCCCGCCTGATCCACGCGCGCGGCATCCGGGTTATACCAGGCCCCTTCCCCCAGCGCGACGACGCCCGGCATCATGCGCGGCGTCACCTTCGCTTCGATATGCACTTCCCCACGGTCGTTGAAGATACGAATGCGATCGCCGTTGGCAATGCCGCGCTGGCGGGCATCGATCGGGTTAATCCACATCTCCTGCCGGCAGGCGGCCTTCAGTACATCGACGTTGCCGTAGGTCGAGTGGACGCGAGATTTATAGTGGAAACCGGTGAGCTGTAGCGGGTATTTCGCTGTCATCGGATCGTTATAGTTTTCGAAACCCGGGGTGTAGATCGGCAGCGGATCGATAACATCCCCTTCCGGCAGCTCCCAGGTGGCGGCGATTTTCGCCAGATCCTGCGAGTAAATTTCGATCTTGCCCGAAGGCGTGGTCAGCGGATTAGCCTGCGGATCCTCACGGAAGGCTTTGTAGGCCACATGATGACCTTGCGGATCGCGCTGCTTATAGATGCCCTGCTGACGGAAGGTGTCGAAATCCGGCAGGTCTGGAATCGCTTTGCGCGACTGCTCATACAGATAGCGCATCCAGCCTTCCTGGGTACGGCCTTCGGTAAATTTCTCCTCGACGCCAAGGCGCTTCGCCAGCTCGCTGGTCATCTCATAGATGGTTTTACATTCGAAACGCGGCTTGATGGCCTGGTCGGCAAAAATGACGTAGGACATGTTGCCGCAGGAGGCATCCAGCGCAAAATCCATCTGCTCAGAGGCGGTGCAGTCCGGCAGCAGAATATCGGCGTATTTCGCTGACGAGGTCATATGGCAGTCGATGACCACAATCATCTCGCACTTCTTATCGTCCTGCAGGATTTCGTGGGTGCGGTTGATCTCAGAGTGCTGATTGATCAGGCAATTGCCCGCATAGTTCCAGATCATTTTGATCGGCACATCGAGCTTATCTTTGCCACGCACCCCATCGCGCAGGGCGGTCATTTCCGGACCGCGCTCAATCGCATCGGTCCACATAAACATCGAGATGCTGGTCTGAACCGGATTCTCCAGCGTCGGCATACGTTCAAACGGCAGGCTGTAGGAGCCCTCGCGCGCGCCGCTATTGCCGCCGTTGATCCCGACGTTACCGGTCAGAATGGCGAGCATCGCGATAGCCCGGGTGGCGATTTCGCCGTTGGCATGACGCTGCGGCCCCCAGCCCTGGCTGATATAGGCCGGTTTAGCGGTGGCAATTTCCCGCGCCAGTTTAACAATGCGTTCGCGCGGAATACCGGTAATGGTCGAGGCCCACTCCGGCGTTTTGGCGATACCGTCAGTGCCCTCGCCAAGAATGTAAGCTTTGTAATGACCATTGGCTGGCGCACCGGCGGGCAGCGTTTTCTCGTCGTATCCCACGCAGTATTTATCGAGGAACGGCTGATCGACCAGATTCTCGGTGATCATCACCCACGCCAGACCCGATACCAGCGCCGCATCGGTGCCGGGGCGAATCGGGATCCATTCATCTTCGCGTCCGGCGCCGGTGTCGGTATAGCGCGGATCGATAATGATCATCCTGGCATTGGATTTCTGGCGCGCCTGCTCAAGATAGTAGGTCACCCCGCCGCCGCTCATCCGCGTTTCCCCGGGGTTGTTGCCGAACAGCACTACCAGCTGGCTGTTTTCAATATCCGACGGACTGTTGCCATCTGCCCAACCGCCGTAGGTGTAATTCAACCCGGCAGCAATCTGCGCGGATGAATAGTCGCCGTAATGATTGAGATACCCGCCGCAGCAGTTCATCAGACGGGCAATCAGGGTTTTCCCCGGCGGCCAGGAGCGGGTCAGCGTGCCACCCAGCGTGCCGGTGCCGTAGTTCAGATAGATGGACTCGTTGCCGTAGTCTTTAATCAGCCGCTGCGTCGTGCTGGCGATGATATCGAAAGCCTCTTCCCAGCTGATTTGCTCGAATTTACCCTCACCGCGTTTACCTACGCGCTTCATGGGATATTTCAGCCGATCGGGGTTATAAACCCGGCGGCGCATAGAACGTCCGCGCAGGCAGGCGCGCACCTGATGCAGGCCGTCATAGTTATCGTCACCGGTATTATCGGTTTCAACGTATTTAATCGCGCCATCCACCACGTGCATGCGCAGCGGGCAGCGGCTACCGCAGTTGACGGTGCATGCGCTCCAGACCACCTTCTCACTGGCCGGGGCTGGCGTGTCGGCGGCATGGGCCATACGGGAAAAGGGTAACGTTAGTGCGTTGCTGGCCAGCGCCAGGCCGCCTATTGCCGTGGTTTTCATCAGACCACGGCGGCTTACCTCAGCAGCCAGTAAAGCATCGGGGGCTTTAATTTTCATGGATACTCGCTTTGGTTGCTCACAATAAACTGATAAGCGCTATATAGTCATATATATAATGCTTTGAAATATTATTGGTTTTTTATGCTGATTTAATCCAAAGGGAGTATCACTGCATTCGCGGAAGGGATTATTGCCCGGTATCAATAAGGGTGTAAAAAAAGCGCCCGCAGGCGCTTTTAAGGGAGATGGTAAAAATTAACCGATATATTCGAGGCCGCGCATATACGGGCGCAGGATTTCCGGGATCTCGATACGGCCATCGGCCTGCTGATAGTTTTCCATCAGCGCCACCAGCGTACGACCAACCGCCAGGCCAGAACCATTCAGGGTATGAACGAGACGGGTCTTCTTGTCGGACTTGCTACGGCAGCGAGCCTGCATACGACGCGCCTGGAAATCCCAGACGTTAGAGCAGGAAGAGATCTCACGGTAGGTGTTCTGCGCCGGAACCCACACTTCGAGGTCATAGGTTTTGCAGGCGCTGAAGCCCATATCGCCGGTGCACAGCGCGACCTTACGGTACGGCAGGCCCAGCAGCTGCAGCACTTTCTCGGCGTGGCCGGTCATCTCTTCCAGCGCCGCCATGGAGTCTTCCGGACGGACAATCTGCACCATCTCAACTTTATCGAACTGGTGCATACGGATCAGACCGCGGGTGTCGCGACCATAAGAACCCGCTTCGGAACGGAAGCACGGCGTATGGGCGGTCATTTTGATCGGCAGATCGTCTTCATCGATAATTTCATCACGCACCAGGTTGGTCAGCGGCACTTCCGCCGTCGGGATCAGCGCGTAGTTGCTGCTGTCAGCCTCTTCTTCCAGCGGGCGAGTATGGAACAGGTCGCCGGCGAATTTCGGCAGCTGGCCGGTGCCATACAGGGTGTCCTGGTTTACCAGGTACGGGACATAGTTTTCGCTATAGCCATGCTGTTCAGTGTGCAGATCCAGCATGAACTGCGCCAGGGCGCGGTGCAGACGGGCCAGCTGGCCTTTCATCACCACGAAGCGCGAACCGGTGAGCTTAACGGCGGCGGCAAAATCCAGCCCGCCGTGCATTTCACCCAGCGTCACGTGATCGCGCACGTCAAAATCGAACTGGCGCGGCGTGCCCCAGCGGCTGACTTCAACGTTGTCGTTTTCGTCACGGCCAACCGGCACGTCATCGTGAGGAATATTCGGGATCGCCAGCGCGATATCGCGGATTTCCGCCAGCAGCGCTTCCAGCTCGGATTTTGCGGCATCCAGCTGTTCGCCGAGTTTGTTCACTTCCAGGCGTAATGGCTCGATGTCTTCCCCGCGCGCTTTCGCCTGGCCAATGGATTTCGATCGGGAGTTGCGCTCCGCCTGCAGGTTTTCCGTTTGCACCTGCAGAACTTTACGACGCTCTTCAAGCGCGCGAAGTTTATCTACATCCAGCTTAAAGCCCCGGCGTGCCAGTTTTTCTGCGACTGCGTCTGGCTCGGTACGCAGCAGATTGGGATCGAGCATGCTTATCCTGTGCTTATCGAATTAAAAAAAGAAAAGTGGCCGCAGGCTACGGCCACGGAAATAGTGTAATAACCTTACCGCAACGCCTCAATTAGCGGTAGCGTTTTATCGGGCTATTTTGATCCTGTTCAGCGAGCCAGGCGAGCTTTTCGCCAATTTTGCCCTCAAGCCCCCGGTTTGTCGGGTGATAATAGCGCGTTTGCGCCATTTCCTGCGGGAAGTACTGCTCGCCGGCGGCGTAGGCGTTAGGTTCGTCATGAGCGTAGCGATACTCCTGCCCGTAGCCCATCTCTTTCATCAGCTTCGTCGGCGCATTGCGCAGATGCACCGGAACGTCATAGTCCGGACGGTCTCGCGCATCGGCCAGCGCCGCTTTAAAGGCGGTGTAGACCGCATTGCTCTTCGGCGCGCAGGCCAGATAGACAATAGCCTGGGCAATCGCCCGTTCGCCTTCCGCCGGCCCGACGCGGGTGAAGCAGTCCCACGCCGATATGGCCACCTGCATCGCCCGCGGGTCGGCGTTGCCGACGTCTTCCGAGGCAATCGCCAGACAACGGCGGGCAACATACAGCGGATCGCCCCCGGCGGTGATGATCCGCGCGTACCAGTAAAGCGCCGCGTCCGGCGCGCTACCGCGCACCGACTTATGCAGGGCGGAAATCAAATCGTAGAAACGGTCGCCTTTATTATCAAAGCGCGCGCTGCGCTCGCCGGCGATCTCGGTCAGCAGTTCCGCCTTCAGCACCCGCTTGCCCGCATCATCGCTCTCGGCCATATCGGCCATCATTTCCAGGGTATTCAGCGCCCGCCGCGCGTCGCCGTTTACCAGTTCGGCGATGGCCCTGCGGGTCTCATCCGGCAAAACGATATCCTGGCCGCCGTAGCCGCGGGTTTTATCGTTCATCGCCTGGTCAAGCACCCGCTCGATATCGTCGGTAGTGAGCGATTTCAGTAAATAGACGCGGGCGCGGGAGAGCAGCGCTGAGTTAAGCTCAAAGGAAGGGTTTTCGGTGGTCGCGCCAATAAAAGTGATAGTGCCATCTTCAATATGCGGCAGAAAGGCATCCTGCTGGCTTTTATTGAAGCGATGCACTTCGTCAACAAACAGAATCGTTCGTCGGCCGGCGTTGCGATTCTGCCGCGCGCGCTCAATGGCCTCGCGGATCTCTTTCACCCCGGAGGTCACCGCCGAGATCCTTTCGACATCGGCGCTGGCATAACGGGCGATAACTTCCGCCAGGGTAGTCTTGCCGGTACCCGGCGGCCCCCAGAGGATCATCGAATGCAGGTGCCCGGCTTCGATCGCCCGCGGCAGGGGTTTGCCCGGCGCCAGCAGGTGCTGCTGGCCAATATACTGCGCTAAATTTTCTGGCCGCATGCGAGCGGCCAGAGGTTGAAACGCGTTGTCGGAAAAATCGAGCGACAGATTGCTCACTTTCGCCTCTACTTACGTTGATCGTCCACCGTCACCCCTTTCGGCGGCGTAAAGGTGAACTTAGATGCGTCGACGGCGCCGTTCTGCTGCGATTTCAGCTGATAGCTGCTGCGCTGATCGTCCTGCTCGACGGCGCTGAACTGATGGATGGTGCCGTCCCGACCGACGTTGATCGTGAACTGCTTCAGGTTGCCGCTGCCGCTTTTCGGCGTCAGCACAAAATCATCGCCGTTTTGTTTGATATTGTACTGCTGCCAGTCGCTGGACTGGTTGCGGGCAATCAGCATAAACGGCGTGTTGCTGGTGGCGTCTTTCAGCCAGGTCGCCGTGGCCTGCTCGACGAACGGGTTATAGAACCACAGGGTTTTACCATCCGAAACGAGGACGCTCTCATCCGGCTGGGTCATATGCCAGTTAAACAGATTCGGGCGTTTTACCCACAGGTCGCCCTGTCCGTCCTGCACGGCGTTGCCGCTGCCGTCGGTGACTTTTTGCGTGAAGCTGGCATGGAAGCTGCTCACTTTATCAAGACGGCTTTTTAAGTCACTGGCCGCATCTGCCCAGACCTGGCTGACGACCATACCAGACAGTAATGCACAGGTGATTGCGAGTTTTTTCATTGTTCTTCCTTAATGTGCGTCACTCCCGACGCGGGAGCCTCTTCTGCCCCTAATGTAGGACCGCCGACGGCGGCGGGACAGAAGAATTGGCTGATTTTGCGCTTATTTACCCAACTTTGCACTCATTCAAAGGGCGGCGGCGCCAGCACTTCGCGGTTACCGTTATGGCCCTGCTCGCTGACAATGCCCTGCGCTTCCATCTGTTCGATGATACGCGCGGCACGGTTATAGCCAATGCGGAACTGGCGCTGCACCCCGGAAATCGACGCTTTACGCTTCTCGGTCACAAAGCTGACCGCCTGATCGAACAGCGGATCCAGCTCTTCACCGCCGTCGAAACCGCCGCCGCCGCCTTCGCTTTCGCTGTCGGAGGTAATGCCGTCAACATACTGCGGACGACCGCGGGCTTTCCAGTCCTGAACCACAGCGTGGACTTCCTGATCGCGAACAAACGCCCCATGGACGCGCACCGGCGTGGTGGAGTTCGGCCCGGAGTAGAGCATATCCCCCATCCCGAGCAGCGATTCCGCACCGCCCTGATCGAGAATGGTACGCGAGTCAATTTTACTCGACACGGTAAAGGCGATACGCGTCGGAATGTTGGCCTTAATCAGACCGGTAATGACATCCACCGACGGACGCTGCGTCGCCAGCACCAGGTGGATCCCCGCCGCACGCGCTTTCTGCGCCAGGCGAGCGATCAGCTCTTCCACCTTCTTACCGACGGTCATCATCAGGTCGGCGAATTCGTCCACCAGCACCACTATGTACGGCAGCTTTTCCAGTACCGGGTGCACGGCGTCCATACTGTCGCCTGGCTTCCAGTATGGATCCGGGATCGGACGGCCCATGCGCGCCGCTTCAGCAATCTTCTCGTTATAGCCCGCCAGATTACGTACGCCCAGCGCCGACATTAGCTTGTAGCGACGCTCCATCTCGTTGACGCTCCAGCGCAGCGCATTGGCGGCGTCTTTCATGTCGGTGACCACTTCCGTCAGCAGATGCGGAATACCTTCGTAGACCGACAGCTCGAGCATTTTCGGGTCGATCATAATGAAACGCACATCTTCCGGCTGCGCTTTGTAGAGCATGCTGAGGATCATGGCGTTGACGCCGACTGACTTACCGGAACCGGTGGTACCGGCCACCAGCAGGTGCGGCATTTTCGCCAGATCGGCCACCACCGGATCGCCGGCGATGTCTTTACCCAGCACCACGGTCAGCGGCGACGGGTTATCACGGAACTTGCTGTTGTCGAGCACTTCACGCAGGTAGACGGTCTGGCGCTTTTTATTCGGCAGCTCAAGCCCGACATACGGTTTACCCGGGATCACTTCCACCACGCGCACGGCGACCGTGGACAGCGAACGCGCCAGATCCCGTGACAGGTTAGAGATTCGCGCCGCTTTGACGCCAGGCGCCAGATTCAGTTCGAAGCGGGTGATCACCGGCCCCGGCGAGTAGTTCACCACATCCGCTTTAATGCGGAAATCGGCGAGTCGCGCTTCCACCAGTCGTGCCATCTGCTCAAGAGCAAAGGTATCGACCGGCTCGACTTCACTGGGCGGCGGCGTGAGCAGATCCAGCGACGGCAGCGGCGTTGTCGGCTTTTGCAGCGGTCGACTATCGCCATTGCGCATCAGCAGCGGGTGGATCAGGCTCTCCTGCGGCGCAGGCGCGGCAGGCTGGTGCCCCTGTGGGGCAACCGGCTGTTGCTGCTGCACGGGCTGCGGCGCAGTCTGGTAAGGCTGCTGCGGCACTGGCTGAGGGTGTACCGGCTGGTGCTGCGCAGGTTGATAACCCTGCTGCGGAGCGGCGGCTGGTTGTTGATAGTGCTGGGCTGGCTGCTGCGGCTGTACTTCCGGTGTCGGCGTAAACAGCGGCTCGCTCGGACCCTCATTGACCAGCGTTTTCATCGGCGAGAATTCATAATCCGCCGGCGAGAACGGATTAGCGCCCGGCGGCTGCTCGGAGGCGTAGCGCTGCTGCTGGGTGGCGGCAAACTGGCGCGCCAGCTCCGCTTCCGCCGCGGCATCGGCGTCATCGTCATCAGTCGCGTTATCGTCTTCCCAGCGATGGCCATAGCGCTGCTGTTGAGTGGCGGCGAACTGGCGAGCCAGCTCATCCTGCTCCATAGCATCCGCTTCCTCATCCGAGAGCAGCTCATCATCATAATGGGGGTCGCGCTCGGCCTGCCGCGCGCGCTGTTCAGCTTCCCGCTGCGACGGTAGCTTGATGCCGTAGGAGGCCAGTTCCCGACGCGTCGGGACGCGAACGCGATTTGGCCGCGGTAGTTTTGGACCAATGCCCTCTTTCACCTGGACCCGCGGTCCGCTGGAGGCCGGGCTGAACAATGGCGCTGTCGCTGCGGCCGCGGCGGTCGCCGTCTTCGCAGCGGCTGCGCCGCCGCTGGCAGCCGTTGCCTGATGCACTCCTGCCGCCACCGCAGAAACTACGGTTGACTCCACGGGCGGTTTGGACGGCGAGGCGGGCGGCGTCAGCGGTTTGGTGGCGATCGGACTTTCCGGCTCCGGAATAGGCTGATACCAGGAAGCCAGCAGCTCGCGTTCGCGCGCCCGCTTCTCTTCCACTTCCTCGAAATAATAGAGCGGCGGACGTTTCACTTCTTCCTGCACGACCTCAGGCTCTGGCTGCGCGGCAGGTACCGGCGCGGGCTCAGGCTGATACGCCTGCGGCGCAGGCTGACCGGCATGCGGATCGTAAGCCGGCTGCTGATACGGCGCAGGCTCGGGTTGATAGCCCTGCGGCGCAGGCTGAGCAACATGTGGATCGTAAACCGGCTGCTGATACGGCGCCGGCTCTGGCTGATACCCCTGCGGCGCAGGCTGAGCAACATGTGGATCGTAAACCGGCTGCTGATACGGCGCCGGCTCTGGCTGATACCCCTGCGGCGCAGGCTGGACGGCATGCGGATCGTAAACCGGCTGCTGATACGGCACTGGCTCAGGCTGATACGCCTGCGGTGCCGGCTGGACGGCATGCGGATCGTAAGTCGGCTGCTGATACGGCACAGGCTCGGGTTGATACCCCTGCGGCGCAGGCTGACCGGCATACGGATCGTAAACCGGCTGCTGATACGGCGCAGGCTCGGGTTGATACCCCTGCGGCGCAGGCTGGCCGGCATACGGATCGTAAACCGGCTGCTGATACTGCACTGGCTCAGGCTGATACGCCTGCGGTGCCGGCTGACCGGCATGAGGAGCATAAGCAGGCTGCTGATACGGTGCCGGCTCTGGCTGGTAGGGCTGCGGCGGGTAACCAGCTTCCGGCTGATAAACCGGCGCAGCGCCCTGATGACCAGCCGGTGATTCGGCCCACGGCTGCGGCGCGGCAGTGGCCGCCGCCGCTGCGCCCACCGGCTCAGCGATACTCTGGCCGTTCAGCAACGGATCGTAAGGGTCGTAATCGCCCGGGCGCGCGGCGCTGGCGCCGGAGAACAACACATCATTCTCGGCGGGACGCGCGGCGCTGGCGCCGGAAAACAGTACATCGTCGGCGGCAACAGGCGCACCGCTGGCGCTGTACTGCACTGCCTCTTCCCCGTCATCCATCCGTTTGCCGGAGAAAAGCGCCGCGTCGGTTTTACGCCCCATGGGGTTGGTAAACTTCTCAGCGAGACGTTTACGCCGCGCCAGTGCGCTGCGCAAGATACGGGCGCGACGCGACTCCTGGGGGGTTGCCGCCTCTTCGTCGTCGTACTCTTCATCGTCGTCTTCGTATTCGCCTTCATCGACCCAGGTATCATCCCGACGGGTACGATTGCTGGCAAAGGTGAGTACGGACAGGATGCCTCCGCCCAGTTTTTCCGCAATGCTGACCCACGACCAGCCGGTAAACAGCGTCAGGCCGGCCGCCCAGATGCACAACAGCGCGATGGTGCCGCCGCTGCTGTGCAGCAGCGGTTGCAGGGTGGTGCTGAGCAGGCTGCCAATCACCCCGCCAGAGGCGAAGTACCAGATATCATCGGCATTAATCGCCGCCAGACCGCAGGAGGTCAGGATCAGGGCTAACGCACCGATGAGGCGCAGCGAAACGGCGAAATAATCAATATATTCGTCATTTTCCTGATGCCGCCAGGCAAACCAGCATCCGCCGATGATGATCACCGGGATGGTGTAGGCCATGACGCCAAAAATGAAAAAGAGGGTATCGGCAAGCCACGCGCCGGGGGCGCCGCCTAAATTATGGATAGGCTCATGCCATGCCGTTTGCGACCAGCTTGGGTCCGAGGGGTTAAAGCTCAGTAATGCCGCCATCAGCCAGATGGCGAAGAGGGAGCAAAGGATGAGCATCGCCTCGAGGAGTCGGCGCCCGCTGCTGAGTTTGGTAAGTTTGACTTCTTTGTCTTCGGTGTATTCCTGGCTCAAGAAAGGCTCTCCAGGTATCAGGCTGTTTCCTGCCTGCTGCTAAAACGGACAACAGCGCCGGGTCTCCCCGGCACTGTTGCTGTATGGATTAACAGGAGTGTAATCAAACTACGTCGAGTTTGCACCTGTTCCGTGTTAGCGCGTCTTAATAACCAGACGATTACTTTGCTTGACTTCTTCCATTACCACATAGGTACGGGTGTCGTTAACGCCCGGCAGGCGCAGCAAGGTCTCGCCCAGTAATTTACGATACGCTGACATATCCGGTACGCGGGTTTTCAACAGATAGTCGAAATCACCGGAAACCAGATGACACTCTTGAATTTCTTCAAGTTTTTGCACTGCGGCGTTAAATTGCTCAAACACATCCGGTGCGCCACGATTCAGAGTAATCTCAACAAATACCAGAAGTGATGCATCCAGATAATGCGGGTTGAGCAGCGCCGTATAGCCCTGAATAAAACCCTGTCTTTCAAGACGACGCACACGCTCAAGGCAAGGCGTCGGAGAAAGTCCCACCCGTTTAGAAAGCTCGACGTTAGAAATTCGCCCATCTTTTTGCAATTCATTCAGGATGTTACGATCAATGCGGTCGAGATCTTTGCCAGGGCGCTTCTTGCTATCTACCATTATTATTGTCTCTCTGTATTCCTTCCCTACTCCTGTTCCGGCTCTGTGCCTTCACTGCCAGAGCCCATCCTGTTATTACCCGTACGACATTGGGTAACCCAGGGGTACGTGAGAAGCCCGTTGCCTGACGGCAGTCACCGACATCACGCATGGCGTCTGTCCACACCATGCGTAGATTTCGTTGACCCGGATAAAAATGGCATTTGCGTGCATGAAAATTCGCCGCACGCCAAATACTGCTTTTCTTCTTCCTTGAATGTTTTCGCAAAAGCACAGGGGATTGTCAAAGCAAAACATCGATTTTTAGTACAAGATGCCAGATATTCATCATCTACCCTGGTTGATTCTCATTTTTTCGTCTTATAATTGTCCCGCCAACAGTAGAAATAGTTATATTCCTTGCCGGGAAAATCGCCAATTCATCGGCCGCTTCTATTGCACACATCGTTAACAAAATCGCTGCGCTCTTTTTTTACGACAACAAATTCCCTACAATCCCAGCCCAATGTATGCCAATTATTATGGGGATCTCATGGGCACAGCCAAACACAGTAAACTGCTTATCCTTGGTTCTGGACCTGCGGGATACACCGCGGCGGTCTATGCCGCACGCGCCAACCTGCAGCCGGTGCTGATCACCGGGATGGAAAAAGGCGGTCAGCTGACCACCACGACGGAAGTGGAAAACTGGCCAGGCGATCCGAACGATTTGACCGGTCCGCTGCTGATGGAGCGCATGCACGAGCATGCCGCGAAATTTGAAACCGAGATTATTTTCGACCATATCAGCCGCGTCGATCTGCAAAACCGGCCGTTCCGTCTGACCGGCGACAGCGGCGAATACACCTGTGACGCGTTGATTATCGCCACCGGCGCTTCCGCCCGTTACCTGGGCCTGCCTTCCGAAGAAGCCTTCAAGGGCCGCGGCGTTTCCGCCTGCGCCACCTGTGACGGATTCTTCTATCGCAACCAGAAAGTGGCGGTGATCGGCGGCGGCAACACCGCGGTTGAAGAGGCTCTGTATCTGTCAAACATCGCCTCTGAGGTACACCTCATCCACCGTCGCGATTCCTTCCGTGCGGAAAAAATCCTCATCAAACGCCTGATGGACAAAGTGGAAAGCGGCAACATCGTGCTGCATACCGATCGCACCCTCGAAGAGGTGACCGGCGACCAGATGGGCGTCAGCGGCCTGCGTCTGCGCGATACCAAAAACAGCGACAACGTCGAGTCCCTGGAAGTAGCCGGTCTGTTTGTCGCCATCGGCCACAGCCCGAACACCGCCATCTTTGAAGGTCAGCTGGAGCTGGAGAACGGCTACATCAAAGTGCAGTCCGGTATCCATGGCAATGCGACCCAGACCAGCATCCCGGGCGTGTTCGCCGCCGGCGATGTCATGGACCATATTTATCGTCAGGCTATCACCTCCGCCGGCACCGGCTGCATGGCGGCGCTGGACGCTGAACGTTACCTCGACGGTCTGGCTGACGCCTGCAAATAATCTTTACAAGTCAGTAACAAAGGTAAAGAAGGCGACGAAAAGTCGCCTTTATTTTTGCCGCGATGTAACATTGCCGTGCCCAATATTCCGATAACGACACCTGCAAAGCGCGCAATGAATAAAACCCGTCAACAAGAGTTAACCCGCTGGTTAAAACAGCAAAGCATTATCTCCCGTCGCTGGTTGATGATTTCCCGCCTCCTTGGCGTGGCGAGCGGTCTGCTGATCGTGGCGCAGGCCTGGTTCCTGGCGCGGATCCTGCATCGGATGGTGATGGAGAATATTCCTGCGACCGCCCTGCTGCTGCCGCTAACCCTGCTGGTGCTGACCTTTGTGCTGCGCGCCTGGGTGGTCTGGCTGCGTGAACGGGTCGGCTTTCAGGCCGGGCAGCATATTCGCTATGAAATTCGCCGCCAGGTGCTCGACCGCCTCCAGCAGGCGGGCCCGGCGTGGATCCAGGGCAAACCGGCCGGCAGTTGGGCAACGCTTATCCTCGAGCAGATCGATGATATGCACGATTATTATGCCCGCTACCTGCCGCAAATGACGCTGGCGGCCTGCGTGCCGCTGCTGATCGTTATCACTATTTTCCCGATAAACTGGGCCGCCGCGCTGATCCTCCTCGGCACTGCGCCGCTGATCCCCCTGTTCATGGCCCTGGTTGGGATGGGCGCCGCCGATGCCAACCGGCGTAATTTCCAGGCGCTGGCCCGCCTCAGCGGCCACTTCCTCGACCGCCTGCGCGGCATGGAAACCTTGCGTATTTTTCACCGCGGTCAGGCAGAAATCGATAATATTCGCGACGCCTCGCAGGATTTTCGCCAACGCACCATGGAAGTCCTGCGCCTGGCGTTCCTCTCCTCCGGGGTACTGGAATTTTTCACCTCGCTCTCCATTGCGCTGGTGGCGGTCTATTTTGGCTTCTCATACCTTGGCGAGCTGAACTTCGGCCACTATGGCGCGGGCGTCACGCTGATGGCGGGCTTCCTGACGCTGATCCTCGCCCCGGAATTTTTCCAGCCGTTACGTGACCTGGGCACCTTCTACCATGCCAAAGCCCAGGCCGTGGGCGCCGCAGACAGCCTGAAAACGTTTATGGAAACCCCGCTGACCCAGGTGGAGCGTGGCGAAAAAACCTTAAATGACAACGATCTGATTGGCGTGGAAGCGCGCGATCTGCTGATCAAATCTCCCGAAGGGAAAGTCCTCGCCGGGCCGCTGACCTTTTCACTGCCTGCAGGCGCGCGGGTGGTGCTGGTGGGGCAGAGCGGCTCAGGGAAAAGTTCACTGCTGAACACCCTGCTCGGCTTTTTGCCCTATGAGGGTTCGCTGAAGGTCAATGGCGTGGAGCTGCGCGAGCTGGACGCCGATCGCTGGCGTCGCCTGTTAAGCTGGGTGGGGCAGAATCCCCAGCTTCCTGCCGCCACGCTGCGGGAAAATGTGCTGCTGGCGTGGCCGGAAGCCAGCGATGCCCAGCTTCGACTGGCGCTGGACAAGGCCTGGGTGAGCGAGTTTATCGCTCTGCTGCCGGATGGGATCCATACCGCCGTGGGCGATCAGGCGGGCCGTCTGTCGGTCGGCCAGGCGCAGCGTATCGCGGTCGCCCGCGCGCTGTTGGTGCCGTGCCGCCTGCTGCTGCTGGATGAACCCGCCGCCAGCCTCGACGCCCACAGCGAACAACGGGTCATGCAGGCATTGACCCACGCCTCCACCCAGCAAACCACGCTGCTGGTTACCCATCAGCTTGAGGGACTGGCGGACTGGGATGCCGTCTGGGTGATGCAGGACGGACAGATTATCGAACAAGGCGACTACGCCACGCTGGCCCGCGCCGGCGGGGTCTTCTCGGCGCTGCTGGCCCATCGTCAGGAGGAGATTTAAATGCGCGCGCTCTTACCCTATCTGGCACTGTACAAACGCCACAAATGGATGCTGCTGCTCGGCATCGTACTGGCAATTGTGACCCTGCTGGCCAGTATCGGCCTGCTGACGCTCTCCGGCTGGTTTCTCTCCGCCTCTGCGGTGGTGGGCGTCGCCGGGATCTACAGTTTTAACTATATGCTGCCCGCCGCGGGCGTTCGCGGCGCAGCGATTATCCGGACCGCCGGACGCTACTTCGAGCGTCTGGTCAGCCACGACGCCACCTTCCGCGTGCTACAGCACCTGCGCGTCTTCACCTTCAGCAAACTACTCCCCCTCTCTCCGGCGGGGCTGGCGCGCTTTCGCCAGGGTGAACTGCTCAACCGCGTGGTAGCCGACGTCGACACCCTGGATCATCTCTACCTGCGGGTCATTTCGCCGCTGGTCGGCGCGCTGGTGGTGATTGTGGTGGTGACCTGCGGATTAAGCCTGCTCGATGTCACCCTCGCGCTAACGCTCGGCGGTATCATGCTGGTGACCCTGCTGGTTATGCCGCCGCTGTTCTATCGCGCCGGTAAACCGGCCGGAGAGAGTATGACCCAGCTGCGCGGCCAGTATCGGCAACAGCTTACCGCCTGGCTGCAGGGCCAGGCGGAGCTGATGGTGTTTAACGCCAGCGACCGCTATCGCGCGCAAATGGAAAAGACCGAGCTCAGTTGGCAGGAGGCGCAGCGTCGCCAGGCCGAGCTGACCGCGCTTTCGCAGGCGCTGATGCTGTTGATCGGCGGTATCGCCGTGGTGGCCATGCTCTGGCTGGCCTCAGATGGCGTCGGCGGCAACAGCCAGCCCGGGGCGCTGATCGCCCTGTTCGTCTTCTGCGCCCTGGCGGCTTTCGAAGCCCTGGCGCCCGTCACCGGCGCTTTCCAGCATTTAGGTCAGGTGATCGCCTCCGCGCTGCGGATCTCGCAGATCACTGACCAGCAGCCGGAAGTCTCCTTCGTCGAGGGCGAGGCCAGCAAGCCTGCGCAGGTGGCCTTAGCTTTCAGGCAGGTCACCTTCCGCTACCCGCAGCAGCCCTCCCCCGCTCTGGAGAACATCTCCCTGCAGATTGCCGCCGGGGAACATATTGCTATTCTTGGCCGAACCGGCTGCGGAAAGTCGACGCTGTTGCAGTTACTCACCCGCGCATGGGATCCGACACAGGGTGAAATATTGCTCAACGACCAGCCGCTGTCCGGGCTCAGCGAAGCCACCCTGCGGCAGTCAATGAGCGTGGTGCCGCAGCGCGTGCACCTGTTCAGCGCCACCCTGCGCGACAACCTGCTGCTGGCGGCGCCTGAGGCTGATGACACTCTGCTCTGCGCCACCCTTGAGAAGGTAGGCCTGGAAAAACTGCTGGAAGATGGCGGACTCAACGGCTGGCTGGGCGAAGGCGGACGCCAGCTTTCCGGCGGCGAACTGCGCCGGCTGGCCATTGCCCGTGCGCTGCTCCACGATGCGCCGCTGATGCTGCTGGACGAACCGACAGAAGGTCTGGATGCGGCCACCGAAAGCCAGATCCTGCATCTGCTGGCGGAAGTCTTACGCGAGAAAACCGTGCTGATGGTCACCCACCGCCTGCGAGGCCTGGCGCGTTTTAATCAGATAATAGTCATGGACAACGGCCAGATAATTGAGCAAGGTAGTCACGCGGAGCTGCTCGCTAAACAGGGCCGGTACTTCCAGTTTAAACAGCGTCTGTAGGCTATTATCTAATTTTTGCTGATGCGTATTGAGGTTAAAATGCGTCTGGTTCAGCTCTCCCGGCATTCTATCGCCTTCCCTTCTCCGGAAGGCGCCCTGCGTGAACCTAACGGCCTGCTGGCGCTCGGCGGCGATCTGAGCCCCGCGCGCCTGCTGATGGCCTATCAGCGTGGTATTTTTCCCTGGTTTTCCCCCGGCGACCCGATCCTCTGGTGGTCGCCCGATCCCCGGGCGGTGCTCTGGCCGGAACAGTTCCATCTCAGCCGCAGCATGAAGCGCTTTCATCAGCGTTCGCCCTACCGCGTCACGCTCAACCACGCCTTTGGCGAGGTGATAGAGGGCTGCGCCAGCGATCGTGACGAAGGCACCTGGATAACCAGCAGCATCGTTCGCGCCTACCACCAGCTGCATGAACTGGGGCATGCCCACTCCATTGAAGTCTGGCAGGAGAATACTCTGGTGGGGGGAATGTACGGCGTGGCACAGGGGGCGCTGTTTTGCGGCGAGTCGATGTTCAGCCGGGCGGAAAATGCCTCCAAAACCGCGCTGCTGGTATTTTGCCAGGACTTTGCGCAGAGCGGCGGTAAATTAATTGACTGTCAGGTGCTGAACAACCATACCGCATCATTAGGCGCGGTGGATATTCCCCGCCGCGATTATCTGGACTATCTGTCAGTATTACGCGGCTACCGTCTGCCCGAGCGATTTTGGGTACCGCGGGTGCTATTTCCGGGCGGACAATAAAATGTTTTCAGCACATTTTGCGTCAGGATGGTATAATTGCGCGGTAGAGTAGCTTCTGCCTGTTGCCCCGCCGCCGTTTGGGAATAATAAGAGTCAGATAACGCCCATCGTTCTGTCACTCCCCTTTACGTTTGCGCCTGTCACGCGGCATGGCCGTGTGTGTCCCGGGCAATGCGCCAAAACTACTTCGGCGATTCATACCCGTCATATTTCCATTGCCGGCGTGCTGACTGCGCGCCTTGCGGCAAGGTGAATGATTCAGGGTAGACACGTAAAACTTTACTTACATGATGAACTTCGGCATTATCTTGCCGGTTCAAAACTACGGTAGTGATACCCCAGAGGACTAGATGGCCAAAGAAGACAATATTGAAATGCAGGGCACCGTACTTGAAACGTTGCCTAACACTATGTTCCGCGTAGAACTGGAAAACGGTCACGTGGTAACCGCGCATATCTCCGGTAAAATGCGTAAAAACTACATCCGCATTCTGACGGGCGACAAAGTGACTGTTGAGCTGACCCCGTACGACCTGAGCAAAGGCCGCATTGTCTTCCGTAGTCGCTGATTGTTTTCGCCCTTAAGGCGTCAGATGCTGAAGGCCGGGATAATTCCCGGTCTTTTCATTTCTACCGCCAGCAGGCAAAAAAAAACCGGCCCCTGGCCGGTTTTTTACATTGAAGATATCGCCTTAATGGGCGGCTTCCGGTTTGTGCTTCGGCGCGCTCTGGAAGTCGTAGGTCAGCGTATTTTTCGCGCTGTCCAGAGAGACCGTCACCTGCCCGCCGTCGACCAGCGAGCCAAACAGCAGCTCGTTCGCCAGCGGTTTTTTCAGGTTGTCCTGAATGACGCGTCCCATTGGACGTGCCCCCATTGCCCGGTCGTAGCCTTTTTCCGCCAGCCAGTCGCGCGCTTCCTGGCTGACTTCCAGGGAGACGCCTTTCTGATCCAGCTGAACCTGCAGCTCGACGATAAACTTGTCGACAACCTGATGGATCACCGTGGTGGAGAGGTGATCGAACCAGATGATGTTGTCGAGACGGTTACGGAACTCCGGCGTAAAGATCTTCTTGATCTCATCCATTGCGTCCGGACTGTTGTCCTGCTGGATAAGGCCAATCGATTTACGCTCGGTTTCCCGCACCCCGGCGTTGGTAGTCATCACCAGCACCACGTTGCGGAAGTCCGCTTTACGTCCGTTGTTATCGGTCAGCGTGCCGTTGTCCATCACCTGCAGCAGCAGGTTGAACACGTCCGGATGCGCTTTTTCGATCTCATCGAGCAGCAGCACCGCATGCGGATGTTTAATCACCGCATCGGTCAGCAGCCCGCCCTGGTCGAAGCCGACGTAGCCCGGAGGCGCCCCGATTAAACGACTGACGGTATGACGTTCCATATATTCGGACATATCAAAACGCAGCAGCTCAATACCCAGCGCCTTCGCCAGCTGCACGGTCACTTCGGTTTTCCCCACCCCGGTCGGCCCGGCGAACAGGAATGAACCCACCGGCTTGTGCTCATGGCCCAGCCCGGCGCGCGCCATCTTGATGGCTTCCGTCAGCGCCTCGATGGCCTTATCCTGACCAAAGACCAACATTTTCAGTCGATCGCCAAGGTTTTTCAGCGTATCGCGATCGCTGCGGGAGACGCTCTTCTCAGGGATCCGCGCAATGCGCGCCACCACGGACTCGATATCCGCCACATTGACCGTTTTCTTACGCTTGCTGACCGGCATTAAGCGCGCCCGCGCCCCCGCCTCGTCAATCACGTCAATCGCCTTATCCGGCAGATGGCGATCGTTAATGTATTTCACCGCCAGCTCAACCGCCGCACGCACCGCCTTGGCGGTATAACGCACATCGTGGTGCGCTTCGTACTTCGGCTTCAGGCCGTTGATAATCTGGACGGTCTCTTCCACCGACGGTTCGGTAA
Organism: Klebsiella pneumoniae complex sp. WS1778; assembly: GCF_049472055.1. NCBI lineage: Bacteria > Pseudomonadati > Pseudomonadota > Gammaproteobacteria > Enterobacterales > Enterobacteriaceae > Klebsiella > Klebsiella pneumoniae complex sp. WS1778. The sequence continues at coordinate 160,020 of NZ_JBKGTJ010000002.1, forward strand.
TATCGATTTTCTGGAAACGGCGGGCCAGCGCACGATCTTTTTCAAAGATGTTGCTGAACTCCTGGTAAGTGGTGGAGCCAATCACCCGGATCTTGCCGCTGGAAAGCAGCGGTTTGATCAGGTTAGCCGCATCGACCTGGCCGCCAGACGCCGCTCCCGCACCGATGATGGTGTGGATCTCATCAATGAACAGGATGCTGTTGGTATCCTGCTCCAGCTGTTTCAGCAACGCTTTAAAGCGTTTTTCAAAATCGCCACGGTATTTCGTCCCGGCCAGCAGAGAACCAATATCAAGCGAGTAGATGGTGCAGTCAGCCATGACTTCCGGCACATCGCCCTGCACAATACGCCAGGCAAGGCCTTCGGCGATGGCGGTTTTACCGACGCCGGATTCCCCCACCAGCAGCGGGTTATTTTTACGCCGACGGCACAGGACCTGAATGGCGCGCTCCAGCTCTTTTTCACGGCCGATCAGGGGATCGATGCCGCCAACGCGAGCAAGCTGATTGAGGTTGGTGGTGAAGTTTTCCATACGTTCCTCCCCGCCGGCTTGCTCTTCATTGCCAGGCTGGCTTCCGCTGTTATCGGAAGACTGGCTCGGCTCATCTTTGCGTGTACCATGAGAAATGAAGTTCACCACATCGAGTCGGCTCACTTCATGTTTACGCAGCAGGTAGGCGGCCTGCGACTCCTGCTCGCTGAAAATGGCCACCAGCACGTTGGCGCCGGTCACTTCGCTGCGGCCAGAAGATTGCACGTGGAAAACGGCGCGCTGCAGCACACGCTGGAAGCTCAGCGTCGGCTGGGTGTCGCGCTCTTCTTCCGTGGCTGGCAGGACGGGTGTGGTTTGTTCGATGAAGGCTTCAAGTTCCTGACGCAATGCCACCAGGTCCACTGAACACGCTTCCAGGGCCTCACGGGCCGAGGGGTTGCTTAGCAGAGCCAGCAGCAAGTGCTCGACGGTCATAAACTCATGACGGTGCTCGCGCGCTCTGGCGAAAGCCATATTTAAACTGAGTTCCAGTTCTTGATTGAGCATAGGCACCTCCCCCAATTTTCATGCCTGAATTCAGGCTTTTTCCAGCGTACACAGCAATGGATGCTCGTTCTCCCTCGCGTACTGATTCACCATAGCGACTTTGGTCTCCGCCACTTCCGCGGTAAACACGCCACAAATCGCCTTACCTTCATAGTGAACCGTGAGCATCAGTTGCGTTGCACGTTCAACATCATAAGAAAAGAATTTTTGTAACACGTCAATAACAAACTCCATTGGAGTGTAGTCATCATTGACCAATATCACTTTATACATAGATGGCGGTTTAATCGCATCACGAACTTCGTTGTCAACCAGGTGCTCGAAGTCCAGCCAATCTCTCTTACTCATCGTCAGTGTTCATCATCGGTTGCTGTTGCCAACAGGCGGAGGCCTGTCGATGACCAGAGGTTATGCTCATCACAAATCTACAACAGATCATAGATAACTATCATCTATCGCTTCTATCCGCGACGGCTGTCACATTCCCCGGCAATAGCGTTAACTGCTTCAAATTTTGACGCATTTTTCGCCGTTCCCCCTCCTCAATCGCTTGACGCGTTTTCGTATTTCTCTAAATTGTAGTGGCGAGAGTTGGCGAGCAATTGAACAACTCGTCACTCCACCACCGGTTCATTCCATCTTACTAATAAAGATTTACGAAGGATGTCGAAGTATGGAAATGGGTACTGTTAAGTGGTTCAACAATGCCAAAGGGTTCGGTTTTATCTGCCCTGAGGGCGGCGGCGAAGACATTTTCGCCCATTACTCCACCATCCAGATGGATGGTTACAGAACGCTAAAAGCCGGACAAGCCGTTCGGTTTGATGTTCACCAGGGGCCAAAAGGCAACCACGCCAGCGTGATCGTCCCTGTGGAAGCGGAAACGGCTGCATAACTCTTTTGCTTCATTGTGTACATCCTGCTAATAAAATGCCAGTCCTTCTGACTGGCATTTTTATTTCTCATCCCGACTACTCCCGCGCCAGGGCATCCACCGGATCGAGCCGCGCCGCATTGCGCGCCGGCAGCCAGCCAAACAGCACCCCGGTTAACGTCGAACAGAGAAACGCCGTCACCAGCGCCAGCGGCGAAAAACCGATCTCCCAGCCCGGGAGAAACAGTTGCAGAATAAACGCGATCATCAGCGACAACGTCACCCCCAGCGCACCGCCGACCAGGCAAACCAGCACCGCCTCGATGAGAAACTGCTGCAGCACATCGCTGGCCCGCGCGCCAACCGCCATGCGGATGCCGATCTCCCGCGTCCGTTCGGTCACCGACACCAGCATAATATTCATTACGCCAATCCCGCCGACCACCAGGGCAATCACCGCCACCAATGTCAGGAACAGCTGTAAGGTATGTGTGGTCCTTTCGGCGGTTTTCAAGACGCTGTCCATATTCCAGGTGAATACATCTTTTTTACCATGCCGCAGCTCCAGCAGACGCAGCAGCTGTTTCTCTGCGGTTTCACTGTCGTAGCCTTCATGAACGCGCACAGTGATGGAGTTCAGCCACGACTGGCCCATTACTCTTCCCGCCATGGTGGTGTAGGGCAACCAGACGCGGAGAATTTTGCTGCTGCCGAACATCGACTGCTTTTCATCCGCAACGCCAATCACCGTGGCCGGCATATTACCCACCAGGATCACCTCGCCCACCACTTTCGCTTTATTGGGAAACAGCTGGCGACGGGTATTGCTGTCGAGCACCACCACCTGAGCCCGGCTGTTGAGCTGCAGTTCATTGAAGGTATTGCCTTCGCTAAAGGTCATGCCGTAGACATTAAAATACTGTGGACCGACCCCCTCCGCACTGGCGGCAACGTCAATATTGTTGGCGCGCAGGCGCAGGCTTTTTGAAACCGCCGGCGTGGCGGAGCGCACCCACGGCTGCTTCTGGATCGCCAGCAAATCGTCATACTTCAGCGCCTGCTGATAGCGCGGGTCGTCGTCGCCAAAATCCTTACCAGGATACACATCAATGGTATTGGTGCCGATGGCGCGAATATCTGCCAGCACCATCTGCTTGGCGGCATCCCCCACCACCACGATCGACACCACCGAGGCAATACCGATAATAATGCCGAGCATGGTCAGCAGGGTACGCATTTTATTCGCCGCCATCGCTCTCCAGGCCATCACCAGCGCTTCGCGAAAGCCGCTGGTAAACTGACGCCACGCCGAAGGCTCCGCCTGCGGACGGGCGCGCAGTCCGCCGCCCTGGCGGCTGGCGGGCGGGTTGCGGACGATCTCGCCATCGCGGATCTCGACGATCCGCTCCGCCTGAGCGGCGACCTGCGGATCGTGGGTCACAATGATGACCGTGTGCCCCTGCGCTTTTAGCTGGTGCAGGATCGCCATAACCTCTTCGCCGGAATGGCTGTCCAGCGCGCCGGTGGGCTCATCGGCGAGGATCACTTCCCCACCGTTCATCAGGGCGCGGGCGATACTGACCCGCTGCTGTTGGCCGCCGGACAGCTGCGACGGTTGATAGTCGGCGCGCTCGCCCAGCCCCAGCCGCAACAGCAGCTCATGCGCGCGCGCCAGGCGTGCCCGCCGTTCACTACCGGCATACACCGCCGGCACTTCGACGTTCTGCGCGGCGGTCAGATGCGACAGCAGGTGATAGCGTTGAAAGATAAAACCAAAGTGCTCCCGCCGCAGACGGGCCAGCGCATCGCCATCCAGCTGCGCGATATCGGTTCCCGCCACCCGATAGGTGCCGCTGGTGGGTTTGTCGAGGCAGCCAAGGATATTCATCAGCGTCGATTTTCCCGAGCCGGAGGCGCCCACGATCGCCACCATCTCCCCGGCATGGATACTGAGGGTGATCCCCTTGAGGACCTCAACGCTGCCGTCGCCGGAAGGATAGCTGCGACGAATATCACGCAGCTCGAGCAGGGCCGTCATTTTGCCGCCCCGCTCGCGCTCTCGCCGACGATCACCTCATCCCCCTCTTCAAGTCCCTGCACCACCGCGACGTCGGTATCATTGCGCGCGCCAATGACAATCTCACGCTCTTTGACCTCGCCGGTACGCAACAGCCGGACGTGGTAGCGGTTATCACCGACCGCATCACCCAGGGCGCTCAGCGGGATGGTGATCACGTTCTTCACCTCGGCCAGTTGGATATGCACCTGCGCGGTCATGTCGAGGCGCAGAATTCCCTGCGGGTTCGGGACCTCGAAGCGGGCATAATAGAAGATGGCGTCGTTGACTTTTTCCGGCGTCGGCAGAATGTCCTTCAGCTTGCCTTCATAGCGAGTTAGCGGGTCGCCCAGCACGGTAAACCACGCCTTTTGTCCCGGTCTGAGGTGGATGACATCCGCTTCGGAGACCTGCGCTTTCACCAGCATGGTGCTGAGGTCCGCCAGGGTCAAAATGTTCGGCGCCTGCTGGGCAGCGATCACCGTCTGTCCCTGCAGGGTAGTAATTTGCGTCACTTCACCAGCCATCGGCGCCAGGATCCGCGTGTAGTCGAGGTTGGTCTTCGCCGTGTCGAGCGTTGCCTGGTTGCGCTTAATTTGCGCTTCAATGGTGCCGATTTGCGCCTGTTTCACCGCCAGGTCGGTGGCCGCGGTATCGAGGTCTTGTCGCGAGACCAGCTGGCGCTGCGCCAGCTGCTGCTGACGGGCCAGGGTCACCTGCGCCAGCTTACTCTCCGCGCGCGCCTGATTGAGCTGGGCGCGCAGCTCCATCAACGTTGCCTCCACCTCTTTGATCTGGTTTTGCGCCTGCTCAGGATCGATAACCCCCAGCAGTTGATCCTTTTTGACCTTATCGCCGATATTCACGTGCAGCGTCTTCAGCTGTCCGCTGACCTGGGCGCCGACGTCAACTTTTCGCAGGGCATCCAGCTTGCCGGTGGCCAGCACGCTCTGCTGGAGATCGCCTTTGCGCACCACCAGCGTCTGGTAGTGCGGTAGCGGCGCATTGAGAATCCGCCATCCCCAGACAGCCAGACCCAGCACAACGATCGCCAACAGCCACCAGACGGTCCTGCGTTTTCCCTTCACTTTCATATTCCGATTCCTGCTGTTTCCCTGCCGCTCCAGGCGGTGATTCTATCGAAACCCGTCGGCAACAGGACACCCATTTTTCGCGCCAATGATGTTTTGTTTAGCTGCCGGAGAGCTTTGCGCCGCCGAAATTCCCGACGGCGAAGAGATTAATCAGCGCGACCGCGGGCCAGCCACAGTACCCGCGAGAACATTTTTTTCAGCAGCGTCGGCACAGCGTCCACCCCACGGCGGCCGGCTTCCATTGCCACCTCAATCGCCAGGTCCGGCTTGGATGAGCGATGGATGGCCTTGGTGATCACCCGCCGCATATTCATGGGCACATTATCCGGGATCTGCGCCACCCGGTGGTAAACGTCATCAAATCCCTGACGATACATAAAGTGTTCCATATCCAGCGCCGGCAGAGCGGTCAGATGGTCGCGCTCCAGCTCGCGATCATTATTCAGCAGACCGCGTACGGTCGCGGCATATTTTTTTCCTGCCTCATCGCCATCCACCAGCACGTGCCACTGGATCCCCATCCGGCGGGCGAATTTGATCAATGGCTTCAGGCCCGACTGGGCGAATTCAATCACTTTCACCCCTTCAGCATCAAAATGATGGCCGCACTGGCGGGCCAGCTCGTTGATAACCCAGGTTTCCGTCTCCCCCTCCACCAGCAGCCAACAGCGGGCGAAGAGCGATGAGGCGCGATTGAAGCGGATGTGAAAGGCAATGCGTCGACTCTCTTCGGCATTCATTCCGCCCGGCCCCAGCCGCCATGCCGACACCCGCGCCGATTCACGCACCAGCCGACAAACCTGCTCCACCGGCGTCAGGGACAGCAGCTCTCCGGAGTTGGTGGTGGTCACACGCTGCAACGGCAGCAAATTCAGCAGATGCCAGGCGACGGAGAGCATGATCGGGTGCAGGCGGGTCTCGGGATCCTCAATCAACAGCAGCGGCCGCGCGTCGCGATCGAGGCGCACCGTCCCTTTCGCCTGCAGCAGGGTAGCAAACAGCCCCAGCAGGATCACCCGATGGCTGCGCCCGCCGGGCTTGTCGATCATGCGGTTGATAATATCCAAATAACGCCAGCTACGCTGCTCATCATGGGAACGTCGACGCATCAGGCGATGTCGCGTCTGGGCGCTGCTTTGCTCGGCAAAGTAATGCTCCAGCAGCTGCACCATGGCCGACAACCCCTGACGGATCTGACCGTCGGATAAATTTTGCGGATGGCTGACCAGCTCTCTGGAGAGAAAATCCAGCTGGCGGGCAGTGATCTCTATCTGCGGCGAGTGCGGTACCGTCCCGTTATGAATGCGCCGCATAAAGCGCGCGTCGCGCAGGCGCAGCACCGGCATCAAACGCACCAGGTGTCTGGCCAGCTCATCGATATCCTCCAGCGCCAGCGCTTCGCCTTCGCCATCGATAAAACTGCGCAGGGTCATCACGCTGTCGTCATCGGCGAGTTCGCCTTCCAGGCGGTAGAACACCCTGTGATACCCGTCATCACAGGGCACCCAACAGCGCTGAAGCGGACGGAAACGCCGCACCCGATGGCGCCCCGGCTCGGTTTCACGAAAGGTCAGAATAATATGCAAATGGTGCTCGCGCCCCTGGATGTCGCCCGCGGGGAACCAGAAGTCATCGCGGACAAAGTGATAAAGATCGAACTCTGGCGACAAAAGCAGGGTCAGCGCATCAAGCAGACTGGACTTCCCCCACGCGTTCTCCCCGATCAGGACGTTATTTTGCTCCAGCATCAACGACAGACGATTGATACCGCGAAAACCGACGATTTCTACGCGCTCAAGAAGCATATCCCCTCCGCTACACCACCACTCTCCTTCAGTAATCAACAGTATAGCGAGGGCGGCGGCAAGATGACACTCCGCTTAATCACCTCTGCGCATCCTATTCAGGAGATTAAATATATTCATAAAATTACGCACTTATCGTCTATTAACGGCTATTGATTATTCATCAAACAAAATAGTTTTATTTCAGACGTTATGTTCTACACTATTGATAATCTTGGATGGATATAGGAAGAGTTAAACTGGCAAACGCAATCCCTTCACCTTGCCCTAAATCAAATAATATCAATATATTTAACTGGCTCTGGGATGGCGATTATCTCTAGAATAACGCCGCTTTATTTTTATCGTCGTCCCTTATCACGATAAATAAAGACCGGCACGGTCCGCTCGTGCGCGTATACATTTAAATTGAGGTGGTTATGTTCAGAAAATTAGCAGCCGAATGCTTCGGCACCTTCTGGCTTGTATTTGGCGGCTGCGGTAGCGCCGTACTTGCCGCAGCATTTCCCGAGTTGGGTATCGGTTTTGCCGGCGTGGCGCTGGCATTTGGTTTAACCGTATTAACCATGGCGTATGCGGTTGGCCATATTTCCGGCGGTCATTTCAACCCGGCGGTGACCTTAGGCCTGTGGGCCGGTGGTCGTTTCCCGGCGAAAGAGGTCATTGGCTATATTATCGCCCAGGTGGTCGGCGGAATTATTGCCGCCGCGGTGCTGTACGTGGTGGCCAGCGGTAAAGCCGGCTTTGATGCCGCCGCCAGCGGCTTTGCCTCAAACGGCTATGGCGAACACTCCCCGGGCGGCTTCTCTATGCTGTCGGCTATCGTTATTGAAATCGTACTGACCTGCGGCTTCCTGCTGGTTATCCATGGCGCTACCGATAAACACGCGCCGGCGGGCTTCGCGCCGATCGCTATCGGCCTGGCGCTGACTCTCATCCATTTAATCAGCATTCCGGTCACCAACACTTCCGTCAACCCGGCGCGCAGCACCGCGGTGGCGATTTTCCAGGGCGGTTGGGCGCTGCAGCAGCTGTGGCTGTTCTGGGTCATGCCGATCGTCGGCGGGATCCTTGGCGGCGTGCTGTACCGCACTCTGCTGGAAAAACGCGATTAATCCTTTCTAAAGCCCGGGTCTCCGGGCTTTTTCTTTCTGGCGACAGCTTTACTCGGCCCGGCTATTTGGGTAGTGTCATGAGCGCTATTCTCATCATGCAAGGGCTGCGTCGTTCATGTTCTCGGGACTGTTCATCATTCTGTTGCCGCTGGTCGTCGGCTATTTACTGCCTCTTCGTCACTCCTCTGCGCTAAAACTGATTCACCGGATGCTGAGCTGGATTGTCTATGTGATCCTCTTTTTTATGGGTATCAGCCTGGCGTTTCTCGACAATCTGGCCAGCAATCTGCTGGCGATATTGCATTACGCCGCGGTGAGCGTGGTCATCATTTTACTGTGTAATATTACCGCTCTGCTGTGGCTGGAAAGAAAAATGCCCTGGCGCAGTCTGCATCGTCAGGAGAAATTACCCTCGCGCCTGGCCATGGCCCTGGAATCACTCCAGCTGTGCGGGGTGGTGGTCCTCGGTTTTTTGCTTGGCCTGACCGGCCTGCCTTTTTTACAACACGCCACCGAAGCCAGCGAATATACGCTGATCTTTCTCCTGTTCCTCGTCGGTATTCAATTACGCAATAATGGAATGAGTCTGCGACAAATAGTCCTTAACCGCCGGGGAATGATCGTCGCCGTGGTGGTCACGATCAGTTCATTACTCGGCGGCATCCTCAACGCCTTTATTCTGGATTTGCCGCTAAAGACCGGTCTGGCGATGGCCAGCGGCTTCGGCTGGTATTCACTCTCCGGTATTTTACTGACCGAATCCTTTGGCCCGGTAATCGGCAGCGCGGCGTTCTTCAACGACCTGTGCCGCGAGCTGCTGGCCATCATGTTAATTCCGGGCCTGATTCGCCGTAGCCGCTCCACGGCGCTGGGTCTGTGCGGCGCCACTTCCATGGACTTCACCCTACCGGTGCTGCAGCGTTCCGGCGGCGTGGAGATCGTCCCTGCCGCTATCGTGCACGGTTTTCTGCTGAGCTTGCTGGTCCCGATCCTGATCGCCTTTTTTGCCGCCTGAGTACGCGCTGGCGGCAGACTTCCTGCCGCCAATTTTGCGCTAAATCAATCTCCCTTTAAGTTGTATCAGAAATACCTTTTCTCCTCACGCGCTCGGGCATAACCTTAAACATGTATATCAAATATAACTTTAAAGGTGTGACCATGTTTTGTGTGCAATGTGAACAAACCATTCGTACCCCGGCCGGCAACGGCTGCTCTTACGCGCAGGGGATGTGCGGTAAAACAGCGGAAACCTCCGATCTACAGGATCTGCTGATTGCGTCACTGCAAGGCCTCTCCGCCTGGGCGCTTAAGGCCCGCGAATATGGCATTATCGATCATGAGGTCGACAGCTTCGCCCCCCGCGCCTTCTTCTCTACGCTAACTAACGTCAATTTCGATTCTCCGCGCATCGTCGGCTATGCCCGTCAGGCGATTGCCATGCGTGAGGCGCTGAAAGCGCAGTGCCTGGACCTTGATGCCAGCGCCAAAGTTGACAGCCCGGTGGCCGACCTGCAGCTGGTCGGCGACGATCTGGGTGGCCTGCAGCGTCAGGCGGCAGACTATGCCCCGAATAAAGATAAAGCCGCTATCGGCGAGAATATCCTCGGCCTGCGCCTGCTGTGCCTGTATGGTCTGAAAGGCGCTGCGGCTTATATGGAACACGCCCACGTGCTCGGCCAGTACGACAACGCCATTTACGCCCAGTACCACAAGATCATGGCGTGGCTGGGCACCTGGCCTGCGGATATGAATGCGCTGCTCGAATGTTCGATGGAAATCGGCCAGATGAACTTCAAAGTGATGAGCATCCTTGACGCCGGCGAAACCACGAAATATGGCCACCCAACGCCGACTCAGGTCAACGTAAAAGCCACCGCAGGTAAATGTATCCTGATCTCTGGCCACGACCTGAAAGATCTCTACAACCTGCTGGAGCAGACGGAAGGCACCGGCGTCAACGTCTATACCCACGGCGAAATGCTGCCGGCGCACGGCTATCCGGAGCTGCGTAAATTCAAACATCTGATCGGCAACTACGGCAGCGGCTGGCAGAACCAGCAGGTGGAATTCGCCCGCTTCCCGGGCCCCATCGTGATGACCTCTAACTGCATCATCGATCCCACCGTCGGCGCTTACGACGATCGCATCTGGACTCGCAGCATCGTCGGCTGGCCGGGCGTGAACCACCTGGAAGGCGAAGACTTCTCCCCGGTCATTGCCCAGGCGCAGCAGATGGCGGGCTTCCCGTACAGCGAAATCCCGCATCTGATCACCGTCGGCTTTGGCCGTCAGACCCTGCTCGGCGCGGCGGATACGCTGATCGATCTGGTCAGCCGTGAAAAACTGCGCCATATCTTCCTCGTCGGCGGCTGCGACGGCGCGCGCGGGGAACGTAACTATTTCACCGATTTTGCCACCAGCGTGCCGGACGACTGTCTGATCCTGACGCTGGCCTGCGGTAAATACCGCTTTAACAAGCTGGATTTCGGCGATATCGAAGGCCTGCCGCGTCTGGTCGACGCTGGTCAGTGTAATGATGCCTATTCGGCGATTATTCTGGCGGTCACGCTGGCGGAAAAACTGGGCTGCGGCGTCAACGATCTGCCGCTGTCGCTGGTGCTCTCCTGGTTCGAACAGAAAGCGATTGTCATCCTGCTGACGCTGCTGTCTCTCGGCGTGAAAAATATCGTCACCGGCCCGACGGCGCCGGGCTTCTTCACTCCGGATCTGCTGGCTGTCCTCAATGAGAAGTTTGGTCTGCGTTCCGTGACCACCGTGGAACAAGATATGCAGCAGCTGCTGAGCGCGTAAGGAGTCCCTGATGACCATGCCAACTTCGCAATGCCCGTGGCGGATGCAGGTTCACCACATTCACCAGGAAACCCCGGACGTGTGGACCCTTTCGCTGCTGTGCCACGATTACTATCCGTATCGCGCCGGGCAGTACGCCCTGGTCAGCGTGCGTGATTCCGCGGAAACGCTGCGCGCCTACACCCTCTCCTCCACGCCGGGGGTCAGCGAGTATATTACGCTGACCGTTCGCCGCATTAACGAGGGTGCGGGTTCACAATGGTTAACCCACGAGGTCAAACGCGGCGATTATCTTTGGCTGTCCGATGCGATGGGCGAGTTTATCTGCGACGATAAAGCAGAAGATAAATTCCTGCTGCTGGCCGCCGGCTGCGGGGTGACGCCGATAATGTCGATGCGCCGCTGGCTGGCGAAGTACCGCCCGCTGGCAGACGTGCAAGTGATCTATAGCGTTCGTTCGCCGGAGGATGTGATCTTTGCCGAGGAGTGGCGCAACTATCCGGTTACCCTGGTGGCGGAGCACAACGCAACGCACGGTTTTGTCGCCGGCCGTCTGACCCTGGAGCTACTGCAGAGCGTGCCGGATATCGCCAGCCGCACCGTGATGACCTGCGGGCCAGCGCCGTATATGGAGAAGGTTGAGCAGGAGGTGGCCGCCCTGGGTGTCACCCGCTTCTTTAAGGAGAAGTTCTTCACACCGGTGGCAGAGGCCGCCACCAGCGGGCTGAAATTCACCAAACTGCAGCCGGCGAGAGAGTTTTACGCGCCGGTGGGCACCACCCTGCTCGAGGCGCTGGAGAGCAATCAGGTGCCGGTGACCGTCGCCTGCCGCGCCGGCGTCTGCGGCTGCTGCAAAACCAGAGTCGTTTCCGGGGAGTATAGCGTCACCAGCACCATGACGCTGACCGAAGATGAAATCGCCGACGGCTATGTGCTGGCCTGCTCCTGTCACCCGCAGAGCGATCTGGTTCTCGCCTGAGGTCAAAATCCCCGGTGGCGCTACCGCTTACCGGGGCTACAGCGCTGTGCGATTTGGTAGCCCGGAGAAGGCGCAATGCGCCGCCTCCGGGAAAACCCTTGGCGACAATAAACTCTCAGGCGACATGAGATAAACGCTTTCCCGGACTGAAAAGCGGCCAACCGACAACAGTATCGACTTTACGCCCCAGGACGAATGAGGCATTTTTACCGCCAGACCGACTGACCGGCCAGCGAGTAACGCCCGGCGCCCAAAAGCGCAATCGCCAGCGCGCCAACAAAGAAATAGACCAGATTCTCGATCGCCCACGCCCCCACCGCATCAAGCGCAAATGTCTTGCCGAGACCGACCATCAGCCACGCCACCACCATGGTGAAAGCCAACACCAGCGCCGCAGGGCGCGTCAGGATGCCGACAATCAACAAACAGGGGGCGACCACCTCCCCCACCAGCACACCGTAGGCGATAAACCCCGGCAACCCCTTCGCCGCCAGCATCCCGCTAATGCCGTCCACGCCATCCAGCAGCTTGTGCAAACCGTGAAACAGCATTAACCCGCCGACGGCGAGTCGTAACAAGAGTTTACCGGCGTCTTCATGCGACAGCGTTCTGTTTACTGCATTTAACAATCCCTTAACCATTTGATGTGCTTCCTGTTTTACACCCTGTGAGATCCCAGAGTATGCCCATTGCTTCAGCAATAAAACCAGCAAAAAATTGAGGGCAATCGGCAACGTAAGCTGCAGTTTCATCTAAGCTTGAAGGCGTTATCAAAAAAAGGAGATGGAGATCATGAAACAAACCGTGGCCGCATACATTGCCAAAATGCTGGAACAGGCCGGCGTGAAACGTATCTGGGGCGTCACCGGCGATTCCCTCAATGGATTGAGCGATAGCCTGAACCGCATGGGCACCATCGACTGGATGGCCACCCGGCACGAAGAGGTTGCCGCTTTCGCCGCCGGCGCGGAGGCGCAACTGACCGGCGAACTGGCGGTCTGCGCTGGTTCCTGCGGACCGGGTAACCTGCATCTGATCAACGGTCTGTTTGACTGTCACCGCAACCATGTCCCGGTGCTGGCGATTGCCGCCCACATTCCATCCAGCGAAATCGGCAGCGGCTATTTCCAGGAGACCCATCCCCAGGAGCTCTTCCGCGAATGCAGCCACTACTGCGAGCTGGTCTCCACCCCGGAGCAGATCCCGCAGGTGCTGGCGGTGGCGATGCGCAAGGCGGTGATCAACCGCGGCGTTTCGGTGGTGGTGCTGCCCGGCGACGTGGCGCTGAAGGCGGCCCCGGAGAGCGCCAGCAGCCAGTGGTATCATGCGCCGTTGCCGACGGTCACCCCGGCGGAAGAAGAGCTGCGCAAGCTGGCCCAGATGATCCGCTACTCCAGCAATATCGCGCTCATGTGCGGCAGCGGTTGCGCCGGCGCCCACCAGGAGCTGGTGGAGTTCGCGGCGAAAATTAAAGCTCCCATCGTCCATGCGTTGCGCGGTAAAGAGCATGTGGAGTATGACAACCCGTATGATGTGGGCATGACCGGGCTGATTGGCTTCTCTTCTGGCTTCCACACCATGATGAATGCCGACACCCTGATCCTGCTCGGCACCCAGTTCCCCTATCGCGCCTTCTATCCGACCGACGCCAAAATTATTCAGATCGACATTAACCCCGGCAGCATCGGCGCGCACAGTAAGGTCGATATGGCGCTGGTGGGCGACATTAAATCAACGCTGAAGGCGCTGCTGCCGCTGCTGGAAGAGAAAACCGATCGCCGCTTCCTCGATAAGGCGCTGGAGCACTATCGCGACGCGCGAAAAGGACTCGACGATCTGGCGAAGCCCAGCGAGAAGGCGATCCACCCGCAATATCTGGCGCAGCAGATCAGCCATTTTGCCGATGAAGACGCCATTTTCACCTGCGATGTCGGCACCCCGACCGTCTGGGCGGCACGCTATCTCAAGATGAACGGCAAACGCCGCCTGCTGGGTTCATTCAATCACGGCTCCATGGCCAACGCCATGCCGCAGGCCATTGGCGCCAAGGCCACCGCGCCGGAGCGTCAGGTGGTGGCCATGTGCGGCGACGGCGGGTTTAGCATGCTGATGGGGGATTTTCTGTCGCTGGCGCAGATGAAGCTGCCGGTGAAAATTATCATCTTTAACAACAGCGTGCTGGGTTTCGTGGCGATGGAGATGAAGGCCGGGGGCTATCTCACCGACGGCACGGAGCTGCACGACACCAACTTCGCCCGCATCGCCGAAGCCTGCGGGATTAAAGGTATTCGCGTTGAGAAAGCCGCCGAGGTGGATGAAGCGCTGCAGACCGCCTTCCGCACCGACGGTCCAGTGCTGGTCGACGTCGTGGTCGCCAAAGAGGAGCTGGCGATCCCGCCGCAGATCAAGCTGGAGCAAGCTAAAGGCTTTAGCCTGTATATGCTGCGGGCGATCATCAGCGGGCGCGGCGATGAAGTCATCGAACTGGCGAAAACCAACTGGCTCAGGTAAAACAGAAGCAATACTCTGAACCAGAACAAGGAATAGCCGTGATCGATCTGCGCAGTGATACCGTTACCCGCCCCGGGCGCGCCATGCTGGAAGCCATGATGGCCGCCCCGGTCGGGGACGATGTGTATGGCGACGACCCTACCGTCAATGAACTTCAGCGCTACGCCGCCGACCTGGCCGGCAAAGAGGCGGCGCTGTTTCTGCCCACCGGCACCCAGGCCAACCTCGTCGGCCTGCTCAGCCATTGCCAGCGCGGCGAAGAGTATATCGTCGGCCAGGGGGCGCATAACTATCTGTACGAAGCCGGCGGGGCGGCGGTTCTCGGCAGTATTCAGCCGCAGCCGATTGACGCCGCGGCAGACGGTTCGCTGCCGCTGGATAAAGTCGCAGCAAAAATCAAACCTGACGATATCCATTTTGCCCCGACCCGCCTGCTGAGTCTGGAAAACACCCATAACGGTAAGGTGCTGCCTCGCGACTATCTGCAGGAAGCCTGGGCGTTTACCCGCCAGCGCAATCTGGCGCTGCACGTCGACGGCGCGCGCATCTTTAACGCCGTGGTGGCCTACGGCTGCGAGTTACGCGATATCGCCCAATACTGCGACTCCTTCACCATCTGTCTGTCAAAGGGGCTTGGCGCCCCGGTAGGCTCGCTGCTGGTCGGTAGTGAGGCGTACATTCGTCGCGCCGTTCGCTGGCGGAAAATGGTCGGCGGCGGGATGCGCCAGGCGGGCATTCTGGCCGCCGCCGGGCTGTACGCGCTGAAAAATAATGTGCAGCGCCTGCAGGAGGATCACGATAACGCCGCGTGGATGGCGGATCAGCTGCGCGCCATCGGCGCCGACGTTACTCGTCACGATACCAACATGCTGTTCGTTCGCGTCGGTGATGAGCAGGCCCGGGCGCTCGGCGAGTTTATGCAGGCGCGCGGCGTGCTGATCAACGCTTCGCCAGTCGTCCGTCTGGTCACTCACCTGGATGTCGACCGTCAGCAGTTGAGCGAGGTGGTCGCCCACTGGCAGGCTTTTTTACAACGCTAAGGAGTCAGGCGTGTCGCAATCTGTTCTGGTGCTCGGCGCCAGCGGCTATATCGGTCAGCATTTGGTGCGCGAGTTAAGCGCGCGGGGTTATCCAGTGCTGGCGGCGGCGCGCCATACCGACCGACTGCAAAAGCTCGATTTGCCCGGCGTCACCTGCCGGTCCGTCGATCTCAACCAACCGCAGATTCTGCCTGCGCTGCTCACCGGTATCGATACGCTTTATTATCTGGTACATGGCATGGGCGAAGGCGGCGATTTTATCGCCCATGAGCGTCGGGTGGCGACGCATGTTCGCGATGCCCTGCGCCAGACGCCGGTGCGTCAGATTATCTTTCTCAGCTCGCTGCAGGCACCAGCGCAGGAGCAGTCCGACCATCTGCGCGCTCGTCAGGTCACCGGCGATCTCCTGCGCGAGTCGGGTGTGCCGGTCACCGAGCTGCGGGCCGGGATTATCGTCGGCGCCGGCTCCGCCGCCTTCGAGGTGATGCGCGACATGGTCTATAACCTGCCGGTGCTGACTCCTCCGCGCTGGGTGCGTTCGCGTACCACCCCTGTCGCGCTGGAAAACCTGCTCGTTGACCTCGTTGAGCTGCTGAATCATCCTTCCGACGCGCACCGCGTCTTCGAAGCCGCCGGTCCGGAGGTGTTAAGCTACCAGCAGCAGTTCATTCGCTTTATGGCCGTCAGCGGCAAACACCGCCCGCTTATTCCGATTCCCCTGCCGACGCGCTGGATCTCGGTGTGGTTCCTCAATGTCATCACCTCGGTACCTCCGACCATCGCCAAAGCGCTGATTCAGGGGTTGAAGCACGATCTGATCGCCGATGACCGGACGCTGCGGGCGCTGATCCCGCAAACGCTGATCCCCTTCGATCAGGCGGTTCGCCGCACCCTGAAAGAAGAAGAGCAGCTGGTAAACTCCAGCGACTGGGGCTACGACGCCCAGGCTTTCGCCCGCTGGCGACCGGAGTACGGCTACTATCCGAAACAGGCAGGCTGCACCGTCGCCACTCCGGCGAGCCGCGAAGCTTTGTGGCAGGTTGTTAACCAAATCGGCGGTAAAGAGGGATATTTTTTCGGCAATCTGCTGTGGAAAACCCGCGGCGCGATGGATCTGCTGGTCGGCCACCGGTTGGCCAAAGGGCGACCGCAGCGCGACTATCTGCAGACCGGCGATACGGTCGACAGCTGGAAGGTGATTATTGTGGAGGAAGAAAAACAGCTCACTCTGCTGTTCGGCATGAAAGCGCCGGGGCTGGGCCGGTTAAGCTTTACCATTAACGATAAAGGCGATCGTCGTGAACTGGACGTCCGCGCCTGGTGGCACCCGCACGGTATGCCGGGCCTGGTCTACTGGCTGCTGATGATCCCGGCGCACCTGTTTATTTTCCGCGGTATGGCGCAACGCATCGCCCGGTTGGCCGAACAAATCTCAGGTAGAGTCGAAGGATAAGCATTATTCTTTCATGATTCTCATTGCATAGTCGGGAGAATCACGGAAAAATGCGCACGAAATTCTTTTCTGGGACAGTAGAGTGATATGAAGGTACTGGTTACCGGTGCGACCAGCGGATTAGGCCGCAACGCAGTGGAATATCTGCGCAACAAGGGCATCAGCGTGCGAGCGACCGGGCGCAACGAAGCGATGGGTAAGCTTCTGAGCAAAATGGGGGCGGAATTCATCCCGGCGGATTTAACCGAGCTGGTCTCTTCGCAGGCTAAAGTGATGCTCGCCGGTATCGATACCCTGTGGCACTGCTCAAGCTTTACCTCGCCCTGGGGCACGCAGCAGGCTTTCGATCTCGCTAACGTCCGCGCCACCCGTCGCCTCGGCGAGTGGTCGGTAGCATGGGGCGTACGCAATTTCGTTCATATCTCTTCGCCCTCGCTCTATTTTGATTATCACCACCATCGCGATATTCAGGAAGATTTCCGCCCGCACCGCTTCGCCAACGAGTTTGCCCGCAGCAAGGCAGCCAGCGAAGAGGTGATCAACCTGCTGGCGCAGGCCAACCCGCACACCCGTTTTACCATTTTGCGCCCGCAGAGTTTGTTCGGGCCGCACGATAAAGTCTTTATTCCCCGGCTGGCGCAAATGATGCAACACTATGGCAGCGTCCTGTTGCCACGGGGCGGCAGCGCGCTGGTCGATATGACCTATTATGAAAACGCCGTCCACGCGATGTGGCTGGCGAGCCAGCCGGCGTGCGATCATCTTCCCTCCGCCCGCGCGTGGAATATCAGCAACGGCGAACCGCGCACCCTGCGCAGTATCGTGCAGAAACTGATCGACGAGCTGAGCATCAAATGCCGGATCCGCTCAGTCCCCTACCCGATGCTGGATATTATCGCCCGCAGCATGGAGCGTTTTGGCGATAAAACGGCCAAAGAGCCGGCCTTTACCCACTACGGCGTCTCGAAACTGAATTTTGATTTTACGCTCGATATCACTCGCGCGCAGGATGAGCTGGGTTATCAGCCGGTGGTGACGCTGGACGACGGGATTGTGCGTACCGCCGCCTGGCTGCGCGACCACGGTAAACTTCACCGCTAACCCTGACCATACTTTTCTAACAGCGCCTCGGCTATCGCTTCGGTTTGCGCATCTGCTACGCCATCCCAGCGCTGGGGGCGGAAGTGCATCTGGAAGGCGGTAATCACTCGTTTTTTCTGCGCGGGAGTCATCTCCGGCGTGACCTGATAGCCGTAGCGCGCCAGCAAATCCAGTACTACCTCAGGGTCCACTGGCTCACTGGCCGGGCGCCCGTTCAGATAGAAAGCCACCCGCTGCTCGTCCGGCCAGGCGCCAATCCCCTGCTGCGCCAGCTGTTGCCAGGGGAACAACGGTCCCGGATCGTCTTTGCGCTGCGGGGCGATATCGGCATGGGCTACCACGTTCTGCGGCGCGATGTGGTAGCGGGTGATAATATCGCGCGCCAGCGGGATCAGGGCCGCGATCTGCTCCGGGTGAAAGGGGGTAAAGCTTTTACCCCCCGCAGTCTTCTGCCAGCCGCGGTTTTCCAGTTCAATACCAATGGAAGTATCGTTGATGCGCGTGCTGCCGCGCCAGTAGCTCACCCCGGCGTGCCAGGCCAGATCCTCTTCCGGCACCAGCTGCCAGATCCGCGGTTTATGATGGTGGCGCGGCGGCTGTTCAGGAATTAAATAGTGGGAGCTGACCTCTTTATCAGTCAGGGTTGCCAGGGAGACATCAAAATTATCTGCGGTATAGTGGATAACCAGCACTTTTATGCGCGGATAGGCCGCCTGCGCCGGATGGCGAGTGTCCAGCTGATATCCGTCGCGATCGATGATGCCTTTTTCCCCCGCGCAGCCGGCCAGCAGTAGCGCCAACAGGAGTACATAGGCAATCCGTTTCATCCCTTCTCCCTTGCCCGGCAGCGTCTCCGGGTTAATAAGACCATTGATTACGTCCTTTATTTTTCGCCTGGTACAGCGCACTGTCCGCCCGGGCGATCAGCGTCTCCATCGGGACCGTGCCATCGGAATCGACGATCCCGATACTGACGGTCACCACCGACGCCACCTCTGATGCCTCATGAGGAAGCGCCGCCTCGTGAATTTTCTGCTGAATGCGCTCGGCAATCGCGGTGGCATGCACCAGGGGAACCCTAGGCAACGCCACCACAAATTCCTCGCCGCCATAGCGAGCCACCAGATCATCTTCGGCCCGGACCGCCATTTTCAGCACCTGCGCGACAGAAGATAAGCACTCGTCACCAGCCTGATGACCATAGCGATCGTTATAGCGTTTAAAGTAATCGACATCGATCATCATCAGCGACAACGGCGTGTTTTGCTGCCAGATCTCCGCCAGATACGCATTCAGCGCCCGGCGGTTAGCGGTCCCGGTTAATGCATCCTGGTTGGCAATACTTTCCAGCCGCTGAATAAGCTGCATATTTTCCTGATGCGTATCCCAGGCTTCATCGTACCAGCGCTGGAGAATACGTCGTCCATACAGCAAAATCGCCGTAAAGATGGTCCACAGGATCAAAAAGCGAATTTCAGCGTGATAGTGGATCTGAATTCCCGCTAGCAAGGCCGTCCCCCATAGCGGCAGCATAAAAGCGATAATGCCCGGCCAATGGTGATACAACGCAGTGAGGCCAGTGGTCAACAATATAACCAGCAGCGGCCAGGCGAAGGGCAAAGCCCAGAAAAAGATAAAACAGTAATTACTCAGGGACCAGCACAGGCTGAGCACCAGCAGCAGCGCGGTGATGATATTCAGCGTATAACGCCCCTGCGCCAGACGCGGCGTGATGGCAATAATCACTAAAATGGCCGAAATAATAATAACCGCAATCAGCGCTATTTCGATATAAGGAATAACCGCCTGGTGAGTCAGGAGCTTCTTATCAAAATAGGTAAAAATAAAGTTGCGGGAGAAAATCATTAACGCAAACGCGATATTTACAAAAGCCAGCCAGGGCAGACTCATTGACAGCGCATGGCGCTGGACATCATCTCTGGTGGCCCACAACGCGGTTCGCTGCTGCCGGGCGCGCTCTCGCTTATTTGTTAACATCTTATCTCCCTGGTGACCTGCATGACCATAGGCGCAGCCCCTGCTTGTCTATATGATAAACTATGTTTCCGGGAATGTCTGTCCGCGCGCTGTCTCCCCTGCCCCGGCCTCTTAAGCTGATTTTCAGCTAATGTCAGTAGAAATTGGTATGCTCCGTTCACGATGTGTAAACGGCAAAAAAAAGCAAGCATTATCAATGCGAATTCTGTCATCTTTTCTTTAAAAAAGAGTTAACTAGCCGTCATAAAATTGCAGTATTTTGCTTGAAAAAAAAGCAGTGTTAGTACAATCTGAAATCGCTCATTGGTGAGTTAAAACAAGAGCATGATGATAGCAAGATAAACAATGGAGTCTAAAAATATGAAATATGCAGCTTTAGTGGCAGGTGCGGCATTGTTTTTAACGGCGAACGCCTTCTCCGCTGAGATTTTATCGAAAGAAGCTTTTGATAAGGTCCATACGCAATACACCAAGATCGGCACCATTTCTTCTACC
The DNA here is from genome assembly GCF_049472055.1 of Klebsiella pneumoniae complex sp. WS1778. NCBI lineage: Bacteria > Pseudomonadati > Pseudomonadota > Gammaproteobacteria > Enterobacterales > Enterobacteriaceae > Klebsiella > Klebsiella pneumoniae complex sp. WS1778. The sequence goes on from NZ_JBKGTJ010000002.1 coordinate 180,391, forward strand.
GGCCAGACCGCACCGAGCGACGCTCGTGAAGAGCTGATTAAAAAAGCTGATGAAAAAGGCGCGGATGTTATCGTGCTCTCTTCCGGGAACACGGATAAAAAACTGCACATTTCCGCTAATATCTATAAGAAGAAATAACTAATCTTATCTCTCAAGAAACACTACCCTGTTTCCGGGGTAGTGTTTCTTGTTTATGCAAAGCCATAATTTATTTTTATCCCGCCGTGATTTTTTCTGCCTGAAAACCGCCGTCATCCCCCTGCTGATTTCCAGCCCTAAGGCTGTAGCCACATCAAGGTCTTAGCTCTTTGCGTCAAGTACAATCCGCACGCTATACGCTATGCTTTAACGGAAACTGAAAACGTAGTTCGCTTATAAGGAAATCATCATGCGCTACAAACTTCTTGCAGCACTTCTCCCTTGCGCGCTGGCGCTCAGCGCCTGTACGACCGTCACCCCGGCCTATAAAGATAATGGCACCCGCAGCGGCCCTTGTGTCGAAGGCGGCCCTGACGACGTAGCGCAAAAATTCTACGACACTCAGATCCAGAACCGTACTCAGGATCCGGCGGCGCTGCGCCCCTATCTCAGCGACGGCCTGGCGAAGTTACTCAATGACGCCCGTCAGGATCCGGCCAACAGCAAGCTGCTGCAGGCTAACCCGTTCTCCAGCAGCAGCACCCCCGCGGAGAGCGCCGTCGTCGCCAGCGCCTCAACCATCCCTAATCGCGATGCGCGCAACATTCCGCTGCGCGTGGAGCTGAAACAGGGAACCCAGAACTGGAAAGACGAAGTGCTGATGATCCAGGAAGGCCAGTGCTGGGCCGTCGATGACGTTCGCTATCTCGGCAACAACAGCCACGCGCCGGCCGGAACGTTGCGACAGAGTCTGGAGAAACGCTAGTTCGGGAGTTGAAGCGACGCCGCTGAAACGATAACCCCGGTAAAATGTCGGTATTCGCCCCGAGAATGCCGACATTTACGCCCCCCTCACCCACCAGGCAATATTTTGTGCTAACTTTAAAGCTAAACGTGGTTTAGATTTAACTTTTAACGCATAAATATTGCATAACTATTCTGCCAAAGGTACTATTTGCGGCCTCAATAGCTATTCGTATCAGACTGCCCAGATGAGTATTAAACTAAACGGCATTAATTGCTTCTACGGCGCGCACCAGGCGCTGTTCGACATCACGCTGGATTGCCCGCAGGGGGAAACGCTGGTGCTGCTCGGCCCCAGCGGTGCCGGGAAGAGCTCGCTGCTGCGCGTACTCAACCTGCTGGAGATGCCGCGTTCCGGTTCGTTAACCATCGCCGGTAACCATTTCGACTTCACCAGAGCGCCGTCCGATAAAGCGATTCGCGAACTGCGGCAGAACGTCGGCATGGTTTTTCAGCAGTACAACCTGTGGCCGCACCTGACGGTACAGCAGAACCTGATCGAGGCCCCCTGTCGCGTACTGGGGTTAAGCAAGGATCAGGCGCTGGCTCGCGCCGAGAAGCTGCTGGAGCGCCTGCGTCTGAAGCCCTACAGCGATCGTTACCCGCTGCATTTATCCGGCGGCCAGCAGCAGCGTGTGGCGATCGCCCGCGCGCTCATGATGGAGCCGCAGGTTCTGCTGTTCGATGAGCCTACCGCGGCGCTCGACCCGGAAATCACCGCCCAGATCGTTAGCATCATCCGCGAGCTGGCTGAAACCGGCATCACCCAGGTTATCGTCACCCATGAAGTTGAAGTGGCGCGCAAGACGGCCAGCCGGGTGGTGTATATGGAAAATGGCCATGTCGTCGAGCAAGGGGATGCCTCCTGCTTCACGCATCCGCAAACTGACGCGTTTAAAAACTATCTTTCACATTGATGTTTTTCGGGGAAATGACGATGAAAAAAGTACTGATTGCCGCCCTGCTCGCAGGCATGAGCCTCTCCGCTTCCGCCGCGCAGACCATTCGTTTCGCCACCGAGGCCTCCTACCCTCCGTTTGAGCTGGTGGACGCCAACAACCAGATCGTCGGTTTCGATGTGGATCTGGCTAACGCGCTGTGTAAAGAGATCGATGCCACCTGTACCTTCACCAACCAGGCCTTTGACAGCCTGATCCCGGGGCTGAAATTCCGCCGTTTCGACGCGGTCATGGCCGGGATGGACATCACGCCTGAGCGTGAAAAGCAGGTACTGTTCTCCACCCCGTATTATGACAACTCGGCGCTGTTCGTCGGTCAGCAGGGCAAGTTCACCAGCATTGATCAGCTGAAGGGCAAAAAAGTGGGCGTACAGAACGGTACCACTCACCAGAAATTTATCACCGATAAACATCCGGAAATCACTACCGTCCCTTACGACAGCTACCAGAATGCGAAGCTGGATCTGCAGAATGGTCGTATTGACGCGGTCTTTGGTGATACCGCCGTGGTCACCGAATGGCTGAAGAGCAATCCGAAGCTGGCGGCAGTGGGTGATAAAGTGACCGACAAAGCCTATTTCGGCACCGGGCTGGGCATTGCCGTGCGTCAGGGCAACACCGACCTGCAGCAGAAATTTAACGCTGCGCTGGAAAAAGTGAAGAAAGACGGCACTTACCAGACCATCTATAACAAATGGTTCCAGAAGTAAGACTGAATGAACGAAATTTTTCCATTAGCAAGCGCCGCCGGGATGACCGTCGGCCTTGCCGTTTGCGCGCTCGCCATCGGCCTCGTCCTGGCGATGCTCTTCGCGGTACTGGAGTCAGTGAAATGGCGCCCGGTAGCCTGGCTTGCAACCGGCATTGTGACCATCCTGCGCGGACTACCTGAAATTCTGGTGGTGCTGTTTATCTATTTTGGCTCGTCCCAGCTGCTGCTGACGCTCTCTGACGGTTTTACCATCCCGCTCGGGTTCATCCAGATCCCGGTGCAGATGCAGATTGAGAACTTTGACGTCAGTCCGTTCCTCTGCGGGGCGATCGCCTTGTCGCTGCTGTATGCCGCCTACGCCTCGCAAACGCTGCGCGGCGCGCTGAAAGCCGTTCCGCAGGGTCAGTGGGAGTCCGGCCAGGCGCTGGGGCTGTCGAAAGCGGCCATTTTCTTCCGCCTGGTGATGCCTCAGATGTGGCGCCATGCGCTGCCCGGTCTCGGCAACCAGTGGCTGGTGCTGCTGAAGGACACCGCGCTGGTGAGCCTTATCAGCGTCAACGATCTGATGCTGCAGACTAAAAGCATCGCCACCCGCACTCAGGAGCCCTTTAACTGGTATATCATTGCCGCGGCAATCTATCTCGTCATCACCCTGTTGAGTCAATACATCCTTAAGCGGATTGACCAGCGTGCGACGCGCTTCGAACGGAGACCAGGCTGATGCTCGACTACTTACCCGAACTGCTGAAAGGACTGCATACCAGCCTGACGCTGACCGTGGCGTCGATTATCGTGGCGCTGATCCTGTCGCTGATCTTTACCATTATCCTGACGCTGAAGACGCCGGGGCTGGTGTGGATAGTGCGCGGCTACATCACCCTGTTTACCGGTACACCGCTGCTGGTGCAGATCTTCCTGATCTACTACGGCCCAGGACAGTTTCCTTCGCTACAGGAATATCCCTGGCTCTGGCACCTTATCTCCGAGCCGTGGCTGTGCGCCCTGATCGCCCTGTCGCTCAACAGCGCCGCCTATACCACCCAGCTGTTTTATGGCGCCATCCGGGCGATCCCCGACGGGCAATGGCAGTCGTGCAGCGCGCTGGGGATGAGTAAAAAGGATACCCTGGCGATCCTGCTGCCGTATGCCTTTAAGCGCGCGCTGTCGTCCTATTCCAACGAAGTGGTGCTGGTCTTTAAGAGTACCTCTCTGGCCTACACCATCACCCTGATGGAAGTGATGGGCCACGGCCAGCTGCTGTACGGACGGACCTACGACGTGATGGTGTTCGGCGCCGCCGGGATTATCTATCTCATCGTCAACGGGCTGCTGACGCTGCTGATGCGGCTGGTGGAGCGCAAAGCGCTAGCCTTCGAGCGGCGTAATTAGCGCCTGGCGTATTTTGCATAATAAGTGAACAACAAGACGGACAAGTCTAATATCTGTCCGTCTTTTTTTATATTAAATAAAATACTTAATCATTTTTATTGCATATAAATTCATTTAATGGCATTGTCACCCTATGCCGCAGACACGGCGAATAATCATAAGATTGATAGACGGGAGTTCCACGATGAAAAAGTTAGTTCTGGCTGCACTGCTCACCACGTTCACCTTCGGCGCCGCCGCCGCGGAGAAAATCAGCTTCGGCGTGTCCGCGACCTATCCGCCGTTTGAATCGATGGACGCTAATAACCAGATTGTCGGCTTTGATATCGATCTGGCCCATGCGCTGTGCAAACAAATGCAGGCAGAATGCACCTTTACCAACCACGCGTTTGACAGCCTGATCCCGGCGCTGAAGTTTAAGAAGTATGACGCGGTGATTTCCGGAATGGATATTACGCCGGAGCGCAGCAAACAGGTCGCCTTCACCGACCCGTACTACGCCAACTCCGCGCTGGTGATCGCCAAAAAAGACGCATTCCACTCGTTCGATGATTTGAAAGGCAAACGGATCGGCATGGAAAACGGCACCACCCACCAGAAATATCTGCAGGATAAACATCCTGAGGTGAAGACCGTCGCCTATGACAGCTACCAGAACGCGATTATCGATCTGAAAAATGGCCGTATCGACGGCGTGTTCGGCGACACGGCTGTGGTCAACGAGTGGCTGAAAACCAACCCGCAGCTGGGGGCAGCCACGCCGAAAGTGACCGACCCGCAATACTTCGGCACCGGCCTTGGGATTGCCGTGCGCCCGGATAACAAGGCGCTGCTGGAGAAACTGAACGCGGCGCTGAAGGCGATTAAAGCCGACGGTACCTACCAGAAAATCAGCAACCAGTGGTTCCCGGAGTAACTTTTTTGCCGGGTGGCGCTGCGCTGACCCGGCCTACACTTTCCCCGTAGCCGGGTAAGGCGTAGCCGCCACCCGGCAATTTCTCAAAGTGGCACGAAGAACCTGAACCGCGCCCCGCTTACCGACTCCACCAGCCTGATCCCGCCCCCGTGCAGCTCCAGCATTCGTTTCACAATCAGCAGCCCTAACCCGCCGCGATCCTCCCGCGACGCCTGGGCAGACAACGCCGACGGCCGCTGGAACAGATCGTCGCGCAGCGCGGCATCGACGCCCGTTCCGTTGTCTGCCACTTCAACCTGGATCTGTTGATTCTCCTGCCAGACCGCCAGACGAATCTCCCCGCCGACGGGAGTATGCCGCATGGCGTTGTCGAGCAGGTTGGTCACCACCCTCTCAATCATCGACACATCGGCGTTAACCAGCGGCAGCGGCCCCGGCACATCAATTTGCAGGTTCACCTCGCGCGTGCGGGCGGTTAATTCAAACTTCTGCGCCACGTCGGAAATCAGCTCCCCCATCGCGAAACGCTCGCGCTGCGGCTTAATGCCCCCGTGCTCCAGTCGCGCCAGCTCAAAGAGCTGCTGCGAAAGATGGCGCACTTTGTTGCCCTGGCGCAGGGCGATGGTGAGATACTGCCTGCGCTCCTCGGCGGTCAGCCGTTCGTCCTTCAGGGTCAGCGTTTCCAGATACCCCAGCAGCGAGGTGAGCGGCGTACGTAAATCGTGGGAAATATTGGCCACAAATTCGCGGCGCTGGCGGTCGCTGTCGGCCAGCCGATCCCACTGACCGGCTATCTGCCGGGCAAGGTCAATAAAGCGATTTTCGAGCACCGCCACCTCGTTACCGGGATGGGGCTCCGGCGTGCGGGCCGCCAGGGTTTTGATGGCGCTGATGCTGTCCCGATCGTTCGCCGCCACCTGGGCGGTGAGCTGGCGGACCGGCCGGGTCACCCAGAACCATGCCAGGCCTCCCGCCAGCAGGCCAAACAGAGTCACCAGCAGCAGGGTCCACAGAACAATGCTCCACAGCGTTTTTTGCCAGGCGTCGGCCGCCAGCTGATTAAAGGTCTCCCCCTGCAAAATGATATACAGGTAACCGCGCAGCTGGCCGTCGACGCGCAGCGGGGCGGCGCTGAAGACTTTTCGCCCGTCAAGGCTGCGGGGATCGTCGCCATACACCGGCGACGTACTGCCGGTGAGAAAAACCTGCACCGGCGCCATGTCGATCCGCTGGCGTTGGATATGTCCCGGCGCCGCCGCATCGGCCAACAGGTCGCCATCCGGCGACAGCAGATAGAGCTCCACGCTGGGATTAAAGGTCATCAGACGGTCAAACAGCGACTTCAGGGTTTGCCGGTTGACCTCGCCGTGGGCGTCCAGCAGCGGTTCGCGGGCCACAATTTGCTGAGCCAGCCCGGCGGAGAGGCGCTGCACCATGGCGTTGCCATACTGCGCGCTGCTATGTAACTGAACGACGCACACCGCCGCCGCGCACAGTATCAGCAGGGAGACCACCACCAGCGCCAGCCGCTGGCTGAGGCTCAGGCGGCGGATCACGGGGCGGCCTCTTGCGTCACCGGGGCGAACTTATAGCCTTTGCCCCAGACGGTCAGAATGATGTCCGGCTCGGCCGGGTCACGTTCAATTTTGCTGCGCAGGCGGTTGATATGGGTATTGACCGTGTGCTCATAGCCCTCGTGCTGATATCCCCAGACCTGCTCCAGCAGCGCCAGCCGCGAAAACACCTCCCCGGGATGGCGGGCAAAGTAATACAGCAGCTCGAATTCGCGCGGCGTGAGATCCACCAACTCGCCGCGCAGCCTCACTTCGCGGGACAGCGGATCGATGCTCAGACCATGGCAGGACAGGCGCCCGGCGTCCATCAGCAGGTTCTGCCCCATCGCCTCCTGGCGACGAAACAGCGCTTTAACGCGGGCGATAAGCTCCAGCAGCGAAAAGGGTTTCGCCAGATAGTCGTCGGCGCCCATCTCCAGGCCCAGCACGCGGTGCATTTCGCTGGTGCGAGCGCTGATGATGATCACCGGCAGATAGCGGGTCATCTGGCGGATACGCCGGCAGATCTCCAGGCCATCGACGCCGGGCAGCATCAAATCGAGGATCACCGCATCCCAGACCCGCGTTTCCAGCCGGGCGAGAGCCTGGCTGCCGTCGGCCTCATGCACAATCTGATAGCCCTCATCCTGAAGATTGAGCCGCAGCAGCGTGGCAATATCCTCATCATCTTCCACCAGCAGAATGGTTTTGGCCATTAGATTCCCCCCACCAATAACAAAACATGCTGCGTCAAGCTTACCCGATTTCTGCGACGCAAAGCCTTCACATTTTGTTTAAACTTCGCGGACCAGCAGGGACAGCACTTCGTAGTGGGCGGTGTGGGGGAACATATCAAACAGCTGGACCCGCTCGACGCGATAGCCGCTAAGAAGAGCAATGTCGGTCGCCATGGTGCGGGCGTTACAGCTGGAATAGATAATATAGGGCGGCGCCATGCGGCTTAAATAGTCGCACAGTTCGGCGCCAATGCCGCGACGCGGCGGGTTGACCAGCACCAGCTGCGGGATATCCGCTTCATGCGTGGCGAACTGCGTGGAGTCCAGCGCCTGAAAATGCAGATTGCTGAGCCCCAGCTGCGCGGCAGACTGCCTGGCGCAGGCGATCGCCTCCGGGGCAATCTCTATACCGGTCAGGCGCATCGCCGGCGTCGCGCAGTGCAGGCCAAAACCCCCGACGCCGCAAAACAGATCCCACATATGCTGGACCGGCAGCGCGCGCACCCAGTCGCGGGCGGTGGCGTACAGCCGGCTGGCTACCGTCGGGTTAGTTTGAAAGAAGCTTTGCGGACGGATCCACAGCGGCACCTCATTAAAGACCTCCCCCAGCGCCTGCTGTTCAGTGAAGAAGATCTCCTGCTCGCCTTCCATAATAGCCATATGCACTGGCTGGATATTCGCCGTGATCACCTTAAGCTGCGGCAACTGTGCCTGTAACCAGGGCAGCGCGGCGCGCAGCTGGGCCAACTTGGCCTCTGAGCGCAGCACGAAGCGCAGCATCATCTCCCCTTGCTGGCTGGCGGTTAGCAGCAGATATTTCAGCTCCCCGCGCTTGCGCGCGACGTTGTAGGGGGTTAACCCGGCGCGGGCGATAAAGGGCTTCAGGACGGCAAACACCGGCGCAAACTCGGCGGGATAGAGCGGGCAGTCGGTGAGATCCACCGGGGTGCCGTCGCGGTGCAGCATCCCCAGCAGCGGACGCTCAACGCTGCCGCTGACCACCATTTTGGCCTTGTTACGGAATGCCGCCTCCGGCCCGCTGACCGGCTCGCCCCAGTCGGCGACGGGGATCGCCGCCAGCAGCGTGCGCAGGTCGGCCATTTTATCGGCGAGCTGTTGCGGAACCGACCGTTCCAGCCATTGACAGGAGCGGCAGCGGCCGGCGTCGTAGAGTGCGCAATGCATAATTGACCTTCAAAATTCCAGGGGCGGGGATTGTATCACCGTTATTGCAGGCGGAAAAACCGGCGGCAGTTCGCGGGCACAAACAGCAGCGTCAGGACCAGCAGATCAGGCAGTTTTTGCATCACCAGCGAGTGGAAGATCTCCCGTTTGGATTCGCCGGGAATGCTGAACAACTCCGGATACCCGTAGCCCAGCGACGCCGCCCACAGGTAGCCGGCGGCTATCATCTGCGTCAGCAGATAGACCCAGCGCGCCCAGTTGCGCCCTTTCACCAGCGAGAAGGCGCACCAGATTTCGATAAACACCAGCGCCAGGCTGCCGAGGAAGACCAGCGTCAGGTTCCAGGTCTGGACGCTACGGTGTATGAATTCGTTCAGCCCCTGCAGGCCCAACAGATTGAGGATCATCAGCAGATCCAAACCGCGAATCAAAATAATAGCAAAGGCCGCCACCTGCACCAGCGCAGGGACGTTAAGGCGGGCATGCGATGAGCGAGTTTTCGTAAACAATCCCAACGTAATGTCTTCCATGAAAACGGCGCCACAGGGTGGCGCCGACCGGAGGCTGCTGTACCGATTTTAGGTGGTTCAGCCTTGTCTTGCACGCTGGATATCGCGCACTCGCTGCTTTTCTGCGCGGGCCATCAAATACCAGGCGATAAAACCAACAATACCGACCACGCCGAGGATGAGCGTCGCCAGGGCGTTGATCTCCGGGTTGACCCCCATGCGCACGCTGGAGAAGACCAGCATCGGCAAGGTCGTGGCCCCGGGACCGGAGACAAAGCTGGCGATCACCAGGTCATCCAGCGACAGCGTGAAGGCCAGCAGCCAGCCGGAGATCACCGCCGGCATAATCATCGGCAGCGTGATGACGAAGAAGACCTTCAGCGGCGCGGCGCCCAGATCCATCGCCGCCTCTTCGATCGAGTGGTCCAGCTCGCGCAGGCGCGAGGAGATCACCACCGCCACGTAGGCGGTACAGAAGGTGACGTGCGCCAGCCAGATGGTCAACATCCCGCGATCCGACGGCCAGCCGATGGCGTGACCCAGCGCCACGAACAGCAGCAGCAGCGAGAGCCCGGTGATCACGTCCGGCATGACCAGCGGCGCGGTGATCATAAACGCGAAGCCGTTGGAGCCGCGAAAACGCCCAAAGCGCACCATCACCACCGCGGCGATGGTGCCCAGGATCGCCGCCGCCGTCGCCGCGCAGGCGGCGATAGTCAGGCTCAGCCCCACCGCGCTCATCATCGCGTCATCGTGGAACAGTTCGCTATACCAGCGCGTCGACCACCCGGCCCAGACCGTCACCAGCTTCGAGCTGTTGAACGAGTAGATCACCAGCATCAGCATCGGGGCATAAAGGAAGGTGAATCCGAGCACGAGGATCAGAATGCGCCACGGCGAGCGTACTACAGGCAAGTCGTTCATCCCTGCTCCCCCATCTGTTTTTGCTGGTGCTTGTGGAACCACATGATCGGCACAATCAGCAACAGCAGCATGACAATCGCCACCGCCGAGGCGACCGGCCAGTCGCGGTTGTTAAAGAACTCCTGCCACAGCACGCGGCCAATCATAATGCTGTCCGGCCCGCCCAGCAGCTCCGGGATCACGAACTCCCCCACCGCCGGGATAAACACCAGCATGGAGCCAGCGATAATCCCCCCTTTGGTGAGCGGAACGATCACCTGAAAGAAGGTCTTCAGGGGCCGGGCGCCGAGGTCCAGCGAGGCCTCCACCAGCGAATAGTCGATGCGGGTCAGCGCGGTATAGATAGGCAGCACCATAAACGGCAGATAGGCGTAGACGATACCGATATACACCGCCAGGTTGGTGTGCAGGATCTCCAGCGGCTGATCGATAACCCCTAGCCACAGCAGGAAGTTATTCAACACCCCGTTGCTCTTCAACAGCCCCATCCAGGCATAGACGCGGATCAAAAACGACGTCCACGACGGAAGGATCACCAGCAGCAGCAGAATATTGCGCGTCGATGGCTTGCTGTGCGCCACCGCCCAGGCCAGCGGATAGCCCAGCAGCAGGCAGCAGAGCGTCGAGATGCCCGCCACCTGCAGCGACTGCAGATAAGCCTCGAAATAGAGCGGATCGTCGGTCAGCTGCAGGAAGTTGGCAAAGTTAAGGGTCAGCGTCAGCTGGCCATCCGCCCACTCCATCAGATCGGTGTAGGGAGGGATCGCCCGCGCCATCTCGGCAAGACTTATCTTGAACACGATCAGGAACGGCAGCATAAACAGCAGGATCAGCCACAGATAGGGCAGCGCGATCACCAGCTTGCGGCCATGCGCCATCTGCAGGCGCGCCGCCCACAGCGCGAAGCCGCCCGGTTTTTTCGCCCCTGACGGGGATTCAACGGTACTCATCGCCCTCTCCTTACACCGTCAGTACAACACAGCTGTCCGCATCCCAGCATAAACGCACCTCGTCACCCCAGGTGGGCGTCCCTTTCCGATGGCGGTGCTCATTCTGCAGCTGGGCGCTGATCATCTGCCCACTTTGCAGGCGCACATGATAGATAGAGAGATCCCCCAGATAGGCGATATGAATCACCTCGCCGACGGCAAAATTGTAACCATCCGCCGGCGGCTCATCGCACAGCATGATCTTCTCCGGACGCAGCGCCACCCATACCGGCACGTTGTCCACCACCGAGGCGTCGGGGTCAACCTTCAGCGGATGCACCAGGCCCGGCGAGCTCAGCACCAGGCCATCTTCGAGGCGCTCTTTCACCAGTCCTTCAAAGACGTTCACCGAGCCGATGAACTCGGCGCTGTAGCGGGTGGTCGGGTGTTCGTAAATCTCTTCCGGTTCGCCAATCTGCACAAACTTGCCGCGGTTCATGATGGCGATACGGCCCGCCATGGTCATGGCCTCTTCCTGATCGTGGGTCACCATCACGCAGGTCACGCCAACGCGCTCAAGAATATCCACCACCTCCAGCTGCATGCGATCGCGCAGCTTTTTATCCAGCGCCCCCATTGGTTCGTCGAGCAGCAGCAGCTTAGGTCGTTTCGCCAGACTGCGCGCCAGCGCGACACGCTGGCGCTGGCCGCCAGAGAGCTGGTGCGGCTTACGTTTAGCGAACTCCTGCATGTGCACCAGAGCCAGCATCTCCTGCACCCGGGCGGTGATTTCCGCCTTCGGCAGGCGATCCTGTTTCAGGCCGAAGGCGATATTCTGCTCAACGGTCATATGGGGAAACAGGGCGTAGGACTGGAACATCATATTGATAGGCCGCTGATAGGGCGGCACGCGCGCCAGATCCACGCCGTCGAGCATAATCTGTCCGGCGGTCGGTTGCTCAAAGCCCGCCAGCATGCGCAGCAGGGTCGATTTCCCGCAGCCTGATGCGCCCAGCAGAGCAAAAATTTCGCCTTTGTAAATAGTGAGACTGACATCGTCGACAGCATGCTGGCCGTCAAACGACTTGGTTAAGTTACGGATTTCCAGCAGCGGGGTCAGCGCTTTGGGGGCTTTCGCCTGTGGGCGGGGCATTACGTCGTTCAATCGGGTGCTCTCCGGCAAAAAAACGATCACCATATGGTCCGGTGCCATACTTCGTGCTTAACAGTGCATGTGCACCATCCTGGTGCTTCTGCTCGCCGGGCGCGCTGCCATTTCCCGGCGAGTGCCGTTCTGATTCGGCCCGCTTACCGGGCCGTCAGAGTTTATTTACCGCTCTTCACTTTGGTCCACGCGCGAGTACGCACGCGGTCGATCTTCGGATCCTGCACCTTCAGCGTGAACAGTTTGGCGAACACATCCGCTGGCGGATAAATCGCCGGGTTGTTACGGATAGTCTCGCTGACCAGCGGCGTGGAAGCCTTGTTGCCGTTGGCGTAGAACACCTGGTCGCTGATTTTGGCGATCACATCCGGGCGCATCAGATAGTTAAGAAACTGATAGGCCTCATCTTTATTTTTGGCGTCGGCCGGCATGGCAAAGACGTCAAAGAACGCCAGCGCGCCCTCTTTCGGAATAAAGTAAGAGACGTTGACGCCGTTCTTGGCCTCTTTCGCACGGTTAGCCGCCTGCCAGACGTCCCCTGCCCAGCCGATCGCCACGCAGATGTCGCCATTGGCGAGGTCGTTAATATATTGCGAAGAGTGGAAGTAGCGGATGTTCGGCCGCAGCTTCAGCAGCAGATCGGTAGCCGGACCGGTGTAATCATTCGCTTTGCTGCTGTTCGGATCCTTGCCAAGGTAGTTCAGCACAGTGGCGAAAATCTCTTCCGGCGCGTCGAGGAAGGAGACGCCGCAGCTTTTCAGTTTTTCAAGGTTCTCCGGCTTCAGCACCAGATCCCAGCTGTCCACCGGCGCATCTTTGCCGAGGACGGCTTTCACTTTATCCACGTTATAGCCAATGCCCGTCGTCGCCCACAGGTAAGGCATAGCGTATTTATTATCCGGGTCATGCTTGGCGACCAGCTTCAGCACTTCGGGATCAAGGTTCTTCCAGTTGGGCAGCTTGCTCTTATCCAGCGGCTGGAACACCCCCGCCGCCAGCTGGCGCTCAAGGAAGCTTGCCGACGGCACCACCAGATCGAAACCGGTGCTGCCGGCCATCAATTTGCCTTCCAGCACTTCATTGGAATCAAAAACGTCATACACGACTTTAATCCCGGTCTCTTTTTCGAAATTGGCCACAGTGTCCGGCGCAATATAATCAGACCAGTTATAGACATGCAGGGTTTTTTGTTCGGCAGCGAGCGAACCGGCAGAGACAGCCATCAGCGCACCCGTAACCAGACCTGTTAACCATTTTTTACCAAAGGCGGTCATATCTCTTTTCCTTCTCAACGCCCGTTAACTTACGGGCTCAAATATACGCATTTCTACGCATGCAAAAATCATGCATATTTTTTCATTGCCTGAGAAAAGGAGAGCGGATCTCTCCCGGAGTGGTTGCTCGCAACTGGAAGCATCGCCAGAATAACTGTAGCCAGAATAAGAGGCTATAGCCCAGGTAAAAAAACGCCTTTTATCAAATTTTTATGCAGTAACGGTCTACGTGATAAGCCAAAACGGCCTGAATGGCGGTGAATAATGCTTTAAAGAAAGGTTAAATACAGAATAAAAGCGGGTAATACGCAGCCGCTGCGGTAGTGGCTGCGCTAATTTTAGGCAGGTTTAGTGAAGAAAATGGTATTGCACGTTTTCCGCGGCGGGCTCTTCTTCTTCGCCTTTGTACAGCAGCTGATTGGCGCCGGCTTCGAGGATCACCATCGAGATCTGCTCCTCGCTTTGGCGGAAGAACCAGGCGAACTGCTCCATGGTCACCCCAGGACCGATAGACAGCGACTGGCAGACCACCAGCTTGGGCAAATTATCGTCCTGAATGTCGATAAACGCCTTCACGGTTAACGAGCTGGCGTTGATGGCCGAGAGATCCGCTGACAGCGCCAACAGAGCAGTCGGCTTCACCTCCGCCAGGGCGGAAAAGAGCACCACGTTGTCCACCAGGTCAATTTTGGCATCAAAAATACCGTCGAAATTCTGCATATGCGGCAAGTGCAATGCCTGGCAGGAATCGCACTCAAAAAAGCTGATGCCGATCTCATCCAGCCAGCGACGTAGCGTATCCAGACCCGGTACGACCAGTGAATCCATAGTGCCTGTGACCTCTTACAGTGGAAAAACGACGCCATAGCTTACGCAAAAAAAGCGCCGCATACCATGACAGTCTTGCATCCGGCGGTTAGCCGCCTATTTTCAAACAGAATTCCGGTGTCGCCTGGCGCTCGATCCAGGCGATCATCCTGCTGGCGATGTCCACACCGGAGGTGGTTTCCACTCCTTCCAGCCCGGGCGAGGCATTTACCTCCATCACCAGCGGCCCGCGGGTGGCGCGTAAAATATCGACACCGGCGACGTCCAGCCCCAGGGTTTGCGTCGCCTTGATGGCGATGGCCCGCTCCTCGTCGCTAATCTGCGCCACCGAGGCCATGCCGCCGCGGTGCAGGTTAGAGCGAAAATCGCCCTCTTTCGCCCGCCGTTCGATCGCCGCCACCACCTCATTGCCGACCACCAGGCAGCGAATATCGCAGCCTTTTGCCTCGGCAATGTACTCCTGCACCAGGATGTGGGCGTTCAGCCCGCGAAAGGCGTCTATCACGCTCTCCGCCGCCTGACGGGTCTCCGCCAGCACCACGCCGATCCCCTGGGTGCCCTCCACCAGCTTCACCACCAGCGGCGCGCCGCCGACCATGGCGATCAGATCGCTGGTGTCATCGGGGGAGTGAGCGATGCCGGTCAGCGGCAGATCGATGCCCTGGCGCGCCAGCAGCTGCAGCGAGCGAAGCTTATCGCGAGCGCGGGTAATAGCGACCGATTCGTTCAGCGGATAGCTTCCCAGGAGCTCAAACTGTCGCAGGGCCGCGGTGCCATAGTAAGTGATCGCTGAGCCAATGCGCGGGATCACCGCATCAAAGTGCGGCAGCTGGCGACCTTTGTAGTGGATCGACGAGGCCACCGGACTGACGTTCATATAACAGGAAAGCGGATCGAGGATCTCGACCTGATGCCCGCGCTGTTGCGCCGCTTCGCGCAGGCGTCGACATGAATAAAGCGTTCCATCCCGGGATAATATGGCAATTTTCATCCTGCACCTCTGCAAAAAGACCCGCTCTGGCGGGCCTCAGCTATCGAACACATTTTCACCTTTCCTGCCGCCAGCGGCGGATACCGCCTGGCCGGAGCAGCAGTGTACACGTAATCAGCGCGTTGCCCACCCCTGCTTATGCAGATAGTCGAGAATAAACGGACGACTCTCTTTCACGATAGTGCGACGGATATGATCGCTCCAGGTATCGCGGCGGGCGTTGCTGCCGCGCGACAGATAATAGTGCGCCAACTGGTCGTCATACTCCGCCAGCAGCGCGTTATCCAGCGGCTGATAGCGGTTCTCATGCACCAGCATGCCGGCCGGCATCCGCGGCTTGATGTCCGGGTTATCCGCCGGCCAGCCAAGGCAAAGGCCGAACAGCGGCAGGACGTGCTTTGGCAGCTCCAGCAGCTCGGTCACCGCCTCGATGCTGTTGCGCAACCCGCCGATATAGACGCCGCCCAGCCCGAGGGACTCGGCGGCGGTCAGCGCGTTTTGCGCTAGCAGCGCCGTATCGACAACGCCGATCAGCAGCTGTTCCGCCAGCCCCAGCTCCGCCTGCGGGCAGATCTGCAGGTGGCGATTAAAGTCGGCGCAGAAGACCCAAAACTCCGCCGCCTGGGCGACATGCTGCTGGCCGCCGGTCAGTGGGACCAGACGTTCACGCAGGGCCGGGTCAGTAATACGAATGATGGAGGTGCACTGTAAAAAACTCGAGGTAGATGCCGCTTGCGCGCTGGCGATAATCGCCGCGCGCTGTTCGTCGCTCACGGGCGCATCGGTGAAGTGGCGGATAGAACGGTGGCTACGCAGCAGCTCAATGGTCGGCGTCATTTCGTTTTTCTCTGTCAGACAAGGATTCAGGCTCAGGAGAGTGGGTTAACTGCGGGGCCACGATCTGCGCCATCCGCCACATCACGACGATGGCGGCAGGGATCATCAGCACGATCCCGGCAAAGAGCATCACCAGCGCCGCGGTCGGGCTGGCAATGGGCGCAGGCAGCTGGACATACTGGTTAAGTGAGAGCCAGGCGAGGGTTAACAGCCCCATCCCGAGGATCTCAACCAGCAGAATGCTTTTCGGCAACGGGGCAAATTTTCGCATCACGCCTCTCCGGTTGATAAACGCAACGCGCCAGCCAATGCCGCCGCGCCGCCGGGTCAGTATACGGGTTTTGATAGTACGACATTTATCAAACATAGCCGTAAACCATCGAAGCAAAAGGCAGAACCTGCTTTCCCTCACCGGCCAATGCAGGCATCATAAGCGCCATTCGCCATCCGGCTGAGGTTTAAGGAGAGAAGCAATGTTTACCGTTATTTTTGGTCGTCCAGGCTGCCCTTACTGTGTTCGCGCCAAAGAGCTGGCCGAAAAACTGACCAACGAGCGTGATGATTTTAACTACCGTTACGTGGATATTCACGCCGAAGGCATCAGCAAAGCTGACCTGGAAAAAACCGTCGGCAAACCGGTTGAAACCGTACCGCAGATTTTCGTCGACCAGAAACACATCGGCGGTTGCACCGATTTCGAAGCCTGGGCGAAAGAGAACCTTGGCCTGTTTGCCTGAGTAAATTTATTTGCTCGATGAATGACTGCGCCAGGTATCAAGCCAGGCGCAGATAAACAAAAAGCACAACGCCCCCAGCGCACACCAGAACACCGCGCTCAGTACCCACGCCATCTCCTGCCAGAACGTCCGGTGCGTGACGAAAAACAGCCGCATCGTCACCATACAGACCGGCGCCGCCAGCATCGCGCCGAGCAAAGGACGCAGCACCCGCCGACCGGGAGAGAGACAGCTCGCCGCCGCTCCTGGCAGCAAAAAGAAGAGCAGGCCCAGCTCCGGGTTGCCGCTGGCGCGAAAGGCCCCTTTCATATGTAACAACAACGATAAGCACACCACAATGAACAGAACGAAGCCACAGATAATGCCGGCCCAACTACGCTCAGATTTCACCGTATCCTCCTGATGTTGCCTCTAACTCACGTCCACGTCGCCCAGTCAGATAAAGCATTTCGGCAATCCATGCCAATAACTCCCCTGCCAGCCTGAAAACGATTGTCACTAGCCGCCGCATCCAGGAAGGATTAAACTAGCGGGTATATTTTTGCTGGTTATAACAGGGTGCCAGAATAGGTTCGCGACAACGCGAACGCCTGAGCAACCTTAGACCAAATAACCATTTCCTTCAACAACTTACTAGTAAACGAGAAGTTGGCTTTCGTGAATATAAACGTCGCAGATTTGTTAAACGGGAATTACATCCTGTTATTATTCGTTGTACTTGCATTAGGACTATGCCTGGGAAAACTGCGTCTCGGCTCAGTACAACTTGGTAATTCCATTGGCGTTTTAGTCGTTTCTCTATTATTAGGTCAGCAGCATTTCGCGATTAACACCGATGCCCTTAATCTCGGCTTTATGCTGTTTATTTTTTGCGTCGGCGTGGAAGCCGGTCCTAACTTTTTTTCGATTTTTTTCCGTGACGGGAAAAACTATCTGATGCTGGCGCTGGTGATGGTCGGCAGCGCGATGCTGATCGCCATGGTGTTGGGTAAAGTGTTCGGCTGGGATATCGGGCTCACCGCCGGTATGCTGGCGGGGGCGATGACCTCCACCCCGGTGCTGGTGGGCGCGGGTGACACTCTGCGCCATTTCGGCCTGCCCAGCGATCAGCTGGCGCAGTCGCTTGACCATCTGAGCCTCGGCTATGCCCTGACCTACCTGGTTGGTCTGGTGAGCCTCATCGTCGGCGCCCGCTATATGCCCAAGCTGCAGCATCAGGATCTGCAGACCAGCGCCCAGCAAATCGCCCGCGAGCGCGGCCTCGATACCGATTCCAAACGTAAAGTTTACCTGCCGGTGATCCGCGCCTATCGCGTCGGCCCGGAGCTGGTGGCGTGGGCGGATGGCAAAAATCTGCGCGAGCTGGGCATTTATCGCCAGACCGGCTGCTATATCGAACGCATCCGCCGCAACGGCATTCTGGCCAACCCGGACGGCGACGCGGTGCTGCAGATGGGCGACGATATTGCGCTGGTGGGCTACCCGGACGCGCACGCTCGCCTCGACCCGAGCTTCCGCAACGGTAAAGAGGTGTTCGACCGCGATCTGCTCGACATGCGCATCGTCACCGAAGAGATTGTGGTCAAAAACCACAACGCCGTCGGCCGCCGCCTGGCGCAGCTCAAGCTCACCGACCACGGCTGCTTCTTAAACCGGGTTATTCGCAGCCAGATCGAGATGCCTATCGACGACAACGTGGTGCTGAACAAAGGCGACGTGCTGCAGGTCAGCGGCGACGCCCGCCGCGTGAAGACCGTTGCCGATCGCATCGGCTTTATCTCCATTCACAGCCAGGTGACCGACCTGCTGGCCTTCTGCGCCTTCTTTATCGTCGGCCTGATGATCGGCATGATCACCTTCCAGTTCAGCTCCTTCAGCTTCGGCATCGGCAACGCCGCCGGCCTGCTGTTCGCCGGCATCATGCTTGGCTTCCTGCGCGCCAACCACCCAACCTTCGGCTATATCCCGCAGGGGGCGCTGAACATGGTGAAAGAGTTTGGCCTGATGGTGTTTATGGCCGGGGTCGGGCTCAGCGCCGGGGCCGGGATCAATAACGGGCTGGGCGCCGTCGGCGGCCAGATGCTGGCGGCAGGGCTTATCGTCAGCCTGGTGCCGGTGGTGATCTGCTTCCTGTTTGGCGCCTATGTGCTGCGCATGAACCGGGCGATGCTGTTCGGCGCCATGATGGGGGCGCGCACCTGCGCCCCGGCGATGGAGATCATTAGCGATACCGCGCGCAGCAACATTCCGGCGCTCGGCTATGCGGGCACCTACGCCATCGCCAACGTGCTGCTCACCCTCGCCGGGACGCTCATCGTGATCATCTGGCCGGGGCTACAATAAATTTTTTGCGAAAAAAGCCGCCACAGGCAGAACTTTTTCTCAGGGCATCAGTCATAAGTAATGCCACTGCTTTTCTTTGATGTCCCCATTTTGTGGAGCCCATCAACCCCGCCACTTCGGTTCAAGGTTGATGGGTTTTTTGTTGCCTGCGTTTAGCCATTCCGGGTGAAACGCCGCCTCAGTACTCCTCTTCCTGCGCCCTCTCCCCCGCCAGCTGCCCGACCATCATGCGGATCGCCGCCTTCGACAGCGGCGCGCGGTCGGTGACAAAGTGCAGGGTCATCCCTTCAATAAAGGCGTCGAGGCCGCGGGCGGTGTCAGGGGCAAACCACTGCTCCAGCGTCTGCTGGCTGCGCCGCATCCAGTTCTGCATCACCGCCTTCAGCGCTGGCTGGCTGCTACAGAACGCATACAGCTGGTACATCAGCTCCATATTGCGCGCCGTGGTCACCTGGGCGCTGAAGATCAGCTCCGCGATGGCATCGCAGGCTTGTTGCCGGTTCGCTACCCCGGCGAAGCTTTGCTGATACTGCGCCGACATCTCGGCGGTAAACAGGCTGAACGCCTCCTCGATCAGCGCCTCGATGCCGCTGAAATAGTAGGTCAGCGACCCCAGCGGCACATTCGCGCAGGTGGCGATTTTACGGTGCGTCACCGCATGGACGCCGTGCGCCGCGATGGTGTCCAGCGTCGCCTGCAGGATGCGCTCGCGGCGCTGCGGATCGTTCGGTCTACGGGCCATGATTTTCCTCTTCCGGTTTATGTACAAATGTACACATGCTTGCTACTGTTGTCTTCATTCTTCTCCTTTAAGGCGTTTACGGATGACGACGCAATCTTCGCGCAGAGCGCTCCAGCTTCGACTGTGGGCGCTGTTTATGTTCTTTTTCATCCCTGGCTTATTAATGGCCTCCTGGGCCACCCGCACGCCGGCGATCCGCGATCTGCTGGCGCTTTCTACCGCAGAGATGGGCGTCGTGCTGTTTGGCCTGTCGGTGGGGTCGATGAGCGGTATTCTCTGCTCGGCGTGGCTGGTGAAGCGCTTTGGCACCCGCAAGGTCATCCGCACCACCATGTCCTTCGCCGTACTCGGCATGCTGGTGCTCAGCCTGGCGCTGTGGCTTGCCTCCGCCCCGCTGTTCGCCTTCGGTCTGGCCATCTTTGGCGCCAGCTTTGGCTCGGCAGAGGTCGCCATTAACGTCGAAGGCGCGGCGGTTGAGCGGGAGATGAATAAAACGGTGCTGCCGATGATGCACGGCTTCTACAGCTTTGGCACCCTGTTCGGCGCCGGGGTGGGCATGGCGGTGACCGGGTTCGGCCTTCCCGCCGCCCCGCATATCCTGGCGGCCGCGCTGGTGGCCATCCTGCCCATCGCCATTGCTATCCGTGCCATTCCGGAGGGTACCGGTAAAAATGCCGCCGAAGCCGCCCACGGCGAGGCGAAAGGTCTGCCGGTATGGCGCGATGCGCAGCTGCTGCTTATCGGGGTTATCGTCCTGGCGATGGCCTTCGCCGAAGGCTCAGCCAATGACTGGCTGCCGCTGCTGATGGTGGACGGCCACGGCTTTAGCCCCACCTCCGGCTCGCTGATCTATGCCGGCTTCACCCTCGGCATGACGCTGGGCCGCTTTACCGGCGGCTGGTTTATCGATCGCTACAGCCGGGTGACGGTGGTTCGTGGCAGCGCGGTGATGGGCGCTCTGGGCATTGGCCTGATTATCTTCGTCGACAACCCCTGGGTGGCGGGCATTTCGGTGCTGCTGTGGGGCATTGGCGCCTCGCTCGGCTTCCCGTTGACCATCTCCGCCGCCAGCGATACCGGTCCGGATGCCCCTAAGCGCGTCAGCGTGGTGGCGATTACCGGGTATCTTGCTTTCCTCGTCGGGCCGCCGCTGCTGGGCTTCCTCGGCGAGCATTTCGGCCTGCGCAGCGCCATGATGGTGGTGCTGGGCCTGGTGATGGTGGCGGCGCTGGTCGCCCGCGCGGTGGCTAAGCCACAGTCTGAACCCGTTATGGAGAACAGCTAATGAGCATCAAACTGATTGCGGTGGATATGGACGGCACCTTTTTAAGCGATGCCAAAACTTACAACCGGCCGCGCTTCCTCGCCCAGTATCAGCGGATGCGCGAGCAAAACATTCGCTTCGTGGTCGCCAGCGGCAACCAGTACTACCAGCTGATCTCCTTCTTCCCGGAGATCGCCCACCAGATCGCCTTCGTGGCGGAAAACGGCGGCTGGGTGGTGAGCGACAATGAAGACGTCTTCAACTGCCAGCTGCCGGTTCACCATTTCAACGCCGTGGTCGACCATCTGCAGACGCTGCCGAATATCGAAATCATCGCCTGCGGGAAGCGCAGCGCCTACACCCTCAACCGCTACAACGACGCGCTGAAGACGGTGGCGGCGAAGTATTATCACCGCCTTGAACTGGTGGATGATTTTAACCATCTCGATGACACCATCCTCAAATTTGGTCTCAACGTGCCGGACCGCCTGATCCCGGAGATTCAGCCGAAGCTGCACGCGGCGCTGGGGGACATGGTGACAGCGGTAGCCACCGGCTACGGTAGCATCGACTTAATTATCCCGGGGGTGCACAAAGCCAACGGCCTGCGTATTTTGCAACAGCGCTGGGGTATTGAAGATCACGAGGTGGTGGCGTTCGGCGACAGCGGCAACGATATCGAAATGCTGCAGCACGCCGGATTTGGCTTCGCCATGGCCAACGCCCGGGAAGACGTCAAAGCCGTCGCCCGCTATCACGCGCCGCACAATAACGAAGAGGGTGTTCTGCAGATTATCGATAAGGTATTGGATCGCGAAGCGCCATTCGCCTGATAAGACCCGGATGCGAGCGCATCCGGGTTTTCAACCGGTTATCCCTGCTGCGAATTGCCGACGCTTTTATCTTTCAGGAAGTAGATCATCAGCCCCAGCCACAGTACCCCGCCCAACAGGTTAAACAGGCTGAACAGCCCGTTGCCGCCGAGCTCGTAAGCATGTTTGCTGAGCTCGATGCCGACGGTGAAGATCAGCATCTGCAGCATCCCCATCGCCGCCGAAACCGTGCCTTTGCTCATCTCGCTGGCGAACAGGGTTAAGCGCACCAGGCCGGCGTTCGCCAGGCCAATCCCGAAGGCGTAGAAGCTCAGACCGGCGGTCATCCACAGATAGGCGTGGGAAGAGACCACCGTCGCCGCCGCGGAGAGGAGCAGGCCAAACACGATAGGCCAGCCGCCCATGATAATCAGCGAGCGCACGGTACGGCGCGAAGTCAGGCGCGCCAGCACCAGGTTGCCGGCAATCAGCGCGCCGAAAATCGGCACCTGCAGCATGCCATACTCATAGCTTGTCGCCTGTTCGCCGCTGATAATAATCACCGGCGACTGGGCGATCCACGCCAGCAGCGGCAGGCTGACAAAGCCGGTAGCCAGCGCGCCGGCGACGAAGCGCAGGTTCTTCAGCACCAGCCGATAGTCGCGGCCCAGCTCTTTGACCGACAGCTTTTCACCCAGTCGCGTCGCGGTTTCCGGCATCGCCCGCTGCAGGCCGACAAACGAGATAGCCGCCAGCACGGCGAACAGCACGAACATCATCTCCCACGGCAGGATATGCACCCAGGCGGCGCCCACCAGCGGCCCCAGCAGCGGGGCAATCAGCGCCACGTTGGCCATCAGGGCGGTGATTTTAATACACACCGCCTCCTCAAAGGACTCCTGGATCGCCGCGTAGCCGACCGCGCCGATAAAGCACAGGCTGATCCCCTGCAGGAAGCGCAGCAGGGTGAACTGTTCAATGGTCTGCGCCAGCAGCGTCGCCAGGCAGGTGACGATAAACCACACCACCCCGGTCAACATCACCGGACGGCGGCCAATACGGTCCGACAGCGGCCCCAGCAGCCACTGTAGAAACATGCCGCCGGCCAGATAAGCGGTCATCGAGGTGGGTACCCACTCGTTGCCCACCTGAAACTCCTGAACCACGGCCAGCATACCCGGCTGGATCATATCGTTGCCGATATAGGTGGAAAACTCGTACAGCACCAGACATAGCGGGAACAGCAGCGCCTGCCTTCCGAGGCGGCGACCTGAAAGCGAATAATTTTGCATGAAATCTCTTATCTATCAAAAATCGCGCAAAGTGTAATGAAACTCCCGGCGCGGAGATAGTGAATTGTGGGTGACACCGCACAATATTGCGAGTTGCGCGCCAGCGTCAGGGCTCGTCTTAGCAATTCACTCTGCGTATATATTCCGTTTATGTTTCAGCCATGTGACAAAGGATATACTGACGCTTTTCAGGGAGTTAGCGCCGCACCTCAGAAGGCGACATTTCTTAACAACCTGATATTTAAGACAATACTGCTTTATCTCCGCACCGCTTTTATTTAGGGTAAGCGGCTTATTTGCTATCGGACCAACGAGCCTGGAAGTCTATGCTGGAAAATATTAACTACGCGCTGTTCGCCCTGCTCAACGCGACCCCGGCCTCGCCGCAGTGGGCCATTGAGGTGGCGATTTTCATCGCTAAAGATCTAATTCTGATCGTGCCCCTGCTGGTGGTGACCTTGTGGCTGTGGGGGCCTGCCCAGCGGCAGATGGTGTTTAAGCTGATGCTGGCGCTGAGCATCAGCCTGACCGTCTCATGGGCGATCGGCCACCTCTATCCGCACGATCGGCCGTTTGTCGCTGGCGTGGGCTATAACTTCCTGCACCACGCGGCGGACGATTCCTTCCCCAGCGACCACGGCACCGTCAGCTTTACCTTTGCCCTGGCCTTCCTGTTCTGGCACCGCGTCTGGTCCGGCGCCCTGCTGATGGCCCTTGCCGCCGCCATCGCGTGGTCCCGCGTCTATCTCGGCGTCCACTGGCCGCTGGACATGGTCGGCGGCCTGCTGGCCGGGATGTGCGGCTGCCTTGGCGCGGCGCTAATCTGGCATACTGTCGGCTCGGCGCTGTACCGTCAGCTGCAGCGCCTCTATCGCCTCTGCTTCTCCCTGCCGATCCGCAAAGGCTGGGTGCGCGGCTAAACGCCGACCGTCGCGGCGGCGACCGCGTGACTAACCCGCAAGCGACAGGTAAAATCCCGCTAACGCCCTGCCTCCGCAGGGCGATTTTAGCGCAGAGGGAATATGGAAACTCGCCGTGACGAACGCATCAGTCAGCTCATTCAGGCACTCAAGCGCAGCGATAAGCTGCATCTGAAAGAAGCGGCCTCCCTGCTCGGGGTGTCGGAAATGACCATTCGTCGCGACCTCAACGGCCACAGCGGTCCGGTCGTGCTGCTCGGCGGATACATTGTGCTGGAGCCGCGCAGCGCCACCCATTACCTGCTCAGCGACCAAAAAACCCGGCTGGTCGAGGAAAAACGCCGCGCCGCCCGCCATGCGGCCGCGCTGCTGGAGGCCCATCAGATGGCCTTCTTCGACTGCGGGACCACCACCCCGTGGATCATCGACGCCATTGACGACGCTATGCCCTTCACCGGCGTCTGCTACTCCCTGAACACCTTTCTGGCCCTGCAGGAAAAGCCCCAGTGCCGCGCGGTCCTGTGCGGTGGGGAATTTCATGCCAGCAACGCGATTTTTATGCCGCTGAGCCTTGAGGATACCCTCAGCCATCTGAGCCCTGATATCGCCTTTTACTCGGCGGCGGGCATTGACTGCGAGCAAGGGGCAACCTGCTATAACCTGGAGGAACTGCCGGTCAAGCACTGGGCGATGCGACACGCGCGCTACCACGTGCTGGTGGTAGACCACAGCAAGTTTGGCAAAGTGCGTCCGGCGCGCATGGGGGCGTTAGCGAAGTTTGATGTGATCGCCAGCGATATCTGCCCGGATGACGAGCTGGTCGCGCTGGCGAAGGCGCAGCAGATTTCGCTGCTGTACTGAACATGAACGGACCGCGCCCCGCCGGGCGCGGTCATGACATCAGGAGAACCAGCTGCCGAACCAGCCGTGGAGTTTCATCAGTACGAAGTCGATCATCCGGCTGAAGAAACCGCCCTCTTTCACCGGCTCCATGACGATCAGCGGGCGCTGCTCGATGGTTTTATCATTCAGCTTAAAGTCGATAGTC
This sequence comes from Klebsiella pneumoniae complex sp. WS1778, assembly GCF_049472055.1. Classification (NCBI taxonomy): domain Bacteria; kingdom Pseudomonadati; phylum Pseudomonadota; class Gammaproteobacteria; order Enterobacterales; family Enterobacteriaceae; genus Klebsiella; species Klebsiella pneumoniae complex sp. WS1778. The sequence goes on from NZ_JBKGTJ010000002.1 coordinate 205,399, forward strand.
CCGACCACCTGCCCCTTCTCCAGCGGCGCGGTAAGCTGCGGCTGGTTTAAGGTGTAGCTGGCTTTCAGGTTTTTCAACTGCCCCTTCGGCAGGGTGATAGAGCCCGCTTCGCCAGCCCCCAGTTTCGCTTCGCTGCTGTCGCCAAACCACACGCGCTGAGTGACGAAGGTGGCATCCGGTTTAATCGGCGTCACGGTTTCATAGAAGCGGAAGCCCCAGGTCAGCAGTTTTTCTGACTCGTTAAAACGAATGCGGTCGGTTTTGGTCCCCAGCACCACGGCAATCAGACGCATATCGCCCTGCGTGGCCGAAGAAACCAGGTTATAGCCGGCCCCGGCGGTGGTCCCGGTTTTCACGCCATCGGCGTTGAGGTTGGTGCTCCACAGCAGACGGTTACGGTTTGGCTGACGAATTTTATTAAAGGTGAACTCTTTCTCTTTATGTACCGCGTACTCTTCCGGTACATCGTGGATCATCGCTTTGGTCAACAACGCCATATCGCGAGCGGTACTGAACTGCCCCGGCGCATCAAGGCCGTGAACGGTCATAAAGGTGGTGTTGGTCAGCCCCATTTTTTTGGCGTAGCCGTTCATCAGGCTGACGAAAGCGTCCTGGCTGCCCGCCACGTAGTCCGCAATGGCAATGCTGGCGTCGTTACCGGACTGAATGATGACCCCTTTGTTCAGATCTTCCACGGAAACCTGCATGCCGGGCTTGAGGAACATCACCGATGAGCCGCGCAGCGCCGGGTTGCCGGTCGCCCAGGCATCGCGCCCGACGGTCACCATATCGGTCAGTTTAATTTTTCCCGCTTTTATCGCCTGCCCCACCACGTAGCTGGTCATGATCTTCGTCAGACTGGCCGGGTCGAGTTTTTCATCGGCATTGCCTTCGCTTAGCACCTTCCCGCTGGCGTAGTCCATTAGGATCCAGGCGCGAGCGTCAATCGAAGGGGCGTCGGGGAGTTGTTCTGCAGCCTGCACCGCAGGTGCGACAAGAAATAACAGCGCGCAACCTGCCGCGAGGCCGCGAAGGGAAAAAGCGTCATGCATCATAAGAGCCACCCAAGTATCCTTTCCAAACAAAATATGCCGCGCCACTCTGACCGCGCCGCAGCAACCGGTGAGTAAAGCGTACAAATGACCTTAAAGAAACAGCGAGTTGGTAAAGTTTTTAAAGTTTACGCAATAACATGCCGCCGTGCTTTAATCAGAACAATTTTTTTGATCGTGATTGCCTAAATATTAACTTTATCCCAACATGATCGCCGATCGCGCTGCAACGGCAGTGAAACAAACTCAGGAGCGAAAATGATTACACTGTGGGGACGTAATAATTCGACCAACGTGAAGAAAGTGCGCTGGGTGCTGGAGGAGCTGGATCTGCCGTATGAGCAGATCCTCGCCGGGCTGGAGTTTGGTCTCAATCATGACCCGGAATATCTGGCGATGAACCCCAACGGGCTGGTGCCGCTGTTAAAGGACGATGCCACCGGGGTGGTGTTGTGGGAATCAAATACGATTATTCGCTACCTTGCCGCCCAGTATGGCGTTGACCGTCTGTGGCTGGCCGCGCCGGCGCAGCGCGCGCAAGGCGAAAAGTGGATGGACTGGTCCAACGGCACCCTCTCTCCCGCTCATCGCCCGGTGTTAATGGGCCTGGTGAGGACGCCGCCGGAGCAACGCGACCCGGCGGCCATCGCCGCGGGGATCAGCGCCTGCGAAACGCTGTTCGCCATGCTGGATGACGAACTGGCCAAAATGCCGTGGCTCTCTGGCGAGCAGTTCGGCCTTGGCGATATTGCCGTCGCCCCCTTCGTCTACAACCTGTTGTCGATCCTCGACAGCTGGCAACCGCGGCCCCATCTGCAGCGCTGGTATCAGCAGATTAGCCAGCGTCCCGCCTGGCGCGAAGTGGTGCAGATCCCGGTCACCTGACGCTACTTCTCCGGACTCAGCCGCAATAGCTCGCCGTTAGACTCGTCGGTTAACACATACAGATAGCCGTCGGGTCCCACGCGAACGTCGCGGATGCGTTTCCCGCGCGCCTCCAGCAGGCGCCCCTCCTCGCGGACCTGGTTGCCGTCCACCGCCAGAACAATCAGCGACGTCTCCTTCAGCGCGCCGATAAACAGCTTATGTTGCCACTGGGGAAAGGTCTGCGCCGCGTAGAAGGCCATCCCGCTTACCCCGGGCGAGACCGGCCAGACATACAGGGGAGGCTCGGTTCCCGGAACCGTTTTGCCCCTGGCCTCCGGAATGGGCAGGCCGCTGTAGTTAATGCCGTGCGTCGCCAGCGGCCAGCCGTAGTTTTTTCCCGCCTGCGGGATATTAATTTCATCCCCGCCGCGCGGGCCGTGCTCGTTCAGCCACAGCGCCCCGCTCCACGGATTTATCGCCATCCCCTGTGGGTTGCGGATGCCGTAGGCCCAGATCTCCGGCCTCACGTCGGCCCGGCCAACAAAGGGATTATCCGGCGGCACACCCCCGTTCTCCGTCAGGCGGACCACTTTTCCCTGCAGCTTGTCGAGATCCTGAGCGGTGGGACGCTGATTGTTCTCCCCGAGGCCAATAAAGAGATGCCCTTTGCCGTCAAACACCAGCCGGCCGCCAAAATGATTGCCGACGGAGAGTTTCGGCTGCTGGCGAAACACCACGGTGAAATTCGTCAGTTGAGTGGCATCCTGGCTCAACTGCCCGTAGCCCACCGCGGTGCCCGCTTTGCCGCTGGCGTCGCTTTCCGCATAGCTTAGCCACACCCGCCGCGACTGCGCGAAATCCGGGGCCAGCGCCACGTCCAGTAAGCCCCCCTGGCCGTTGGCCCACACCTGCGGCACGCCGGCTATCGGCGCCGACAGGCCTTTACCCGGCTGCCAGCGCTTGAGCTCGCCGCCACGCAGGGTAATCAACATGCCCTGGTCGCCGGGGAGAAATGCCAGGCTCCACGGATGGGCCAGCCGGTTCTGCAATACCTCCACCCGCGCCGCGGCCTGGCTCAGGGCCGGCAGCGACAGGGCGCTCAATAGCAACAGCAGCGGGATCGGACGCATGGCATTCTCCTTTCGTCAGCTCTGCGCTAAAGGGTAGCCAGCGGGGAAATTTGCGCGGGGATTTTTACATAACCTTTAACAGGGGAAGCATCCACTTCCCCTGGGTTTCAGCCGATCAGGCATGAGGAATTGGCGACAATTTATTCAATTTATGAATATTTGAAGTCAATCCTGTCAGACAGCGTTCTAGCTTCTCTACGTTAACAGCGATGTACAGCGGACAATCATGATGCCCGCTCATCAGGCATACTGCAGCGGCGGCGACGGACTCGCCGGCCAAACGAAGGGCATCCTTTTCCTCCGGTGAAATGACATGCTGCAGGCGCGGCGCCTGGGCACGCATTTCACGGCAAAGCTCAAACAAGTTTTCACGCAGATGGTCATTTTCGCTGACTGACATGTAGCCTTTGGCCTTCCGCAGCTGCAGATAGGCGTCAATATCGATATTGGCGTTAATGAGCTTCTGCAAAAGGTGGCGGTATAGTCTGTCAACGGTCATCACGGTTCCTCCTCTGTCGTCCTTTACCCTATCCATAATACGGTTATTTTTTGTACGAAATGATGCGCCAGGTCAATTATTCCCAAGACTTTAACACCCTTTACAATTTGACAACTCTGCCGCTTTGTCAGGTCTATAACAAAGTAAATGTAATACGATCACATTTAATTTCGCAAAGAAACAAAATCGCCATCATCGCCATTAAGTGGCCAAAATAGTGCTGCAATGATCACATTATATCGCAGACGCTATTGCAAGATCGCCAGCCAGAGTGCCATAACAAATCATCTATGTAATACGTATAACATTTAATAAAAACAGCGACCGCGGCCGCGGTTCGCTGATAATCTCTCTGCCCGTTTGCAAGGAACTGAACCATGACGCCCGGTAAAAGAAACTACCTTCTGTTGAGTCTTTTCGATTTCCTCTACCTGTTCGCCTGGTCGTCGACCATGGCTTTCTTTGTCATTTGGACCACCCAGCATCTTGGCATCAGCGCCACGAAAACCGGCCTGCTCTACTCGGTCAACGCCTTTATCGCCCTGCTGATGCAACCTTTCTTCGGCTTTATCTCCGACAAGTTCGGCCTGAAAAAACGGCTTATCTGGCTGCTGGTCGCCCTGCTCCTGCCGGTGGGCCCCTTCTTTATCTATGTTTACGCGCCGCTGCTGGTGCACAATTTCTGGTTCGGCGCGCTGCTGGGGGGGATCTATCTGGGGATCATCTTTAACTCCGGCTGCGGGGTGATCGACTCTTACATCGATAAGATTTCCCGTCGCTACCAGTTCGAATACGGTCGGGTGCGGATGTGGGGCTCGTTAGGCTGGGCAGCGGCGGCCTGGATTGTGGGTAAATATATCGACAGCAATCCCAATCTGGCCTTCTGGCTCGCCAGCCTCGCCATCGTCATCGCCGCCATCTGCTTTATGCTGACCAAAATTGAATTAACCGACGCTGATGTGGCGCGAAGCGAATCGCTGAAGGTCTCCCATGCCCTCGAGCTGGCGAAGAACGGTCAGTTCTGGATGCTGCTGCTCTTTACCCTGTTCGTCACGCAAATTTATGACACCTACGATCAGCAGTTTGCCCAGTACTTCTCGCAACAGTTCCCGACGCCGGAGGAAGGCAACCGCTGGTATGGGATCCTCGCCTCCATTCAGGTTTGCGGCGAAACGCTGTTCTTATGCCTGATGCCGTGGTTTGTTAACCGGACCGGCGCCAAGTGGGCGCTGATCATTGCCGGGCTGATCATGTCGGTACGTATTGTTGGTTCGGCGGTGCCTCTTGGCCCGGTGTGGATTGGCGCAGTAAAAATGATGCATGCCCTGGAGAAACCGTTAATTCTGGTGTCGGTCTTTAAATTCATCGCCGCCAACTTCGACCACAAGCTCTCTTCGACAGTCTATTTACTGGTGCTGTTTGTCGCCTCGATCGCCACCGCCATTTACTCCCCGCTGGCTGGCTATCTGTACGATACCATTGGCTTCGCCGACACCTATCTGATCCTCGGCGGCATCGCCGGACTATTTACTTTGATCTCTGTCTTCACGCTGCAGGATAAGCGCGAGCCGAAAAAGCCCGGCGCCGCCCCCTCCGGAGCCGTCACCCCGGCGCAATAAGTCTCTGCCCGGCAGCAACGCCGGGCGTGAATCGCCGCCTGCGCGCACGGCTTGCCGGAAGCGTTTCCCGCCCCTCTGCTCCGGGGCGTGCGGGATCCGCTTTAGCGGCAGGGGCATGAAAGGCAGGGCTGGGTGCGCTTTTTCACCATTAACCGTGACGGAGCTATACTCTTTTTCGCAAAGATCTGTAGAATTCCTGCCCTGACCATTCCAATAATTGAACACTTTTTAAGCTATGAGCAATGTCACGCACCAGCCGAAAATCGGCTTCGTCTCCCTGGGCTGCCCGAAAAACCTCGTGGACTCAGAGCGTATCCTGACCGAACTGCGCACCGAAGGTTATGACGTCGTTCCTACCTACGACAACGCCGATATGGTGATCGTTAATACCTGCGGCTTTATCGACAGCGCTGTGCAGGAATCGCTGGAAGCGATCGGCGAAGCGTTGAAAGAGAACGGCAAGGTGATCGTCACCGGCTGTCTCGGCGCAAAAGAGGATCAGATCCGTGAAGTGCACCCGAAGGTGCTGGAGATCACCGGTCCGCACAGCTATGAGCAGGTGCTGGAGCACGTCCACCACTATACGCCAAAGCCGAAGCACAACCCGTTCCTGAGCCTGGTGCCGGAACAGGGCGTTAAGCTGACGCCGCGCCACTACGCCTACTTAAAAATTTCTGAAGGCTGCAACCATCGCTGCACCTTCTGCATTATTCCGTCCATGCGCGGCGACCTGGTGAGCCGTCCGATTGGCGAAGTGCTGGCGGAAGCCAAACGCCTCGCTGACGCTGGCGTGAAAGAGCTGCTGGTGATTTCGCAGGACACCTCCGCCTACGGCGTCGACGTCAAGCACCGCACCGGTTTCCACAACGGTATGCCGGTGAAGACCAGCATGGTCAGCCTGTGCGAAGAGCTGGCGAAGCTCGGCATCTGGGTGCGCCTGCACTATGTCTACCCGTACCCGCACGTTGACGATGTGATCCCGCTGATGGCAGAAGGCAAAATTCTGCCGTACCTCGATATTCCGCTGCAGCACGCCAGCCCGCGCATCCTGAAGCTGATGAAGCGTCCAGGTTCCGCTGACCGTCAGCTGGCGCGCATCAAGCAGTGGCGTGAAATCTGCCCGGATCTGACCCTGCGCTCCACCTTTATCGTGGGCTTCCCGGGGGAAACGGAAGAAGATTTCCAGATGCTGCTCGACTTCCTGAAAGAGGCGCGTCTCGACCGCGTCGGCTGCTTCAAGTACAGCCCGGTTGAAGGCGCCACCGCCAATGAGCTGGCGGATCAGGTGCCGGAAGAGGTGAAAGAGGAGCGCTGGAACCGCTTTATGCAGCTGCAGCAGCAGATCTCTGCCGAGCGTCTGCAGGAAAAAGTGGGTCGCGAAATCCTGGTGCTGGTGGATGAAGTTGATGAAGAAGGCGCCATTGGCCGCAGCATGGCCGACGCCCCGGAAATCGACGGCGCGGTCTACCTGAACGGCGAAACCCGCGTTAAGCCGGGCGACGTGGTGCGGGTGAAAGTCGAGCACGCCGACGAATACGACCTGTGGGGAACCCGGGTCTAGTCCAGCTTCCCGGATAGCGGCTTAGCGCATTCCCCGGCCTACGGGGTCCTCCCGTAGGCTCCCCCCCCAGGCCCCCGCAAGCGCAGCGCCGCCGGGCAAGCGTTGATGACCTTCCAGGCAACCCTGTTGCGCCGTTATTTTGCCGGGTGGCGCTACGCTTACCCGGCCTACGGGGTCCAGTCCCAATATGTGAATCGCCGCCGGACATGGGGCCGCTGAAACTGCCGGTGCTGGCGGCCTCAACATCGCTGAGACGTTCCCGGAAGGCCGGGGCAGCCCGCATGGATGCGGGCTGAGGGCCATGTTTTGCACGGACGCTGCCTCGGCCCGACCCGCAGCCTGCAGGGATAAGTCGAAGGCACCACGAAGTGGCGATGTTGCTGGCCGGAGCCCGGGGGTACAGGGGGCGGCGGCGACTGGCCGCCCCCTGTGCGCTCCCTGCGCCAAGCCAGACATAACGCAGAAAATTAACCGGGAGCGCAATGTGCGCTGACGCCACACGTGATAAACGCTTTTCCCGGGCAGAGAAAGTGGCAACCGATGCAGCTTATCCCCCCGTCGTGCGCCAGACCGTCACCCGACGTCCCCTACCCCTTTAACTTCGGATCCAGCGCATCGCGCAGGCCATCCCCCAGCAGATTAAACGCCAGCACGGTCACGAAAATCGCCACCGCCGGAAACAGCGCCACGTGCGGGGACATCACCATATCCGCCCGCGCCTCGTTGAGCATCGCGCCCCACTCCGGCGTGGGCGGCTGCGCGCCGAGACCGAGAAACGACAGACTGGCCGCCGAAATAATCGATACCCCAATGCGCATGGTGAAATAAACCACGATCGACGACACCGTCCCCGGCAGGATGTGGTGGAAGAGGATGGTGGCATCGCTGGCGCCAATGCTGCGCGCCGATTCAATAAAGGTCTGCTGCTTTAATACCAGGGTGTTGCCCCGCACCAGCCGGGCGAAAGCCGGGATCGAGAAGATCGCCACGGCGATAATCACGTTGGCCATCCCGCTGCCCATGACGGCGACCACCGCGATCGCCAGCAGGATCCCCGGAAAGGCGAACAGCACGTCGCACAGACGCATAATCAGCCGGTCCCACCAGCCCTCATAGTAGCCGGCCAGCAGCCCAAGCACCGTGCCGATGGCCGCGCCAATCAGCACCGCCAGCACCCCGGCGGCCAGCGAGATCTGCGCCCCCACCAGCACCCGGCTGAAAATATCGCGCCCCAAAGAGTCGACACCGAACCAGTGCACCAGCGAAGGCCCCTCGTTAAGCCGGTCGTAGTCGAAATAATTTTCCGCATCGTACGGCGCTATCCATGGGGCGACGATGGCCACCGCAATCAGCAACAGCACGAAAATACCGGCGCCCATGGCCACCGGCTGACGCCGAAAGCGCCGCCAGAACTCATGCCAGGGGGTATGGATTTCGCCGGGCCTGATGCCCGGCATGGCGTTCAGCGCCGCCTGCCTTCTCCAGTTAAGCAATCGCACCTTACTTATACCTGATAGCCGGGTTTATGGCCGCGTACAGCACATCCACCACTAAATTGATAAGAATAAACTCCAGCGAAAAGAGCAGCACTTCCGCCTGAATCACCGGGTAATCGCGCATTTCTACCGAATCGACCAGCAGTCGCCCCAGCCCGGGCCAGTTGAAGACCTTCTCCACGACGATCGAGCCGCCGAGCAGGAAACCGAACTGTAGCCCCATCATGGTGACCACCGGGATCATCGCATTGCGCAGACCATGCTTGAGCACCACCCGCGTTTCGCTCACCCCTTTCGCCCGGGCGGTACGCATATAGTCTTCATGCAGCACATCGACGAACGACGCGCGGGTAAAGCGCGCCATCACCGCCGCCACCGCCGCGCCGAGGGTCAGCGACGGCAAAATATAGTGCCGCCAGCTGTCGGCGCCCACCGTCGGCAGCCAGCCCAGCTCAACCGAAAACACCTGCATCAGCAGCATGCCGAGGGCAAAGGCCGGAAACGAAATACCGCTCACCGCCAGCGCCATTCCCAGACGGTCAGGCCAGCGATTGCGCCACACCGCCGCCGCGATCCCCGCCGCCATGCCAAACAGCACCGCCCAGCTCATGCTGGCCAGCGTCAGCCACAGGGTGGGCATAAAGCGGCTGCCTATCTCACTGGCAACGGGACGCCGCGAGGCCATGGACATGCCAAAATCGCCGCGCAGCACGTTGGTGATGTAGTGCCAGAACTGGACGTGCAGCGGCTGGTCAAGTCCCAGCTGCTGGCGCACCATCGCCACCACCTGGGCGTCGGCCTCTGGTCCGGCAATCAGCCGCGCCGGGTCGCCGGGCAGCATATGGACGAAGAGAAACACCAGCACCGCGACGATTAGCAGGGTGGGGATCAGCCCCAGCAGGCGCTTAATCACATAGTTGAGCATCGTACCTCCACAACCCGCCCCGCGGAAAAACCGCCCTCCGCCCACTAGCGCCGGAGGGCATCATCTCGACCTTCACGGTGTTAAATCTGCCTGTTCGAAGCTGAAGCCGGTGTCCGGCTGGATATAGAAGCCGGTGAGGTTCTTGCTGTGGGCGGAGACCAGTTTCTCCACCACCAGCGGCACCCACGGCGACTCTTTCCAGATAATATCCTGCGCCGCTTTATAGAGTTTGGTTTTCTCTTGCGGATCGGTGGTTTCCAGCGCCTCGCTCAGCGCGCTATCCACCTGCGGATTGCTGTAAAAAGCGGTGTTAAACAGGGTCGGCGGCCAGTTTTGGGAAGCAAACAGCGGCGACAGCGCCCAGTCGGCTTCGCCAGTGGAGGCGGACCAGCCGGTATAGAACATCCGTACCCCGCTCTCTTTCTGCCCTTTACCTTCCACTTCCGCCGCCCGCTGACCGGCGTCCATCGCCGTCACCTGCGCCTTTATGCCCACCTGCGCCAACTGCTGCTGGGTAAACTGCAGCACTTTCTGCGCGGTGCTGTGGTTATGTGACGACCACAGCGTAGTGCTAAACCCGTTGGGGTAGCCGGCCTCTTTTAGCAGCTGGCGCGCTTTCGCCGGATCGTAAGGCCACGCGGGGTAGCTCTGAGCGTAGGCAATCGATGGCGGCACCACGCCGGTCGCCGGGGTGGCATAGCCGGCAAACGCCACCTTGACCAGCGCCTGGCGGTTGATGGCGTAGTTGATCGCTTCGCGCACCTTCGGATTATCGAACGGTTTCTGCGTCACGTTCATGCTGATGTAACGCTGCATGATCGACGGACTGGCCACCAGCTCTAGTTTGCTGTTTTTCGCCAGCAGCGGCGCCTGCTCGTAGGGGATCGGGAAGGCAAACTGCGCCTCGCCGGTCTGCAGCATCGCCGCCCGGGTATTGTTATCGACCACCGGTCGCCAGGTAATGGAATCCAGCTTCGGCAGCCCCGGCTGCCAGTAGCCATCGAACTTGCTGACCTTCACGAAGTCGGTCTGGTTCCAGGTATCGAGCTTATACGGCCCGGTGCCCACCGGGTGGAAGCCGATATCCTTGCCATATTTTTTCAGCGCCGTCGGCGAAATCATCGCCGTCGCCGGATGGGCGAGAATATTAATAAACGCCGAGAACGGCTGTTTAAGGGTGATTTTCACCGTGGTCGGATCAACCGCCTCGGTGCTGGCGATATTTTTATACAGGTTATAGCGCTTGAGATGGTTTTCCGGGTTGCTGGCGCGGTCGAGGTTAGCCTTGACCGCCTCGGCGTTAAAGTCGGTGCCATCCTGGAATTTCACCCCGCTGTGCAGCTTGATGGTGTACACCAGGCCATCCGGCGACACGGTGTAGCTCTCGGCAAGAACATTTTGCAGCTTCATCTCTTTATCAAGGCCGAACAGGCCTTGATAAAAGGACTTCGCCACCGCCTGCGACAGAGTATCGTTAGCATCATAGGGGTCGAGCGTCGTGAAGTTAGACCCGACCGCCACCACCACATCTTTGGCAGCAAAAGCGGGGGCGCTCGCCAGGGCCGCCGCGATACTCAGCGCCAGCCACCATTTGCGTGAAACAGGTTGTGTCATCGTGTTCTCCTGAAAAGGTGCGTTATGTGTTGTTATGTTCTGCCCAGCACGTCGGCGGCGTCGTGGGCGACGAAGTGGCCCGGCCCAACCTGCTGCAATGGCGGGCTGGCGATCTCCTCGCCCCGCTTATAGATATTGCCCGGGACGTCATCAGACAGCAGGACCCGCTGCGGATGACGGTAGGCCGGGTCGGCCACCGGTACGGCAGCCATGAGCTTACGGGTATAGGGGTGCTGCGGGTTTTCAAACACTGCGCGGCGCGGGCCGATTTCGACAATCCGGCCGCGATACATCACCGCCACGCGGTGGCTGATGCGCTCCACCACCGCCATATCATGGGAAATAAACAGAAACGCGATGCCCATCTCGCGCTGCAGGTCGAGCATCAGATTGATAATCTGCGCACGAATGGAGACATCCAGGGCCGACACCGACTCATCGGCAATCACCACCTTCGGATTCAGCGCCAGCGCGCGGGCAATGCAGATCCGCTGCCGCTGGCCGCCGGAAAAGGCGTGGGGGTAGCGCCAGGCATGCTCCGGCTGCAGCCCCACGCGCTTCAGCAGCCAGGCGACCCGCTCGCGAGCCGCCTCCCTGTCCAGCAGGCCATGCACCCGCAGCGGCTCCATAATCGAATCGCCGACCGTCTGGCGCGGATCGAGCGAGGCGTAAGGATCCTGAAAAATAAACTGAATATTGCGCCGCAGGGACTGCAGCTTGCTGCCGGAGAGGGTATCGATCCGCTGACCATCGAAGGTAATGGTGCCACCCTGGGTCTCAACCAGCCTCAGCAGCGCCCGGCCGGTGGTCGACTTGCCGCAGCCGGACTCCCCCACCAGAGAGAGGGTCTCTCCCGGCCAGAGATCAAAACTCACCTTCTCCACCGCATGCACTTCGCGCGTCACGCGATTGAGCAGCCCGCCGCGCACCGGGAAACGGGCCACCAGATCGCGCACCTGCAGAATCGGCTCCCCCGCCACCACCGTGTCTGGCGTTTCTGTCTCCGCCAGCGGCTGCCCCGGCAGCGGAAAGCGGCGCGGCAGATCCCGACCGCGCATCTCACCCAGCCGGGGGACCGCCGCCAGCAGGGACTGCGTATAAGGGTGCTGCGGTGAACGGAAAATCTCCTCGACGCTGCCGGTCTCCACCGCCTCGCCGCGATACATGACCAGCACCCGATCGGCGATATCGGCCACCACCCCCATGTCATGGGTGATAAAGATTACCCCCATCGCCATCTCCTTTTGCAGGACAGCGATAAGTTGCAAAATTTGCGCCTGGATGGTGACATCCAGCGCCGTGGTCGGCTCGTCGGCAATCAGCACCGCCGGCCGACAGGAGAGCGCCATGGCGATCATCACCCGCTGGCGCATGCCGCCGGAGAGCTGGTGCGGATAGCGTGAGAGCATCTCTTCCGCCTGGGGAATACGCACCTGGTCGAGCATCTTTTTTGCCGCGCGCAGCGCCTCTTCGCGCCCCAGCCCCTGGTGCAGACGCAGGGATTCGGCGATCTGCTCGCCGATGGTGAACACCGGGTTCAGCGAAGTCATCGGCTCCTGAAAAATCATCGCCAGGTCCGCGCCGCGTACCCGGCGCATTTCGGCCTCCGATTGCTCATTGAGCGCGATCACCTGCCGGTTGCGCCGTCGCAGCCACAGCCCCTCGCTGCTCACCTCGCTGCTGGCGGCGTCAAGCAGACGCATCAGCGCCAGAGCGGTGACCGATTTTCCCGAACCAGACTCCCCGACAATCGCCAGCGTCTCGCCGCGGCGCAGGCTGAAGGAAAGCTGACGCACGGCCTGCACCTCTGGCGCATCCTGCTGGCGAAACGCCACGTTCAGGTTGCGCACCACCAGTACTTCGCAGGTATCCGTTTCGTGAGTTTGCGGCACTCTCCCTCTCCCTTGTTCTATTCGCGATAAATGCCAATGGTCGGCGTATCGCCGGCATAGCACCAGGCGCGGTACATGCCTTCGCTGTTAAACGGTAAAACGACGTTGCCTTCGCGATCGACGGCAATCAGTCCGCCGCTGCCGCCGAGGGCCGGCAGCTTCTCCATCACCACCCGCTCGCAGGCAGAATAGAGACTGAGCTGACCGTACTCCATCAGGGCGGCGATATCGTAGGCCGCCAGAGTACGCATAAAGACTTCGCCGGTGCCGGTGCAGGAGACCGCCACGCTGGCGTTGTTGGCGTAGCACCCCGCGCCCGGCAGCGGGCTGTCGCCAACGCGTCCGGGCAGTTTGTTGGTCATGCCGCCGGTGGAGGTCGCCGCCGCCAGATTGCCGGCCAGATCGAGCGCCACCGCCCCGACGGTGCCCATTTTCTGGCGTTCGTCGAGCGGAGCGGCATGGTGGTCAAGGATGATCTCCCCACCCGCTTTCGCCTCCTGCAGCTGCAGCAGGCGCTCGGGGGTGGAAAAGAGATCGTTATCGACGCGCGCCATTCCGTGGGAGAAGGCGAAATTTTCCGCCCCCTCACCGATCAGCAGCACGTGCGGGCTCTTCTCCAGCACCAGACGCGCCGCTAGCACCGGATTACGTAAATGTTTGACCCCGGCCACCGCCCCCGCCTGCAGGCTGTAGCCGTCCATCACGCAGGCGTCCAGTTCGTGGGTTTGATCGTGGGTAAATACCGAGCCGATCCCGGCGTTAAACAGCGGACACTCCTCCAGCAGACGGACGGCCTCGGTCACGGCATCCAGCGCACTGGCGCCCGCAGCCAACATTTTCTGTCCGCTTTCGACCATAGCCGACAGCGCCGCCACGTACTCCCGCTCCCGCTCCGGCGTCATCTGCGCGCGAGAAATCGCCCCTGCGCCGCCGTGAATTGCTATAACCGCCTTGCCCATTTCGCCAGTCCTTAACGATGAAGTGGATAGCCCCCGCCCTGTCGTAGCGCGTCGCGGCGCCGGTCACGTCAGGAATAAGGGTATTGATATCATTATATTGCTGAATGTCTTATACAATTTTTGAATATAGAAAGAGCGGCGGGCGATGTAAAGCCTCGTACCCAGGTGGCATACAGCCCGCGCCGCTTTTCTGCCATAATAGGCGTTTTCGCCGTTTTGCCCGCAGGAGTGACCCATGGATTTTACCGCCGGACTGATGCCGCTCGACACAGCCCTCACCCAGATGCTCGATCGTATTACGCCGCTGAGCGCCACGGAAACTGTACCGCTGTTGCAGGCCTTCGCGCGCGTTACCGCCCATGACATTATCTCCCCGCTGGATGTCCCCGGCTTTGATAACGCGGCGATGGATGGCTATGCCGTCCGGTTGAGCGACCTTCGCGACGGCGCGGCCCTGCCGGTCGCCGGGAAGGCCTTCGCCGGCCAGCCGTTTCACGACGCCTGGCCCACCGGCACCTGTATCCGCATTATGACCGGCGCGCCGGTGCCTGCAGGCTGCGACGCGGTAGTCATGCAGGAAGAGACTGAACAGACCGACGCCGGCGTGCGCTTTACCGCGCCGGTGAAAGCCGGGCAGCATATTCGCCGCCGCGGAGAAGATATCGCCCATGGCGCGGTGGTCTTCCCGGCGGGAACGCCGCTGACGGTAGCCGAGCTGCCGGTGCTGGCCTCGCTGGGCATTGCCGACGTCGAGGTGGTGCGCAAGGTTCGCGTCGCGGTCTTCTCGACCGGCGATGAGCTGCAGCTGCCGGGTCAACCGCTCGGCGACGGCCAGATTTACGATACCAACCGCCTGGCGGTGCATCTGATGCTCGAACAGCTGGGCTGCGAGGTCATTAACCTCGGCATTATTCCTGACGATCCGGCGCAACTGCGTGAGGCCTTTATCGCCGCCGACCAGCAGGCCGACGTGGTCATCAGCTCCGGGGGCGTCTCGGTGGGCGAAGCCGACTACACCAAAACCATTCTTGAAGAGCTGGGGGAGATCGGCTTCTGGAAGCTGGCGATCAAGCCGGGCAAACCCTTCGCCTTCGGCAAGCTCAGCAGCAGCTGGTTCTGCGGCCTGCCGGGCAACCCGGTTTCCGCCACCGTCACCTTCTGTCAGCTGGTGCAGCCGCTGCTGGCGAAGCTCTCGGGCAAGTACGGCCCGCTTCAGGCAACTCGCCTGCGGGTACGCGCCGCCACACGACTGAAAAAGTCGCCGGGCCGCCTCGATTTTCAACGCGGTATTCTGCAGCGCAACCCGGACGGCGAGCTGGTGGTGACCACCACCGGCCATCAGGGCTCGCACATTTTCAGCTCTTTCAGCCTCGGCAACTGCTTTATCGTGCTGGAGCGCGAGCGCGGCCACGTTGAAGCGGGCGAATGGGTCGAGGTCGAACCGTTCAGCCATCTGTTTGGGGGGCTGTAATGGCCGTGGAGCTGAGCGATGAAGAGATGCTGCGCTATAACCGGCAGATTGTTTTGCGCGGTTTTGATTTTGACGGCCAGGAGCGGCTAAAGGCCGCTCGGGTGCTGGTGGTCGGCCTCGGCGGGCTTGGCTGCGCCGCCGCGCAGTATCTGGCCGCCGCCGGGGTGGGGCAGCTCACCCTGCTCGATTTCGACACCGTCTCGCTCTCCAATCTGCAGCGCCAGACGCTGCACAGCGATGCCACCCTCGGCCAGCCTAAGGTGGATTCCGCCCGCGAGGCGCTGGCGCGCATTAATCCGCACGTTCATCTGGTGCCGCTCAATGCCTTACTGGACGAACCGGCGCTGGCGGCGCAGATTGCCGGGCACGATCTGGTGCTCGACTGCACCGACAACGTCGCCATCCGTAACCAGCTCAACGCCGGCTGCTTCCGCCACCAAACCCCGCTGATTTCCGGGGCGGCGATCCGCATGGAGGGGCAGATCAGCGTCTTCACCTATCAGCAGGGCGAACCCTGCTACCGCTGCCTGAGCCGCCTGTTTGGCGAAAATGCCCTCACCTGCGTCGAAGCCGGCGTGATGGCCCCGCTGGTGGGCACTATCGGTTCCCTGCAGGCGATGGAAGCCATTAAGCTGCTGACCGGCTACGGCACGCCCGCCAGCGGAAAAATCGTGATGTACGACGCCATGACCTGCCAGTTTCGTGAAATGAAGCTGATGCGCCACCCGCAGTGCGAGGTATGCGGCTCGCACTAATCCCCCTACCGGCGACGAGAGTCGCCGGTGGTTTTGTGACCGCTCTCGTTATTTTCTCCCCTCTGACTTATCCCCATCCCGCTTGTTGATTTGCGTCAACATAACTTTCATTCGAAAGTGTTTTTATATTCATACGCAAAAAAAGAGGGTAAACCATGATCTTCAATATCCAGCGCTATTCCACCCATGACGGCCCAGGGATCCGCACCGTCGTCTTCCTGAAAGGCTGCTCGCTGGGCTGCCGCTGGTGCCAGAATCCGGAGAGCCGCGCCCGCAGCGAAGACCTGCTGTATGACCCGCGCCTGTGCCTTGCCGGCTGCGAGCTGTGCCAGCAGGCGGCGCCGGCGGTTATCACCCGCACCCTCGATGGCCTGATCATTCACCGGCAACACGTTAACGACAGCCATATCGCCGCGCTGCGCGACTGCTGCCCCACCACCGCGCTCACGGTGTGCGGCGAAGAGAAGAGCGTCGAGGAGATCATGGCGACGGTGCTGCGCGATAAACCCTTTTACGATCGCAGCGGCGGCGGCATCACCCTTTCCGGCGGCGAACCCTTTATGAATCCGGGCCTGGCGCGGGCGCTGTTCGAGGCCAGCCATCAGGCAGGGATCCATACCGCTGTGGAAACCTGCCTGCACGTCCCCTGGAAATACATTGAACCGGCTTTACCCTTCGTCGACCTGTTTCTCGCCGACCTGAAGCATGTCGACGAGGCCGTCTTCCGGCAGTGGACCGACGGCAGCGCCCGCCGGGTGCTGGACAACCTGCAGCGTCTGGCGCAGGCGGGGAAAAACATGATTATTCGCGTGCCGCTGATCCAGGGATTCAACGCCAGCGAAGCCGACATCACCGCCATCACTGATTTTGCCGCCGACCGCCTGCGGGTCAGCGAAATCCATTTCCTGCCCTACCACACGCTGGGAATGAATAAATACCAGTTACTCAGTCAGCCCTACACCGCACCGGATAAACCGCTGGATGCTCCCGAGCTGCTCGCCTTTGCGCAGGATTATGCGCGGAGCAAGGGGCTAACGGCGATCTTACGAGGATAACCTTATGACGACTCTGAAACTCAACACCCTCAGCGCCCGCATCCAGGCCCATAAAATGGCGCTGGTGCATATTGTCAAGCCACCGGTCTGTACCGAACGCGCCCGCCACTACACCGAGATGTATCAGCAGCATCTTGATAAGCCAATCCCGGTGCGTCGTGCCCTGGCGCTGGCGCATCACCTTGCCGAGCGCACCATCTGGATCAAGCACGATGAGCTGATCGTCGGCAACCAGGCCAGCGAAGTGCGCGCCGCGCCGATCTTCCCGGAATACACCGTCAGCTGGATCGAAAAAGAGATCGACGATCTCGCCGACCGCCCCGGCGCCGGCTTCGCGGTCAGCGAAGAGAACAAGCGCGTGCTGCATGAAGTGTGCCCGTGGTGGCGCGGCCAGACCGTACAGGACCGCTGCTACGGCATGTTTACCGATGAGCAGAAAGCGCTGCTCGCCACCGGCATTATTAAGGCAGAGGGCAACATGACCTCCGGCGACGCCCACCTGGCGGTCAACTACCCGCTGCTGCTGGAGAAAGGCCTGGACGGCCTGCGCGCGAAAGTCGCCGAACGCCGGTCGCGCATCAATCTGACGGTGCTGGAAGACCTGCACGGCGAACAGTTCCTGAAAGCGATTGATATTGTGCTGGCGGCGGTCAGCGACCACAGCAAACGCTTCGCCGCGCTGGCGCGCGAGATGGCGACGGCAGAATCCCGTGACGCACGCCGCGAGGAGCTGCTGACGATTGCCGAAAACTGCGACATCATCGCCCATGAGCCGCCGAAGACCTTCTGGCAGGCGCTGCAGCTGTGCTACTTCATTCAGCTGATCCTGCAGATTGAATCCAATGGCCACTCGGTCTCGTTTGGCCGCATGGACCAGTACCTCTATCCGTACTACCGCCGCGACGTTGAGCTGCAGCAATCGTTGGATCGCGAACAGGCCATTGAGCTGCTGCACAGCTGCTGGCTGAAGCTGCTGGAGGTTAACAAGATCCGCTCCGGCTCGCACTCCAAGGCCTCGGCCGGCAGCCCGCTGTACCAGAACGTCACCATCGGCGGCCAGAACCTGGTGGATGGCCAGCCGCAGGACGGGGTCAACCCGCTGTCGTATGCCATCCTGGAATCCTGCGGTCGTCTGCGTTCCACCCAGCCGAACCTCAGCGTGCGCTACCACGCCGGAATGAGCAACGATTTCCTCGACGCCTGCGTCCAGGTGATCCGCTGCGGCTTCGGTATGCCAGCGTTTAATAACGACGAAATCGTGATCCCGGAATTTATCAAGCTGGGTATTGAGCCGCAGGACGCCTACGATTATGCGGCCATCGGCTGTATCGAAACCGCGGTCGGCGGCAAATGGGGCTATCGCTGCACCGGCATGAGCTTTATCAACTTCGCGCGGGTGATGCTGGCGACGCTGGAAGGCGGCCGCGATGCCACCAGCGGCCAGGTGTTTCTGCCGCAGGAGCACGCCCTGTCGAAAGGCAACTTCGCTAACTTCGACGAGGTGCTGGCCGACTGGGACCGCCAGATCCGCTACTACACCCGTAAGTCGATTGAGATTGAGTACGTGGTCGATACCATGCTGGAAGAGAACGTCCACGATATTCTCTGTTCGGCGCTGGTGGACGACTGCATCGAACGGGCGAAGAGTATCAAGCAAGGCGGCGCGAAATATGACTGGGTGTCCGGTCTGCAGGTGGGCATCGCCAACCTCGGCAACAGCCTGGCGGCGGTGAAAAAGCTGGTCTTCGATCAGGGCGTTATCGGCCAGCAGGAACTGGCGAAGGCGCTGGCGGAAGATTTCGACGGCCTGACCCACGAGCAGCTGCGCCAGCGGTTGATCAACGGCGCGCCGAAGTACGGTAACGATGATGACAGCGTGGACACGTTGCTGGCGCGGGCCTACCAGACCTATATCGACGAGCTGAAGCAGTATCACAACCCGCGCTATGGCCGCGGCCCGATCGGCGGCAACTATTACGCCGGCACGTCGTCTATCTCCGCCAACGTGCCGTTCGGCGCGCAGACCATGGCGACGCCGGATGGCCGTAAAGCGCACACCCCGTTGGCGGAAGGGGCCAGCCCGGCCTCCGGAACCGACCATCTGGGACCGACGGCGGTCATCAGTTCGGTGGGTAAACTGCCCACCGGGGCGATCCTCGGCGGCGTGCTGCTTAATCAGAAGCTGAATCCGTCCACCCTGGAGAACGAGTCCGATAAGCAGAAGCTGATGGTGCTGCTGCGCACCTTCTTCGAGGTGCATAAAGGCTGGCATATCCAGTACAACATTGTCTCGCGCGACACGCTGCTGGAGGCGAAGAAACACCCCGACCAGTACCGCGATTTGGTGGTGCGCGTCGCCGGGTACTCGGCGTTCTTTACCGCCCTGTCGCCGGATACCCAGGACGATATCATCGCCCGTACCGAGCATACGCTCTAACCCCTCAGGCCCGCTGGCGCGACGCTTAGCGGGCCTTACCTGTCCTGCAGGCCGGGAAAGGCAACGCCGCCTCCCGGCATTTTCTGAATGCATGAACTTTCATTCGAAATAAATTTGTGCTCCCCATCACATTGTAATTAGAATGTTACTGGTCGAAGTTAAGCCAGGAGCACCCCCTTATGACCGTTAAAGTTATCGTCACCGATATGGACGGAACTTTTCTCAATGACGCCAAAACCTACGATCGTGCACGGTTTCTGGCGCAATTCGCCCAGCTGCAGCAGCGCGGCATTGAATTCGTTGTCGCCAGCGGCAACCAGTACTATCAGCTGATCTCCTTCTTCCCGGAGATCCGCGAGCAGATCTCGTTCGTCGCCGAAAACGGCGCGCTGGTCTTTGCGCATGGTAAGCAGCTGTTCCACGGCGAACTGACCCGCCACGAATCGCAGGTGGTGATTGGCGAACTACTCAAAGATCCGCAGCTGAACTTCGTCGCCTGCGGCCTGCAGAGCGCTTACGTCAGCGATAACGCCCCGGATGCCTTCGTCGACCTGATGTCAAAGCACTACCACCGTCTGCAGCGGGTAAGCGACTATCACGCCATCGACGATACGCTGTTCAAATTCTCTCTGAACCTGCCGGACAGTGAGATCCCGCAGCTGATCGATAAACTGCACGTGTCGCTCGACGGCATTATGAAGCCGGTCACCAGCGGCTTTGGCTTTGTCGATTTGATTATTCCCGGCCTGCATAAAGCCAACGGCATCAGCCGCCTGCTCAAGCGCTGGAACCTGTCGCCGCAGCAGTGCGTGGCCATCGGCGACAGCGGCAACGACGCCGAAATGCTGAAGCTGGTGAAATACGCTTTCGCCATGGGTAACGCCGCCGACAGCATTAAGGCTATCGCCGGATACGCGACCGACGATAATAACCATGACGGCGCGCTGAACGTCATTCAGGCCGTCCTCGATAACAGCGCTCCCTTCAACCATTGACCTCTCTCCGGGGCTGCGCGCCCCGGCTTGTCCATTTTGTGCGCCGCAGCAAGATTTTAAACTTGCATTAACTCCATTTTAACTTAAATTAACGTTTGTAAGATTTAATACTTTCGAATGAAAGATACAGCGAGGTTATTATGGCTGCTCTCCCGACCCACGAAACACTCCCCGCCGACCACAAAGCGGCGATTCGCCAGATGAAGCAGGCGCTGCGGGCGCAAATCGGCGACGTCCAGGCGGTGTTCGATAAGCTCTCAGCGCGCATCAGCGAGCGCCTGCAGGAGATTGAGACGCTGAAAGCCGCAGGCCAGGAGGTCTGGCCAACCATTCCGTTCCGCGATATCGCCGAGGGAACCGTGAGCGATGCCCAGCGCGCGGCTATTAAGCGCCGGGGCTGCGCGGTGATCAAAGGCCACTTTCCGCGCGAACAGGCGCTGGCCTGGGATACCGCGATGCTGGAATATCTGGATCTGAACCATTTCGACGAGGTCTACAAAGGGCCAGGCGACAGCTTCTTCGGTACGCTTGAGGCTTCGCGGCCGGAAATCTATCCCATCTACTGGTCGCCCTCGCAAATGCAGGCCCGCCAGAGCGATGAAATGGCCGCGGCGCAGTCCTTCCTCAACCGCCTGTGGCGCTTTGAGCAGGACGGCAAGCGCTGGTTCGATCCGGACGTCAGCGTCATTTACCCTGACCGCATTCGCCGCCGTCCGCCGGGAACCACCTCGAAGGGGCTGGGCGCGCATACCGATTCCGGTGCGCTGGAGCGCTGGCTGCTCCCCGCCTACCAGCAGGTCTTCGCCAACGTGTTTAACGGTCATGTCGACGCTTACGATCCGTGGGACGCCGCGCACCGTACTGAAGTGGAAGAGTACACCGTCGACAACACCACCAAATGCTCAGTGTTCCGCACTTTCCAGGGCTGGACCGCGCTGTCGGACATGATCCCGGGTCAGGGGCTACTGCACGTGGTGCCGATCCCCGAGGCGATGGCTTATGTTCTGCTGCGCCCGCTGCTTGACGATGTGCCGGAAGATGAGCTGTGCGGCGTCGCGCCGGGCAGAGTACTGCCGATCTCTGAGCAGTGGCACCCGCTGCTGATCAAAGCCCTCAGTTCGATTCCGGCGCTGAACGCTGGCGATTCCGTCTGGTGGCACTGCGACGTCATTCACTCGGTGGCGCCGGTGGAAAATCAGCAGGGCTGGGGCAATGTGATGTACATTCCGGCAGCGCCGATGTGCGAAAAGAACCTCGCCTACGCGCAGAAAGTGAAAATTGCTCTGGAAAAAGGGGCCTCGCCGGGGGATTTCCCGCGCGAGGACTATGAGGCCAGCTGGCAGGGGCGCTTCACTCTGGAAGATCTGAACATCCACGGCAAGCGGGCGCTGGGTATCCCGGTTTAATCGTCATACAGCCCCTGCGGCTCCACGGCGGTATGGCCTTTGCCCGGCCGGATCCGCCGTACCGAATCGCGCACCACCAGCGTGCCGTGCAGCAGCAGCGAACCGTGCGGCGCCTCCGGGCGCAACAGGCGCTGCTGCAGGAGATGCACCGCCTCGCTGCCCAGTTCATCCCGCGGCACATGCACCGCGGTCAGCGGCACCTCCTGGATCGCCGCCAGATTAAACCCGTCGATGCTCATCACCGAGACATCCTGCGGCACCCGCAGGCCGCGCTTTTGCAATGCGCTGACCGTGCCGGCGGCCATGAAATCGCCGCCCACCAGGAAGGCGGTGGGCAACGGCCTGCCCTGTAAGCCATCAAGCCAGGCCCCCACCTGCTCTTCGGTCTCTCTGGCGCTAAAGTTGGCGACGCTGATGAGATCCCGGCTGGCGGTAAAGCGCAAATTGCGCGCGCGCCACGCCTCCTCGATCCCCCCCAGCCGCAGCTCCATGGTATAGCGGCGCAAACACATGACATTCATCACCACCCGATGCCCCATATCAAACAGATAGCGGGCGGCGCACTGGCCAATCAAACGATGATCGGGGGCAATGGACGGCAACCGCATCCCTTCATCCCGACAGTTTATCAAGACGCAGGGTTTACCCAGATCCGCCGCCAGGCCATGAATATGCGGATCGTCGATCCCCAGCAGCACCGCGGCCTGGGTTTCCGCTTCGTTCATGCGGGCAAGAAACAGATTGGCGTCGCTGTCGTTTTCGTCCAGCGCGCAGTAGCGCAGGCGCACTTCATGCGCCGCCAGCACGTTATTGATGCTCTGGATCACCCGGTAGTAGAAGATATCCGACCGCTCATCGAAGGCGCGCTGCGGGGCAAACACCAGCAGATTATTGAGCAGCAGACGCCCGGCGGCCAGCCCCTGCATGACCCCCAGCTCGCGGGCGCACTCCAGCACCGCCCGGCGCGCCTTGTCGCTGGTATTCGCCTTTCCGGCCAGGACGCGCGAAACGGTACTGGCCGACAGCCCAGTGCGGGCGGCGATTTCGGCGACGCGCAGCTTTTTATCCATTTTGTGATCCAGCTCCGATTGAAAAATGAAAGAATTTTCATAATCGCCAAAGCGCTCCCTGTAAGCAAATGACAGCGCAAAATTTGAGATCCCGGTCATTTCATGAAAAAACTTGCATAAATAGCACTTTGCCCGCCGTTTTTTCTCCCTTAGCCTGAATTGGTCCAACATCTCCCATACTAGTTATACCAATGATGTTGAGATAAAAAAATAGACTATTCAAATAGTTAATAACACTACGTGGCCACTCAAGGATTGAGGTCGTCACTTTCCCCCTACTAACGTCATGTGGAGTGTGCTATGAGTCAAGGCCTCAACAATGATATCGCGGTCAGCAAAACGCGCCGGGTGGTAAAAAACCTGCGCTGGTGGGTGCTGGTCCTGTTTTTACTTGGCGTCACCGTCAACTACATCACACGCAACTCGCTGGGGATTATCGCCCCGGAACTGAAAGCGACGCTCGGCATTACCACCGAACAATATTCCTGGATCGTCGGCGCGTTTCAGCTGGCTTACACGATTTTCCAGCCGCTCTGTGGCTGGCTTATCGACGTCATCGGCCTGAAGCTCGGGTTTATGATCTGCGCCACCTTGTGGGCGCTGGCCTGTATCGCCCACGCCGGGGCCGGCAGCTGGCTGCACCTGGCGATATTGCGCTTCTTTATGGGCGGGGCCGAGGCGGCCGCCACCCCGGCCAACGCCAAAACCATCGGCGAGTGGTTTCCGAAGTCTGAACGGCCAATCGCCGCCGGCTGGGCTGGCGTCGGGTTCTCTATCGGCGCAATGCTCGCCCCGCCGATCATCTACTTCGCCCACGCTTCCTTCGGCTGGCAGGGGGCGTTTATGTTTACCGGCGCGCTGGCCCTGCTGTGGGTGGTGCTGTGGTGGGCCTTCTATCAGAACCCGGAAAAGCACCCCAACCTCAGCAAAAGCGAGCTGGAGTACATCAAGCAGGATAACGAAGCGCCGCCGGTGAAACAGCCCTTCTTTACCGCACTCAAAACCGTCTCGAAGAATAAACGTTTCTACGGGATCGCCATTCCCGCGTTTATGGCCGAGCCCGCCTGGGCGGTGCTGAGCTTCTGGGTACCGCTGTACCTGGCCAAAGAGCATGGCATGGATCTCAAGCAGATCGCCATGTTCGCCTGGCTGCCTTTCCTCGCCGCCGACCTCGGCAGCGTGGTCAGCGGCTACCTCACCCGCCTGTACGTTCGCTGGTTCGGCTGTACGCGAGTCAACTCAGTGATCGCCAGCTCGGTGACCGGCGCATTTCTGATGATCTCCCTGGCCCTCGTCGCTATCACCCGCGATCCCTATATCACCATCGTCCTGATCTCCATTGGCGGCTTCGGACATCAGATCATCTCCTGCATGCTCAGCGCGCTGGTGGTGGAGTCGTTCGACAAGGGACAAATGGCGACGGTAAACGGTATGCGCGGATCCGCGGCGTGGATCGCCAGCTTCCTGTTCTCGTTATTAATCGGGGTGAC
Organism: Klebsiella pneumoniae complex sp. WS1778; assembly: GCF_049472055.1. NCBI lineage: Bacteria > Pseudomonadati > Pseudomonadota > Gammaproteobacteria > Enterobacterales > Enterobacteriaceae > Klebsiella > Klebsiella pneumoniae complex sp. WS1778. Next base: position 229,692 of record NZ_JBKGTJ010000002.1, read on the forward strand.
CGCCGACAAAATTGGCTTCAACCCGCTGTTCATCGCCATGGGTTTCTTTGACCTGATTGGCGCCGTTTTCCTGGTGGCATTTATTGCTGAACGTCGCGCCAAGCGCGCCTGAGAGTGGATGTAAGATATGAAAACGTTGAAACACTGGAGTTTACATCAACAGCTGGAGCATCACGTTGAACTGACGGTCGATGGCCAGCACACCCTGTGCCTGTACGTACTGGAAGAGAATTTATTCCGCGTGCTGCTGAAACGCCAGGGCCAGCTGGCGCTGGATCGCACCTGGAGTATCGCTCCGCAGCAGGATGTGCCGTGGGAAGGCCGCGCCCGGGATGACCTCAGCGGTTTTAGTCTCCCGGCCTGGCAGCTGACACAGGAGGCCGATACGCTGACCATCGCCACCCGCCAGCTGCGCGTCACCGTCCATCAGCCGCTGTGGCTGGAGTGGAGCTATCGCGACGACGCCGGGGAATGGCAGCAGCTTGCTAACGACCGCCCCACCAGCGCCTATCTGGCCAATGCCCACGGCGACGGCGTCGCCCACTATCTGAGCCGCCGGAAAGACGAGCGTTTCTATGGTCTGGGCGAAAAGGCCGGCGATCTGCAGCGCACCGGTAAGCGTTATGAGATGCGCAACCTCGACGCCATGGGCTACAACGCCGCCAGCACCGACCCGCTGTATAAACATATTCCGTTCACCATCACCCAGCGCAGCGACGTCAGCTATGGTCTGTTTTACGACAACCTGAGCAGCTGCTGGCTGGATTTGGGTAACGAAATCGACAACTACCACACCGCCTACCGCCGCTGGCAGGCGGAAGCCGGCGATATCGATTACTACCTGTTCACCGGTAAACAGGTGCTGGATGTCACCAAAGCCTTTGTACGTCTGACCGGTAAAACCCTGTTCGGGCCAAAATGGAGCCTCGGCTACAGCGGCTCGACCATGCACTACACCGACGCGCCGGATGCGCAAAATCAGCTGATGAACTTCATCCGCCTGTGCGATGAGCACGCTATTCCGTGCGATTCGTTCCAGCTCTCATCCGGCTATACCTCGATTAACGGCAAGCGCTACGTCTTTAACTGGAACTACGACAAGGTGCCGCAGCCGAAAGTGATGAGCCAGTCGTTTCACGACGCCGGGCTGAAGCTGGCCGCCAATATCAAACCCTGCCTGCTGCAGGACCATCCGCGCTATGGCGAGGTGGCGGAGCGCGGCCTTTTCGTTCGCGATTCGCAAACCGACGCTCCGGAGCGCTCCAGCTTCTGGGACGATGAAGGATCGCACCTCGACTTCACCAATCCGCAAACCGTGGCCTGGTGGCAGGAAGGGGTCACCAGCCAGCTGCTGGAGATGGGCATAGACTCGACCTGGAACGATAATAACGAGTATGAGGTGTGGGACGGCGAAGCGCGCTGCTACGGCTTTGGCCGCGAAATCGCCATCAAGCATATTCGCCCGGTGATGCCGCTGCTGATGATGCGCGCCTCGATGGAAGCCCAGCAGCGCTTTGCGCCGGAAAAGCGCCCGTATCTCATCTCTCGTTCCGGCTGCGCCGGGATGCAGCGCTACGTCCAGACCTGGAGCGGCGATAACCGCACCAACTGGGATACGCTGCGCTATAACATCCGCATGGGGCTGGGCATGAGCCTTTCCGGGCTGTTTAACGTCGGCCACGACGTCGGCGGTTTCTCCGGCGATAAACCGGAGCCGGAGCTGTTTGTGCGCTGGGTACAAAACGGCGTGATGCACCCGCGCTTTACCATTCACTCATGGAATGACGACCAGACGGTCAACGAAGCCTGGATGTATCCGGCCGTTACCCCGGCCATTCGTTCCGCGATTGAGCTGCGCTACCGCCTGCTGCCCTATCTGTATACCCTGCTGTGGCAGGCGCATGCTGACGACGAGCCGATGTTGCGCCCGACCTTCCTCGATCATCAACACGACGCGCAGACCTTCGCCGAATGCGATGACTTCCTGCTGGGGCGCGACCTGCTGGTGGCCAGCGTGGTCGAGCCTGGCGCCCGTCAGCGTGAGGTGTGGCTGCCGGATAATCAGGCCGGCTGGTACGATTTCTACAGCCACCAGTGGTTCGCCGGTGGCCAGTGGGTCACCCTCGACGCGCCGCTGGAAAAGCTGCCGCTGCTGGTCCGCGCCGGGGCCGGATTGCCGCTCAGCGAGCGCATCCGTCATGTTGCGGCGCAACAGGACGATCGTCGCGAACTGCAGCTGTTCCCGCTGAAAGGCGTCGGAACCTCTTCGGGTCTGCTGTTTGAGGATGACGGCGAAAGCTGGGGCTATAAACAGGGCGATGCGCTATGGCTGGAGTGGGAAATGGCGTGCGACAGCAGCACCATCAACCTGAAGGTCAACGCCCGCGGCAACTATCGCCCGGCGTGGAAAGCGCTGAAGCTGTCATTACCGGCGGGAGAAAAACGCAAACTGCTGGTGAATGGCGTTGAAGGAACGGAGTGGAGGCGCTAAGCGATATGCCGGGCGGCGGCTTACGCCTTGCCCGGCCTGGATTTAATGATGTTCCCGGATTGCGCTACGCTAATCCGGGCTACAAACGGGTGGCCTCAAAACCCCCGGTGGCGCTACCGCTTACCGGGGCTACAGCACTGTGCGGTTTGGTAGCCCCGGTAACGGACAGTTCCAGTAACCATGGGTACAAGATAGGGCTCTTAAGCTCACAATAGCACCGACCGTAGGCCGGATAAGGCGCAGCCGCCATCCGGCGCGAAAGTGGCTCTTTACCCGCGGTTATTGCCCGGTGGCGCTACGCTTGCGCGGGCCTACAGATCCCATGCCAGGCGTAGCCCGGGTAAGGCATAGCCGCTACCCGGGTAACGAAGAGGGATTACTCGATACCTTTGCTGCGCAGGTAGTCTTCGTAGTTGCCGCTGAAGTCGATCACCCGTTCCGGGGTAATCTCCAGCACGCGGGTGGCCAGCGAGCTGACGAACTCACGGTCGTGGGAGACGAATATCAGGGTACCCTGATACATCTCCAGCGCCATGTTCAGCGATTCGATGGATTCCATATCCAGGTGGTTGGTCGGTTCGTCCATGATCAGGATGTTTGGCTTCTGCATCATCAGCTTACCAAACAGCATCCGCCCCTTCTCACCACCGGACAGTACTTTCGCCGGCTTCTTGATGTCATCCTGGCTAAACAGCAGTCGACCAAGGATACTGCGCACCGCCTGCTCGTCGTCGCCTTCCTGTTTCCACTGGCTCATCCACTCGAAGACCGTCAGGTCGTTTTCGAACTCGTATTCATGATCCTGCGCGTAGTAGCCAAGTTGCGCGTTTTCAGACCATTTCACGGTGCCGTTATCGGGCTGCAGTTCGCCCACCAGGGTTTTCAGCATCGTGGATTTACCCACGCCGTTGGCGCCCAGAATGGCAATCTTCTCGCCCACTTCCAGCAGCAGGTTGACGTTTTTGAACAGCGGACCTTCTTCAAAGCCTTTGGTGAGGGCTTCCACTTCCAGCGCGTTGCGGAACAGTTTCTTGTCCTGCTCGAAGCGGATAAACGGGTTCTGACGGCTGGAGGCTTTAACCTCTTCCAGCTTGATCTTGTCAATCTGACGCGCGCGCGAGGTGGCCTGACGCGATTTAGAGGCGTTGGCGCTGAAGCGGCTAACAAAGGACTGCAGGTCGGCAATCTGCGCTTTTTTCTTGGCGTTGTCCGCTAGCAGACGCTCACGCGCCTGGGTGGCCGCCGTCATGTATTCGTCGTAGTTGCCCGGATAGACGCGCAGCTCGCCGTAGTCCAGATCCGCCATGTGCGTACAGACCATGTTCAGGAAGTGACGGTCGTGCGAGATGATAATCATCGTGCTGTCGCGGTCGTTCAGCGTCTGCTCCAGCCAGCGAATGGTGTCGATGTCCAGGTTGTTGGTCGGTTCGTCGAGCAACAGAATGTCCGGGTTAGAGAACAGCGCCTGCGCCAGCAGGACGCGCAGCTTCCAGCCCGGGGCGACTTCGCTCATCGGGCCGTAGTGTTGTTCAACCGGAATGCCCACGCCCAGCAGCAGTTCGCCCGCGCGCGCTTCAGCAGAGTAGCCGTCCATTTCGCCATATTTAACTTCCAGGTCGGCCACTTTATAGCCATCTTCTTCGCTCATCTCAGCGAGGGCGTAGATGCGATCGCGCTCCTGCTTCACTTCCCACAGCTCGCTGTGGCCCATGATCACCGTATCCAGCACGGTGAACGCTTCAAAGGCGAACTGATCCTGACGCAGCTTACCGATGCGCTCGTTCGGGTCGAGAGAAACGTTGCCCAGCGTCGGTTCGAGATCGCCGCCGAGGATCTTCATAAAGGTCGATTTACCGCTGCCGTTGGCGCCGATCAGACCATAACGGTTGCCGCCGCCAAATTTAACGGAGATATTTTCGAACAGCGGCTTACTGCCAAACTGCATGGTAACGTTGCTGGATACTAGCACGGGGATATCCTGAAAAAAGAGTATGAGGGGTGTGATACAGCAGACATTATGCCAGTAAATGACGCACTTTTCACGGTCTGCGGTAAATTCCGCCGCGGCGCTTGTGCTATGGTCTTTGTCAGATGCGCCAGAGACCTGCGCGCAAACCGTTATTCTGTACGTGATGATGAGGAGTCCCATGACCACCAGCCTACCGCGACATCCGGCCTTTTTATCCCTGCAGGGCGGCATCAATTTTCGCGACCTGGGCGGCCAGCGCACCGCCGACGGACGCCGGGTACGCAGCGGCAAGCTGCTGCGCTCCGGCGCGCTAAACCGGCTAACGGCTGAGGATCTCAACCACCTGGATACCCTGCCGCTCAGCCGGGTGCTCGACTACCGCGACCCCGGTGAAGTGCAGCGCATCCCGGACAAACTGAGCCCGCTCACCCACTATCTCAACGCGCCGGCCAATCCGCCGCTCGGCGAGGTCAATGCGAAGGTCACCGAGCTGAATGCCGCCACCCTTAATGCGCTGAACGGCGAGCAGTTTATGCTGCAACTCTATCGCCAGCTGCCGTTTAACAACCCGGCCTATCGCCAGCTCGCCGCGTGGCTGACGACCCCTTTCGACGGCGCCTTGCTGCAACACTGCGCGGTCGGAAAAGATCGCACCGGCGTCGGCTGCGCGTTAACCCTGTTCGCCGTCGGATGCGACAGCGAGACGGTGATGGAGGAGTATCTCCTCACCCATGGCATGCTGACGCAGGTGGAGGCCTGGATGCTGGAGATGCTCGGCAACGACCTGACGGCCCAGGGGCGCCAGAGCCTGGCGGACATCCTGACGGTGAAAGAGTCCTATCTCGCCGCCGCACTGTCGGCCATTCAGCAGCGCTATGGCAATGTCGACGCCTGGCTGGCGGAAGAGTATCAGCTCACCGCCCCAGCCCGCGTCGCGCTGCAGGCCCGGCTGCTGGAAGACTAACCCCTGTCGCCCCGAACGCCAGGGCGCGGCAGCCGAGGCGACAGGGAAAAAAATGTGATTTCGTACACATCTGATTTACCTGTTCAGCGGAATGCACATATAATGCGCTCCCATCTACTGTCTCAATCATTAACAAAGGCCTGTGTGGCGTTGATTTCGCACACGACATTAAAAACTATGAAATTATCTACACTCTTAGCGGCAGCCTTCGCCATCGTAGGCTTTTGCAATACAGCGTCTGCTGTCACCTATCCTTTGCCAACCGATGGCAGCCGTTTGGTTGGTCAGAACCAGGTCATCACCATTCCGGATGATAACAAGCAGCCGCTGGAATACTTCGCGGCCAAATATCAGATGGGGCTTTCCAACATGCTGGAAGCCAACCCGGGGGTGGATACCTATCTGCCGAAGGGCGGTAGCGTCCTGAACATCCCTCAGCAGCTGATCCTGCCGGATACCGTGCATGAAGGGATCATCATCAACAGCGCGGAAATGCGTCTGTACTACTACCCGAAAGGCACCAATACCGTGATCGTTCTGCCGATCGGCATCGGCCAGTTGGGTAAAGATACGCCAATCAACTGGACCACCAAAGTCGAACGTAAGAAGGCTGGCCCGACCTGGACCCCGACCGCCAAGATGCATGCGGAATACGCTGCCGCCGGCAACCCGCTGCCTGCCGTCGTACCGGCCGGTCCGGATAACCCGATGGGTCTGTACGCGCTGTATATCGGCCGCCTGTACGCCATCCACGGTACCAACGCTAACTTCGGTATCGGCCTGCGCGTGAGCCACGGCTGCGTGCGTCTGCGCAACGATGACATCAAATTCCTGTTTGAGAACGTGCCGGTCGGCACCCGCGTGCAGTTTATCGATGAGCCGGTAAAAGCCACCACCGAGCCGGACGGCAGCCGTTACATCGAGGTTCATAACCCGCTGTCGACCACCGAAGCCCAGTTCCAGGGCGGCGAGATCGTGCCTATTACCCTGACTCAGCCGGTACAGGCGATCACCAGCCAGTCTGATGTCGATCAGAGCGTGGTTGAGCAGGCTATCCAGAACCGCTCCGGTATGCCGGTGCGTCTGAACTAAGTCAGCATGACAGCAAAAACGGCGGGCCTGATGCCCGCCGTTTTTTTATCTGTATTGTCCCGGGCTGCGGCTGGCTAAACCTGACAACACCGTGGCCCTGCTGAGCGCTGCGCCGGCAGGTTCCCCCGGTCTAGCCGTTATTCACCAGAATAATCCCGCCGTGGTCGTAGCGATAGTGGCAGTGGGCGTACTCCAGCGGCGTGCCGTCTTCCAGATAGATAACCTGTTCCACCTCCAGCACCGGATCGGTGGCCTCGCAGTGAAGATGCTGTTTATCCAGTTCGTCCGGCTTCATCGCCCGCACCACGCGGTAAGATCCCATCAGCTTCAGCCCCAGCGTCTCCTGCACGTAGCGAAACACCGAACCCTCAAGATGGCTTTTGGTTAACCCCGGAACCAGCCCCACCGGCATGACCGTCAAATCCAGCGACACCGGCTCGCCGTTGAGCAGCCGCAGGCGGACAAAGTCATACACCGGGGCATCGGCGTCGATCAGCAGCGAACTCTGCTCCTTGTCAGTGGGAAAACGCACCTCGAAGCGCACCACTTCGCTTTGCACCTCGCCAAGATGTTCCCAGGTTTTGGTGGCGCCGAAATAGTCGCTACCGGGCAGCTCCCACTGCGACAGCTGAAGGAAATTTTTCCGCACAAAGGTGCCCTGCCCTTTGCGAGTATAGATAAGCCCTTCGACGATTAACTGGCGCATCGCCTGCTGGATGGTCATCCGGCTGGTGTTGAACTCCGCCGCCAGCGCAAACTGGTCGGGTAGCGGCGCGCTGGCAGGATACTGCTGGCTGATGATGCGTTTTTTTATTTCCCGCGCAATTTGCAGATACTTCGCCGTCATTCCCGGTCCTTTTACATTCTGTGAGTGACTGGCGGGCAGCATACTAGACCTGACCGCCAGAACATCGTTACATCACGTCGCCGTTGCTGTGGATCACCTGCTTCAGCCACGCATAGCTCTTCTTCGGCACCCGCCGCAGATCCTTGAGGTCATGGTTCTCGCGATTGACGTAGACCACGCCGTAGCGCTTACGCATATCACCCTGCGAGCTCAGGATATCGATTAATCCCCAACCGAGATAGCCGATCACCTGCGCCCCATCCTCAAACATGGCCGCTTTCATGGCGTTGATATGGTCGCGATGGTAGGCGATGCGGTAATCGTCGGCAACCGGATGTTCACCGTCCCACGACTCAATCACCCCGATGCCGTTTTCAATCGGGAACACCGGCAGGCGCCAGTCGTTATAATAGCGGGTGATGATGGTCCGGAAGCCCAGCGGATCGATCTGCCAGTTCCATTCTGTCGCTTTCAGGAACGGGTTATCCTGATTGCCAAACAGCATATAGTTGTTAACCGCCGTTCCCGCCGGGATGGTGTCGCTGTTCAGCGTCCGGCTGGCGTAATAGCTGAACGCCAGATAATCGACCTTCACCGTCGCCATCAGCGCCAGATCCTCAGGACGATAGATATCATCGAACCCTTCAGCGGCGACAAAATGCATCACTTCCGGGCTGTAGCCCTCCCCGGCGTAAGCCCGCAGCAGGTTCTGGTTTAAAAACTCGTCCAGCTGCTGGGCGCACAGGATATCGCGCGGTTTGCAGGTCGCCGGATAAACCAGGGCGTGGGCCAGCATTCCGCCCATCAGACACTGCGGCTTCGTCTGATGCAGGTGATCGGTCAGATGGACGTGCGCCATCATCACATGATGCTGGATCAGATACAGCTCGCGCAGGGTCTTCTCCCCCTGCAGGTAGCCGGAAATCAGAAACGCTTCCGGCGAATGGTACAGATTCTGTTCATTAAAGGTGAGCCAGTATTTCACCTTGTCGCCATAGCAGGCGATCATCTTCTGGCCATAGCGAATAAAGGCGTCCATCACCCGGCGGTCGGTGAATCCGTTGTAGCGCTCCGCCAGCGAGAGCGGCATATCGAAGTGGTACAGGCAGATCATCGGCTCGATGCCGCGGGCGATCAGTTCATCAATAAACTGATGGTAGAAGGCGATGCCCTCTTCATTAAATTCGCCGTCTCCCTCAGGACACACCCGGCTCCAGGCTATCTGAAAACGGTAGCAGTTCATGCCCAGATCCTGCATCAGATCGAAATCTTCCCGATAGCGATGATAGGAGTCGGTCGCCACCTTCCAGTCGGAAGCGAATTCCGCCGGTTGCCGGATATCGTACACCGACATCCCCTTGCCGCCCTCGTTCCACGCCCCCTCCGTCTGCATGCTGGAGACGGAATTACCCCATAAGAAATCTGCCGGTAGTCTGTTCTTCATCCTGCGCCTCGGTATATGACTAGTCATTTAAATTTCATGACTAGTCATATACCGAAAAGCGAACGGATGCGCAAAGCCAGGGATCGTTTTCTGTGAGCCGGGCAAAAAAAAGATCGCCCCGAGGGGCGATCCTGTCGAACGGCGTGGAGGGCGGCGTACCGCTGCGGAAATCAGGCGCAGAGTTTGAAGAGCCAATAGCCGGTAAGGGCCGCCCACAGCAGCATGGGAATGGAGTAGAGATGGAAACGCCACCAGATCCGCCGATCGCCTGCCATGCGCAGCGCGATGATATTGGCCAGCGAGCCCGGCAGCAGACCAAAGCCGCCCACGTTAACCGCCCAGGCGAGCAGGATCGAAGGCGGGACATAGTTGAGCAGCAGAATGGTCGAGGGCACATTGCTGATCACCTGCGACAGGCCGATGGCGGTCAGCCACAGTCCACCGCCGGAGAGCGTCCCGACCCCGCTCAGCACCTGGTGCAGCGCCGGAAGCTGGGTCAGCAGATGGACGTCGATAAACATCACCATAAACACCAGCAGTAGCGACCAGTCTACATGGACGATCACCGCCCGGGCCAGTATCAGGAAGCCCAGCAGCACCAGCGCCAGCCCCCACAGCGCCTGATTCATCTCCAGCGCGGTCAGGAACACCAGATACAATCCCAGACAGCTCCAGACCAGCTTTGGCTGCCACGATGGCGCCTTATCGCTACTCTGGTAGTTGAGCCGGTTTGCCGGGAAACAGAACCAGCACAGCGCCAGCAGGGTCAGCATCATTGCCGCCGCCAGCGGCAGCATCTGGCCGATGAATCCAGGGAAAGAGAGACCGGAGCGTCCCCACAGTAAGATATTCTGCGGGTTGCCGATCGGCGTCAGCAGCGACCCGGCGTTCACCGCCAGCGCTTCGAAAATAATCAGCCGGTTCACCGGGATGGCGCACCACTTCTTCAGCGTCAGGGTCAGGGGCACCACGATAAACAGCGCGACGTCGTTGGTGAGGAAGGTGGATAGCAGCGCCGCCGCCAGCACCATAAACATAGCCAGCTGGCGCTCGGTGACAAAGCGGCGGGCCATTTTACGCCCCAGCACGTCAAAATAACCGCTCAGTTCAATCCCCTTGGTCAACAGCATCAGGCCGCTGAGGGTGATGATAGTATGCCAGTCAATGGCCGCCGGCCAGCTTGCCGGGACAAACGGCACCATCACGCTGAGTACGCAGGCGATAATCAGCAGCAGATGGAGAAAACGGTCGCGCAGCAGCGACTGGACGAAGGGAAGAGTCATGCTTCCTGAGATCCCTGTGTTTGGGTAAATTTCAGGAACATCGCCAGCGTCTCCTCGCTCACGTGATGCTCCATTCCCTCCGCATCGCGGCGGGCAATCTCCGGGCTGACGCCGATAGCCAGCAGGAAGTTCTCCACGATTTGATGGCGCTCGCGGCTCTCCTGGGCCAGCTTCTCACCCTCCGCCGTTAAGAATATGCCGCGCCACGGGATCTGTTCGATAAGGCCGACGCTGGCCAGCCGTTTGAGCATCTTGGCGACGGTGGGCTGCGAGACCCCCAGCCGGGCGGCCATATCCACCTGACGCGCCTCGCCCACCTCGCGGATGAGATCGGAAATCAGTTCAACATAGTCGTCAATCAGCTCGCGCCGATGCGCTTCCCGCACCTGGCGGAATCCTTCAACGTGCTCTTCAACATTTACCAACTGCGTCACTTTTTTTGTTATTGGCTTACCTGCGCGACGGTTCATTGTGCTTCCTCATTCGTGTGACGCGTCAAGCATCATATAAAAAGATCCACATTGTAATGGATTGCGCCAAGAGCACAAAAAATTAACGTTTTAGCCATAGCTATAAAATATAGCCTGTGCTATATCTGTATATAATGCAAACATCCATCAGGGAATGATGGAGCGAACAGGCAGGAGGAGAGCAGATGAACGAATTCAAGAGGTGCTTAAACGTGTTTAGTCATTCCCCCTTTAAAGTACGCTTAATGCTGCTCGGTATGCTGTGCGAGATGATCAACGGTAAACCGCAGCAGGACAAACCCCATTCCTGAGGCGGCGTCGCGGTACGCCGCTTCATTTTTCTGTCATCGTTTGCCGCTAAACTGACCGGTTTTTCCCGTTTCCCCCACCTTTTTTCAAGTTTTGTAAGCGCCCTCGCAAAACAATCTGTTATGTCTGGTTGACCTTACCATTTACAAGCCCTATCTTTGCACAGCCCTGCCACATTCGCGGCTCGCAGAGACCCTCTTCACGCACTGTCCAGCAGGTTTTACCCCTTGACGCCAGGGGATGCGCATGGCTTCTTTTTGATTGTTTACTATGAATGTCACCACCCTGAAAGATACGCTGGTCGCCCGCCGACTGGCACTGAACCCATGGACAGGATTCTACTTTTTACAATCGCTGTTGATTAACCTGGCGCTGGGCTATGAATTTAGCCTGCTCTATACCGTGGCATTTACCTGCGTGTTACATCTTCTGTGGCGCGCCTTTCCGCGCGTGCAGAAAGGGGTGGTCGGCGCCTATTCTCTGCTGGCGGCCCTCTACTACCCGTTTGGCCAGGCTTACGGCGCGCCCAACTTCAACACCCTGCTGGCGCTGCACGCCACCAACGTGGAAGAGTCCACCGAAATTCTCACCATCTTCCCGTGGTACAACTATCTGCTGGCGGTATTTATCTTCGCGCTGGGGATCATTGCGGTCCGCCGCAGGATCGTCGAGCAGACCCGCTGGGGAAAAATGGAGACCCTGGGCCTGCTGTTCAGCATCGGGATCTTTTTTCTCCAGCCGGTGCAAAATCTCGCCTGGGGCGGGGTATTCAAGGTGATCGATACCGGTTACCCGGCCTTCCGTTTTGTCAAAGACGTGGTGGTGAATAATAACGAGGTGCTGGACGAGCAGGCGCGGATGGCGCTGCTGGCCGGCATGAAAGACAGCTGGCACGTGCTGGCGGTGAAGCCGAAGTACCATCTCTATGTGGTGGTGATCGGTGAAAGCGCCCGCCGCGACGCCCTCGGCGCCTTCGGCGGCCACTGGGACAACACGCCGTTTGCCAGTTCGGTGAACGGGTATCTGTTTAACAACTACGTCGCCGCCAGCGGCTCGACGCAAAAATCCCTCGGCCTGACGCTTAACCGGGTGGTCGATGGCAAACCGCAGTTTCAGGATAACTTTGTCACCCTCGCCAACCGCGCCGGTTTCCAGACCTGGTGGTTCTCCAATCAGGGACAGATCGGCGAGTACGACACCGCTATCGCCAGTATCGCCAAACGGGCGGACGAAGTGCAGTTCCTGAAAAACGGCGATTTCGAAGCCAATAAAAACACCCAGGACGAGCAGTTACTCAAGTTGACCGAGCAGGTGCTCTCCACCCAGCGCACCCAGCCGCAGCTGATTGTTCTGCACCTGATGGGCTCGCACCCGCAGGCCTGCGACCGGACCAAAGGCAAATACACGGTTTTCGTCCAGTCGAAAGAGACCTCCTGCTATCTCTACAGCATGACGCAAACCGATACCCTGCTGGCTAAGCTCTACAGTCAGTTGCAAAATTCCGGCGCCACCTTTTCCCTGACCTACTTTTCCGATCATGGTCTGGCGTTCAAGGAGCGAGGCAAAGAGGTGCAGTATCTGGCGCACGACGATAAGTTCCAGCAGAACTTCCAGGTGCCGTTTATGGTGCTCTCCAGCGATGACAAAGCGCATAAAGTGATTAAGGCGCAGCGCTCGGCGAATGATTTCCTCAGTTTCTTCTCGCAATGGACCGGAATCAAGGCGGCGGAAATCGCCCCGCGCTATCGGTTTATCTCTGAGCAGAAGGCCGGCCCGGTGTATATCACCAACTTCCAGCTGCAGAAGGTAGACTATTCACACCTCGGCAGCGATGAGTTCACCATCAACTAAAACGACGCGATCAGCGCCGGCCAGCCGGCCGGGCTGGCGATCGCCAGGCAAAAAAAATCCGCCCCGGGAGGCGGATTTTTTATATCACCGGAGTGATTAGAAGCGGTAACCCACGCCAGCAATCCAGGTGCCGACGTCAACGTTACGAATACGAGACTGCTCGTAGGAGAAGTCCAGGGCAACGTTTTCGATCGGGTTGAACTGCAGACCAGCACCGTAGGAGAAACCGTAGTCGCTCATATCGGATTTATTAGGGAAGTTGTTGTTCTGGAATTTACCGTAACCAACACCCACTACGCCGTAGATGCTTGCCCAGTCGTTCAGACGGTAAGCCGGACCTGCGGTGATGCCGTAGTACTGACCTTTGTTGTAAGTACCGTTGCTGTTGTTATCCTTCTCGGTGTAGGTGAAGGAACCGATAACACCCAGCGGGTTGTTATCTTGCTCGTAACGGTATTTCAGGTTGAAACCGCCAGCTTTGTTCGCTTTACCCTGCATGTCGCTCTGCGCGTAACCGCCGGTTACAGTAGAAGTTGCAGCAAATGCAGTGGTACCTACGGATGCAGCCAGAACAACGGCCAGTGCTGAAAGACGTGCAATTTTATTCATAACCACCTCAAATGTGTTTCTAATAAGTCCTAAGCCTTAAATATATCAAAAACTTTTGGGAAACTCTTTGGAGTTTACATTGTCTAACATACTTTTTCATGTAACCAAAAGTTTCCATATTTCTATAACAATATGGAAAACAACAGTTTTTGGCGTTAACTTACAGTTTAACGCTCATTAAGAAATTCGCAAGCATCCAGATTAATCCTAATCACCTGGTGAATTTCTCAGCAACGTTCGCCATTGTACTGTTTTTGCCCGTGTTTTTTTCAACATTAGCTCAACCGTCAGCAGCTAATTCCAGTACACTGGAACTTTTACCCCTTTTGACAAAAACTGACAGGAGAAAGGATGCCCGGTCCATCCCGAAAAGCGGCGGCATGGTTGCCAATAGTGGTGATTTTAATCGCTATGACCTCGATTCAGAGCGGCGCATCGCTCGCCAAATCGCTGTTCCCGGTGGTCGGCGCCCCGGGGGTTACCGCCCTGCGCCTGGCGCTCGGGACGCTGATCCTGGTGGTGGTGTTCAAGCCCTGGCGGCTGCGTTTCTCTCCGGCCCAGCGCGTGCCGCTGCTGCTGTATGGCCTGGCGCTCGGGGCGATGAACTATCTGTTTTATTTATCCCTGCAGCGTATTCCGCTCGGCGTGGCGGTAGCCCTCGAGTTTACCGGCCCGCTGGCGGTGGCGCTTTTCGGCTCGCGTCGCCCGCTGGATTTTGTCTGGGTGGCGCTGGCGATCCTCGGGCTGTGGTATCTCCTGCCGCTGGGCCAGAACGTGGCGCAGGTGGATTTAACCGGCGCGCTGTTCGCTCTCGGCGCCGGAGCCTGTTGGGCGGTCTATATTCTGACCGGCCAGCGCGCGGGCGAGGAGCATGGTCCAGCCACGGTGGCGATGGGGTCGCTTATCGCCTCGCTGGTCTTTGTCCCGTTAGGCATGGCGCAAGCTACCGATACGCTGTGGCAATGGTCGCTGCTGCCCCTGGGGCTGGGGATTGCCATTCTCTCCACTGCACTCCCCTACTCCCTGGAGATGATGGCCCTGACGCGTCTGCCGACGCGCACCTTCGGCACGCTGATGAGCCTCGAGCCGGCGCTAGCCGCCCTGTCCGGTATGGTCTTCCTCGGCGAAACCCTGAATCTCTCCCAGACCCTGGCGCTGGGCGCTATTATCATCGCCTCAATGGGCGCCACGCTGACCATGCAGCGGCAGAGCAAAATTAAGCAAGTCGATATCAATTAACATTCTGTTACGGCGGCGGCCCGCGCGAGTTACGGGCCCGCCAGCCTCCGCTAACCTTCTGACTTAGCTTGCTTTTTCAAATAGCCAACCACTTTACGCTATCGGAGTAATATGGCCTGCCGATGCCTCATACTTTAAAACCCTTGCTATACTTAGTCCCGAAGTTACCTGGGACAACGCTCCACATCATTCAGCTTTGAAGTGTGACGAGCATCAATATCAAGAGGATATGAAACGATGAGTACCGCTAAACTGGTTAAATCAAAAGCATCTAATCTGGTCTATACCCGCAACGATGTCGCTGACAGCGAAAAGAAAGCGACCATTGAGCTGTTGAATCGCCAGGTGATCCAGTTCATTGACCTGTCCCTTATCACCAAGCAGGCACACTGGAATATGCGCGGTGCGAACTTTATCGCCGTGCACGAAATGCTGGATGGCTTCCGTACCGCGCTCACTGAGCATCTGGATACCATGGCGGAGCGCGCCGTACAGCTGGGCGGCGTCGCCCTGGGCACCACTCAGGTGATCAACAGCAAAACCCCGCTGCAGAGCTATCCGCTGGATATCCATCATGTTCAGGATCACCTGAAAGCGCTGGCGGACCGTTACGCGGTAGTGGCGAACGATGTGCGCAAAGCGATCGGTGAAGCCAAAGACGAAGATACCGCAGATATCTTCACCGCCGCTTCCCGCGACCTGGATAAATTCCTGTGGTTTATTGAAGCGAACATCGAGTAAGGCTTTGCCGTCGGCCGTAGCGCGGTCGACGGCGCCTTTGCTTTCCCATCCCAACCCTTGCTGTTTTTCCCCTCCGCCTTTCCCTCACCCGCTGTCCTTGCACCATTTCAGGGCGTCAAATTGATGAAAATGCGCACAAAAGTAAAACAATTGTAATAATCACCTCACACAATCGTTACACCGAGATTGTTTTCCCATCAGGGTTTGCGCTAAAAATGGGCTCGTTATTCAGCGACCTCAGGATGCACCAAAATAACGCCCCGTTATGGTGCACTCTTTGCCTGAAATGATCGATATTGTGCAGCGGCTACCGCTTCGTTTGTTTAAAAACAACAGGTTGTAAAAGTGGCACGATTTTTTCATTAGGCTAGTCGTTCTCGCAGGGGATCGTCCCGTGGATATAAAAGGAAATGCTATGAAGTCTGTATTTAAAGTTTCACTGGCTGCACTGACCCTGGCTTTTGCGGTTTCTTCCCATGCCGCCAATAAGACCCTGGTTGTCGCCACCGATACGGCGTTCGTCCCGTTCGAATTTAAGCAAGGCGATAAGTATGTGGGTTTTGACGTTGACCTGTGGGCGGCCATCGCCAAAGAGCTGAAGCTCGACTACACCCTGAAGCCGATGGACTTCAGCGGCATTATCCCGGCGCTGCAAACCAAAAATATCGATCTGGCGTTGGCGGGGATCACCATTACCGACGAGCGTAAAAAAGCCATCGACTTCTCTGACGGCTACTACAAAAGCGGCCTGCTGGTGATGGTCAACGCCAATAATAACGACATCAAAGATGTGAAAGATCTGAACGGCAAAGTGGTCGCGGTGAAGAGCGGCACCGGCTCCGTTGACTACGCCAAAGCTAATATCAAAACCAAAGATCTGCGTCAGTTCCCGAACATCGATAACGCCTATATGGAGCTGGGTACCGGCCGCGCGGATGCCGTCCTGCACGATACGCCGAACATCCTCTACTTCATCAAAACTGCGGGCAACGGCAAATTCAAAGCGGTAGGTGAATCACTGGAAGCGCAAAACTACGGTATCGCCTTCCCGAAAGGCAGCGACGAGCTGCGTGAGAAAGTGAACGGTGCGCTGAAAACGCTGCGCGAGAACGGCACCTACAACGAAATTTATAAAAAATGGTTCGGCACTGAACCAAAATAATAAAAATGTCCTTCGCCGGGCGCAGGCCCGGCGACATCACAACGGTCTTCCGGCACAGACGCTGCGGGAGACCGTATTTTAGCGGAGGCTTTCCTCTGCTCTCGACACGGTAACAGGAACGTATTATGCAGTTTGACTGGAGTGCCATCTGGCCCGCCATTCCGATTTTGCTGGAAGGCGCCAAAATGACGCTGTGGATTTCCGTCCTCGGCCTGGCCGGCGGCCTGATCATCGGTCTGGTGGCCGGTTTCGCCCGCTGCTTCGGCGGCTGGATCGCCAACCACATCGCGCTGGTGTTTATTGAAATCATTCGCGGCACCCCGATTGTGGTGCAGGTTATGTTCATCTACTTTGCGCTGCCGATGGCCTTTAGCGATCTGCGCATTGACCCCTTCTCCGCGGCGGTAGTGACCATCATGATCAACTCGGGCGCCTATATCGCGGAAATTACCCGCGGCGCGGTGCTCTCCATTCATAAAGGCTTCCGCGAAGCGGGCCTGGCGCTCGGCCTGTCGCGTCGCGAAACCATTCGCCACGTGATCCTGCCGCTGGCGCTGCGCCGCATGCTGCCGCCGCTGGGCAACCAGTGGATCATCAGCATCAAGGATACCTCGCTGTTCATCGTCATCGGCGTCGCCGAACTGACCCGTCAGGGACAGGAGATCATCGCCGGCAACTTCCGCGCGCTGGAAATCTGGAGCGCCGTTGCCGTGATCTACCTGATCATCACCCTGGTCCTGAGCTTTATTCTGCGTCGTCTTGAAAGAAGGATGAAAATCCTGTGATTGAATTTAAAAACGTCTCCAAGCACTTTGGCCCAACCCAGGTGCTGCACGATATCTCTCTGAAAATCAATCAGGGTGAAGTGGTGGTCATCATCGGCCCGTCCGGCTCCGGTAAATCGACGATGCTGCGCTGTATCAATAAACTGGAAGAGATCACCAGCGGCGATCTGATTGTCGATGGCCTGAAGGTCAACGATCCAAAGGTGGACGAACGTCTGATTCGTCAGGAAGCAGGAATGGTGTTCCAGCAGTTTTACCTGTTCCCGCACCTGACGGCGCTGGAAAACGTGATGTTTGGCCCGCTGCGGGTACGCGGCGCCAGCAAACAGGCAGCGGAGAAGCTGGCGAAAGATCTGCTGGCGAAAGTCGGTCTGGCTGAGCGCGCGCATCACTATCCGTCTGAACTCTCCGGCGGCCAGCAGCAGCGTGTGGCCATCGCCCGCGCGCTGGCGGTGAAGCCGAAGATGATGCTGTTTGATGAGCCCACCTCCGCGCTCGACCCGGAACTGCGCCATGAAGTGCTCAAGGTGATGCAGGATCTGGCGGAAGAGGGTATGACGATGGTGATTGTGACCCACGAAATCGGCTTTGCCGAAAAAGTGGCCTCGCGACTGATCTTTATCGACAAAGGACGAATTGCCGAAGACGGCAATCCACAGGAGTTGGTGAACAACCCGCCAAGCCCGCGTCTGCGCGAATTCCTGCAGCACGTCGCCTGACCCACAACGGCTCTCTCCCTCGCGGAGAGAGCCGCTTTCCAGATTCCTCTTCCCTCCCCTTCCGCCAGCGGCTTCTATACTTACCCGTTTACGTTGCAACGGAGGTGCCCATGCCGTGGATCCTGCTTTTGCTCGCTGCGCTGTTTACTGCCCCGCTTTCCGCCGCCGCCCTGCCCGGCGTGCCGACCGCTAACGCCGATAAAACCAGCGCCAGCGAACCCGATGTAGAACAGAAAAGAGCGGCCTATGCCGCGCTGGCCGACGTGCTGGCCAACGACGCCGCCCGCCAGGAGCTCATTGACCAGCTGCGTAAAGCGGCCGCCACGCCGCCGCCCGACAGCACCCCGACGCTGACGCCGCCGGCGGTGAAAGAAGAGACCACCGTGCTGGAGAACGTCACGCAGATCAGCCGGGAATATGGCGATGAGCTCTCATCGCGCTTTTCCCAGCTGTGGCGCAATATTACCGGCTCGCCGCATAAGCCCTTTAATCCACAAACCTTTACCAGCGCCGCCTGGCATTTTTTACTGCTGGCCGGGCTGGTGTTTGCCTTCTGGTGGCTGGTACGCCTCGCGGCGCTGCCGCTGTATCGTAAAATGGGCGAATGGGGACGGCATAAAAACCGCGATCGCGGAAACTGGCTCCAGCTGCCGTTGACCATCGCCGGGGCGTTTATTATCGATCTGCTGCTGCTGGCGCTGACCCTGTTTGTCGGTCAGCTGTTGAGCGATCGTCTGGATGGCAACAACCCCACTATCGCCTTTCAGCAGAGCCTTTTCCTCAACGCCTTCGCGCTGATCGAGTTCTTTAAAGCTATCCTGCGGCTCATTTTCTGCCCGCGCATTCCAGCGCTCAGGCCCTTTAACCTCAGCGACGAGGCCGCCTCCTACTGGAGTCTGCGCCTGAGCGCCCTCAGCAGCCTGATCGGCTACGGCCTGATCGTCGCGGTGCCGATTATCTCTAACCAGGTGAATGTTCAGGTCGGCGCGCTGGCTAACGTCATCATCATGCTGTGCATTACGCTGTGGGCGCTGTATCTGATTTTTCATAACAAAGCGGTGATTACGCAGGGGCTGATCCATCTGGCTGACCGCTCGCTCTCCTTTTTTAGCCTGTTTATCCGCGCCTTCGCCCTGATCTGGCACTGGCTGGCCTGCGCCTACTTTGTGGTGCTCTTCTTCTTTTCCCTGTTCGACCCAGGCAACAGCCTGAAATTTATGATGGGCGCCACCCTGCGCAGCCTGGCGATTATCGGCGGCGCGGCGCTGGTGTCCGGCATCCTGTCGCGCTGGATAGCCAAAACCATCACTCTCTCCCCTGCCACCCAGCGCAACTATCCTGAGCTGCAAAAGCGGCTGAACGGCTGGATCTCCGCCTCGCTGAAGGCAGCGCGCATTCTCACCGTCTGTGTCGCCATAATGCTGCTCCTGAGCGCCTGGGGGCTGTTTGACTTCCGCGAATGGCTGCACAACGATGCCGGGCAAAAAACGGTGGATGTGCTGATCCGTATCGCTCTTATCCTCTTCTTCTCCGCTATCGGCTGGACGGTGCTGGCCAGCCTGATCGAAAACCGTCTGGCCTCGGATATCCATGGCCGTCCGCTGCCCAGCGCGCGGGCCCGTACGCTGCTAACCCTGTTTCGCAACGCGCTGGCGGTGGTGATCAGCACCATCACGGTGATGATTTTGCTCTCGGAGATTGGGGTTAATATCGCGCCGCTGCTGGCGGGCGCCGGGGCGTTAGGGCTGGCCATCTCGTTTGGCGCGCAAACCCTGGTTAAAGACATTATCACCGGCATTTTTATCCAGTTTGAGAACGGGATGAATACCGGCGACCTGGTCACCATCGGGCCTTTGACCGGCACGGTGGAACGGATGTCGATTCGCTCAGTGGGGGTGCGCCAGGATACCGGCGCCTATCACATTATTCCCTGGTCCTCGATCACCACCTTTGCCAACTTCGTGCGCGGCATTGGCTCGGTGGTGGCTAACTATGACGTCGATCGCCATGAGGATCTGGATAAAGCCAGCCAGGCGCTGAAGGCGGCAGTGGACGATCTGCTGGCCCAGGAGGAGATCCGCGGCCTGATCATTGGCGAACCGTCGTTCGCCGGGCTGGTGGGGTTGAGCAATACCGCCTTTACGCTGCGCGTCAGCTTCACCACCTTGCCGCTGAAGCAGTGGACGGTGCGCTTTGCCCTTGATACCCAGGTGAAAAAGCACTTCGACCGCGCCGGGGTTCGCGCCCCGGTACAGACCTGGCAGCAATTGCCGATGCCGGGTGCCGACAGCCCGGCCGTGGAGTAGTTAGAACGGACGGCGGCGTTTGGCGTCGTCCATAAAGCTCCAGGCGATAAAGCGGCTCTGCTTTTGCCCCTGGGCCATCTCTTTTTTCACCACTTTCACTGCCCCGACCTCGGTCAGCAGGCGGTAGAGCGGCGGCAGATTGTCGCCGCGCGACACCAGCGAGGTAAACCATTTCACCTGGCGGGCGAAGGCCTGACTTTCGCGGATCATCTGCGAGATAAAGGCCACTTCGCCCCCCTCGCACCACAGCTCCTGCTGCTGACCGCCAAAGTTAAGCCCGCTGTCGGCGCCGAGTCCGAGATTGCGGCGCTTGCGCTCGCCGCCCGCCCGGGCGCTCTCTGCGGAGTCATGGAACGGCGGATTGCACAGGGTGGCGTCATAGGTCTCGTTTTTGTGGATCACGCCGTGGAAGATGGCCTGGCTCTCTTTTTGCCGACGCAGACGGATCTGCCGGGTCAATCCCGGGTTGCCATTAACAATCGCCTGCGCGCTGGCGAAGGCTTCCGGGCTGATTTCGCTGCCGGTAAAGCGCCAGCCATATTCGTGAACGCCGATCAGGGGATAGATGAGGTTGGCGCCGGTGCCAATATCGAGGATCGTGGCTTGCTTCGGCACTTCGCCGCTGTCCCCGGCCAGCAGATCCGCCAGATGATGAATATAATCGGCCCGCCCGGGCACCGGCGGACAGAGAAAACCGTCAGGAATGTCCCAGTGTTTGACCGCGTAGAAATGCGCCAGCAGCGCTTTATTCAACGCCTTAACCGCCTGCGGATTGGCAAAATCAATGGTCTGCTCACCCCGCGGATTGAGCGTAATGTATCCCTGCAGGTCAGGATGAGCCTGGCAGAGCGCGGGCAGGTCGTAGCGTTGATGGTGGCGGTTACGCGGGTGTAACCCCGGTTTCTGGGCTTTCATGACAATCTCCTTTGAACAGCCGCGTAAGATACCCGTTGACGGCGGCGCGGTAAATAAGGGAGTCTGGATATCTCCTTTATCCGTGACAGGTGCAGCATGTACTTTTATCAACCTTCGCAGGGCCACGGCCTGCCGCATGACCCGCTGAACGCGATAATCGGGCCTCGCCCGATAGGCTGGATCGCCTCGCAGGACGCCGAGGGCCAGCATAATCTGGCGCCATACAGCTTTTTTAACTGCTTTAACTATCGTCCGCCGATCATTGGTTTCGCCAGCAGCGGCTGGAAAGACAGCGTGCGAAATATCGTCGAAACGAAGGAGTTCGTCTGGAACCTGGCGACGCGCCCGCTGGCCGAAGCGATGAACGAAACCTCCGCCTCGATCCCGCACCATGAGGATGAATTCGTGCGCGCCGGGCTCACCGCCGCCGCCAGCCGCCTGGTCAAGGCCCCCCGGGTGGCGGAGAGCCCGGTGAACTTTGAGTGCCGCCTGTCGCAATGTATTCAGCTCGCCACCGCCGACGGCAATCTTGTCGATACATGGCTGGTGCTCGGCGAAGTGGTCGCCGTGCATATCGATGAATCACTGCTGGATAACGGCATCTATCAAACCGCCCGCGCTCAGCCGATCCTGCGCGCCGGAGGTCCGAGCGCCTATTACAGTATTGATGACAGCCTGCGTTTTGACATGATCCGCCCGGACGCCCGCTAAATAATTTACCGGCCAGAGTATCGCTACCCTGCGCCGGTAGCATGCAAAACACCTTGTTTTTGCATAAAAAATTCCCTGCTGCGCGGTCTGGAAAGGCCTACACTTAAGCTATGTCCCATGCTGTTTATGAGGATATGCTGATGAAAATCACCTCGCTGCTGTTTGCCGCTGCGCTTGCCGCTCAGGCCAATGCGGCCTCTTCCCTGCCGCTGACACCTGAACTGCCCTATGACGGGCCGCTGCGCCCTGTCGGCACCGTCTCCGCCTCCGGCGCCCCTACCCTTGACGACCTGGTTGCTGCCCTCGCGGATAAGGCCCACCGCCGTGGGGCGATAGCCTGGCGGGTCAATGCCGCCAGCAGCGGTAACCGGCTGTACGGTTCAGCTATAATTTATCAATAACCTTTTACAGGAGGCAGACGATGGCATCAGGTTGGGCAGGCGACGGCGCCGTTCAGGATCAGATCGACAGCACCATTGACGATGCGGTGGCTCGCGCCCGCCGCGAGCTTCCACGCGGCGAAAGCAACAAATTTTGTGATGAATGCGGAGAACCGATTCCGGAGGCTCGCCGACAGGCTATTCCTGGCGTCAGATACTGCGTGAAGTGCCAACAGGAGAAAGATTTACATAACAATACATTTTCAGGATATAATCGCCGTGGTTCCAAGGATAGCCAGCTACGCTGACTTTCCTTTACCGTTCATGACAGCTTTTCGCATTATCTTTTCGCGCACACTTTTTGGCGATAAATGTCGCAATATGTGCCCTTAAGCGTGCCGGTCTCCCTCGCTCCGCCATCAGACGAAAAGAATCAGAAATAATTTATTAATAATCAGTAAATTATTAGTCATTCAAAAAAATCGATGAAGACTGTGAATTTCCTTCGATTTTATCTCCCGCAAAAAAGCGTGATACTTATCACATCGACGGAACATCGTCCCCTGAACAGAACAACCTGCGAGAGATTAACTATGAAAAACATCAAATATGCTGCCGCTGCCATCGCTCTGACCGCCCTTTCCTTCGGCGCCTTTGCCGCCGAGCCGGTTACCCCCGCTCAGGCTGAAAGCATGAATAAGATCGGTGTGGTGTCTGCGCAAGGCGCAACCACGTTAGATGGTCTGGAAGCGAAACTGGCTGCTAAAGCCGAAGCCGCTGGCGCAACCGGCTATAGCATCACTTCCGCTAACACCAACAACAAACTGAGCGGTACCGCGGTTATCTATAAATAATCGCAACTCAACCCTGTAAGCCACTGAATTAACCCTGAAAAGACCTTTAATACCCTTGCCTTGCCCGTCCGAGCCACCGGACGGGCTTTTTTTTATCCTGCCGATCCGCTCACCAGCAGTCGTTGACGCGGCTGAGACCCTGCTCCAGGGTTGAGACCTCGCCGCAGGCCAGCAGACAGCAGGCGAGCTGGATCTTCAGCGAGTGGGGTACCGGTTCGACGCCGGCGACGCAGCGCTCGATCCAGCGCGCGGTCACTTCGGGATCTTTCGAGGCCGGCAGAATAACTTCCGCCGCCGCCTCGGTCTGGCGGTCGCACAGCACCCGCACGCCCTGGTCATCAATCAGGCTGATCTGCGGGCAGCGCTGCGGGTTGGCGTACACTTCGCCTTCGGTACCGTGCATCAGCAGCGCGCGGCCACCGGTCTCGCGAAAGAAGCCCGCCACCCGGGGAACATATTCCGGATGCGACACGCTGGAGAGGCGTAGCGCCTCCCCTTCGCCAAACGGCGTGGCCAGTTTGGCCAGCGTATGGGCGCTGTTGCGTACGCCCATCCGCCAGCGCATCGCCAGCTGTTTCTCCAGCGGCGGGCAGAAGGCGCCCACCGGGATATACACCGGTTCATGCCCCTCCAGCTGCGCCTGCGCCTGACCGGCATGCCGGGTAGCCGGAATGTCCAGCAGGGTAAAAATGGTCTCGGTCAGCACCCGGGTCGGATCGTGACTGACGCCGTGAACCACGACCGGAAACCCCAGCTTATGCAGGAGCATCGCCAGCAGCGGCGTCAGGTTCGCCTGCTTGCGCGCGCCATTGTAGCTGGGGATAACGATCGGCATCGGCTTGCCTGCCGGCGGGGTCAGGCGCAGCGTATGCTGCTGCATCGCGGCGTAAAAGCCTTTCATCTCCGCTTCGCCTTCGCCTTTGATGCGCAGGGCGATTAATATTCCTCCCAGCTCCAGCTCCGGCACCTCGCCGTTCAGCATCCGCGCGTAGAGCGCACGGGCGGTCTCTTCATCCAGGTCGCGGGCATGATTCTTACCGCGGCCCACCTCTTTTATAATTTTGCTGTACTCCATGGCTCCCCCTGGTGCAACGCGCCGTCGTCAGCGACGTTTGCGGCCTGTCTGTTTTGCTGTCTGTTTTGCTTTCCGTTTTACTATAACCTCCGGAACGCCCGGCTGCTCAATGGGAAAAACAGGTAACGCGTTCAGTAGACGCGCGCCGTAGTTTTTGGTCAACAGACGCTTATCGTAAATTACCACCTCTCCCCAGCAGTGATGGCTACGGATCAAACGCCCCACCTGCTGAATAAGATTAAAGGAGGCGCTGGGCAAACTCTGTACCTCGAAGGGATAACGATTGAGGCTTTTCAGCCATTCGCCTTCGGTGATCACTACCGGGCTGTCGATGGGCGGAAAGGCGATTTTATGGATATGTACCTGGCTTAACAGATCGCCCTTTAAATCGAGACCTTCGGCAAAGGACTGCAGGCCCACCAGCACGCTGCGCTCGCCGCTTTCCACCCGTTTGCGATGCAGCTCCACCAGCCGGTAGCGCGGCTGGTCGCCCTGCACCAGCAGCATCAGACGCAGGTCGGTCACATGCTCCAGGAAGCGATTCATCGCTCGCCCACTGGCAAACAGCACCAGCATCCCGAGATGCTTCTTGCTCTCCACCTGCTGGCGAAAATAGGCCGCCATCTCGGCAATGTGCTGCTCTTCGTTATCCATCAACGGTTCATAGCGCATTTGAGGAATAATAATTTTCCCCTGCTCCACGTGGTTGAACGGCGAATCCAGCGCCACGAAGCGGTCACCCGCTTTTTCCTTCAGGCCGCTCATCTCCTGCAGGCGCGAGAAGCTGTTAAGAGAGCGCAGCGTCGCTGACGTCACCACGATATGCGGCACGCTGCGCCACAGCAGCCGCTCAAGCTGATCGCTGACGCGGATGCCGACGCAGTGGAACCAGACGTGGATCTGGCCGTCTCGCACTACCCGCGTCGCCCATTTGGTCACCGGCGCGCCAGAGGACTGCGCCAGCGACGCCAGACGCCACAGCTTGCTTTGGCTTTCAAACATGCCGAGGGCGCGGTTCATCTGCAGCAGCACCCGATGCAGACGCACCACGTCATGGCTGCCGGTCTTTTCGCTGAGATCGTTAAGAAACAGCTCCGCCAGCCCGCGCAGCGTCTCGGTGAGCTTCGCCAGCCGCTGGCAGATCTCCATCACCTCCTGCGGCAGTTCGCCCATCGGGAAGCGATGCTCCGCTTCCTGGCCGGCGGGCATGTAGAGATTGAGAATATTATTCAACGACGCAATCAGCTCGAACAGCTCTTCGCAATGGCCGGCGAGCCGCTCCGGATTGGCCAGCGGCGGCGTGGTTTTCGGGCGGAACTGCTCCATGCAGGTAGCCACCAGCTTGCAGAACAGATCCAGCTGCAGGCGAAACCAGGGGGCGGTGATCTCGGCGCTCATCTCCAACGCGTCGCGGGCGACGTCCGGCAGATGATGGCCTTCATCAAGGACCAGCAGCAGGTTTTTCGGCTCCGGCAGCACCGCCTCGCTCTCCATCGCCGCCATCACCAGCGCATGGTTGGCTACCACCACTTCCGCCTCCTGAATTTCCCGCCGCGCCACAAAGAACGGACACTCGCGATAATAGTGGCAGTTGCGGTTCAGGCAGCTGGCCTTATCGGTGCTCAGCCGGCTCCATAGTCCATCGTCGATGGGTTTGTCGGTATGGTCGCGCAGGCCGTCCCAGCGATAGCTGTCAAGGTCCTGCTTCAGCGTCGCGCACAGTTTCTGCTCCGTCTGGTTGTTCGGGGTGAGATCGTCGTCGAGGAAAGCCAGCAGATCCTGCTGCGTCGGCTCGGTGCTGGCCAGCGCCGCCAGGTTGCGCGGGCAGACGTAGCGTCCGCGACCAAAGGCGGCGGTGAAGCGCAGGTCGGGGATAATCTTGCGCAGCAGCGGCAGGTCTTTACTGTAGATTTGATCCTGCAGGGCGACGTTGGCGGTGCTGACCACCAGCGTTTTTTGTTCCTCACGGGCGATGGCAATGCCAGGGATAAGGTATGACAGCGTTTTACCGACGCCGGTCGGCGCTTCGATAGCCAGATGCCTGCCCTCATCCCCGGCGAGGGTTTTCGCCACATCAGCGATCATCTGCCGCTGCGGGGGGCGGGGAATAAAGTCCGGGATCTGTTCCTGAAGCGCCTTATACCAGGCGGCGATTTGCGCTTTCAGCGCAGCGGTCAAAGCCATGAGAAAACCTGAATACTGTATAAACAGCCACTATTGTGCCATTTTTACCCGTCCGGAGGTATTGCTTTCTGCTGTGTGTGGAAGCGTGCTCGACAAATAGTGTAATGGAAAGAAAAAGGCCCGCCGCCGCGTAGCGGACAGACGGGCCTGAGCCGTGCTTAACCGCGTTATCGCGGCCCGGGCATCAGCCTGTTATTCGCCAGCCGGCTTACGCGGGCGACGGCGGCGCGGCGGTTTGCCGTCCTGAGTGCGCGCTTTCGGCGCCTCGCCGTCCTGGCGACGCGGGGCGCTGCTCTGGCTGCGCGGCTGTCCGCTGCGCCCCTGCCCCTGGCCGCCGCGTCCCTGCCCCTGACCACGACCGCCGCCGCGCTGCTGGCGACCGTTCTGGATAGGTTCGGCTTTAATCGACGGGTCCGGCTCATAGCCGGCAATCGCGATGCGCGGAATCTCTTTTTTCAGCAGGCGCTCGATATCGCGCAGCAGCTTGTGCTCATCGACGCACACCAGCGACAAGGCTTCGCCGGTGGCCGCCGCGCGACCGGTACGCCCAATACGGTGGACATAATCTTCCGGCACGTTCGGCAGCTCGTAGTTCACCACGTGCGGCAGCTCTTCGATATCCAGTCCGCGGGCGGCGATATCGGTCGCCACCAGCACGCGAATGCCGCCGGATTTAAAGTCGGCCAGCGCGCGGGTACGCGCCCCCTGGCTCTTGTTGCCATGGATCGCCGCGCTGCGGATGCCGTCTTTGTTGAGCTGCTCCGCGAGGTGGTTGGCGCCATGCTTGGTGCGGGTAAAGACCAGCACCTGCTGCCAGTTGCCTTCGCCGATAAGCTGCGACAGCAGTTCGCGCTTGCGGTTCTTATCAACAAAATGGACGTGCTGGGTGATCTGCTCGGAGGCGGTGTTGCGACGCGCCACTTCCACTTCCAGCGGGTTGTGCAGCAGTTTCTCCGCCAGGCCTTTGATCTCGTCGGAGAAGGTCGCCGAGAACAGCAGGTTCTGCCGACGCGGCGGCAGTTTCGCCAGTACGCGGCGAATGTCATGGATAAAGCCCATATCCAGCATGCGGTCCGCTTCATCCAGTACGAGGATTTCCACTTTATCGAGGCTGACGGCGTTCTGATGTTCGAGGTCCAGCAGACGGCCCGGGGTGGCGACGAGGATATCGACGCCGCCGCGCAGCTTCATCATCTGCGGGTTGATACTCACGCCGCCGAACACCACCATCGAGCGAATATTCAGATATTTGCTGTAATCCCGCACGTTCTCGCCCACCTGCGCCGCCAGCTCGCGGGTCGGGGTCAGGATCAGCGCGCGCACCGGACGACGGCCCTTCGCGTGCGGCTCGTTCTGGATCAGGCGCTGCAGCAGCGGCAGAGTAAAGCCCGCCGTTTTACCGGTGCCGGTCTGGGCGCTGGCCATCAGGTCGCGGCCCTGCAGTACCGCCGGGATCGCCTGCTGCTGGATAGGGGTCGGCTCAACGTAGCCCTGCTCAGCGACAGCGCGCAGGATATCGGGATTCAGGCCAAGGGAATCAAAAGACATAACAACTCCGAACCGCCCCGGCCCGGTGAAGGGCGTAGTTTTCAGGGAGATTATTGCGATAAGAGATGGCAAAAACCACAATGCCATGAAGGGGCGCAGTCTAGCAGATTTTGTGACAGGCCGCATAAAATCTGTAAAAGAATGCCGCGCCTGGCTGGCGGGAGGAAGAAGGCCGCTGAGAGCGCTCAGCGGCCAGGCGCGTCGCCGCAGCGCGGTTAACGCAGACGATACTTAATCTTTTCGACGATCTTCGCGGTGGAGATGCCGTAGCGATCGTGGAGGGTCGGCAGCGCGCCGGCCAACAGAAACGCGTCAGGCAGACCAACGGTATCCATCTCGCAGCGAACCCCCTTGCGCATCAGCAGGGCGGCCACCGCCTCCCCTAACCCGCCGACAGCGGTGTGGTTTTCGGCGGTGACCACCAGCCGACCCGGCTTCGACGCCTGTTCAATAATCGCTTTTTCATCCAGCGGTTTGATGGTCGGCACGTGCAGGACCGCCACGCTGATATTATCGGCCCGCAGCTTTTCAACCGCCTCCAGGGCGCGCATGGTCATCAGCCCGGAGGAGATAATCAGCACGTCGTTGCCGTCCTCCAGCAGCTTCGCTTTGCCCAGTTCGAACTGATAGTCGTATTTATCCAGCACCAGCGGCACCTTCCCGCGCAGCAGACGCATATACACCGGCCCCTGGTGATCGGCAATGGCCGGTACCGCCTGCTCAATCTCCAGCGCATCGCAGGGATCGACGATGACCATGCCGGGGATACCGCGCATGATCGCCAGATCTTCGGTGGCCTGATGGCTGGGGCCATAGCCGGTCGTCAGGCCCGGCAGCGCCGCGCAGATCTTGACGTTCAGATGTTCTTCAGCGATCACCTGATGAATAAAATCATAGGCGCGACGGGTCGCAAAGGCGGCATAGGTGGTGGCGAAGGGAATAAATCCCTCCTTCGCCATGCCTCCCGCCGCCGCCATCA
The DNA here is from genome assembly GCF_049472055.1 of Klebsiella pneumoniae complex sp. WS1778. Classification (NCBI taxonomy): domain Bacteria; kingdom Pseudomonadati; phylum Pseudomonadota; class Gammaproteobacteria; order Enterobacterales; family Enterobacteriaceae; genus Klebsiella; species Klebsiella pneumoniae complex sp. WS1778. Next base: position 258,619 of record NZ_JBKGTJ010000002.1, read on the forward strand.
GCAGCTGCTCCGCCATTCCCATCTGGAAAAAACGATCCGGGAAGGCCTGGGCGAAAATATGCAGGTCAGTATATTTTGACAGGTCCGCGGTCATACCGACGATTTCAGGGCGCTGCGCCGCCAGTTTCGACAGCGCGACGCCGAAGGGCGCAGAGACGGTCGCCTGGCCTTCATCGGCAATCGAAGCAATCATCGCCGACGTTTTTAAACGGGGTTTACTCTGGCTCATTACAGCACTCCTTCCGGTTTGTTAGCGTCCAGCACCGCAATCGCTTTTTGCCATTCGTCGGCATCGACGCGAATAAAATGGTTCTTATCGCGGGTTTCGAGGAACGGCACCCCTTTGCCCATCAGCGTGTCGCATAAAATGACCCGCGGCTGGTTGCCGGAATAACTTTTCGCGTTGTCAAAGGCGGCCATCACCGCCGGCAGATCGTTACCGTCTACGCGCTGTACGTACCACCCGAAGGCGGCCCATTTATCCTGCAGCGGCTCAAAGCCGAGGATCTTGCGTGAATCGCCGTCGGCCTGCTGTTTGTTGACGTCGACAAGGTTAATCAGGTTGCTCAGGCCATAGTGAGCCGCCGACATCGCCGCTTCCCAGGTCGAACCTTCGTCCAGCTCCCCATCGGACATCGAGTTGTAGACCCAGGCCGTGCTCTGTTTCTGCCGCAGGCCGAGCGCCATGCCGACGGCGATAGACAGTCCCTGCCCCAGCGAGCCGCCGGACATCTCCATCCCCGGGGTGTAGGTCGCCATGCCGGACATCGGCAGGCGGCTGTCGTCGGAGCCGTAGGTTTCCAGTTCCGCTTCCGGAATAATGCCCGCCTCCAGCAGCGCGGCATAATAAGCGATAGCGTAATGGCCATGAGAAAGCAGGAAGCGATCGCGCCCCTCCCACTCAGGATCTTCCGGGCGATAGGTCATGGCGTGGCTGAAGGCGGTAGCCAGTACATCGGCATATCCCAGCGCCTGGCCAATATAGCCCTGCCCCTGCACTTCACCCATTTGCAGGGCGTAGCGGCGGATACGCCACGCCGCCGCAGCGACTTTTTGTGATTCGGTGATCTTCATCTCTGTGCCTCGCTTAGTGAATTAACATGCCGCCGTTAACGTCCAGGGTGATACCGGTGGAGTAGGAAGAGAGGTCGCTGCCGAGGAACAGCGCGGCGCGGGCGATGTCCACCGCGTCGCCGAGGCGGTTCATCGGAATGCCGGCAAGAATATTGGCCGTCATGTCGTCCGTCAGCTTGCCGGCGGTGATGTCGGTCTGAATCAGCCCTGGGGTAATGCAGTTAACGCGGACGTTATCCGGGCCAAGTTCGCGCGCCATCGCTCGCGCCAGGCCGAGCACGCCGGCTTTTGCCGCGCTATAGTGCGGACCGCCGAAGATACCGCCGCCGCGCTGGGCGGAAACGGACGAGATGCAGACGATGCTGCCGGATTTTTGCGCCCGCATCGTGGGGATCACCGCCTGCGACATCAGCAGCGTGCCGCGCAGGCTGACATCGAGCACCGCGTCATAGTTGGCGCGTTTGATGTCCATCAGCTTCAGCGGCTGGGTGATCCCGGCGTTATTGACCAGCACATCGACCCGGCCGTATTTCGCCAAAATTTGTTCGATGGCCGCCTGCACCTGCACTTCGTCGGCGACGTTCGCCGCCAGGCCGAGATGGCCTTCGCCCAGTGCCGCCGCGGCGGTTTTACTGGCTTCGCCATTGAGGTCGATAATGACCACTTTCGCGCCGTTTTCGGCGAATAATTTCGCAGTCGCAAAACCCAAACCGCGTGCGGAGGCCGCGCCAGTAATAATGGCGACTTTATCTTTTAATAACATAGTTTCACTCCATGACATTACGTCATATTAATTAACAGGATCTATTTTCGTTATTGTGGCTCATCGAGGAAAAGAATCACCACCAAACCCAATGCGGCGCAGATACCAAAATAGGTAAATACAGAATTAAAGCTCCCCGTCTTATCCAGTAAGAAACCGGCCACCATCGGCGCTACAAATCCGCCGAGGTTACCGCCGCTATTTATAATAGAAGAGGCAATGGGATAAGTTTTCGTATCCGAAACCGCCATACCGTAGGCGGTAAAAGCCGGCCAGCCGATATTCAAACAGAAACCGACAAAGAATAAACCAATACAGACCGCCAGGGTGCTTGCCGGTATATTTAGCATAATTAACATCATGACTACGGTTGATACCGCTGTGAATATCATGGTGGGTTTGCGCCGGCGGCCTAATAATTTATCCGAAATCCATCCGCCGCCAATCGCGCCAATAAAGCCGCCAATGCACGGCATACTGGCTACGAAGCCCATACTCATCACATCGAAACCGCGCTCTTTCACTAAATACAGCGGAATCCAGGTTAATAACCCATATAACACGCTGACCATCATAAAATAGGCCAGGCAGTCTCCGAGAATATTTTTTGAGGTAAATAAGCCCTTCGCCGTATCCACAGGCGCCATTTTTTTCACCCGAATAATTTTATCCAGCCAGGTGAAGCGATCGGCGATTAATATATTTTCGCGTACACCGTCGTTATGATGGCTGTCGCGCCCGGCGTTAATCTCTGTCAGTTCGCTTTGAGATACAAATCCGCTCTCCGCAGGCTTTGACTTGACCAACAGGTACCACGCTATCGCCGCCACGATCCCGGGAATGGCAAAGGAGAAAAAGACCCACCGCCAGCCCCAGGTCACCGCAATCCACACCGCCAGCGGCGGCACGATAATCGGCGCAAACATGGTCGCCGCAATGTAAACGCCGGTTGCTGTGGCTTTCTCTTTCGGCGGAAACCAGTTATTTATCGTCGACGCCAGCCCCACCGGGCAGGGACCTTCGCTCAGCCCCAAGCCCAGCCGCACCAGCTTCAGGCCAAACACGGAGCTCACCGTGCCCATCAGCCAGGTAAAAGCGGAAAAGCCGAAAATGGATAGTGAAACCAGCCCCCGGGTGCCGCGTCTGGCGATGAAAAAGCCGGCCGGGATCTGGCTGACCGCATAGCCGAGGAAAAACATACTGGCAATCGCTCCGGCCTCAAAATTATTGATATGAAATTCATCAATGATAAACGGCAGTACCGCGCCGATATTCGTTCTGTCGGCGTAATTGATGGCATACACCAGGAAAATCATCGTCAAAACCACAAAACGATATTTTGTTTTCCTGGCGTCAGTACAGACCAGCGTATCTATACGTGACATAGGGTTTCCTCATCTTATACCTCATCCACTTCGCCGTAGGTTGCCGTCTGGGTCGCCGCGTTTCACGCGCCCCGGCGCAACAAGAGAGACATGTCTTTTTGCACAGCGAAACAGGTGGTTAGGTGTTTTATTATTGCGATCCAAGCGCATCGCAGTTTGTGATCAGGCCTGTGAGGGGAATATAACAACCCAAAAATGAAAAGGTATTCAAAAAAGCTCAATTATGATTGAGAAAAATTGAGTTAGTGACCCCCCGCAAATTTTTAGCGTTTACTGAGAGGCGTGCTTTTAACGAGATAAATTGTTAAGCCCATCACAAATTAAAATGGTTTTTTCGCTTTTCCCTGGGCTGTTCATCACGGCTGCGCCACGCTGTTCGCCATTTTCTTTTATTCGCGCCCCGCGCAGGATGCCGCCATGAGTCAACCACTGCCCAATAAAAATCTGCCGATGCCCTCTTTACGCAATATCCAGGCTTTTATTGAAGTCGCCGCGACCGGCAGCCTCAACCTGGCGGCAGAGAATCTCAACATTACCGCCTCGGCGGTCAGCCATCAGATAGCCAGTCTGGAGCACTTGCTGGGAAAAAAACTGTTCTCCCGCAGCAGCAAAGGCGTGATGTTAACCGCGGTGGGAGAAAAATATCTCAAAGAGGTCTCCGGAGCGCTGAATATGATTGGCCAGGCCACCAGCCAGGTGATTAACGATATTCATCAGGATTATTTACGCATTCACTCGGCGCCAAGCTTCGGCCTGCTGTGGCTAATGCCGCGGCTGGATAAATTCCGTCAGGCGTGGCCGGAGTTAAAAATCAGCCTCACCTGCTCTTACGAAAGCATCCAGTTTTCCCGGGATAATATTGATATCGATATTCGCCACGGGCTGTCGCAGTGGCCGACGCTGCTGGTCAGAACCATTAAAAATGAGTGCGTCCTGCCCTACAGCGCCGCCTCTTATTTAACCCGCCATGCGGTTCACGCCCCGGAAGATCTGCTGGCCTGCGATCTGATCCATTCCGACAGCACCTTAATTAACTGGAGCAACTGGCTGTCGTGGCACAAGGTCCGCGGCTGGCACAAAAACTTTATTTTTAATTTCGACCGGTCGTACATGAGCATCGAGGCGGCCCGGATGGGGATGGGGGTGATCCTGGAAAGCAATCTGCTGGCCGGCGGCCATGTGCGCCAGGGACAGCTGACGCCGGTGTTTGCCGACGAACGGAGCATGCCGGTCGGCGCGCACCACTTCGTCCTTCCCCACGCTAATGAACAGAAGGAAAAAGTGCAGCGCTTCTTCGCCTGGGTCGCCGGGGAGCTAGAGGAAGACGGCTTTCATATTTAGCCCTGGCGGGTGGACAAAGCGCAAGTCGACGCCTAAAGTTAATCAATCGATTGATTAATTTTTAAGAGCGCGATGACCAGTAAAGGCGAACAGGCAAAAAGTCAGCTTATCGCGGCCGCTATCGCCCAGTTTGGCGAGTATGGCCAGCACGCCACCACCCGCGACATCGCCGCCCAGGCCGGGCAGAATATCGCCGCTATCACCTACTATTTTGGCTCGAAAGACGACCTGTATCTCGCCTGCGGCCAGTGGATCGCCGATTTTATCGGTGACAATTTTCGCCCGCACGCCGAAGCGGCGGAGGCTCTGCTCGCCGGAGAGTCGCCGGATCGCCAGGCGATCCGCGCCCTTATCCTCAGCGCCTGCCATAACATGATCCTGCTGCTGACCCAGGAGGATACGGTCAACTTGAGCAAATTTATTTCCCGGGAACAGCTGGCGCCCACCGCCGCGTACCATCTGATCCACCAGCAGGTGATCGCCCCCCTGCACCACTATCTCACCCGGCTAATCGCCGCCTGGACCGGCCGCGATGCCGGTGATACGCAAATGATCCTTCATACCCACGCCCTGCTGGGCGAGGTGCTCGCTTTCCGTCTCGGGCGTGAAACTATCCTGCTGCGCACCGGCTGGACGCAGTTTGACGCGCAAAAAACCGAACAGATTTTTGAGGTCATTACCTGTCATATCGATTTCATCCTGCATGGGTTATCGCAAAGGAGTTTGGGCTGATGAAAAAACCCGTCGTCGTCATTCTGCTGATCGTGATTCTTCTCGCCGCGCTGGGCGGCGGCTGGTGGTGGTACCAGAGCAGCCGGCAGCAGCCGCTGACCCTGTATGGCAATGTCGATATCCGCACCGTCAATATGAGCTTCCGCGTCGGCGGCAGGCTGGCCTCGCTGACCGTCGACGAAGGCGACAGCATCCGCGCCGGGCAAACCCTCGGCGCGCTTGACCGAGCTCCCTATGAAAACGCCCTGCTGCAGGCGCAGGCCAACGTCTCCACCGCCCAGGCGCAGTATGACCTGATGATGGCCGGCTACCGCTCGGAAGAGATTGCCCAGGCCGCGGCGGCGGTAAACCAGGCGCAGGCCGCTTACGACTACGCGCAAAACTTTTATCAGCGCCAGCTGGGTTTACGCGCCAGCAGCGCCATTTCCGCCAACGATCTGGAGAACGCCCGCTCCTCGCGCGACCAGGCGCAGGCAACGCTGAAGTCAGCGCAGGATAAACTGCGTCAATACCGCGCCGGCAACCGTCCGCAGGAGATAGCCCAGGCCAAAGCCAGCCTCGAACAGGCGCAGGCAGCGCTGGCGCAGGCCAAACTGGACCTGCACGATACGGTGCTGACCGCCCCTTCCGACGGCACGCTGATGACCCGCGCCGTCGAGCCCGGCACCATGCTCAACGCCGGCAGCACGGTGCTGACGCTGTCATTAACCCATCCGGTATGGGTCCGGGCCTACGTTGATGAGACAAACCTCGGCCAGGCGCAGCCGGGACAAGAGGTGCTGATCTATACCGACAGCCGGCCGGATAAGCCCTATCACGGCAAAATCGGCTTTGTCTCGCCAAGCGCTGAGTTCACGCCGAAGACCGTTGAAACGCCGGATCTGCGTACCGACCTCGTTTATCGTCTGCGTATTGTGGTGACCGATGCCGACGGCGCCCTGCGCCAGGGGATGCCGGTGACAGTCTCCTTTAACCACGGGAACGGACATGAGTGAGGCCGTCATCGCCTTAAACGGCCTGAGCCGCCGTTTCCCCGGGATGGACAGGCCAGCGGTGGCGCCGCTGACCTGTACGATCCGCGCCGGCTACGTCACCGGGCTGGTGGGCCCCGACGGCGCAGGGAAAACCACCCTGATGCGGATGCTCGCCGGGTTGCTCAAGCCTGATGAGGGCAGCGCCAGGGTGATCGGCTTTGATCCGCTAAAAGACGACAGCGCTCTGCACGCGGTGCTCGGCTATATGCCGCAGAAGTTCGGCCTGTATGAAGATCTGACGGTGATGGAAAACCTGACCCTGTACGCCGACCTGCGCAGCGTCACCGGCGAGGCACGGAAGAAAATTTTCGACCGCCTGCTGGATTTTACCGCCCTTGGCCCGTTCACCGAACGGCTGGCGGGCAAGCTCTCCGGCGGTATGAAGCAAAAACTGGGGCTCGCCTGTACCCTTGTGGGTGACCCGAAGGTGCTGCTGCTGGATGAACCCGGCGTCGGCGTCGACCCGATCTCCCGCCGCGAGCTATGGCAGATGGTGCACGAGCTGGCCGGCGACGGCATGTTGATCCTGTGGAGCACCTCTTATCTCGATGAAGCCGAGCAGTGTCGCGATGTGCTGCTGATGAACGAAGGCAAATTGCTTTATCAAGGAGAGCCGACGGCCCTGACGCAAACCATGGCCGGGCGCAGCTTTCTGGTCTCCAGCCCGCAGGAGAACAACCGCCGCCTGCTGCAGCGGGCGCTGAAGCTGCCGCAGGTTAGCGACGGCGTGATTCAGGGCAAATCGGTGCGTCTGATCCTGAAAAAGGAGGCCCGCATCGATGAGGTTCAGGAACATGACGATATGCCGCCGCTGCAGGTGGCCGACACCGCGCCGCGCTTTGAAGACGCCTTTATCGACCTGCTTGGCGGCGCCGGCACCGCCGAATCGCCGCTGGGGGCGATTATCCATCGCGTTGACGGCAGTAAAGACGAAACGGTGATTGAGGCGCAGTCGCTGACGAAAAAATTTGGCGATTTCGCCGCCACCGACCACGTCGATTTCCAGGTCAAGCGCGGCGAGATCTTCGGCCTGCTCGGCCCCAACGGCGCCGGTAAATCCACCACCTTCAAAATGATGTGCGGCCTGCTGGTGCCCACCTCCGGCAAAGCGCTGGTGCTGGGGATGGATCTTAAGGTCAGCTCCGGCAAGGCGCGTCAGCATCTGGGCTATATGGCGCAAAAATTTTCGCTGTACGGCAACCTCAGCGTCGAGCAGAACCTGCGCTTTTTCTCCGGCGTCTACGGCCTGCGCGGTCGGGCGCAAAATGACAAAATCGCCCGCATGAGCGATGCCTTCGGTCTGAACAGCATTGCCCGCCACGCCGCCGACGAGCTGCCGCTCGGCTATAAGCAGCGGCTGGCGTTGGCCTGCTCGCTGATGCATGAGCCCGACATTCTGTTTCTCGACGAACCCACCTCCGGGGTCGATCCCCTCACTCGTCGCGAATTCTGGTTGCATATCAACAGCATGGTGGATAAAGGGGTGACGGTGATGGTCACCACTCACTTTATGGATGAGGCGGAGTATTGCGACCGCATTGGGCTGGTCTATCACGGCAAGCTTATCGCCAGCGGCACCCCGGACGCGCTGAAGGCCCAGGCGGCTGATGACAACCAGACGGACCCGACCATGGAGCAGGCGTTTATTACCCTGATTAACCGTTGGGATAAGGAGAATGGCCATGAGCAGTAACCTTCTCTCCTGGCGACGGGTCCGCGCCCTGTGCGTGAAAGAGACCCGGCAGATCGTCCGCGATCCCAGCAGCTGGCTGATTGCGGTGGTGATCCCGCTATTGCTGCTGTTTATCTTCGGCTACGGCATTAACCTCGACTCCAGCAAGCTGCGGGTGGGGGTTCTGCTGGAGCAGCAGAGCGAAGAGGCGCTGGATTTCGTCCATACCATGACCGGCTCACCCTACATCGACGCCACCGTCAGCGATAATCGCCAGCAGTTAATTCAGCTGATGCAGGCCGGTCGCATCCGCGCCATGGTGGTCATTCCGGTGGACTTCGACCGCCAGATGGCCCGCCCCGGCGCCAGCGCGCCGCTCCAGCTCATCACCGACGGCAGCGAGCCCAATACCGCTAACTTCGCCCAGGGCTACGTGGAGGGGATCTGGCAGATCTGGCAGCAGCAGCGGGCGGAAGATCGCGGCGAGACCTTTGAACCGCTGATCGACGTGCAGATGCGCTACTGGTTTAACCCGGCGGCTATCAGCCAGCACTTTATTATCCCCGGGGCGATCACCATTATCATGACCGTAGTCGGCGCGATACTGACCTCGCTGGTGGTGGCGCGGGAATGGGAGCGCGGCACCATGGAGGCGCTACTGTCGACGGAGATCACCCGCGCCGAACTGCTGCTGTGCAAGCTCATTCCCTACTACTTCCTCGGCATGCTGGCGATGCTGCTGTGTATGCTGGTGTCAGTATTTATTCTCGGCGTGCCCTATCGCGGTTCGCTGCCGATCCTGTTTGTCATCACCAGTCTGTTTTTGCTCAGCACCCTGGGGATGGGGCTGCTTATCTCAACCATTACCCGCAACCAGTTTAACGCCGCGCAGGTGGCGCTGAACGCCGCGTTTTTACCGTCGATTATGCTGTCCGGGTTTATTTTCCAGATAGATAGTATGCCGGCGGTGATCCGCGCCGTGACCTACGTGATCCCGGCGCGCTATTTCGTCAACACCCTGCAAAGCCTGTTTCTGGCGGGCAATATTCCAGTGGTACTGCTGGTGAATGTGCTGTTTTTGATTGCTTCGGCGGTGATGTTTATCGGTCTGACATGGTTGAAAACCAAGCGGCGTCTGGATTAGGTTTTGCCCGGTGGCGCTGCGCTGACCGGGCCTACGGTTTGACCAACATCGATTATACGGTTCGCCGATCCCCCCAGCCGGGCAAACGCAGTGCCGCCCGGCGTTGTTGAATGGGCCAAAGGAGCTATTATGTTTCACCGTTTATGGACATTGATCCGCAAAGAGCTGCAGTCGCTGCTGCGCGAACCACAGACGCGGGCAATTTTAATCATGCCGGTGCTGATTCAGGTGCTGCTGTTTCCCTTTGCCGCGACGCTGGAGGTGACCAACGCCACCATCGCCATCTACAACGAAGACAGCGGTCGCCACGCGGTGGAACTCACTCAGCGCTTCGCCCGCGCCAAAGCCTTTACCCATGTCCTGCTGCTGAAAAGCCCGCAGGCGATCCAGCCGACCATCGATGAACAAAAAGCCCTGCTGGTGGTGCGCTTCCCGGCGGATTTCTCTCGCAACCTCGACAACTATCAAACCGCCCCGCTGCAGCTCCTGCTCGACGGGCGCAACTCCAACAGCGCGCAAATCGCCGCCAACTATCTGCAACAGGTCGTGAAAAATTATCAGCAGGAACTGCTGGAGGACAAAGCGAAGCCGAACAACAGCGAACTGGTGGTGCGCAACTGGTATAACCCGAATCTCGACTACAAATGGTTCGTGGTGCCGTCGCTCATCGCCATGATCACCACCATCGGAGTGATGATCGTCACCTCGCTGTCGGTGGCCCGCGAGCGCGAGCAGGGCACCCTCGATCAGCTGCTGGTCTCGCCCCTCGCCACCTGGCAAATCTTTGTCGGTAAAGCGGTACCGGCGCTGATCGTCGCCACCCTGCAGGCGACTATCGTGCTGGCGATTGGTATCTGGGCCTATCAGATCCCGTTTGCCGGCTCGCTGCTGCTGTTCTATTTCACCATGGTGATTTACGGTCTGTCGCTGGTGGGATTTGGCTTATTGATCTCATCGCTATGTTCAACGCAACAGCAGGCGTTTATTGGCGTGTTCGTCTTTATGATGCCGGCGATTCTTCTCTCCGGCTATGTTTCACCGGTGGAAAACATGCCGCAGTGGCTGCAGGATCTGACGTGGATAAACCCGATCCGCCACTTTACCGATATCACCAAGCAAATTTATTTGAAGGATGCGAGTCTGGAGATTGTGTGGGGAAGTTTGTGGCCGCTACTGGTCATAGCGGCCACCACCGGCTCAGCGGCGTATGCGATGTTCCGAAGAAAGATTGCGTAATTTTTTATCTTTCGCCAGCAGCGAGACCACCGCCGGGCCTGCCAGTATCACCAGCCCGGCGAGGGCCAGCAGCAGGTTGTTGTGCAGCACGCGCGACAGCAACCACAGCGCTATCATGGCGGCGCCGAAGTACCAGGTGGTGGTGAGCTCCTCAAGGAAGTCTCCCACATCGCGCCAGCGCGCCTCATGGTGACGCTGCAGAAACAGCATCGCCAGCAGCGTGACGCTGTAGAGGACGCACAGCCCTAATCCGACGCGCACCAGCGCGCCGCTCATCCATCCCATCACCAGCACTGCCACGACCAGTAGATGCAACATAATCTGCCAGCAACTAAGACCTGTTGCGACGCGTACACGTTGTTGCCACTTCATGGCTTCTCTCCTGAAGGATTTTTCTCTGCTACTCAGAGTACCGCACTTTACGGAAAATTCCGTATCACCGCATCTTTTTGTGACGTCTACTACACTATTTTATTCAGGAAAGTGACATTTACTGGAGAATTATGGCTGAGCCAACGTCGGGATTTTCGTTGAACGTGCTGACAATTAACACCCATAAAGGCTTTACGGCGTTTAATCGGCGTTTTATTTTGCCCGAGCTGCGCGAAGCCGTTCGCAGCGTCAGCGCTGACATAGTTTGCCTGCAGGAAGTGATGGGCGCTCACGAAGTTCACCCGCTGCATATCGAAAACTGGCCAGATAAGACCCATTACGAATTTCTTGCCGACACCATGTGGAGCGACTACGCCTACGGGCGCAACGCGGTCTATCCGGAAGGTCACCACGGGAATGCCGTGCTGTCGCGCTTTCCGATTGAATACTATGAAAATCGCGATATCTCGGTCGGCAACGGGGAGAAACGCGGCCTGCTGTACTGCCGCATCGTACCGCCGCAGAGCGGCGTTACGATTCACGTCATTTGCGTCCATCTCGGACTGCGTGCCGACCAGCGGCAGGCGCAGCTGGCGATGCTGGCGGAGTGGGTCAATACCCTGCCCGCCGGCGAGCCGGTGGTGGTGGCCGGAGATTTTAACGACTGGCGTCAGCAGGCTAACCAGCCGTTAAAGGTCCAGGCAGGGCTGGAAGAGATCTTTACCCGCGCCCGCGGACGGCCGGCGCGCACCTTTCCGGTCAGTTTTCCGCTGCTGCGCCTCGATCGCATTTACGTCAAGAACGCCCACGCCAGCCGCCCGAAGGCGCTGGCCCTCAAACAGTGGCGGCATCTGTCCGATCATGCACCCCTTAGCGTGGAGATTCATTTGTGAAATGTCGTTGGCAGGAAGGCAACCGCATTACGCTACTGGAGAACGGCGACCAGTATTACCCGGCGCTGTTTGCGGCCATCGGTCGCGCCAGCCGGCGGGTGATCCTCGAATCCTTTATCTGGTTTGAAGATGAGGTCGGCTGGCGGCTGCACGCGGTTCTGCTGAAGGCAGCCCGCCGCGGCATCCAGGTGGAAGTGCTGCTTGACGGCTACGGCTCGCCGGATCTTAGCGATGAGTTTGTCGGTGAACTGACCGCCGCGGGGGTGATTTTCCGCTATTACGACCCGCGCCCTAAGCTGATGGGAATGCGTACCAACCTGTTCCGTCGCATGCACCGTAAAATCGTGGTGATCGACGACACCACCGCCTTTGTCGGCGGCATCAACTACTCCGCCGAACATATGAGCGACTATGGCCCGGAGGCCAAACAGGATTACACGGTGCAGGTCGAAGGGCCGGTGGTGCTCGATATTCTGCAGTTCGAACTGGAGAATCTGCCCAACAGCGAAACCGCCCGCCGCTGGTGGCGCCGTCGTCGCCATCAGCCGGAGATCAACCAGACCCCCGGCGAGGCGCAGGCGCTGTTCGTCTGGCGCGATAACCAGGATCACCGCGACGATATCGAACGCCACTACCTGAAGATGCTGACCAGCGCCCGCCGGGAGGTGATAATCGCGAACGCCTATTTTTTCCCCGGCTACCGTCTGTTGCATGCGATGCGCAATGCCGCGCGGCGCGGGGTGCGGGTGAAGCTGATCGTCCAGGGCGAACCGGATATTCCGATTGTGAAGTTCGGCGCCCACCTGCTCTACCACTACCTCGTCAAAGGCGGCGTGCAGATCTACGAATATCGCCGCCGTCCGCTGCATGGCAAAGTCGCCCTCGCGGACGACCACTGGGCCACCGTCGGGTCGAGCAACCTCGATCCGCTCAGCCTGTCGTTGAATCTGGAAGCCAATCTGATCATCCACGACCGGGTGTTTAACCAGACGCTGCGCGATAATCTTAACGGGCTTATCGCCCGGGATTGTCAGCGGATCGATAAAACGATGCTGCCGAAACGCAACTGGTGGCGGCTGGGGGTGAGCGTGATGGCCTTCCACTTTCTGCGCCACTTTCCGGCGTGGGTCGGCTGGCTGCCGGCCCATACTCCGCGGCTGGCCAGGGTCAGCCCGCCGGTGCAGCCGGAGATTGAAACTCAGGATCGCGTCGAGTCACCTACCAGGGATAATCCACTATGAGCAAATCGCACCCTCGCTGGCGGATGGCAAAAAGAGTGCTGACCGTACTCTTTTTTATCGCCGTAATCGTCCTGCTGGTGATTTACGCGCAGAAGGTCGACTGGCAGGAAGTATGGAAGGTGATCCGCGGCTATGATCGGCTGGCCTTGTTCAGCGCCATTGCGCTGGTCATCGTCAGCTATCTGATCTACGGCTGCTACGATCTGCTTGGCCGGGCCTATTGCGGGCATAAGCTGGCGAAACGCCAGGTGATGCTGGTGTCGTTTATTTGCTATGCCTTCAACCTGACCCTCAGCACCTGGGTCGGCGGCATCGGCATGCGCTACCGGCTGTACTCGCGGCTGGGGCTCAACGGCGGCACCATCACCCGTATTTTTTCATTAAGCATCACCACCAACTGGCTGGGCTATATCCTGCTCGGTGGGGTGATATTTACAGCGGATCTGGTGAAGCTGCCGCCGCACTGGTACATCAGCCAGACCACCCTGCGCATTATCGGCGGAGTGATGCTGTTTCTCACACTGTGCTATCTGTTTGGCTGCGCCTTCGCCAAACGCCGTCACCTGACGATCAAAGGTCAGCGGCTGGTGCTGCCCTCCTGGCGATTCGCGCTGCTGCAGATGGGGGTCTCGGCGGCGAACTGGATGGCGATGGGGGCGATCATCTGGCTGCTGTTGGGCAGCGAGATTAACTATTTCCTTGTATTGGGGGTACTGCTGGTGAGCAGTATCGCCGGGGTGATTATCCACATTCCGGCCGGGATTGGCGTGCTGGAGGCGGTGTTCATCGCCATGCTCTCCGGGGAAGAGATTTCGAAGGGAGCGATCATCGCCGCTCTCCTCGCCTGGCGCGCACTCTATTACTTCCTGCCGCTGCTGCTGGCGACGGTGGCCTATTTGCTGCTGGAGAGTCGGGCGAAAAAGCTGCGGCAAAAGAACCAGCGCAAGCTGGCCCGCGAGTGAAATCGCCCGGCGGCGCTGCGCTTGCACGGGCCTACGGGGTGTGAGCCTGCGAGAGGATCCTGTAGGCCGGATAAGGCGCAGCCACCATCCGGCGAAATCACGGGTACCGTGCCTGATTATTGCCCGGCGGCGCTGCGCTTGCGCGGGCCTACGGGGTGTGAGCCTGCGAGAGGATCCTGTAGGCCGAGTAAGGCGCAGCCGCCACCCGGCGAAATCACGGGTACCGTGCCTGATTATTGCCCGGCGGCGCTGCGCTTGCCGGGCGGTAGGGGATGCAACCTTTTGATATAAACAGGTTAGCGGCGGTTGCCCATAATACGCAGCAGCATCAGGAACAGGTTGATGAAATCCAGATACAGCGTTAAGGCGCCGAGGATCGAGTATTTACGCAGATTGGCGCTGTCGCGGGTATCAATCTGCTCGCCGATGTTTTTCAGCTTCTGGGTATCGTAGGCGGTCAGGCCGACAAACAGCACCACCCCGATGTAGGTCACGGCCCACATCAGCGCCTCGCTCTTCAGCCACAGGTTAACCAGCGACGCCAACACGATGCCAATCAGCCCCATAAACAGCATGCTGCCGAAGCCGCTCAGGTCGCGCTTGGTGGTGTAGCCGTACAGACTCATCGCCCCGAACATCCCGCCGGTGACCACAAAGGTGCTGGCGATGGAGGAGTAGGTGTAGGCGATAAAAATGCTCGACAGCGTCAACCCGGTGAGCGCCGAATAGAGCATAAACAGGGTGGTCGCCATCCCGGCGCTCAGCCGCTGCACCATCCCCGACAGCACAAACACCAGCGCCAGCTGGGCGATGATCAGCCCGAAAAAGGTGATTTTGCTCGAAAAGACGAACATCATCACCGCCGGGGTATTCGCCGCAAACCACGCGATAAACGCCGTCAGCAGCAGGCCGACCGTCATCCAGCCGTACACCTGCGCCATATAAGTCTGCAGGCCGCTGCGGCCCTGCACTATTGAATCGGAACGCGGATATCTGTCCATGACTCTCTCCTGATTAACAAAGTTTCACTCTGTAAGCGTATCACACTACCAGCGCTCTGCCGCCTGACGATCGCTGTCGCGGGCATCGATCCAGCGCTCGCCCTCCGGTGTCGCCTCGCGTTTCCAGAACGGCGCGCGGGTTTTCAGGTAGTCCATCATAAACTCGCCGGCGGCGAAGGCGCTGCCGCGGTGGGCGCTGGTGACGCCGACAAACACAATCTCTTCCCCCGGCCACATTTCGCCGATGCGATGGATAATGGTCACCCGGCCCAGCGGCCAGCGCTCGCGCGCCTGGTCGACAATCTCCGCCAGCGATTTCTCGGTCATCCCCGGATAGTGCTCAAGAGTCAGCGCTTTCACGCTGTCGCCGAGGTTGTGATTGCGCACTTTGCCGGTGAAGGTAACCACCGCGCCGTCTTCATCGCGTTCGGCCAGCCAGAGATACTCCTCGCCAACGCTAAAGCGCGCCGGGCTAACGACGATACGAGTTTGCGTCATGTCAGCCCCCGGTGACCGGTGGGAAGAACGCCACTTCATCCCCGCTGGCGACAGGATGGTCAAAGGCGGTCAGCGTCTGGTTAACCGCCGCCAGCAGCTTGCCCTCCTCCAGGGCCAGCGCCCAGCGATCGCCGCGAGCGGCAAGCTGCTGACGCACAGCCTCAACGGTGGCCAGCTCGCTGGCGTCGAGAGTCAGCGAATCAGTCCCCACCAGCTCGCGCACCTGGGCAAAAAACAGAACCTTAATCATGGCGTTCGTCCACCTTAAAATCGCCGGACTTGCCGCCGCTTTTCGCCAGCAGGCGCACCGGGCCAATCACCATATCCTTCTGCACCGCCTTGCACATATCGTAAATGGTCAGCGCGGCAACCGAGGCGGCGGTAAGGGCTTCCATCTCGACGCCGGTTTTGCCGGTCAGGCGGCAGAGCGATTCGATGCGCACCCGGTTATGTTCCGGCTGCGCCTGCAAATTGACTTCCACTTTGCTGAGCATCAGCGGATGGCACAGCGGGATCAGCTCCCAGGTGCGCTTGGCCGCCTGGATCCCGGCGATACGCGCGGTGGCGAAAACGTCGCCTTTATGATGGCTGCCGTCGATAATCATCGCCAGGGTTGTCGCCTGCATCTCGACATAAGCCTCGGCGCGCGCTTCGCGTACCGTTTCCGCTTTGCCGGAGACATCCACCATATGGGCTTCGCCCGCGGCGTTAATATGGGTCAGTTGTGACATACATTATTTCTTCAGGTGAGGAATAAAATTACAAGGACGGGTGCGGGCATCCAGCTGCGGGGCAATGATGTTGTCCCACGCCGTGCGGCAGGCTTTCGTCGAGCCCGGCATAGCGAAGATCAGCGTGTGGTTGGCGACGCCGGCCACGGCCCGGGACTGCAGCGTCGAGGTGCCGATCTCTTCGAACGACAGCATGCGGAACACTTCGCCAAAACCTTCCACCTCACGGTCAAACAGCGGCAGCAGCGCTTCCGGCGCCTGGTCCCCTTCGGTGAACCCGGTCCCGCCGGTGATCAGCACCACCTGTACCTCATCGCTGGCGATCCACACCGATACCTGGGCGCGGATGGCGTAGCGGTTCTCTTTGACTATCGCCTTATCGACGACATGGTGCCCCGCCTCCTGCGCCGCCTCACGCAGCCAGTGGCCGGAAGTGTCGTCCGCTTCGCCGCGACGACTGGAAACGGTAAGAATAGCAATACGGGTCGGAATAAACTCAGCGCTAGCCTGGCTCATCTGAATGCTCCTTTCGAAAACGATTATCCGCCAATATAGGACAGGTTCTGCGTAATACCGGTGTTGCCCTGATGCAGGAAATGGGTCTGCTTTTTATGGGTTAAGGCTTCGGCGATCCGCGCTTCCAGCGCGGCCTGCTGCCGATCATCGGCCATCAGGTCGCGCAGGTCGACGCCGCCTTCGCCAAACAGGCACAGGTGCAATTTGCCGACGGAGGAGACGCGCAGACGGTTGCAGGTGGTGCAGAAGTCTTTTTCGTACGGCATGATGAGGCCGATCTCGCCGGCGTAGTCCGGATGACAAAAGACCTGCGCCGGACCATCGCTGCGCTGGCGGATCTGGTGGATCCAGCCGCGACGCAGCAGCTCGTCGCGCAGCACCATGCCGGAGAGATGGTGACGGCGGAACAGGTCGCTGCCCTCGCCGGTTTCCATCAGCTCAATAAAACGCAGCTGAATACGACGCGGCTGGATCCAGGCGAGGAAGGTATCAAGCTGGTGATGATTAACATCGCGCATCAGTACGGTATTCACCTTCACCTTGTCAAAGCCCGCGGCGAAGGCGGCGTCAATCCCGTCCATCACCTGGTGGAATTTATCCTGGCCGGTGATGGCATGGAACTGGCGGGCGTCGAGGCTATCGACACTGACGTTGATCGCCGTCAGCCCGGCATCGCGCCAGCGTTCGACATCGCGCGCCAGGCGATAACCGTTAGTGGTGACGGCAATCTGACGGATCGCCGGGTTTTCACGCACGGCGGCGATGATCTCGGTGAAGTCACGGCGCAGGGAGGGTTCCCCACCGGTGAGACGAACTTTTTCAGTGCCCAGCGCGGAGAAAGCGCGCGTGACCCGGCGCACTTCGTCTACGCTAAGAAAGCCGTTGTTATTGACGGCGCCGGGCTTGTAGCCATCCGGCAGGCAGTAGGTGCAACGGAAATTGCACACATCGGTAATCGACAGACGCAGGTAATAAAACTTACGCGCGAATGCATCGGTAAGCTGTGAGGCCATATACACCTTTCCAAATACGGGAGACGCGGTCATTTCTTCCCACGCCCTGGCGACAACCGGCGGCGTCGCGGCCAAACCGCCATATCTTTTGACACAGGCGAAGAGGCTAGAGTGTTAACAGGTTATGCCGATAGTAGCGCGTTCCAGACGGTTTCGCCATTTGCGATTTCGCTATATATTCTTGTATATATCGCTACCTTCGTGCATTTTCGCTACAGAATAGCCATAAATCATCTTTTTGCCTTGATATCGGTCAGTTTGTCGGGCTCCTCCCATCGTCTTTTAGGGGTAGATCGGGTAGTGTGTGGCCGTTTATGTGAAATAAGGAATTTCTATGCGCAATCGTACATTCGCTGACCTGGATCGGGTGGTGGCGCTCGGCGGCGGGCATGGTCTGGGTCGGGTAATGTCCTCCCTGTCCTCGCTGGGCTCACGGCTGACTGGCATTGTGACCACCACCGACAACGGGGGATCCACCGGGCGGATCCGCCGCTCGGAAGGCGGCATTGCCTGGGGCGATATGCGCAACTGCATCAATCAGTTAATCGCCGAGCCGAGCGTGGCGTCGGCGATGTTTGAGTACCGTTTTAGCGGCAATGGCGAGCTTTCCGGCCATAACCTGGGAAATCTGATGTTAAAGGCGCTGGATCACCTCAGCGTGCGGCCGTTGGAAGCGATCAATTTGATCAGAAACCTGCTCAAAGTGGACGCTTTTCTTATTCCGATGTCGGAACAACCGGTGGATTTGATGGCGCTCGATCATGAAGGCCATGAAGTTTACGGTGAAGTCAATATCGATCAGCTCGATAGCGTGCCGCAGGAGCTGATGCTCACCCCGCCGGTACCGGCCACCCGTGAGGCGGTGGAGGCCATCGCCGAAGCCGATCTGATCCTTATCGGCCCGGGCAGTTTCTATACCAGCCTGCTGCCAATCCTGCTGCTTGACGAGATGGCCCAGGCGCTGCGTCGCACTCCGGCGCCAATGGTGTTTATCGATAACCTCGGCAAAGAGCACAGCCCGGCCGCGAGGCTGTCGCTGGCGGAGCGCATCGCAATTATGGAGCGCTATGTGGGCAAGCGGGTGGTGGATGCGGTTATCGCCGGCCCAAAAGCCGATATCAGCGGCATCGACAACAGGCTGGTGATTCAGACGCCGCTGGAGGCCAGCGACGTTCCCTATCGCCATGACCGGGCGCTGCTGCGCGGGGCGCTGGAGAAAGCGCTCCAGCTGCCGGGCTGATCCTGCGCGCCGGAGGATCGGCTTTCGGCGCACCTTAAAATCTTAAGGTTGTCTTAAAACAGAGCTGGCATTATACCCATATCTCTTTCTGTAGGTAGGTGTTATGTCTTTATTGCCTCTGCGTCGGCCCGTTCTCAGCCGCACAACGTATCTGATTCTCTTTGCTTGCTATATCGGTATCTTTCTCAACCTGGCTTTTTATCGCCAGGTTTTCCCGCTACTGCCGGTAAATAGCCTGCATAACTGGCTGGTATTCCTCAGTATGCCAATCGTGGCCATTTGCGTGATGAATATCCTCACCACCCTCGCCTCGTTCCTGAAGCTGGACCGGCTGGTGATTAGCCTTTTTATTCTACTCAGCGCTTCGGCTCAGTACTTTATCTGGTCCTTCGGCGTGGTGATTGACCGTTCGATGATCGCCAATATCTTCGATACCACACCGGCGGAAAGCTTCGCTCTGTTGTCGACGAAAATGGTCATCGTGCTTGGAGTTTCCGGCCTGTTGATGGTTCTGGTGGCCTGGTGGATTAAAGTTCGTAAACCTGCCTCTTTCTGGCGCGGCGCGGCGATGCGTCTGCTCAATATCGCCGTTTCGGCACTACTGATAATTCTGGTGGCCGCGCTGTTCTACAAAGATTACGCCTCGGTGTTCCGTAACAACAAAGAGCTGGTGAAATCCCTGAGCCCCTCCAACAGCATTGTGGCGCTGAACTCCTGGTATGCGCACCATCGCATGGACAACCTGCCTCTGGTGAAGATTGGCGAAGATGCCAAACAGAAACCGGTGATGCATAACGGTCCCCGTAAGAACCTGACGATTGTGGTGCTCGGCGAGACTTCGCGAGCGGATAACTTCTCACTGGGCGGCTACGATCGGGAGACTAACCCGCGCCTGCAACAGGACAACGTGGTGTACTTCCCGAAAACCACCTCCTGCGGCACAGCAACTGCGGTTTCCGTGCCCTGCATGTTCTCCAATATGCCGCGCGCGCGCTACGACGAAGAGCTGGCCCATCACCAGGAAGGCGTCCTGGATATTCTGCAGCGCGCCGGCATCCAGGTGCTGTGGAACGACAACGATGGCGGCTGCAAGGGGGCATGCGATCGGGTACCGCATCAGAACGTGACCGATCTGAAGCTAACCGGACAGTGCATCGACGGCGAGTGCTACGACGACGTGCTGTTCCATAATCTCGACAGCTATATCGATAACCTGCAACAGGATGGCATTATCGTACTGCATACCATCGGCAGCCACGGCCCAACCTATTACAATCGCTATCCGGCTGAGTTCAAAAAATTCACCCCAACCTGCGATACCAATGAAATCCAAAGTTGTACGCAACAACAGTTGACCAATACCTACGATAACACCATTCTGTATGTCGACTATGTCGTTGATAAAGCGATAAAACTACTGCAATCTAAACAGGACAAATTCACCACTAGCCTGGTTTATTTGTCCGACCACGGCGAATCGCTGGGCGAAAATGGCGTCTATTTGCATGGTCTGCCGTACTCCATTGCGCCGGATACGCAAAAGCACGTGCCCATGCTGCTGTGGCTGTCGCCGGATTACCAGCAACGTTACGGTGTTTCCAGCCAGTGTTTGCAACAACAGGCTAAGACGAAGGATTATTCACAAGATAATCTGTTCTCCACCCTGCTCGGCCTGCTCGGCGTCAGCACCCACGAGTACCAGGCGGCAGATGATATTTTAACGCCATGTAGAGAGGCTGGTTGATGAAAATCTTAGTCATTGAAGACGATGCGCTGTTGTTGCAGGGGTTAATCCTGGCGATGCAAAGCGAAGGATACGTGTGCGACGGCGTCTCCACGGCGCACGAAGCGGCGCTGTCGCTGGCCAGCAATCACTACAGCCTGATCGTACTCGACCTCGGCCTGCCGGACGAAGACGGCCTGCATTTTCTCGCCCGTATGCGGCGGGAGAAAATGACCCAGCCGGTGCTGATCCTCACCGCCCGCGATACCCTTGAGGATCGCATTAGCGGTCTCGACACCGGCGCGGATGACTATCTGGTGAAACCCTTTGCCCTGGAAGAGCTAAACGCGCGCATTCGCGCCCTGCTCCGTCGGCATAATAATCAGGGCGATAACGAAATCAGCGTCGGCGATCTGCGCCTCAACGTCACCCGCCGCCAGGTGTGGCTCGGTGAGACGGCGCTGGATCTGACGCCGAAGGAGTATGCCCTGCTGTCGCGGCTGATGATGAAAGCCGGCAGCCCGGTACATCGTGAGATCCTCTACAACGATATCTACAGCTGGGACAATGAGCCAGCGACCAATACCCTGGAAGTGCATATCCATAACCTGCGCGATAAGATTGGCAAATCGCGGATCCGCACCGTCAGGGGCTTCGGCTATATGCTGGCTAACCACATCGATACGGAATAGACCATGGCTCTGTTTGCAACCGAAAACTGGACCATGCGTCACCGGCTGCTGTTGACCATCGGCGCCATTCTGGTGGTCTGCCAGCTGATCAGCGTCTTCTGGCTATGGCATGAGAGCAAAGAGCAGATCCAGCTGCTGGTGGCCAGCGCCATCGAAGGGCACAACAACCAAAAGCATGTGGAGCATGAGGTTCGGGAAGCGGTCGCCAGCCTGCTGGTGCCGAGCCTGCTGATCGTGGGTCTGGCGCTGTATATCAGCATGCTGGCGGTACGCAAAATCACCCGCCCGCTGTCACGTCTGCAAAGCGAGCTGGAGAGTCGCACTCCGGATAACCTCACTCCTATCGTACTCAGCGAATCGGTGCCCGAGGTGACGGCGGTGACCACCGCCCTGAATCAGCTGGTTTCCCGCCTCAATCTGACTCTCGATCGCGAACGGCTGTTTACCGCCGACGTGGCGCACGAGCTGCGCACCCCGCTGGCCGGACTGCGGCTGCACCTGGAGCTGCTGGCGAAAGTGCACGGCGTGGGCGTCGACCCGCTGATCCAGCGGCTCGACCAGATGACCACCAGCATTTCGCAGCTACTGCAGCTGGCGCGCGTCGGTCAGTCCTTTTCCGCCGGCAGCTATCAGCAGGTGCTGCTGCTGGATGACGTGGTCAAACCGCTGCAGGATGAGCTGGAGACCATGCTGGCCGAGCGCCAGCAACGGCTGCTGCTGACGGATGTCGAAAGCGAGGCCGTCGTCTCTGGCGACGCGACGCTCATCCGCGTCATTCTGCGCAATCTGGTGGAAAATGCCCATCGCTATAGCCCGCAAGGGTCGAGGATCCGCGTGTCGGTGAAAGCGGGTCTGATGCCAGTGATGGCAGTGGAAGATGAAGGACCGGGGATTGATGAGGCGAAAAGCGGCGAACTCAGTAAGGCCTTCGTGCGCATGGACAGTCGCTACGGCGGTATAGGGCTAGGACTGAGCATCGTCACGCGCATCGCTCAGCTGCATGACGCCCAGTTCTTTTTACATAACCGCCAGCCGGGGCCAGGGGTCCGCGCGTGGGTGTTATTCCCGCGGCGCGCGGGTCAGAACGTCAGCACCCACTGATGGAAGAAGGCAACAATAATGACCAGGGCGGTGGCGACCGCCAGATATTCACGGAAGTTGATTTTTTGCATGGGCGCTATCCTCATCAGGTTGAGGATAGTGTCGCCTGGCGAGATTAAGCAAACATTAAGAAGGCCGCTTTGCGGCCTTTTTTCTTCACCGCGAATGGTTATCTGGCTGCGGAACAGGGCGATAAGGGCCACGCCTTGTCTGCTTCCCGCACGTCCACCTCCCGGCAGTACACGCCGGGACTCAGGAGGCGGCGATAAACAGTTCGCGCAGCTGATGCAGCTGGTCGCGAATTTGCGCCGCCTCTTCGAACTCGAGGTTTTGCGCGTGCTGCATCATCTGCCCTTCCAGCTCGTGGATTTTCTGCTGCAGCGCTTTTGGCGTCATATCCACGCCGCTGAGCCCGGCAGGCTCGACGGCCTTCGCTTTACCGCGCCCTTTGGCTTTGGTTTTCGCCAGGCTCTGGCCCAGCTGCAGGATATCCACCACTTTCTTGTTGAGCCCCTGCGGCACAATGCCGTGCTCTTCGTTATAGCGCTGCTGTTTCTCCCGTCGACGCTCTGTCTCGCCGATGGCTTTCGCCATCGAGGGGGTGATCTTATCGCCGTACAGGATAGCCTTGCCGTTGACGTTGCGCGCCGCGCGGCCGATGGTCTGGATCAGCGAGCGTTCGGAGCGCAGGAAGCCCTCTTTGTCCGCATCCAGGATCGCCACCAGCGACACCTCCGGCATATCCAGCCCCTCACGCAGCAGGTTGATCCCGACCAGCACGTCAAACTCGCCAAGACGCAGGTCGCGGATAATCTCCATACGTTCGACGGTGTCGATATCCGAGTGCAGATAGCGCACCCGCTCGCCGTGCTCCTCAAGGTACTCGGTTAAGTCTTCCGCCATCCGCTTGGTGAGGGTGGTGACCAGCACGCGCTCGTTGATGGCCGTGCGCAGGCGGATCTCCGACAGCAGATCGTCGACCTGGGTCGCCACCGGCCGCACTTCGATGATCGGATCCAGCAGACCGGTCGGCCGCACCACCTGATCCACCACCTCGCCGCCGGATTTATCCAGCTCGTAGGCGCCGGGGGTGGCCGACACGTAGATGGTTTGCGGCGCCAGCGCTTCGAATTCTTCAAACTTCATCGGCCGGTTATCCAGCGCCGACGGCAGGCGGAAGCCGTACTCCACCAGCGTCTCTTTGCGCGCCCGGTCGCCGCGGTACATACCGCCGATCTGCGGCACCGTGACGTGAGATTCGTCAATCACCAGCAGGCCGTCTGCCGGCAGGTAGTCGAACAGGGTGGGCGGCGGCTCGCCGGGGCCGCGCCCGGAGAGGAAGCGCGAGTAGTTTTCAATGCCCGAGCAGTAGCCCAGCTCGTTCATCATTTCGAGGTCGAACTGGGTGCGCTGGGTTAAGCGCTGCTCTTCCAGCAGCTTGTTGTTGGCCAGCAGCACCTTACGCCGCTCCGCCAGCTCCAGCTTGATCTCTTCCATCGCCTGGACAATGCGCTCCCGCGGCGTCACGTAGTGGGTCTTGGGATAAATGGTGTAGCGCGGCACCGTCGATTCCACATGGCCGGTGAGCGGGTCGAACAGCGACAGGCGCTCAACTTCTTCGTCAAACAGCTCAATGCGCAGGGCGATATCGTCCGATTCCGCCGGGAAGACGTCGATCACCTCGCCGCGCACCCGGAAGGTGCCGCGCTGGAAGGCCTGATCGTTGCGGGTATACTGCAGTTCCGCCAGGCGGCGCAGGATCGCCCGCTGGTCAATCAGCATCCCCACCGTCAGATGCAACATCATTTTCAGATACAGGTCCGGGTCGCCGAGGCCGTAAATAGCCGAGACCGAGGCCACCACCACCACATCGCGCCGCTCAAGCAGCGCTTTGGTGGCCGACAGGCGCATCTGCTCGATATGTTCGTTTACCGAGGCATCTTTCTCAATGAAGGTATCTGAGCTGGGGACATAGGCTTCCGGCTGATAGTAATCGTAGTAGGAGACGAAATACTCGACGGCATTCTCCGGGAAAAACTCTTTCATCTCGCCGTAGAGCTGGGCCGCCAGAGTTTTGTTTGGCGCCAGCACCATCGTCGGCCGCTGCAGATCGGCAATCACGTTGGCGATGGTAAAGGTCTTACCGGAGCCGGTGACCCCCAGCAGCGTTTGATGCGCGAGCCCATCCTCCAGCCCCTCTTCCAGGCGGCGGATGGCTTCCGGTTGGTCTCCGGAGGGGCGAAAGGCGGAATGCAGAACAAACGATTTACTCATCAATCAGAACCTGAAAAAGATTTAGCGGCCGGTGTTTAATTCTACCCCCCGGGCCGTTTTTTGCCAATAAATTATACTGGATATTTAAACAGTGCGTGCTTATGATAGCGCCACAATATGGCCTTTTTTGCCGGTAAGCAGGGTATAAAACGCGCGCCGGGCGGAATAATCCTCCGGCCGTCAGGGTTATCCCCAGAAATTTTTACCTTTTAACATTTGTCAAGCGGACGGGTGAAAGTTTTATGGCAGCAGATGACGCTTTTCTTACACCCATTGATTTTATCTAACAAGCTGATATTTAATGCTTTTAAAGAAAAGACGCCTTTCGCGCCAATTCAGCCGCAAGCCGCGTACGCTCTAGCTTACCGCAGGTTTTCTAACTCTAATACACAAGGTTATCCACAGGAATAGTGGATAACTGTCTGCAGCCCAAGACCGCCGCCGCCCGGCGCAAATCGTCTGGCGGCCTTAATCACGTGGCGAAAAATTTTTATCGAACTATTTTTGATAACTATCCGCTTAAAGCCGCTCGATTTTTGCTGCTTTTTGCACCACCCTTTAGCGTCGGGCACCGGAAAAGTGCACCCCAGGCGCTGGCTGTGCCTGATGGTATCGGCATTTAGCGTTTTTTTCCGAGCGTTCTTTTTCCTGGCAAGAGTTTTGCAGCATCTTTCTGTCGCCCTGACGCCAGGATAAGGAGAAAACGTCCATGTTGAATTTACAGGCAGTAAATCACTTTTACGGCAACCAGCATTCGCTGTGGAATGTCGATCTTGAACTACGCCCGGGGGAGTGCATTGGCGTACTGGGACGCGAGGGCATGGGAAAAACCACCCTGGTTAACTGCATTGCCGGGCACCTGCCGGTGGCCAGCGGCCGGATGACCTGGCATGACATTGGCGCCCCGCCGCAGGATCTCACCCCCCTGTCGGCCCAGTCGCGCAGCGCCATCGGTATCGGCTATGTGCCGCAGGATAAACGCATCTTTTCGCAGCTCAGCGTGGAAGAGAATCTGCATATTGCCCTCGCGGCCGGGAAACCCGGGGCTAACGCCAGCGGCGGCGAAATCTATGAGCATTTTCCCGAACTCTATGCCCTACGGCAGCGCAAAGGCGCCTCGCTGAGCGACGACGATCAGTACCAACTGGCGCTGGCCAGGGCGCTGATTGTCCAGCCTCGGCTGCTGATCCTTGATGAACCCTCGCGCGGCAGAGGGCCGCGCTGTCTGCAAAAGCTGGCGGATCTGCTGCTGCGGTTGAATCGCGATATCGGCCTGACGGTGCTGCTCGCCGAGCAGCACCTGCCCTTTATCCGCCGGGTGGCGGATCGTTTCTGTGTTTTGCACCGGGGCCGTAACGTCGCCGAAGGCGATATTATGGCGCTGGATGAACCGCTGCTGGCGCAGTGGATGACGCCGGATCCAGCGCCCTGAGATCCAGATGCTGGCCGAGATCGTCGCGCTGCGCGATATCGGCAAGCCACGGTATTTCGCCGAGGAACGGCGCGGCCAGCCGGTTTTTCAGCGTCGCCAGATACTCGGCGTGGCGCTTGCCCGGCGGCTGCACGTCATTGGCGATCCACCCCGCGAGCGGCAGCCCTGCCTGGCGTACCGCCTGGGCGGTAAGCATCGCGTGATTGATGCAGCCGAGCTTGACGCCCACCACCAGAATCACCGGCAGCTGCTCCGCCTGCGCCCAGTCGGCAAAGGTCAGGGTTTCCGACAGCGGCGTAAACCAGCCGCCGGCCCCTTCCACCAGCACCCAGTCGGCGAGGCGTTCTAACTCGCGCAGCCCGCTGGAGAGCCTCGCCGCGGCGATCGGCCGCCCTTCGTCGGCGCTGATGATGTGCGGTGAGGTCGGCTCGGCGAAGGTATACGGGTTAACCTGTTCATAGCGCAGCGCGACCCGGCTATGACGCTGCAGCGCCAGGGCGTCTTCATTACGCAGCCCTGCGGCGGTAAGCTCGCTGCCGGAAGCCACCGGCTTGTAGCCAGCGGTGTGAAAACCCAGCTGATTCGCCGCCTGCAGCAGGGCGCTGCTGGCGATGGTTTTCCCGACTTCAGTATCGGTCCCGGTGACAAAAAAACGTTTAGTCACGCTCAATGACTCCTGTAAAAAGAGAATACGTCAGCGGGCAGACGCCCTGCCGCTGCGGCCAGGCCAGCTGTAGCTCGCGCAGTTTGCCGCGGCCAAGCGGGGCCGATGCCCGCCCCTGGTGCAAATGGGTGGCGCCGATGCCCTTCAGCGATCGCATGGCGCTCAGCGCGTCGGCGAACGGCAGGCTAATCTGATGCACCTCGCCGGACGCCCGCAGGCCGCTCAGCGCCGCGCGCACCGCCGCTTCGCTGAGAAAACGGTTGGCATGCGGCCGGTCGTCGATGGCCTGCCACGCCTGATTGAGCTCCGGCAGCGAGTCGGCCAGCAGCGTGCTAAACGCCACCCTGCCGCCGGGGCGCACCACCCGGTACAGCTCGCCAAGGGCGGCGCGCAGATCGTCGCACCACTGCACCGCCAGATTGCTCCACGCCAGATCGACGCAGGCGTCCGGCAACGGCAGCGCCTCAATGTCGCCCAGCAGGTAATACTGAGCGGCGTCGTTACGCTGCGCCTCTGCCAGCATCCCGGGGGAGAGATCCAGCGCGGTCACCACGCTGCCCGCCTCACGCCAGCGGCGGCTCATGCCGCCGGGGCCGCAGCCAGCATCCAGCACCCGGGGAAAATCGCGACGCGCCAGCTGGCGCAGCAGCAATTCCGCGCTGCGCCGCTGCAGTTCATCATGTTGCGAATAGCCGCCGGCCGCCCGGCCAAACGCCGCGGCCACCGCCTGCTTATTCACCGTGGCCATGCAGCACCTCCAGTAAACGGTTAATGTCCTCAGCCTGATGGGCGGCGGTCAGGGTCAGGCGCAGACGAGCGCTGCCGACCGGCACCGTCGGTGGACGGATCGCCGTCGTCCAGCAGCCCGCGTCGCGCAGACGTGCGGCCAGGCTCAGCGCCCGGCCGTTATCGCCGACGATCAGCGGCTGGATCGCGCTGACGGAGTCGGTCAACCCCAGCGACACCTCGCCCATCCCCTCACGGAACTGACGGATGCGGGCGGCCAGGATGTCGCGACGCTGCTGTCCTTCATTGCTGCGAATGATCCGCAGGGCGGCGCTCAGCGCCACCGCCTGGGCGGGCGGCATCGCGGTGCTGTAGATCAAATGACGGGCAAACTGCAGCAGATAATCGGCCATTGCTTCGTCGCACAGCACCGCCGCGCCGCTGACGCCGAAGGCCTTGCCGAAGGTAACCACCAGCAGCTCAGGGCGCACCGCCTGCGCGGCGCAGCTCCCGCGTCCTTCGTCGCCGACCACGCCGACGCCGTGGGCGTCATCCACCAGCAACAATGCCCCTGCTGCCTGCGCCGCGGCGTGAATGGCCGCCAGCGGCGCGCTGTCGCCATCCATGCTGAAAATGCCTTCAGTGACCGCCAATTGTTCGCCCGCCAGCGGCTTAGCCAGCAGTTGCGCGAGCTGCTGCGGATCGTTGTGAGCGAAACGGCGTAGCTGCGCCGGGCTGAGGCTTGCCGCCTCCAGCAGGGAGGCGTGGCTCAGGCGGTCGGCCACGATCCGATCCTCTTTATCCGCCAGGGCGGCGATCAGCGCCTGATTGGCGGCAAAGCCGGAGATAAACAGCAATGCGCGCGGATAGCCCAGCCAGTCGGCAAGTTCCTCTTCCAGCGCGCGGTGGGCCTCGTTATAGCCGCTTACGTGTCCCGAACCGCCGGAACCGACGCCATAACGTTCCGCCCCCTGCTGCCAGGCGGCGATAATCGCCGGATGCTGGCTCAGGCCAAGATAGTCATTACTGGAGAAGTTAAGCCAGCGCTCCCCTTCCCGCGCCAGCCAGCGCCCGGCGCCGTGCGTCACCGGCAGGCGGCGGCGAAGAGCATCCGCCGCCCGTCGCTCGTCCAGCGCCCTATCGATTCGCTGCTGCCAGGTCATAGCACCGCCGCGTTGTAATATTCCTCAGTGTCCGGGGTGAGTAAGGCCTGCTCCAGACGCTGCTGCTGCTCATTGTCGCCCTCCAGCACCGCCGTCTGCTGCGGGTTGATCCCCAGCTTGCGGAACAGCTGCAGATCTTTGTCCTCTTCCGGGTTCGGCGTGGTCAGCAGCTTGCAGCCGTAGAAAATGGAGTTCGCCCCGGCCATAAAGCACATCGCCTGGGTCTGCTCGTTCATCTGCTCGCGGCCGGCGGAGAGACGCACGTAAGAGGTGGGCATCATGATGCGCGCGATGGCGATAGTGCGAATAAAATCGAAAGCGTCGACATCGTCGTTATCCGCCAGCGGCGTACCTTTGACCTTCACCAACATGTTGATCGGTACGCTTTCCGGCGGCGTGGGCAGGTTAGCCAACTGCAGCAGCAGGCCGGCGCGGTCTTTCACGGTCTCCCCCAGCCCGACGATACCGCCGGAGCAGACTTTGATCCCGGCGTCACGCACTTTGTCCAGGGTATCCAGGCGCTCCTGGTAGGTGCGGGTGGTGATGATGTTGCCGTAAAATTCCGGCGAGGTATCGAGGTTGTGGTTGTAGTAATCGAGGCCCGCCTCGGCCAGGCGCTGCGCCTGGCTGTCGGTCAGAGTGCCAAGCGTCATGCACGACTCCAGCCCCAGGGCCTTCACCCCTTTCACCATCTGCTCCAGATACGGCATATCGCGGTCATTGGGGTTTTTCCACGCCGCGCCCATGCAGAAGCGGGTCGAGCCGGCGTTTTTCGCCTGACGCGCTGATTCCAGCACCTGCTCGACTTCCATCAGGCGCTCGGTTTCGAGCCCGGTTTTATAGCGCGCGCTCTGCGGACAATATTTACAATCTTCCGGGCAAGCGCCGGTTTTGATCGACAGCAGGGTGCTGACCTGCACCTGGCGCGGATCAAAGTGTTGCCGGTGGATTTGCTGCGCTTCGAATAACAGATCGATGAGTGGTTTATTAAATAATTCAGTTACTTGCGACATTGTCCAACGTACGTGGTGAGCCATTGGCTTCTCCAAAGGGTTTTGTTAATTTACGGTTCGGTTTATACTCGTAAACCTAAATGTTTTCAAAATGGTTTACAAGTCACTTATGACCCTGGACGATCTCGCCTTCGATCGGCGCCACATCTGGCACCCCTACACCTCTATGACTTCCCCCCTGCCGGTCTACCCGGTGGTTTCCGCCCACGGTTGCGAGCTGTCCCTCGCCGGCGGCGAACAGTTGGTTGACGGTATGTCCTCCTGGTGGGCGGCAATCCACGGCTACAATCACCCGCGTCTTAATGCGGCGATGAAAGCGCAAATCGACCAGATGTCGCACGTCATGTTCGGCGGGATCACTCACCCCTCGGCGGTGGCCCTGTGCCGCCAGCTGGTGGCAATGACTCCGGAATCGCTAGAGTGCGTTTTCCTCGCTGATTCCGGTTCGGTGGCGGTTGAGGTGGCGATGAAAATGGCGCTGCAGTACTGGCAGGCGAAAAGCCAACCGCGTCGACGTTTCCTGACCTTCCGCAATGGCTATCACGGCGATACCTTCGGCGCGATGTCGGTCTGCGATCCGCAGAACTCGATGCACAGCCTGTGGCAGGGCTATCTGCCGGATAACCTGTTCGCCCCCGCGCCGCAGAGCCGCTTTGACGGCGAGTGGGATGAAATGGATATGGTGCCCTTTGCCCGCCTGATGGCCGCGCACCGTCACGACATCGCCGCGGTGATCCTCGAACCGATCGTACAGGGCGCGGGCGGGATGCGGATGTACCATCCGGAGTGGCTGAAGCGGGTGCGTAAAATGTGCGACCGGGAAGGGATACTGCTGATCGCCGATGAGATTGCCACCGGCTTTGGCCGCACCGGCAAGCTGTTCGCCTGCGAGCACGCCGGGATTACCGCCGACATATTGTGTCTGGGCAAGGCGCTGACCGGCGGCACCATGACCCTCTCCGCCGCGCTGACCACCCGCGAGGTGGCGGAAACCATCAGCAACGGTGAAGCTGGCTGCTTTATGCACGGCCCGACCTTTATGGGCAACCCGCTGGCCTGCGCGGTGGCCAGCGAAAGCCTGCGCCTGCTGGAGAGCGGCGAATGGCAGCGGCAGGTGGCGGCGATTGAAGCCCAGCTGCTGGCCGAGCTGGCGCCGGCGCGGGGATCCGCCCTGGTCGCCGATGTCCGCGTGCTGGGCGCTATTGGCGTGGTTGAAAGCCGTCGCCCGGTCAATATGGCTGCCCTGCAGCGCTTTTTCGTCGAGCAGGGGGTGTGGATCCGCCCGTTTGGCCGCCTGATCTATTTGATGCCGCCGTACATCATCGCGCCTGACCAGCTGTCCCGCCTGACCCGCGCCGTTAACCTGGCGGTGCAGGACGAAACATTTTTTAGCGAATAAATAGCGGAATTGCGTCGTGGTGCAGGCTACACTTCCAGGTTAATCAGCGCATTATCAATGAGGATGAAGCATGAAACTGATCAGTCACGATCTCCAGGACGGCGGTAAGCTGCCTAATCGTCACGTCTTCAACGGCATGGGCTACGATGGCGACAATATTTCGCCGCATCTGATGTGGGATGATGTGCCCGCGGGAACCAAAAGCTTTGTGGTGACCTGCTACGATCCGGATGCGCCGACCGGCTCCGGCTGGTGGCACTGGGTGGTGGCTAACCTGCCTGCGGATACCCGCGTCCTGCCCCAGGGGGCCGGTTCCGGTCAGGCGGAGCTGCCGGAAGAGGCCGTTCAGACCCGCACCGATTTTGGCAAGGCGGGATACGGCGGCGCAGCCCCGCCGAAGGGCGAAACCCACCGCTATATCTTTACCGTCCACGCCCTGGACGTCGAAAAAATTGAAGTGGATGCCGAGGCCAGCGGCGCAATGGTCGGCTTTAACGTCCATTTCCATTCCCTCGCCAGCGCCTCCATCACCGCCCTGTTCAGTTAATCTCCCCCCGGATAGCGGCTGTCGCCTTATCCGGGCTACTTGCGGCGCCATTTGTTTTTCGGGTGGCGCTGCGCTTACCCGACCTACAATCCCCCCAGGCCCACGCAAGCGCAGCGCCGCCGGGCGATTGCCGCGGGCACGGAGCCGCTTTTATGCCGGGCGGCGGCTGACGCCTTGCCCGGCCTACGGTCCGTGCCATTTGTAGCCCCGGTAAGCGCAGCGCCACCGGGGAAATTGGCCTTACTGTTCAGTGGCTACCTGCAGCGCCGTTTTACGCACCCGCGCGTACCACACCACCGTCAGCAGCCCGAGCCAGACCAGGCCGGCAATCAGCGCCATCCGCGTCTCAGCAAACATCCCCAGCACCGCGATAACCAGCCCCATAAACAGCAGCGTCAACAGCGGCGCAACTGGCCAGAACGGGACGGGGAAGGCAATCTGGCTGCGCTCTTCGGCAGACAAACTACGGCGCATGGCGAAATGGGACAGCAGAATCATCAACCACACCCACACCGTGGCGAATGCCGCCAGCGAAGCAATCAGCACAAAGACCTGCTCGGGGATCAGATAGTTCAGCACCACCGCCGCCAGCAGCGCGCCGCCCATGACCACCACCGTCATCCAGGGTACGCCGTTGCTGGCGATGCGCTGGAAGCTTTTCGGCGCCAGCCCCTCTTTCGACATGCCGTACATCATGCGCCCGGCGCCGAAGATATCGCTGTTAATTGCCGAAATGCTGGCGCTGATCACGATGATGTTAAGGATTGTCGCCGCCGCCGGTATCCCCAGACCGTCGAAAATCAGCACAAACGGACTCCCCTGCTCGCCAAAGCTGTTCCACGGGAAAATCGCCATCAGCACCGCCAGGGTGCAGACGTAGAACAGGATAATACGCAGCGGAATGGTATTGATGGCCTGCGGGATGACCTTTTTCGGATCTTTCGCTTCCGCGGCGGTGACGCCGATAATCTCCACCCCGCCGAAAGCGAACATCACGATGCCAAGCGAAGCGATAACGCCCTGCCAGCCGTTAGGAGCAAAGCCGCCGTGGCTCCACAGATTTTCCAGCCCGGTAGCCGGGAAGCTATGGCCGAAGCCAAAGAAGATGATCCCGGCGCCCGCCAGCATCATGGCGATAATCGCCACCACCTTCACCAGCGACAGCCAGAACTCCATCTCGCCGAACACCCGCACGTTGCACAGGTTCATGGCGCCGATAAAGAAGATGATGCTGAGGATCCAGATCCAGCGCGGGACATCGGGATACCACAATCCCATATAGATGCCGAAGGCGGTGACGTCGGCCAGGGCGACGATCACCATTTCAAAAGTATAGGTCCAGCCGGTAATAAACCCGGCCAGCGGCCCGAGATACTGGCGGGCATAGCTGCCGAAGGAGCCGGAAACCGGGTTGCGCACCGCCATCTCGCCCAGCGCGCGCATGACGATAAACACCGCCGCGCCGCCAATCAGATAGGCCAGCAGCACCGCCGGGCCCGCCGCCTTGATGGCGGAGGCCGAGCCGTAGAACAGCCCGGTGCCGATAGCGGAGCCGAGCGCAATAAATCGAATGTGTCGGGCATTGAGCCCGCGCAGCAGATGTGGCTTGTGTTGTTGTTGCATATACAGGTGTCCTGGTTTTTTTATATGACGACAAATATGCGATGTAGGGCGGTCGGGGGAATGACTTCCCCCGACGCGGGTACAGAGAACAACGGTGATTAGTGCAGGCCTGGCAGTACGGCAGGCAGCAGACGCGTCAGGTGACGGGCCGCCAGAAGCGCAATGGCATTATCGATATCCGGGGCGAAGTAGCGATCCTGCGTATAATGAGGGACACGTTCGCGCAGCAGATGACGCGCTTCTTCCAGCAGTGGGCTGGTGGTCAGCCCTTCGCGCATATCCAGCCCCTGCACCGCCGCCAGCCACTCAACGGCCAATACGCCGCGGGTGTTCTCGGCCATCGCCCACAGGCGGCGACCGGCCGCCGGCGCCATCGAGACGTGGTCTTCCTGGTTGGCGGAGGTCGGCAAGCTGTCGACGCTGTGCGGGTGCGACAGCGCTTTGTTTTCACTGGCCAGCGCCGCCGCCGTGACCTGGGCAATCATAAACCCGGAGTTCACCCCGCCATTTTTCACGAGGAACGGCGGCAGCTGCGACATATGGCTGTCCATCATCAGCGCGATGCGGCGCTCGGAGAGCGAGCCGATTTCGGCGATCGCCAGCGCGATATTATCCGCGGCCATCGCCACCGGCTCGGCGTGGAAGTTACCGCCGGAGATGACGTCATTTTCAGCGGCAAAGACCAGCGGGTTATCAGAGACCGCGTTGGCTTCGGCCAGCAGCACTTCCGCCGCCTGGCGGATCTGGGTCAGGCAGGCGCCCATCACCTGCGGCTGACAGCGCAGGGAGTACGGGTCCTGCACCTTGCTGCAGTTATGGTGCGACTGCGAGATCGCGCTATCGTCGGTCAGCAGATGGCGATACAGCGCCGCCGCATCAATCTGCCCGCGCTGGCCGCGTACCTCATGAATACGCGCATCGAACGGACGACGAGAGCCCAGCGCCGCTTCGGTGGTTAACGCCCCGCAAACGACCGCGGAGGCGAACAGATCTTCGGCTTCGAACAAACCGCGCAGGGCAAAAGCGGTCGAGGCCTGGGTGCCGTTGAGTAGCGCCAGCCCCTCTTTCGCCGCCAGGGTAATCGGCTCCAGCCCAACCTGACGCAGCGCTTCGGTAGCCGGCAGCCATTCGCCGCCGCGTACCCGCGCTTTGCCTTCGCCAAGCAGGGTCAGCGACATATGCGCCAGCGGCGCGAGGTCGCCGGAGGCGCCGACGGAACCTTTCGCCGGGATCCACGGCGTCACGCTGGCATTCACCAGGCCAATCAGCGCCTGGATCACGCTCAGGCGGATCCCGGAGAAACCGCGGGACAGGCTATTAATCTTCAGCACCATAATCAGGCGCGCCAGGTCATCGTCCAGCGGCTCGCCAACGCCCGCCGCATGGGACAGCACCAGCGAACGCTGCAGGTTCTCCAGATCTTCCGTCGAGATCCGGGTCTGCGCCAGCAGGCCAAAACCAGTGTTAATGCCGTAGGCGGTCCGCCCTTCGGCAAGGATGGCGTTGACGCAGGCCACGCTCTCGTCAATGGCGGCAAACGCGCCGCTGTCGAGGGTAATATTCACCGGGTGGCTGTAGATGTCGCGGAGCTGCGACAGGCTGAGTTGACCCGGGATCAGAGTTAAAGATTTCATTTCGCGTTCCCCTGCGTTGCCGCGACCATCGGAAGATTGAGACCCTGTTCTGCTGCGCATTCAATGGCAATCTCGTACCCCGCGTCGGCATGACGCATCACACCGGTGGCCGGGTCGTTGTGCAGGACGCGGGCGATACGCGCCGCCGCTTCATCGGTGCCATCGCAGACGATAACCATCCCGGAGTGTTGCGAGAAGCCCATGCCTACCCCGCCGCCGTGGTGCAGCGACACCCAGGTCGCGCCGCTGGCGGTGTTGAGCAGGGCGTTGAGCAGCGGCCAGTCGGAGACCGCGTCAGAGCCGTCGCGCATCGCTTCGGTTTCGCGGTTTGGGCTGGCGACGGAGCCGGAGTCAAGGTGATCGCGGCCAATGACGATCGGCGCGGAGACTTCGCCGCTGCGCACCATTTCGTTAAACGCCAGGCCCAGCTTCTGCCGCCATTCCAGACCGACCCAGCAGATACGCGCCGGCAGCCCCTGGAAGCTGATGCGCTCGCGCGCCATATCCAGCCAGTGGTGCAGATGCTTATCATCCTTAATGATCTCTTTCACTTTGGCGTCGGTTTTGTAGATATCCTGCGGATCGCCGGAGAGCGCTACCCAGCGGAACGGTCCGATACCCCGACAGAACAGCGGGCGGATATAGGCCGGCACGAAGCCCGGGAAATCAAAGGCGTTGCTGACGCCCACTTCCTGAGCCATCTGGCGAATGTTGTTACCGTAGTCAAAGGTCGGGACCCCCATCTCATGGAAGGCCAGCATCGCCTGCACGTGGTCGGCCATCGAGCGTTTCGCCGCCAGAATGGTGCCCTGCGGATCGGATTCGGCTTTCTGCTGATACTCTTCCCAGCTCCAGCCTTTCGGCAGATAGCCGTGCAGCGGGTCGTGGGCGCTGGTCTGGTCGGTGACCATATCCGGGCGCACGCCGCGTTTCACCAGCTCCGGCACGATCTCCGCGGCGTTGCCGCACAGGGCGATGGAGATAGCGCGACCTTCGGCAGTGTATTTCTTGATGCGCGCCAGGGCGTCATCCAGAGAAGTAGCTTGTTCGTCCACATAGCGGGTGCGCAGACGGAAATCGATGCGGCTCTGCTGGCATTCAATGTTCAGCGAGCAGGCCCCGGCCAGCGTCGCGGCCAGCGGCTGCGCGCCGCCCATGCCGCCCAGCCCGGCGGTTAGCACCCAGCGGCCTTTCAGGCTGCCCTGATAGTGCTGACGACCGGCTTCGACGAAGGTTTCGTAGGTGCCCTGCACGATGCCCTGGCTGCCAATGTAGATCCAGCTGCCAGCGGTCATCTGGCCGTACATCGCCAGCCCTTTGGCATCCAGCTCGTTGAAGTGTTCCCAGGTCGCCCAGTGCGGGACCAGGTTGGAGTTAGCGATCAGCACGCGCGGCGAGTTTTCATGGGTTTTGAAAACGCCCACCGGCTTGCCGGACTGGACCAGCAGGGTTTCGTCGCTTTCCAGGTTCTTCAGCGCCTTCACGATAGCGTCATAGCATTCCCAGTTGCGCGCTGCGCGACCAATACCGCCATAGACCACCAGCTCGTGCGGGTTTTCGGCGACATCGGGATCGAGGTTATTCATTAACATACGCAGCGGGGCTTCGGTCAACCAGCTCTTCGCGGTCAGCGTCGTGCCTCTTGGCGCACGGACGTCCAGCTGGCGATATTTGCTTTGCGACATCGGGGTTTCTCCTGACAATGAACGTTGTTTACGTAGATACATATACTTGTCTATACAAGCATGCGCAAGCCAGGATTTAACAGAAATGATACAATTTTGTTATATTGCGTCAGCAATCACGTTTTGCTGACGCCAGTGTGGATCAGGAGCCAAAGCGGCCCTGCAGACGATAACGGCTGCCGGGGAACAGCAGGCGCGCGTGGGAAACGATATGGGTTGTCGACCAGGTGCGGCGACGGATCAGCAGGCAGGGATCGTGGGCGTGAATATGCAGCAGCGCGCACTCTTCCGCTGTGGCCTGCACCGCTTCAACAATATGTTCACCTTCGGTTAACGGGGCGATCAGCGACAGATAATCATGGGGCGTGGTGGCGGTATAATCCTGCTGGAGATAGTTCGGCACCACCGCGGCATTGACGCAGCGATCTTCGATTTGTACCGGCACCTCGTTTTCGTAATGCACCATCAGCGAGTGAAAGATGCGGGTGCCTTCCGCTACGCTGAGCGCCGTCGCCTGAATATGATCCGCCCGGGTCTCCTCCAGCAGCAGCACCTCGCAGCGGTGCTGATGGTGACGGGCAAGAATTTCTTCGGCAATGCTGCGCACCTCAAACAGCGCCGACTGCCCTTTCGGCTCGGCGACAAAGGTCCCCACCCCTTGCAACCTGACCAGCAGGCCTTCATCCGTTAGCTCGCGCAGCGCGCGGTTGATGGTCATCCGGCTGAAGCCGAACTGGGCCACCAGCTCCGCTTCCGAAGGGATACGGTCATGCGGTCGCCAGACGCCGCTGTGAATTTTTTCACCGATAGCCTGCTTCACCTTCTCATAAAAAGGCGCGGGCGCGGAACGGGGTTGCTGTGAAAACATAGCCTGGCTTTCCTTTTGCAAAATGGGCGGCGAAACACCCAGAATATACCGGAATGGCTACTGCCACCAATGGGCGATTTGCCATGCCAGACGGGCCGCCGCGCGGGCGCCCTGACCGTCAATGTCAAACTGCGGGTTGAACTCCACCAGATCCACCGCCTGCAGCTTACCGCTGCGGCACAACGGCTCTACGATGCGCAGCAGGGTCGCCAGCGGCACGCCCAGCGCCGCCGGCGCGGATACCGCCGGCATTTCGCGCGCCGGCAGCACGTCGAGATCGATAGTCAGATACAGACGGTCGAATTGCGCGATATTGCGCTCAAGCTCCGCCTGCACCCGGGTTTCGAAGGCCTCTAATACCTGTAGATCCTCCACAATAGCCACCTCGCGCCGCGCCGCTTCCTCCCAGAGCGCCTGGGTGTTGGCCGCCCGACTGACCCCGATGCAGGTATAGTGAAAACCGCGCTGCTGCGCCTCACACTCCAGCGCCAGCTGGCGGAACGGCGTCCCGGAGCTGGCGCACTCGGCAAAGCGCAGATCCAGATGCGCATCGAGGTTAATAATGCCCACTTTTTCGCCGGGGAAGGCATCCAGTATCCCGGCGCCGTGACCGAAGGCGGTCTCGTGGCCGCCGCCCAGTACCAGCGTGCGTTTGCCGGCGCGCTGGCAGGCGGTCACCGCCTCGCGCAGCGCCTGATGCGCGGCTTCCAGCTGGTCGCCATCGACGCTAATCGTGCCCATATCCACGCAGCGGTCGTGGCCCTGATGGCTGGCCATATTGGCCAGCGCCCGGCGTAGGGTCGCCGGGCCGTCAGCTGCTCCGGTACGCCCTTTGTTGCGCCGGACGCCTTCGTCACAGGCGAAGCCGAGCAGCGCGATATCGCCGGGCATCTCCTGCGGCGCGAAGCGTTCGGCACGGGGAATGGTCTGGAACAGACGCAGCGCATTCGGCGCTTCCGCGCTGTCGTCGCGACCTTGCCAAAGGTTAGCGGGGGTAGCTTGCCATAGCATCATTGCAGTTCTCCTCGTACCACACGCTGCCAGAGCGGACTGCGCCCCGGCTCATACACCATCTCGACCGGATGCTCAGCATCCCAGATGGCAAAGTTCGCCACAAAGCCCGCCGCCAGCTGGCCGTGGCTGTTCTGCCGCCCCAGCGCCCGCGCGGCATGGCGCGTCACGCCGGCCCACGCCTCTTCCGGCGTCAGGCCAAATTTGACGCAGGCCATGTTCATCGCCAGATGCAGGCTGGCGAAGGGGCTGGTGCCGGGGTTGAAATCCGTCGCCACCGCCATCGGCACCTGGTACTTGCGCAACAGTTCCACCGGCGGTTTGCGGGTTTCATTGAGGAAGTAGAACGCGCCGGGCAGCAGGGCCGCCACGGTGCCGCTCTCGCGCATCGCCGCCACCCCCTCTTCCGTCAGATATTCGATATGGTCGGCGGACAGTCCGTGATAACGGCTCACCAGCTGCGCGCCGCCCAGCGAGGAGAGCTGCTCAACGTGACCTTTAACCGGAATGCCTAGCGCCTGCGCCGCCTGAAACACCCGCTCGGTTTGCTGCGGGCTGAAACCGACGTTTTCGCAGAAGACGTCGACGCTTTCAAACAGCCCCTCCCGCCACAGCGTCGGCAGGATCGTCTCGCAGACCAGCGTAATATAGCCGTCGGCGTCGCCTTGATATTCCGGCGGCGTGGCGTGGGCAGAGAGCAGCGTCGCCGAAAGCTCGACGCCATTGTCGTCGGCCAGCTGGCGGGCGACCCGCAGCATTTTGCGCTCGTTTTGCAGATCGAGACCGTAGCCGGATTTGATCTCCAGAGTGGTCACCCCTTCACGCAGCAGGCGGGCCAGACGCGGCTGGGCCAGCGCCAGCAGCTCGGCTTCGCTGCTGTCGCGGGTGGCGCGCACGGTGGCATTAATCCCCCCGCCGCTGGCGCTGATGGTCTGATAGGAGACGCCGTTCAGACGCTGCTCCCACTCCTGGGCCCGGCTGCCGCCGAAGACGAGATGGGTGTGGCAGTCGATTAATCCCGGCGTGACCAGCCGGCCTTCGAGATCGATCCTGCGCCCGCTGGGAAGGTCATCTTCGGCGACGATCGCCGCAATGCGACCGTCGCGGACCAGCAGCGCGTGGCGCTCCAGCAGACCGTATGGTTGAGCGTGGTCGGGGTTCAAGGTGGCGAGACGGGCGTTTCGCCAGATAACGAATTCGGAGGTAGCTTCAGTCATAGCGCTTAACTTGTCATGGGTTGTATAGACATTTATTTTCATAACGCCGGGAATGTCAACAAAAGCGCGACTAAATGTTATTTATTTGTGACTAGGGACCGTCCCGGGAAAGCGTTCATTGCGTAAAGAAGGTAAGTTTTTCAGCCCACATCTTCCCGTTTCGTTCAAGTTAGTATAAAACAGCAGGTTTTAAAGGACTTATAGCCTGGCGTCTCAGCCGGGGTATTTCACTACGCTTAATTTTGCCCGGAGCAACATGAACACATATTCCGTTTCCCGTCTGGCGCTGGCGCTGGCCTTCGGCGTGACGCTGTCCGCCTGTAGCTCGACGCCTGCCGATCAACAGCCCTCAACGCAGACTGCACCGGGCACCACCGCGCGTCCCATTCTGAACGCCGATGAAGCAAAAAACTTTACCCCGGCGGCCTATTTCCAGTCGCTGAACCCCAATGCCGCGGCCTGGACGCCGTCCGCCATCAGCCTGCCGGCGCAGCCTGACTTTATCGTCGGCCCGGCGGGAACCCAGGGCGTGACCCATACCACCGTCCAGGCAGCGGTGGATGCGGCAATTGCCCGCCACTCTAACCGTCGCCTGTTTATCGCCATCATGCCGGGCGAATACCCGGGCACCGTCTACGTTCCGGCGGCGCCGGGCGCCCTGACTCTGTATGGTACCGGCGATAAACCGATTGACGTAAAAATCAGCGAAGCCATTGATTCTGAAATGGATCGCAACACCTGGCGTCGTCTGGTCAATCCGGGTGGTAAATACATGCCGGGCAAACCGGCGTGGTATATGTTCGACAGCTGCCAGAGCAAATCCACCGCCACCGTCGGCGTGATGTGCTCCGCGGTCTTCTGGTCGCAGAATAACGGCCTGCAGCTGCAGAACCTGACCATCGCCAACAACCTTGGCGACAGCGTCGATGCCGGTATCCACCAGGCCGTTGCCCTGCGCAGCGATGGCGACCAGGTGCAGATCGATAAGGTGAACATTCTTGGCCGCCAGAACACCTTCTTCGTGACCAACAGCGGTGTGCAGAACCGTCTGCAGGACAACCGCCAGACTCGCACCCTGGTAACCAACAGCTATATTGAAGGCGACGTGGATATCGTTTCTGGCCGTGGCGCCGTGGTGTTTGATAACACCGACTTCCGCGTGGTGAACTCCCGTACTCAGAAAGAAGCCTATGTCTTCGCGCCGGCCACCCTGAAGAGCGTGACCTACGGCTTCCTGGCGACTAACAGCCGCTTCACCGCCTCCGGGGATAACGTCGCGCAGCTCGGCCGCGCGCTGGATGTTGACGGTAACAGCAACGGTCAGGTCGTGATCCGCGACAGCGCCATCAACGAAGGCTTTAATATCGCCCAGCCGTGGGCGGCAGCGGTAGGCTCCGGCCGTCCGTTCAGCGGCAACACCGGCAGCGCGGATGACAAAGGCAATCTGCAGCGCAACCTCAACGACAACAGCTTCAACCGCATGTGGGAATATAACAACCGCGGCGTGGGAAGCAGCGTGGTCGCCGAGCCGAAACAGTAAAGCGCAACAAGCGTGAAGCATAATAAAAGAGGGGGCGATGCCCCCTCTTTCCTTTTTCGTTCAGCGCTTCACGCCCTCAGGCGGTTCGCCATTTGCGGGTCAGCGGTTTTTCCAGCTCCACGATCAGGAACATGGCGAAGCCGATGATAAAGGTGATCACCCAGTAGCGGAACGGCAGCCCGGTGGTGCCAAACAGCATCTGCATAAACGGCGCATAGATAATCAGCAGCTGCAGCACCAGCAGCACGCCGCTGACGATCCAGATCCCCTTGTTAGCCAGCAGACCTTTGGTTAACGAGAAACCATCCGACACGCGGCAGTTCAGCATATAGAACCACTGGGCGGTGACCAGGGTCTGCAACAGCACGGTACGGATAAACTCCGGCGAATAGCCGCGCGGCTGCAGCCAGGCTTCGAGAATAAAGGCGCTGACCGCAATCATCGACCCCACAAACGCCACGCGCCAGATGGCAAACCCGTCCATGACGTGAATTTTCGGGTCGCGCGGCGGCCGCCGCATAATATTTTTCTCACCGGCTTCAAACGCCAGACCAAACGACAGCGTGGCGGAGGTGGCCATGTTCATCCACAGGATCAGCACCGGCGTCAGCGGCAGCACGTTGCCTGCCAGCAGCGCGATCACGATCAGTAAACCCTGCGCAAGGTTGGTCGGCATGACAAAAAGAATGGTTTTCTTGAGATTGTCATACACCCGGCGCCCCTCGCGGACCGCGCTGGCGATGGTGGCGAAGTTGTCGTCGGTCAACACCATATCGGCGGCTTCCTTGGTGACTTCGGTTCCCTTGATCCCCATCGCCACGCCGACGTCAGCCTGCTTCAGCGCCGGGGCATCGTTCACCCCGTCTCCGGTCATGCCGACAATCTCTTTCTTGCTCTGCAGAGCCTGCACCAGACGGAACTTATCTTCCGGGCTGGTGCGGGCGAAGATATCGAACTGCTGCGCGGCGACGCTCAGCTGCGCGTCGTCCATCACCTCCAGCTCGCGCCCGGTGATGGCGTTACCCGCATTGCCAATCCCCAACATTTTGCCGATGCTCATCGCCGTTTGCGGATGGTCGCCGGTGATCATCTTCACGCGGATCCCGGCCTGCAGGCAGTCGGCAATCGCCGTGATCGCTTCCGGACGTGGCGGATCCATCATCCCGGCAACCCCTAATAAAATGACCCCCTGCTGCAGATCCTGATGGGTCAGCTCGGTCTGGCCTGCGGCAGCTGGCTTCCAGGCCGCGGCCACCATGCGCAGCCCCTCCCGGGCGTACTCTTCAATTTTGCTTTCCCAGTACGGGAGATCCAGCGGCTGCAGTCCGTTGTCGCTCTGCTGATACTGGCACAGGCGGAACAGAACGTCAGGCGCGCCGGTGACCAGCACCACCTCCTCTTCGCCCAGCCGGTAAAGCGTCGACATGTATTTATATTGCGAATCAAAAGGAATTTTACTACGCAGCTCGCTGGGCTGCGGCGGCAGGGTTATCTTCGCCGCCAGCACCTTCAATGCCCCCTCGGTGGGGCCGCCGGTAATTTTCCACAGCCCGCCTTCCTCT
Source organism: Klebsiella pneumoniae complex sp. WS1778 (assembly GCF_049472055.1). Taxonomy (NCBI): domain Bacteria; kingdom Pseudomonadati; phylum Pseudomonadota; class Gammaproteobacteria; order Enterobacterales; family Enterobacteriaceae; genus Klebsiella; species Klebsiella pneumoniae complex sp. WS1778. Next base: position 301,341 of record NZ_JBKGTJ010000002.1, read on the forward strand.
TTGATAAGCTGGCTGTCGTTACACAGATCGATAGTGCGCAGATAGCGCTCAAGAAGCGATCCTGGCGCCACGGCGATCGGCGTCGGGTCGTCGATGGCATGGATTTTACCGACCGGCTCATAGCTGTCCCCTTCCACCCGATAGACGCTGTCCGCGGTGATCACCGCCTTCACCGTCATTTCGTTCATGGTCAGGGTCCCGGTTTTATCCGAGCAGATAACGGTCATCGCACCGAGGGTTTCCACCGTCGGCAGCTTGCGGATAATCGCTTTCTGACGGGCCATCGCCTGCACGCCAAGCGACAGAATAATCGAGATAATCGCCGGCAACCCTTCCGGGACCGACGCCACCGCGAGGCTAATTAACGACAGCATCAGTTCGGAGACCGGCATATCGCGGAACAGCAGGCTAAAGACGAACAGCGCCGCCATCATCACCAGAATGAGGATAAAAATGGCTTTGCCCAGCTTATCCATCTGCACCAGCAGCGGCGTGCGATGTTTCTCAATGCCCGCCATCATCTGGTTGATGTGGCCCAGCTCGGTATCGCCGCCGGTGGCCACCACGATCCCTTTCCCCGCCCCTGAGCTGACGGTGGTCCCGGAAAACACCAGGTTGCTGCGATCGCCGAGCGGCAAATCACCGCTTAGCGGCTCGGTGGTTTTTTCCACCACCGTCGACTCGCCGGTGAGGATTGCCTCTTCCACCCGCAGGTTGTGCGCCTCAATCACCCGTAAATCGGCGGGGATTCGGTCGCCGGCGCGGATCACCACGATATCGCCGGGCACCAGCGAGGTGGTGGGGATGGTTTCATGGTTGCCCTGGCGGATCACCACCGCCTCGCTGGAGAGCATATTACGGATACTCTGCAGCGATTTTTCCGCATTACTCTCCTGAATGAAGCCGATCAGCGCATTGACCACCGCCACCGCGAGGATCACTGACATGTCGATCCAGTGGCCCATTACCGCCTTGAGCAGCGCCGCCGCCAGCAGGACGTAGATCAGCACATCGTTAAAATGCACAATAAAACGCAGCCAGGCGGGTTTACCCGGCTTCTGCGGCAGGGCGTTTTCGCCATACTGCTGCAGGCGCGTGGCCGCCTCTGTTCCGCTAATCCCGTCCGGCGAACTCTGCACGCTGGCGAGCGTCTCCTCGACGGAGCGCTGATAGTAGGGCGCCCCCGGTTTATCTGTATTCATACTCTCTCCCTCGATTTATGAAGCGGAAGTCAGGACGACATCCCGCCGTCATCAGCGCACAACGAAAACCGGTACATGGGCATAGCGCACGATATTGGCCGCTTCCGAGCCCAGCAGGTGAGTCTGGATCCCCGGATTGCGTGAACCGACAATCACTACGTCCGCTTTTAGCTCATCGGCCAGGGCGATCACTTGATCGCGAACATTGCCACTGCGCACATAAAGATGGCTGGCGTCTTCCGCCAGGCCATTTTTTTTAACCAGCTCGGTCAGTTTTTCCTTAGCGGTAGTAATCAAATGGTCTTCCATCTTTCGGGCATCAGAGATAAATCCACGCGTTAACACCGGAGAGAATGCCGGAATGACATGGACAAGATGAATTTGCCCGGCAGAATGTTGGGCAAGGAATTTTGCATGAGAGAGCGCTTTGTCGGCCAGGCCTGCATCAAAAACGTCAACGGGAACAACGATATTTTTATACATGAGATAATCCTTTTATTACCAATACAATGCGTAGTGATGAATAACCCTATACTTGGGGAGGAACGAAATCTCAACAACAGAAGCGGCGAGCGGAATAGATGTTATTAAACGTAGCACAGGAAAATTAACATTAGAAAATGACGGATTAATAGACTGAAAAATATTATAAAAAGCTCTTATCACCTGCGAATCTCCTGCCCTTTCCCCAACGATGTCGCCAACGCTCGGGGTATTCACTTTTTTAACACTTCACCTTTTCTCCGACTATGCTGATTACAAGCAGGAGTGCCGCTCCGAATGTCCAGTGGTCACAGCGAGGGCCGAATTAAATGACATTTGCGGTTCGGGTGGGTGTTAAGGGAGAAAATCATGTTTGGTTATAGCCTGTTACGTCTGGGATTCTTTGTCGCGTTGGCCATTGTCGCCTGCACGCTGGTGGGACTATTCACCTATCTGGTTGTCGCCGCCCTCGCCGAATAAGCGTGCGCCGCGTAATAAAAATGTAAAATAAATCCTGAATCTGAGGGGAATACTGTGAACCGTTATTTTTCTCTCATCCCGGTTGTTATTTTATTGGCAACCGCTTGCGATCAGAAATCGCCGTCCGTCGAGTCCGCCCCGCGCATGGTCAAGGTGGCGCAGGTGACCGCCGTGGGCAATACCCAGCAGCGAACGTTTCCGGCACGTATCGAGTCTGGCGACTCCACCGAGCTGTCGTTTAAGCGGGGGGGCCAGGTGGAATCGCTGGATATTCGCCAGGGGGCGACCGTCGCCCAGGGACAAACGCTGGCGCGCCTGAATGCCCGCGAGGCCCAACAGCGGGTCAATGAGCGACAAACGGCGGCCACCCTCGCCCAGCGTCAGTTCGACCGCTTCCAGACCCTGGCGGGACGTCAGGCCATCTCCCAGGCGGAAATGGACGTGCAGCGCGCCAATCGCGATGCCGCCAACGCGGCCTTAAAAATCGCCCGTGAAGAGCTGGCGCAAATGAGCCTCACCGCGCCCTTCGGCGGGATTGCCGCCGGCGTGCATATCCGCAACCATCAGGTGGTCGCCGCCGGCCAGCCGGTGATCACCCTGACGCGGACCGACCTGCTGGATGTAGTCTTCAGCATTCCCGAAAATCTGTTCACCTCCCTGGATATCCGTAATACCGCCTACCGTCCCGTCGTCAGGATCAATACCCTGCCGGGCCGCGAATTTACGGCGGAATACAAAGAGCATACCGGCAGCAGCGATAACAGCACCCTCACCTGGCAGATCATTTTAACCATGCCGCGGCCGGATGATTTTCCCACCGTCGGCGGGGTTAGCGGCACCGTGACGGTCAACCTCGGCAATTTACCGGCCAGCGCCGGAAGGGAAACCCTCGTGGTGCCAGTGGAGGCGGTGTTTAACCCGGATAACCGGCCGAAGAATGAACCCATCGTCTGGGTGGTGAAAGGCGACAATGCGCATCGGTTTCTTGAAGAGCGCAAAGTCACCGTCGGCGAGGTGACCTCGCAGGGAGTGACCATCACCGACGGTCTCCACGCGGGTGAGCAGGTGGTCGCGGCGGGCGTGAGCGAGCTGCATGCCGGGCAGCCGGTGCGGATCTGGACGCGTGAACGAGGATTATAAATGGACATTTCCCGTCAGTTTATTAATAACCCGACCCGCGTCTGGTTAGCCATTCTGCTGCTGGGGGTGGGGGGGCTGTTCGCCCTGCTCAATATCGGCCGTCTGGAAGATCCTGCCTTCACCATTAAAACGGCGGTGATCGTCACCCACTACCCTGGCGCGTCCGCTCAGCAGGTGGAGGAGGAGGTGACCCTGCCGCTGGAAAATGCGATTCAGCAGCTTCCCTCACTGGATAACGTCAGCTCCATCTCCTCAAATGGCTTATCGCAAATTACGGTGAATATCGCTTCGCAGTACCATTCCAGCGAGCTGCCGCAAATCTGGGATGAGCTACGTCGCCGCGTCGGTGACGCCAGCCGACTTTTCCCGCCTGGCGTCGTGACCCCTTTCGTCAATGACGACTTTGGCGATGTGTTTGGCTTTTTCTTCGCCATCTCGGGCGACAGTTTTACCAACCCCGAACTGGTGCGCTATGCCGAACAGCTGCGTCGGGAGCTGGTGCTGGTTCCTGGGGTCGGTAAAGTCGCTATCGGCGGCGTCATTCCGCAACAGATCAATGTTGATATCTCGCTGGCGAAGATGGCGGCGCGCGGGATCACGCTCAACCAGCTCGCCGCTATCCTGACCCGGCTCAACGTGGTGTCCAGCGCCGGAGAGATCCGCGTTGGCAGCGAATCGATCCGCCTTCACCCCACCGGGGAGTTTCAGAGCATCGATGAGCTGGGGGATCTGCTGGTCAGCCCTCACGGCGCCAGCGCCACCACCCGACTGCGGGATATTGCCACACTGTCGCGCGGGCTGACCGACTCGCCGTCCAGTATCTATCATGCCAACGGCCGCCAGGCGGTGACCATGGGGGTCTCTTTTATTCCTGGCGTCAACGTCATTGACGTCGGGCACGCCCTTGAAGCCCGCCTCCAGCAGATGGCCGCCGACAAACCGGCGGGGATCGACATCGCCATTTTTTACGATCAAGCGGCAGAGGTCGCCCACTCGGTCAATGGCTTTATTACCAACTTCCTGATGGCCCTGGCGATCGTGGTCGGCGTGCTGTTGGTGTTCATGGGGGTGCGCAGCGGGATCATTATCGCCCTGTCGCTGGCGCTCAACGTTCTCGGCACCCTGCTTATCATGTATATCTGGGGGATAGAGTTACAGCGGATCTCCCTCGGGGCGCTGATCATCGCCCTGAGTATGCTGGTGGACAATGCCATCGTTATTGTCGAAGGGGTGCTGATCGCCCGCCAGCAAGGTTCGCCGCTGCTGGGCGCCATTAACTATGTGATCCGCCGCTCCGCCCTGCCGCTGCTCGGCGCCACGATCATCGCCATCCTCGCCTTCGCGCCGATTGGCCTCTCGCAGGACTCCACCGGGGAGTATTGCAAATCCCTGTTCCAGGTACTGCTGATCTCGCTGATGCTAAGCTGGTTCTCCGCCCTGACCATCACGCCGGTACTCATTAAGTGGTGGTTGTTTAAGCACGCCCCGTCGGCCGCCGCGTCGGCGGAAAAAGCCGATCCATACCGCGGCCGCTTTTATCGCGGCTATCAGCAGACGCTGCGAATACTGCTGCAGCAAAAGACCGTGACCCTGGTGCTGATGGGCGCCCTGCTGGCCGCGGCTATCTGGGGCTTCACCTTCGTTCGGCAGAATTTCTTTCCGTCATCGAATACGCCCATTTTCTTTGTCGACCTGTGGCTCCCCTACGGTACCGATATTAACGCCACCGAGCAGATGACCCGCGATATTGAGCGGTCGATCGCCGGCCAGCCGGGGGTAGTCACCACCGTCGCCACCATTGGCCAGGGCAGTATGCGTTTTATTCTTACCTACAGCGGCCAGCGGCAGTACAGCAACTACGCGCAAATTATGGTGCGGATGGACGACCAGCGCGGCATCGCCCCCGTCACCCGCCACGTGGAAGCCTGGATCGCCAGAAACTACCCGCAGGTGAACGCCAGCACTAAACGCATTATGTTCGGCCCCTCCGGGGATAGCGCAATTGAGGTGCGCATTAAGGGCCCTGACCCGGATACGCTGCGCGCGCTGGCCAGTCAGGTGAGCGATATTCTCGCCGAAGATCCGGCCACCGACAGCGTGCGTAACGACTGGCAGAACCGCAGCAAGGTGATCCGCCCACAGTACTCCCCGGCGCTGGGGCGCGAGCTGGGGGTGGATAAACAGGACATTGATCATGCGCTGGAGATGAATTTCTCCGGCAGTCGCGCCGGGTTATATCGCGAGGGCGCCGATCTGCTGCCGGTGATCGTCCGGCCGCCGGCAACGGAGCGACAGGATGCCAACCACCTGAATAACGTGCTGGTCTGGAGCCAGAGCCGCCAGCAGTATATCCCGTTGAGTAACGTCATCCATGGCTTCTCACTGGAGTGGGAAGATCCATTGATTCTCCGCCGGGATCGCACCCGGGTGCTGACGGTCCAGACCGACCCCAGTCCGCCAAGCGGCCAAACCTCGGGTGATATTCTCGCCCGGGTGAAACCACGCATTGACGCATTGACGCTGCCGCATGGCTACCGTATCGAATGGGGCGGCGATGCGGAGAATTCCAGTGAGGCGCAGCAAGGGCTGTTCACGACCCTACCGCTTGGCTATCTGGTGATGTTTATCATTACGGTGCTGATGTTCAGTTCGCTAAAAAACGCCGTCGCCATCTGGCTGACCGTGCCGCTGGCGCTGATCGGCGTCACGCCCGGCTTTTTGCTGACCGGCATTCCCTTCGGCTTTATGGCCTTAATCGGCCTTCTCAGCCTCAGCGGCATGCTGATCCGCAACGGCATTGTGCTGGTGGAAGAGATAGAGCAACAAAAACAAGAGAAAGATCAACGACAAGCGATCATTGATGCGGCAACATCCCGTCTGCGGCCAATCCTGCTGACCGCCTTCACCACCGTGCTTGGCCTTGCCCCGCTGCTGCGCGATGTTTTTTTCCAGAGTATGGCGGTGGTGATTATGTTCGGTCTGGCCTTCGCCACCGTGCTGACGCTGCTGGTTCTGCCGGTGATTTACGCCTGCTTTCACCATAAGGATATGACGCCTCAACGATGAACAGTACCGGTCTGAGCATTATTAAGACACTCGGCTGTATGACAGCGGTGACTTTTTTCACCATCTATAACACCTGGGATCGCTTTGATTATGACTATCACTGGATCCTCGGGCTGCTGACCTTCGTCTCGACCATCGCCACGCCGCTGTTTTTTGTGGTAGCCGGCTATCTTGACGCGCAGACGCGCCACGACGCCAACTGGCAAATTGGCAAAATTAAAAGCGTGGTGATCGTCTTTCTGTTTTGGATGACGGTCTATTATGTCTGGGAGCCTTATCAGCGCGGCTACCTGATCCAGCCCTGGTTTATTTTCGCCCTGATCGTCATCTATACCTTCCATCCCCTGATTGCCTGGCTCAGTCAGCGGCGCGGCCTGTTTTTCACCGTGGTCCTGACGCTGCTGTGCTGCTCTTATGGTTACGACCTGCTCTCAGTGCTCTATCCGGAAAGACATCTTTTCAGCCTGGCGCCGCAGTATCGTCTGTGGACATGGCTACTTTTTTATTTAACCGGGCAGTTGTTTAACGATCCGCGAGTCACGGAGTGGATACGCGACCCGCGGGTCATTAAAGGGTCGATTATCGCCCTGCCCTTTGTCTATTTATTTACCTGGTTTTATGAGCGCCACTTTTTCTTCGCGCTGTTTAAAGCCGATCGCAATGCGTTCATTCTGACGGGGTCGCAGATTTATATTCTGATCGTCCTGCTGGTGATCGCCGCTAACGCCGTGCAGTTTAAAAAGAACCGCGAACTGAAGGAGGCGGTACTGGCGACGGTTAGCAAAGCGATGACCGGGGTCTATATTCTGCACTACTCCGTTTTTCACCTGCTGGTGATGCTGATCCCTATACACTCGTTAGCCACCAAGCTGGGAGTGATTGCGCTAACGTTTGTCCTGTCGGTGCTCATTTCCCTTGCCGCGCTCTCCAGTACGCTGCTCAAGAAGGTGATAACCCTGTAACCGACAACGCGGCGATTTAGCGGAAGCTCCACTGAATGCTGATCACAAACACGCTGGGAATAATGATGCCACTCTCAAGAGCGAAATAGTCGGTAAAGTTGTACTGGATAGCATGGTAAATATAGGGTGAAAAGCCGATCCCGGTGGCATCCTTAAAATCTTTATAGGAGCCATGATCGCCGCAATGCTCGAAGGCGTCGAAGAAGAATTCGCCGGTATAGCCGTAAACGCCTTTGAAGGTCCATCCGCTGCCGTTGTGGTACCAGTCTCTTCTCACGCCCAGCGCCAGGCAGCGATCGTCGAAGCTATTATTCATAGTGCCAATCAGCAGACTGTATTTCGAGTCTTCTGAGAATTTACGTTCCACTGAGAAAAAGTGGTTTTCGAAATTCTCAGTATATTGCCCATGGTTATTGGTCAAATGGTAAACATAGGAACCGGTATTCATCGAATAGAGGTTAATCTCTTTCGCCTGCGCGAGAGTCGCTAACCCGGCAAGGAGCATTACGGTTCTACCGCGCATTTTCCCTCCTCAGTCTTCAAGGCCTGTCCATGGACAGATAGCTTCTGCCATATTTATCCGTCGGGACAAGGGGAAAAGCCCGAGAGGGAAATGGGGGAAAGATAACGATGCCGAACCGCCACATCGGTATTAAAAAGCGTAGCACACCCCTTATCCGCCAACAAACTGAGCAAACCGACAACGAAATGACCGATGTGTTTCCCTTTACCTAATTGTGCAAAAAAAAGACAAAACCTCACCTGCTTTTCGTTATGATTAGCGTCCGACGCGGAAGAAAGCCACCTGTCGACGACAGAGTTGCTGTGTACCCCTTCCTGCGTCGGCGCTATTTCATCCAGCACGCCGGTCAAAACATCACCTTCTCATTATCGTCAGCCTCTTCCCGCCAGTTTTACAAAGGTATCTTGCACAAACCGGATTTTATGTACAAGTAATGCAAACAACAAAATTCTTTAAAATCAATCAATTAATACAAAATACAAAAATAAGTCGTTCCGTTGTACATATAGTCCTGAAAAAAGTTGTACATAGCAGAATCACCGTCTATAGTTTTGGAGTGTTAACTGCTTGTTGCGCAACGAAGCGGGGATGTTTAACGGTGGCGCGGCAAGTCAGGCGGTGGTTCCTGGTTTTGCATTTCCTGTTCGTGACTTAGCGCGTACCAATGGTACGTAGCGACTTTTATTGTCAGTTTGCGTTATACGTGGGAGAGTTCGAGCTATGCATATTAAAAATACCATTCCAGCAGAGTTTGTCTTCAATTCGGCCCTGATGAAGAATATTGAAAATACGCTCATTAAGCAGCACAGAACGATAAATAATGAGCGGATGATTACGGAAATCCAGCATCGCCTGCAAACGGAAAGTAATGAAATACTTTCCGACCTCTATTTGCAGGCGCTGGATATGCTGTCCAGCAAACCTCATCATTAATTAACCCCGCGGAGCTGGCAGCAGGCTCACCCCCGCGGTGCCGGCACGCCTGGGTCTTTATCGGCTAACTGAGGCAAATAAAATGTCACACCATAATACCTGCTATCGTACTGAACATTACGATCTGTGGTTTGATAATCGTTTTCTTCTCTACGGGATGTCGCTGATCCTGAATAGTCTGCCGGCATCTTACTTTCGCAAAAAACATGTTTTCTTTACCAGCGACAATTATTTCGCAGTACTGCAGCACAACTATAACCGTCGGGATACGTTATTTATTCTGTTAACCGAAGGCAACGATCTTAATTTTCTGAGTGAACTGCCTATGCTGCGCTTACCGGCCAATTCAACGCCGGAAGAGTTAAAGATATTTCTGCACCAGCCCACCCGCTACTATAAAACCCACCCGGCGCCGGGCGCCTCGGTGCAGTTTACCGAGCGGGAAAAGAAAGTGATTCAACTTATCAGCAATGGCGAAGCGGTCGCCAGCATTGGCCGGTCGCTGAATCTGCATATTAAAACCATTTATCAGATCCGGCTGAATCTGATTAAAAAGCTCGGCTGTAGCGGTAGGACCGATTTTTTTAATATCAGCCGCAGCGAAACCTTTAAATCCTGGAGCCAGATCCACCTGTAACCCGGCGCGTTAGCCCCGGTCTGCTTTGCGGATCGGGGCGATTAATTATTACCGTGAAAATGGATGCTGAAGCCCTGCTCTTGCCAGTGGCTGAGCAGCTCTTCCTGCAGAGGGGTGGCAGCGCGTCCGGTCCAGACGAAGATATGCTGGCCGGGAAACAGCTCGGGCCGCGGCGACTCCAGCGGTTCGGCGAGGACGTTGACGTGCCAGCCACGCTGGGAAAGACGCCATGCTTCCAGCCACAGACGGGTCCTGTCCTCATTGCTCCAGCCCACCAGCAGCGTCTCCCTGCCGTTCTTCTTACGCGCTTCGGCAAGAAACAGCGCCACGCAGTCAATCAACAGACCATCCAGCATACTGCTAATCACCAGCGAGGTATTCTGATCGAGCTTCAGACGCTGACGTACCGGCACTAACAGGCTATCGATGAGCGTGTCGACGGGGTGTTGATGGCTTAGCGCCATTAATTTGGCACGGATTCTGGCAGGCTGCATATAACGCAGAATGGACATCATCTCTTCCTGAAGATGCGCGGATTCGTCGCGCGCCGCCGGCAGGTTATCCTCCAGCAGCGCTTTAACTTTCCCTACTGATACACCACGCTCTATCCAGCGCTTGATCTCTTCAATGCGCAGGATATCTTCTTCATCAAATTGTCGATGCCCGCCTTCGCTACGCTGCGGCTTCAGTAGCCCGTAACGACGCTGCCAGGCGCGCAGGGTGACCGGATTGATTCCGCAACGTTCGGCGACTTCACCGATACTGTAAAACGCCATAGCAGCCTCACATCAACCTGATACTTTAATACCTAAACTAACGAATTCAGGCATCCTGTACAACTCTATTTTCTTGTACAGATAAAGATATCAGGTTGTGGCTCACAGCGCTTGGGAAAAAGATGAAAAAATAATTAGCTGATTTCGAGATGGATCATTTTTTCTCTGGCCAGGCGACGGCAGGCAAGCCCCCCAGGCGCGCGCTGGCGAACAAATTCCCCTGAAACTGTGAAATACCGGCTGATTCCAGCCACATCCACTCTTCAGCGCGCTCAACGCCGACGGCTGAGACCGCAATCTCCAGTGAAAAACAGCATTTGATAATCGCCTGTACAATCGACTGGCGCGGCCCATCCTGGTGGATATTGCGGATCAGCTCATGGTCGATTTTAATTCTGTCGGGCTGGTATTGCGCCAGCAGTGACAGCCCCGCAAACCCGGCGCCGAAGTGATCGATGGCGAGATTGATGCCCGCCCCCTTTAGCTTTCGCACCGCATCGGTAAAATCATCCATCCGCGAAATCACTTCCCGCTCGGTAAACTCGACAATAATCTGCTCAGGAATAAGATCATTACGCTGAATTTGATCGAGCAGGAAACCCACCGCGTTCGGCGCTTTAACCAGCGTCATCGGTAGTAGATTAATACTTAACGCCTTATTACGTAAGCCTAATTTCCCTGCCAGCGACAGCGCCACCCGTTTACTGTGCAGATCGGCGAGATAAATGTCGTCCCCGGAAAGCCCGGCAAAATAGGCGCCAGGCGACTGGCCGTCCGGTGCGCGTAACAGCGCTTCCCACGAAATAATTTCGCAGGCGAAAGGGTCGACGATCGGCTGGAAGGCAAAGGACCAGCTTTCCTTATTATCAATTATCGGGGTATCAGGATAGAAAGTATTCTGATCGGGGATGAATACCCAGCTGTCAGCGGAAGGAATCTCAAAATAGTTCGCTTTTTCCGTTGATTCGACGAAGGTGCGGAAAAATTGCAGTGCCCGGTCGTCATAGGTGAGCTGATATTTTGAGGTCCCGCGGTCCATCACCGTCTGCAGCACTTCCTCGCGATCATGTTCGCGTAAATCAAACAGTTCCATGCCGACATTACCGAAACGGCGGGACGGCGCATAGTCGCACAGAAGCTCCACCAGGTTATAGTGGCGGGGATCGCGGCAAATATGCTGATAAATATCCCGAACCTTTTCTTCAGGCCCCTCAATGAGTTGAAAAAAATGCGTCCCGTTAAAAAGTAAAATACCGGTGACGTCCGCCTGCCCATTTCTTTCGTTTGCCCTGGCGACCATGGCCTCGATCGATTTGAATGAGACATTGTCGCAGATATGGCTGCGATAAATGATGGTGGTTAGCATAGTGATTCCAGATGGGAGGGTAAGCATTCACAGTAGCAGTTATCAGGCTAATCGTCTTGTAAAACTAGGTTTTGTCTTAACAAAAAAGATACACTAAAAATCCCTTTTTTGTGCAAGGCTTTTTCATTTTTCTTTTCTTGTACAACATGCAACGCTAAACCCTACCTTCACAAGCCAGAAACACACTAAACATAAAAAATTAACCGATTATAAATCAAAATGTTAACACGTTTTGAATCATTTCTGTGCAACTTTGTGTGTACAGGTTAGTAAATATTGTATAAGTTTAATGGCAGTTAACAGATGAATGAAATGAAAGGAGCACATATGCAGCAGAATGGTTACATTCCAGATACAGCGAACGCAATTGCCCAGTATTTCAACAAAGCATCGTTACCTTCCCAGCAGGAAACGCTGGGTCAGATTGTGATGGATATTCTCAACGAAGGGCGTCATCTCAACCGCAAAGCGCTGTGCACCAAACTGTTGAGCCGCCTCGACCGCGCCCGTGCCCCCGAGGAAGAGAGTCACTATCAGACCTTAATTGGTCTGCTGTTTGCCGGTCAGGAATAACGTCATCGATCGTCGCCTGTTGCGCCGCAGTAGCAGATGAGGGGCGATCGCTTCCACAAACCTGCTGCTGACCTGAATGCCCGTTCGCAGGTTCAGGGAGAGAGTGGCATGCAGAGAGACGGTTATGAATAGCAGTGAAACTGAGGAAATCACCGATGAGATCATCGGCGAGGCGGTGCTCGCGCTTCTGAAAACGAATCGCCCGATTACCACCCCGACCCTGCTGGTGCGACTTCGGTTGATGCAGGCGACAGAGTCAGACCGACAGCGAAGAAAGCTCATCGCTGCCGTGATCGAAGAAATTTGCGCGAAGCTTGCCCGTCAGCGCAAGCAAGCGCCTTTGCAGGTAAAGAAAATCAATGGCCGTTGGGAAACCCGAGGTTCGCCGACACAAAGCGCCATGGCGCTGGAAGGTAAAAAGATCCACTGAGTCTCCCAACCATGGTGAATAACACAGAGTGAGAATGTGATGAGACAGACTATGCATCAGCAACCCGATATTTACGCAGGACTGCAGGACACCGCGCTCTCCGACTATTTCCGTAACGCCGGTGATAAGCTGGTTGATGAGTCCGCCGTGATGTCGCTGGCCATCAACAGTATTCTCCAGTCCGAGGGTCACCTGAACAATAAGGCCATTATTTTATGGCTGATTCAGGCGCTGGAAAGCACCGATGACGTGGTGACCGCAGACGTGATCCGTAAAACGCTGGAGATTGTCGTCGGCTACACCATTGACGATATCTAAGGTTTTCACGCTTCAGGTCTACCAGGGCAACACCTTCCCTACAGAGCCTGTCCGCTCTGATCAAAAAAACCTCGCTCACGCGAGGTTTTTTCTTTTACCGCCTGACGGATCAGTGAGCGTTGACCACCACCCACATCGGTCCCTGCCCGACCGCATAGCGGCCTTTCTCCTGCAGCAGCCCCTGCTCGCCGGTAATTTCGTACACCGCGATATGGTGCGACTTCTGCCCGGCGGCAATCAGATACTTACCGCTGTGATCGAGATTAAAGCCGCGCGGCTGGGTCTCGGTCGGCTGATAGCCTTCCACCGCCAGCACGCTACCATCTTCCGACACGCTGAACACCGTGATGATGCTGGCGGTACGATCGCAGGCGTACAAATGACGCCCGTCCGGAGTGATATGAATATCCGCCGCCCAGCGCACGCCGGTGAAATCAGGCGGCATCATATCCAGAGTTTGTACACATTCGATGTTGCCATTCGGGTCTTTCAGCTCCCAAACGTCAATTGAGCTGTTCAGCTCATTGACGCAGTAACCATACTGCTGATTCGGATGGAACACCATGTGGCGCGGACCCGCCCCCTCGACGGTGGTGACTTCCGCTGGCTCCTGGGCGGAGAGGAAACCATCTTCGCTGAGGGTAAACAGGCAGATGCGATCCTGCTTCAGCGCCGGCACCCACAGGGTACGGTTGTCAGGGGAGATATTGGCCGAGTGGCAGCCTTCCAGCCCTTCCACCACGGTGATAGTTTCACCCGGCAGGCCATCCTGCAGCGGGGTCACGCTGACGCAGCCCTGATTGTAGGAGGCGCTGAAGACAAAGCGGCCATGATGATCGGTAGAAATGTGGGTCGGGCTGCCCGGCAGCGCCGCTTCCCCCGCAAAGGTCAACGCCCCGTTATCCGGCGTGATGCGATAAGCTAACACGCGAAACTCCGGACGAACGCCAACGTACAGATACTCCTTATTGGGACTGACCACCATCGGCTGGACCTGACCCGGGGCATCAACCACCTGCACCAGCGTCAGTTTGCCGTCCGCTTCAAGACTCCAGACGTGGATTTGTTGGCTTTCCGGGCTGGCGGTATAAACGGTTTGTTTCATGACTACTCCTTCCCTCACTGCACGTGGATTTTTCATTTTCAGGATAACAGCACCCTGAAAATTATAAGACATCCGCCCATGATACTCGCATCGCCGACCGAATTACCGACGGAAGGCGGCACAAAGGGCATACAGACATTCACGGCAGATGTGGAAAAATTGGTCCTGACGCCACGGCGGTGTACCATCATGGCCAGGTACTTTTCAACATCAACCGGAAATAACACATGACAACACGCGTGATTGCCCTGGATTTAGACGGCACCCTGCTTACCAGCAAAAAAACCATCCTGCCCGCTTCGCTGGAAGCGCTGGCCCGCGCCAGAGAGGCGGGCTACCAGGTGATCGTCGTTACCGGACGTCATCACGTCGCTATTCATCCTTTTTATCAGGCACTGGCCCTCGATACACCTGCAATTTGTTGTAATGGCACTTATTTGTATGATTATCACGCAAAAAAGGTTTTGGCGGCCGATCCTATGTCGGTGGAACACGCGGTAAGCCTCACCGCCATGCTCGCCGAACAGCAGATCCACGGTCTGGCCTATGTGGATGACGCGATGCTTTACGAACAGCCCACCGGGCATGTGATCCGCACCCGCAACTGGGCGCAGGCGCTACCGGAGGATCAGCGCCCGGTCTTCAGCCAGGTCGACTCGCTGGCGCAGGCGGTCCGCGAGGTCAAGGCGGTATGGAAATTCGCCCTCACCGACGATGACATTCCCCGTCTGCAGCGCTTTGCGCAGGAGGTCGGCGAGACGCTGGGCCTGGCGTGCGAATGGTCGTGGCACGACCAGGTGGATATTGCCCGCGCCGGCAACAGCAAAGGCAAACGCCTGGCGCAGTGGGTCGCTGACCAGGGGCTGTCGATGCAGAATGTGGTGGCCTTCGGCGATAACTACAACGATCTGAGTATGCTGGAAGCAGCAGGCACCGGGGTGGCGATGGGCAATGCGGTGGACGAGGTCAAAGCCCGCGCCAACGTGGTCATCGGGGACAATGAGTCCGCCAGCATCGCCGAGTTTATCTACCGTCAGCTGCTGTGATCAGGCGGCGATCGACACGCTTTTGATCTGGGCAAACACCTGCTGGCCTGGCGCTATCGCCAGGTCATCCCGCGCCCACGGGCTGATTCGAGCCCACAGAGGATGGCCGCTCACCCTGAGCTGAACCTCGATCTGTCCGTTGACCTCCAGACACTGAACCACCTCGGCGCGCAAGATGTTGCGGATGCTGGTGGCGGACGGTTGGGCCAGCACCAGCGAAACATCCGACGCCTGAATGCGGATCCGCGCGGTATCACCTGCGGGACGTTCGAGCCGGTTGACCCACAGCATTTGATCCCCCAGCGTCAGCGCGGTCATCGCGTACTGCGGATGCTGCGCGGCGATGGTGGCGCTGAGGATCGTACTCTGCTGTTCCGCCGGCAACCAGGGGTGCATCACGCTGCTGCTCCAGACCTCCTCCAGCGGACCGAAAGCCTTCACCTTACCGGCCTCCAGCACCAGCACGCGATCGGCCAGATGCTGGATCTCGTCCAGCGAGTGGCTGACGTAAAGCATCGGAATATGGATCTCCTGTGCCAGTCGCTGCAAATAGGGCAACAGTTCGCGTTTGCGCGGAATATCCAGCGAGGCCAGCGGCTCGTCCAGCAGCAGCAGCTCCGGCGCGGTCAGCAAAGCGCGGCCGATGGCTACACGCTGCTTTTCGCCGCCGGATAACCGGCCAGGCAGGCGATCCAGCAAGGGAGCGATCCCCAGCAGCTCCACCAGCTTATCGAACTGGCTGACCATGGATTTCGCCATGCCGTACTGTAGATTGCCGCGCACTTTATAGTGGGGAAACAGGCGCGCATCCTGAAAGACATAGCCGATCCGCCGCTGCTCCGGCGCCAGGTAGATACGCTGCGCGGTGTCGTTCAGCACCCTGCCGTTGAGCACGATCCGCCCCGCCTGCGGCCGGGTCAGGCCGCTGATAGCGTTGATCAACGACGTTTTCCCGGCGCCGGAGACGCCAAAGATGGCGGTGATCCCGCTGCTGGGCAGCGTTTCACGGATCTGCAGACAGTGGCTGCCGAGGGTCTGGGTAAAGTCCAGCTCCAGCATCATTATCCTCCTATGCGCTGGCGGCTCACGCGGGCCAGCCATTCTGATATCAAGAGCGAGACCAGCGCCAGGCCGATAGCGATGAGGCACAGACGAGCCGCCGCCCCCTCCCCGCCCGGAGTCTGGATCAGGGTGTACATCGCCGAAGGCAGGGTACGCGTTTCGCCGGGAATATTGGAGACGAAGGTGATGGTCGCGCCAAATTCCCCTAACGAGCGGGCGAAGGCCAGCACCGTGCCAACAATAATTCCCGGCAGAGTCAGCGGCAGCGTAATGGTGCAAAATACCCGCCAGCGGCTGGCCCCGAGGGTTCTCGCCGCCTGCTCCAGTTTGATGTCCACCCCCTCCAGCGCCAGGCGGATGGCGCGCACCATCAGCGGGAAAGACATCACCGCCGCCGCCAGCACCGCCCCGCGCCAGCTGAAGGCAAAGCTGATGCCGAACCAGTCATACAGCCAGCTGCCAATAAACCCGCGCCGCCCCATGGCCACCAGCAGCAGATATCCCACCACCACCGGCGGCAGCACCAGCGGCAGATGGAGAAGGCTGTCGAGCAGCGCCTTGCCGGGGAAGGTGCGCCTGACCAGCAGCCAGGAAAAAAAGATGCCAAAGGGCAGGCTCAAGGCCACCGCCAGGGAGGAGACTTTCAGGCTCAGCAGCACCGCCTGCCATTCGGGTTCGCTCAGAAACATCAGCGGGTGGTAAATCCGTAACGTTGGAAAATCGCGGACGCTTCAGGCCCTTTCAGGTAGTCATAGAAAGCGCTCACGGCCGCATTGCGGTGGCCATCGACAATCGCCAGCGGGTATTCGACTTTCTGATGCGACGCCTCCGGGAAGGTGCCCACCACTTTCACCCCTTTGCTGGCCACGGCATCCGATCCGTAGACGATGCCCAACGGCGCTTCGCTACGCTCCACCAGCGCCAGCGCGCCGCGCACGTCTTCCGCCGGCGCAAGCTTCGGCGACAGGGTCTCCCAGGCGCCCAGTTTCTGCAGCGCTTCTTTGGCGTAGATCCCTGCCGGAACGTGCTGCGGATCGCCCACCGCCAGACGGCCCCCTTTCAGCAGGCTGGTCCAGTCGGTTTTCTCATTAATGGTAATCGCACCCTGCGCGCTGGCTTTCGGCGCCACCACCACCAGGCTGTTGCCAAGCAGGGTGGCGCGGGTCGCCGGATCGATGGCCTTTTTGTCAGCCGCGTAGTCCATCCACTTTTGATCGGCGGAGATAAACAGATCCGCCGGGGCGCCTGCTTCAATCTGCCGCGCCAGCGTCGACGACGAGGCAAACGACGAGACGACCTCGACGTTTTTCTCTTTCTTATACGCCTGGGCGATATCCTGCATCGCGTTGGTTAACGATGCGGCGGCGAAAACGGTCACTTTCCCCTCTGCCGCCAGCGCCTGACCCGCGACGCACAGCGTGAGTGATACCCCGATAACCCCGCGTAACCAAGAACCTGCCATCTGAATCTCCTGTCAATGCGTTATGTATTCGACAATATAACGATATGCAGAGCATTTTTATAGTGACACAGGACAATAAAACGAAGGGAAATGATACAGGAGGGAAATAGCACAGCGCCCGGTTAAACCGGGCGCCGGGAAATCAATGATTTTGCTGGCTGCGATCTTTGTGGCCTACGCCGGAGAAGAGGTTGAACACTTCGCCAAGACCGTAAATCAATCCCAGGATGACCGCCATCACCACCGGTACCATGATGACCGCAAAAACCAGACTTTTCAAAAGCTCTAACATGGTTCACTCCAGATAGTATGATTTGCTGATTGTAACGGTTTCAGCCGAAAAAACACGCCCCATTTGTGCGGTGGGTAATGACAAAACCGCGCACAGAGGTTTTGCAACTGGGTGACTATCGGTCACAATACGCTTTTTTGTCAGGAAACGATTATGCAGGCTGAAATTCTTCTCACCCTTAAGCTACAGCAGCGCCTGTTTGCCGACCCCCGGCGGATCGCCCTGCTCAAACAGATTGACCAGACCGGCTCGATAAGCCAGGGGGCGAAGCACGCGGGCATCAGCTATAAAAGCGCGTGGGATGCCATCAACGAGATGAACCAGCTCAGCGAACAGCCGCTGGTGGATCGCGCCACCGGCGGCAAAGGCGGCGGCGGCGCGGTGCTGACCCGCTACGGGCAGCGTCTGATCCAACTGTACGATCTGCTGGCGCAGATCCAGCAGAAAGCGTTTGATGTGCTCAGCGATGACGACGCCCTGCCGCTGGACAGCCTGCTGGCGGCCATCTCGCGCTTTTCCCTGCAGACCAGCGCCCGCAACCAGTGGTTCGGCACCATTACCGGCCGCGATCGCCAGCAGGTGCAGCAGCACGTTGAGGTGCTGCTGGCCGACGGTCAGACCCGCCTGAACGTCGCCATTACCGCCCAGAGCGCTGAAAAGCTGGGGCTCGATGAGGGCCAGGAGGTGCTGGTTCTGTTGAAAGCGCCCTGGGTCGGCATCACCCTCGACCCGGCGGTGGCCCGCCAGGCCGAAAACCAGCTGTCGGGTCGTATCAGCCATATCGAATGCGGCTCCGGGCAGTGCGAAGTGCTGATGACCCTCGCGGACGGCCAGACCCTGTGCGCCACTCTGCCGCAGGCGCAGACGTCTGGCCTGACGGAAGGGACGGAGGCGATCGCTTACTTCAACGCCGATCGCATCATTCTCGCGACGTTATGCTGACCCCATTGACATTGCGCGCCTGAAGTCGTATCCCTGATGCACATCGCTGCAAAAAATGGGATACATCATGTCATCATTGCAAATTTCGCAAGGCACGTTTCGCCTGAGCGATACAAAAACCTTAAAAATAGACCACCTGAGCGTGGCGGCGGGTGAAAGCTGGGCGTTCGTCGGCAGCAACGGCAGCGGCAAATCCGCCCTCGCGCGAGCCCTGGCCGGTGACCTGACCCTGCTCAGCGGTCAGCGCGAAAGCCACTTCTCCCGCGTAACACGTCTCTCCTTCGAACAGCTGCAGAAGCTGGTCAGCGACGAGTGGCAGCGCAATAACACCGACCTGCTCAGCCCCGGAGAAGAAGATACCGGCCGCACCACTGCGGAGATTATTCAGGACGAGGTGAAAGATCCTGCCCGCTGCGCGCAGCTTGCCGAACAGTTTGCCATCAGCGCCCTGTTGGACCGCCGCTTTAAGTATCTGTCCACTGGCGAAACGCGTAAGACCCTGCTGTGCCAGGCCCTGATGACCGATCCGCAACTGTTGATCCTCGACGAACCTTTCGACGGCCTCGACGTCAACTCCCGCCAGCAGCTGGCTGCCCTGCTGGCCGACCTGCATCGCGCCGGCCTCACCCTGGTGCTGGTCCTCAACCGCTTCGATGAGATCCCGGAGTTTGTGCAATACGCCGGCGTGCTGGCTGATTGCCTCCTCAGCGAGACCGGCGAGAAGCGCGCTCTTCTGCAGCAGGCGCTGGTCGCTCAGCTGGCGCACAGTGAAAAACTGGACGGCATCACCCTACCGGAGCCAGATGTACCACCAGCCCGTCATGCGCTGGCAGACTCGGCGCCGCGTATCGTGCTCAATGACGGCGTGGTCTCCTACAACGATCGTCCGGTCATCAACCATCTCTCATGGACCGTGAGCCCGGGCGAACACTGGCAGATCGTCGGCCCCAACGGCGCCGGTAAATCCACGCTGCTGAGCCTTATCACCGGCGATCATCCGCAGGGCTACAGCAACGATCTCACCCTCTTTGGCCGCCGCCGCGGCAGCGGCGAGACCATCTGGGATATTAAAAAGCATATCGGCTACGTCAGCAGCAGCCTGCATCTGGACTACCGGGTCAGCACCAACGTCCGCAACGTTATTCTGTCGGGCTATTTTGACTCGATCGGCATTTATCAGGCGGTGTCCGATAAACAGCATAAGCTGGTGCAGCAATGGCTGGATATTCTCGGCATCGATAAGCGCACCGCCGACGCGCCGTTTCAGAGCCTGTCGTGGGGCCAGCAGCGGCTGGCGCTTATCGTTCGCGCGCTGGTCAAGCATCCAACCCTGCTGATCCTCGATGAACCGCTGCAGGGGCTGGATCCCCTCAATCGCCAGCTGGTACGCCGCTTTGTCGACGTCCTGATTGGCGAAGGCGCCACGCAGCTGCTGTTTGTCTCGCACCATGCGGAAGATGCCCCGGACTGTATTACCCATCGCCTGGTATTCGTTCCCAGTGGAGACGGTTACACTTATCAGCTCGGCCCCGTGGCCTGACGCCTCCTGCCGGGGATCGAAAGATCCCTGGTATTTTTCAGAAAAATAGCGCCAACCTCATATAACCAATTGTATATAAAACAAAATAAATTAAATGATGTCGTTTCACCCTCAAGTGTAAACGATTTCACTAACTTGTTCTGTGTCACACTTTTCACTTCTTTGATATGCTATCTTCCTCATACACGATAAGCCGAATGGAGCGAATCATGAAAGTTCTGGTTACAGGTGGTAGCGGTTACATTGGAAGTCATACCTGCGTTCAACTGCTGCTGCAGGGGCATGAGGTGGTGATCCTCGACAATCTCTGCAACAGCAAGCGCAGCGTACTGCCGGTGATTGAGCGTCTCGGCGGCAAAAAAGCCACCTTTATTGAAGGCGATATTCGTAATGAAGCGCTGATGACCGAGATCCTCCACGACCACGCCATTGAAGCGGTGATCCACTTCGCCGGGCTGAAGGCCGTCGGGGAGTCCGTCGCCAAACCGCTGGAATATTACGACAATAACGTCACCGGCACACTGAAATTAGTCTCCGCCATGCGCGCCGCGGGCGTGAAGAACTTCATCTTTAGCTCCTCCGCCACCGTCTACGGCGACCAGCCGAAAATCCCGTATGTCGAAAGCTTCCCGACCGGCACCCCGCAAAGCCCCTACGGTAAAAGCAAACTGATGGTGGAGCAGATCCTGACCGACCTGCAGAAAGCCCAGCCGGAGTGGAGCATTGCCCTGCTGCGCTACTTCAACCCGGTCGGCGCCCATCCGTCGGGCGACATGGGTGAAGACCCGCAGGGGATCCCGAATAACCTGATGCCCTACATCGCCCAGGTCGCCGTTGGCCGTCGCGAATCGCTGGCCGTGTTTGGTAACGACTACCCGACCGAAGATGGCACCGGCGTGCGCGATTATATCCACGTGATGGACCTCGCTGACGGTCACGTCGCGGCCATGGAAAAACTGGCTGACAAAGCCGGGGTTCATATCTACAACCTTGGCGCCGGCGTCGGCAGCAGCGTGCTCGACGTGGTCAATGCTTTCAGCAAAGCCTGCGGCAAACCGATTAACTACCATTTCGCGCCGCGCCGCGATGGCGACCTCCCGGCCTACTGGGCGGATGCCGCCAAGGCCGACCGCGAGCTGAACTGGCGCGTGACGCGCAACCTGGACGAAATGGCGCAGGACACCTGGCACTGGCAGTCCCGCCATCCGCAGGGTTATCCAGACTAAGGAACCTTCATGAGCGTATTTAACCCCGTTGACCATCCGCATCGTCGTTATAACCCGTTAACCGGGCAGTGGATTCTGGTTTCTCCGCATCGCGCCAAGCGCCCCTGGCAGGGGGCGCAGGAAACGCCGGCAAAACAGACCTTGCCGGCCCACGATCCGGACTGTTTCCTGTGCCCGGGCAACACCCGGGTCACCGGCGACACGAATCCGAATTACACCGGTACCTACGTGTTTACCAACGACTTTGCGGCCCTGATGACCGACACCCCGGACGCCCCGGAGAGTGACGATCCGCTGATGCGCTGTCAGAGCGCGCGCGGCACCAGTCGGGTGATCTGCTTCTCGCCAGACCACAGCAAAACGCTGCCGGAACTGAGCCTTGAAGCGCTGGAAGGCGTGGTTAAAGCGTGGCAGGAACAGACCGCGGACCTCGGGAAAAGCTACCCGTGGGTCCAGGTCTTTGAAAATAAAGGGGCAGCGATGGGCTGCTCCAACCCGCACCCGCATGGTCAGGTGTGGGCCAATAGCTTCCTGCCCAATGAAGCGGAACGGGAAGACCGTCTGCAGAAAGAATATTACGCCAGCCAGGGCCAGCCAATGCTGCTGGACTATGCCCGGCGCGAACTGGCCGACGGCAGCCGCACCGTGGTCGACACCGAGCACTGGCTGGCGGTCGTGCCCTACTGGGCCGCGTGGCCGTTTGAAACGCTGCTGCTGCCGAAAGCGCCCGTGCAGCGTATTACCGATTTAACCGACGCCCAGCGCAGCGATCTGGCGCTGGCGTTGAAAAAGCTGACCAGCCGTTACGACAACCTGTTCCAGTGCTCATTCCCCTACTCCATGGGCTGGCACGGCGCGCCGTTTAACGACGAAAACCATAACCACTGGCAGCTCCACGCCCACTTTTATCCGCCGCTGCTGCGATCCGCGACGGTCCGCAAGTTTATGGTTGGCTACGAAATGCTGGCCGAAACGCAGCGCGATCTGACCGCCGAGCAAGCTGCCGAACGACTGCGCGCCGTCAGCGACGTCCATTTTCGTGAATCCGGAGTGTAATGATGAGTCTGAAAGAGAAAACCCAAACCCTGTTTGCTGAGGCCTTCGGTTACCCGGCCAGCCATGTCATTCAGGCGCCAGGCCGCGTCAACCTGATCGGCGAGCATACCGATTACAACGACGGCTTTGTGCTGCCCTGCGCTATCGACTACCAGACGGTGATCAGCTGTGCGCCGCGCGACGATCGTACCGTGCGGGTGATTGCCGCCGATTACGACAATCAGAGCGATGAATTCTCTCTCGACGCGCCGATTATCAGCCACGACAGCCAGCAGTGGTCGAACTATGTCCGCGGCGTGGTGAAGCATCTGCAGCAGCGGAACAGCCACTTCGGCGGCGCGGATCTGGTGATCAGCGGCAATGTGCCGCAGGGCGCGGGCTTAAGCTCCTCAGCCTCGCTGGAGGTCGCCGTCGGCACCGTGTTCCAGCAGCTGTATCATCTGCCGCTGGACGGCGCGCAAATCGCCCTCAACGGCCAGGAGGCGGAAAACCAGTTCGTCGGCTGCAACTGCGGAATCATGGATCAGCTGATTTCGGCGCTGGGCAAAAAAGACCATGCGCTGCTGATCGACTGCCGTTCTCTGGGCACCAAAGCCGTCTCGATGCCGAAAGGCGTGGCGGTGGTGATCATCAACAGCAACTTTAAGCGCACCCTCGTCGGCAGCGAGTACAACACCCGTCGTGAACAGTGCGAGACCGGCGCGCGCTTCTTCCAGCAGCCCGCTCTGCGCGATGTCACCCTTGAGCAATTCAACGCCGTCGCCCATGAGCTGGATCCGGTGGTCGCGAAGCGGGTACGCCATGTGCTGACGGAGAATGCCCGCACCGTGGAAGCCGCCAGCGCCCTCGAAAAAGGCGACCTGAAGCGGATGGGCGAGCTGATGGCCGAATCCCACGCCTCGATGCGCGATGATTTCGAGATCACCGTCCCGCAGATCGACACCCTGGTGGAGATCGTCAAGGCTACAATCGGCGATAAAGGCGGCGTGCGCATGACCGGCGGCGGCTTTGGCGGCTGCGTGGTAGCGCTGGTCCCGGAAGATCTGGTCGATACCGTGCAGCAGGCCGTTGCCAACGAGTATGAAGCGAAAACCGGAATTAAAGAGACGTTCTATGTCTGCAAACCGTCACAGGGGGCTGGCCAATGGTAACGCAAACCACCGCGCTGGCGCCGGACGGCCAGCCCTGGCAGCAGGTAACCCTGCGCAATAAGGCGGGGATGACCGTCACCGTGGCGGACTGGGGCGCGACGCTGCTCAGCGCCGAGGTGCCGCTGGCCGATGGCAACCTGCGCCGCCCGCTGCTGGGCTGCGCCAGGCTGGAAGACTATACCCGCCAGGCCGCGTTTCTTGGCGCCTCGGTAGGCCGCTACGCCAACCGCATCGGCAATAGCCGCTTCCCGCTTGACGGCCAGCTCGTCAACGTCACGCCGTCAAACGACGCGGGCCACCAGCTCCACGGCGGCCCCGAAGGGTTTGATAAACGTCGCTGGCGCATCGTCCGCGCCGACGAGCAGGAAGTGCTCTTCGCCCTGACCTCGCCAGATGGCGATCAAGGCTTTCCCGGCACGCTGCAGGCTACCGCGCACTATCGTCTGACCGACGATAACCGCATCGCGATTACCTATCGCGCCACCGTGGATAAACCCTGCCCGGTGAACATGACCAATCACGTCTATTTCAACCTCGACGGTGACCAGGGCGACGTGCGCCAGCACCAGTTGCAGATCCTCGCCCAGAGGTATCTGCCGGTGGAAAGCGACGGTATCCCGGGTGGTGAACTCAAAGATGTTGCTAACACCAGCTTTGATTTCCGCCAGCCGAAAACCATCGCCGCCGACTTCCTCGCCGACGCCGATCAGCAAAAGGTGAAAGGATACGATCATGCCTTCCTGCTGGACGCCGGAGGCGACGCCAGTCAGCCTGCGGCGCAGGTCTGGTCGCAGGACGGTAAGCTGCAGATGACGGTCTATACCTCCGCTCCGGCGCTGCAGTTTTACTCCGGCAACTATCTCGGCGGCACCCCGTCGCAGACGACAGAGCCCTACGCCGACTGGCAGGGGCTGGCGCTGGAGAGCGAATTCCTCCCGGATTCGCCGAATCATCCGGAATGGCCGCAGCCGGACTGTGTGTTACGTCCGGGCCAGGAGTACGTCAGCCTGACGGAATATCAGTTTATCGCCCGATAATCGCCAGCGCCCTCCGCCGGGGGCGCTGCTTTTCGTCCCCGCCCTCCTCTCTGCCGCCTCTTTTTTCAGCAACCTGCTCTATTTTCCGTCACCAAAGGGCAAAAAAATAACCTGTGTTTTACAAGCACCTTACACTGAGCCACTATTTTCGCTATGGTTAGGGATAAGCATTGCCGTGAGCCAAATCACGGCAATATAATGAGAATAGTTATCAATCAATAACACATACACCAACATATTCAGCGCACCGTTCGCGGCGCGAGGGATGGCGTGTAGAGAGGAGTAAGAGAATGGCTGTAACTAAGCTGGTACTGGTTCGTCATGGCGAAAGCCAGTGGAACAACGAAAACCGCTTCACCGGTTGGTACGACGTTGATCTGTCCGAGAAAGGCGTTAGCGAAGCGAAAGCGGCAGGTAAACTGCTGAAGGCTGAAGGCTTCAGCTTTGATTTTGCTTATACCTCCGTGCTGAAACGTGCCATCCATACCCTGTGGAACGTACTGGACGAACTGGATCAGGCCTGGCTGCCGGTTGAGAAATCCTGGAAGCTGAACGAGCGTCATTACGGCGCGCTGCAGGGCCTGAACAAAGCGGAAACCGCTGAGAAATACGGTGACGAGCAGGTTAAACAGTGGCGTCGCGGCTTCGCTGTCACTCCGCCGGAGCTGACCAAAGACGACGAGCGCTACCCGGGTCACGACCCGCGCTATGCAAAACTGACCGACGCCGAACTGCCGACCACTGAAAGCCTGGCGCTGACCATCGACCGCGTCGTGCCTTACTGGAACGAAACCATTCTGCCGCGCCTGAAAAGCGGTGAGCGCGTGATCATCGCCGCTCACGGTAACTCCCTGCGCGCACTGGTGAAATACCTCGACAACATGGGCGAAGACGAGATCCTCGAACTGAACATCCCGACCGGCGTACCGCTGGTGTATGAGTTCGATGAAAACTTCAAGCCGATCAAACATTACTATCTGGGCAATGCGGAAGAGATCGCGGCGAAAGCGGCTGCCGTCGCCAACCAGGGTAAAGCGAAGTAATTTCCCCGGTCAAAACAAAAAAGCGTGGAAATCTCCACGCTTTTTTTATGACCTGCGCTAACGCAGAGTAGCTTAGCCGCGACGGGTTTTCACTGCTTCTGCCAGCTGACGCAGGATCGTGTCGGTATCCTCCCAGCCGATGCAGGCGTCGGTGACGCTCTTGCCGTAGGTCAGCGGTTCACCGCTCTCGAGGCTCTGGTTGCCTTCCACCAGATGGCTTTCAATCATCACGCCCATAATGGCGCGCTCGCCGCCGGCGATCTGCTGGCATACGTCGGCGCCCACTTCCATCTGCTTCTTGAACTGCTTGCTGGAGTTGGCATGGCTGAAATCGATCATCACCTGGGCCGGCAGGCCCGCTTTAGCCAGGCCGATCTTCACGTCCGCCACGTGCTTCGCGCTGTAGTTCGGCTCTTTGCCGCCGCGCAGAATAATATGGCAGTCGCCGTTGCCGCTGGTATTAACGATAGCGGAGTGGCCCCACTTGGTGACCGACAGGAAACAGTGCGGCGCGCCGGCGGCGTTAATCGCGTCGATAGCCACCTTGATGGTGCCATCGGTACCATTCTTAAAGCCCACCGGGCAGGAGAGCCCCGAGGCGAGCTCGCGGTGAACCTGAGATTCGGTGGTACGCGCCCCAATGGCGCCCCAGCTCATCAGATCGGCGACATATTGCGGGGTGATCATATCGAGGAATTCCCCCGCCGCCGGCAGACCGCTGTCGTTAATGTCCAGCAGCAGTTTGCGCGCAATGCGCAACCCGTCGTTGATGCGGAAGCTGTTATCCATATGGGGATCGTTGATAAGCCCTTTCCAGCCGACGGTGGTGCGCGGTTTCTCAAAATAGACGCGCATGACGATCTCGAGCTCGCCCTTCAACGCCTCGCGCAGGGTCAGCAGACGGGAAGCGTACTCTTTCGCCGCCGCCGGGTCGTGAATAGAACAAGGCCCAATCACCACCAGCAGGCGGTCATCATCGCCTTTGAGGATCTGGTGGATCGCTTTGCGAGCATGTGCAACGGTGTTTGCAGCATTTTCGGTAGCAGGGAATTTTTCCAGGAGCGCAACGGGAGGTAATAATTCGTTGATCTCTTTAATGCGTAAATCGTCGTTCTGATAATTCATCTTCTTTCCAGCGTTGCCATACTTATTCAATGAAATGCAATCCCTCCAATCTATCTCTTCGCTGAAATAGTGTAAACGTGATTTTACAGTAGTGATGGAATAATCCTGGAAATAGGCAAAAATACGCCATAAAGTAGCGAAAGCAGGCTCATGAACTACAATATTTAACTGTTAAAGCTAATTAAGTCTTACGTTTCAGGATTATATAGTGACACTGCGATCGTCTGCGGAGTCTTAAACCATAGCGAGTCAGATCCCTGGCACACTTACCGCTGGAGGCGTTTTTTACCGCTTCCCGACCCAACAGGAGTATCCGATGAATATGAAAAAACTGACGACCCTTTTGCTCACCGCCACCTTAAGTCTTGCCAGCGGCGCGGCCCTGGCGGCAGACACCGGCGCCCAGTCCAACAATGGCCAGGCCAACTCTTCCGCTGATGCCGGCCAGGTGGCGCCGGATGCCCGTGAAAACGTGGCGCCGAATAACGTGGATAATAGCCAAATTAACTCTGGCTCTGGCGGCACCATGCTTCATCCTGACGGCTCGACGATGAGCCAGGACAATATGTCGAGCGATGAGGTACATAAAAACTCGATGTGTAAAGACGGCCGCTGTCCGGATACCGGTAAGAAACTGGACAACGGCGACAGCATGAACCATGACAACAGCAAAACCGACGGCACCACCCAGTAATTGATGCGGTGAGTGCAAACAGAGAAAAGGCGAGCTGGGCTCGCCTTTTCTCTGTTTGTTATCGTTCTCTGTTTATGCTGTCATAGCGTGATAATGATAACTATCAAGGGACGACACCATGGCGCACTCGCATTCGCACTCCCCTGCCCAGGCTCCGGATAACGGCAACGCCCGCCGGCTGCTTTGGGCGTTCATCGTCACCGCCGGTTTTATGCTGATAGAAGCCATCGGCGGCGCGATCTCCGGCTCGCTGGCCCTGCTGGCGGATGCCGGCCATATGCTCACCGACTCCGCCGCCCTGCTGTTTGCGCTGCTGGCGGTTCGCTTCGCCAGCCGTCCCCCGAACGCCCGCCATACTTTTGGCTGGCTGCGTTTGACCACCCTGGCGGCGTTTCTCAATGCCATTGCTCTGGTGGTGATCACCATGCTGATTGTCTGGGAGGCCATTCAGCGCTTCCAGCATCCGCAGCCGGTTGCCGGGGTGACGATGATGGTCATTGCGGTCGCTGGCCTGCTGGCCAACGTGCTGGCGTTTTGGATCCTACATCGTGGCAGCGAAGAGCGGAATCTCAACGTGCGCGCCGCGGCGCTACACGTGCTCGGCGATCTGCTGGGTTCGGTTGGCGCGATTGTGGCCGCCGTGGTGATCCTCACCACCGGCTGGACGCCTGTCGATCCGATCCTTTCCGTGCTGGTTTCCTGCCTGGTGCTACGTAGCGCATGGCGGCTGCTGAAGGAGAGTCTGCATGAGCTGCTGGAAGGCGCACCGCGTTCGCTCGATGTGGCGGCCCTGCAGCGGGATATCCGCCGCTCTATCCCGGAGGTGCGCGATGTTCACCACGTTCACGTCTGGCTAGTGGGGGAAAAACCGGTGATGACGCTGCATGTGCAGGTGGTCCCGCCGCACGATCATGATGCGTTACTCAACCGCATCCTGCATTTCCTGGAACATAAATATGAAATTGAGCATGCCACGGTGCAGATGGAGTACCAGCCCTGCAGCGGCCCGGAGTGCCATCTCAACACGATGCACGCCGGGCACGATCATCACCACCATCATTAGCCAGAAAACGCGTGAGAACCTCGCTCACGCGCGCTGTTTATCCACATTCGGCTGCCGTTCAGCGCAATGAACGTCAGCAAGAGATATTCCAGCGACATAGCATAGACGCCCTGACGGGCAAAAATCACCACGCTTATGACGTTGACGATGACCCACAGCAGCCAGTTCTCAACGTATTTGCGGGTCATTAAGATCATCGCCACTACCGACAGCACCGTCATACAGGAGTCCCAGAACGGGAAGGCATCCGGCTGCAGTTCCGGCATCGTGACATGCAAACCAAGCGCTTGCATCAGGCTGACCGCGATTCGCGTCAGGAAGGCAAAAAACGGATTGATAAACAGGGTCAGCAAGCCGATCGCCACCACGCAGGCCGCCAGCCAGCCCAGGGCTTTACTGCGTGGTAGCCAGCGGATCTGCAGCTCGGCCTCATGATTGCTGCTTTGCCGCGACCAGGCATACCAGCCGTAAACGTTAGCGGCAAAGAAGAACAGCTGCAGCAACAGGCTGGCGTACAGCTGGATCTGAAAGAAGATGATGGCGAACAGCGTGACGTTGACCAGACCGAATGCATAGTTGCTGATCTTCTCCAGGCTCGCCAGCCAGATACACAGCAGCCCGGCGATGGTCCCCACGGCCTCTATCCAGGAGAGATCGTACCCCCCGGCGCCGATGGGTATATGTACTAAAATATTCTGCGTGCTAAAAAAATCCATTTCATCCCCTCAGCGTCTTGCGACGCGACAATACGTTATCCCCGTAGTGTAGCCGCAAAATCCAGCATCCGGTTAAGGGGAATTAATGCGCCGGTCCGAAGCGCTTCGTCGACGTGGATTTCATGTTCAGCGCCGCCCTGCTCGAGCCCCTCGGCAATGGCTTTCAGGCCGTTCATCGCCATCCAAGGACAATGCGCGCAGCTGCGGCAGGTCGCCCCTTCACCAGCGGTGGGCGCTTCCAGCAGCGTTTTCTCCGGCACCGCCTGCTGCATTTTATAAAAGATACCGCGATCGGTCGCCACGATCAGCTGGCGCTGGGGCAGGCTTTTCGCCGCCGCGATCAGCTGACTGGTGGAACCTACGGCATCGGCCATCTCGACGATTGCCTGCGGCGACTCGGGATGGACCAGTACAGCAGCTTCAGGATAGAGGGCCTTCATACGCGTCAGTGCCTGGGTTTTAAACTCATCGTGCACGATGCACGCCCCCTGCCAGCAGATCACGTCTGCGCCGGTCTGACGCTGAACATAGCGGCCAAGATGGCGGTCCGGCGCCCAGAGGATCTTTTGACCAAGACTATCCAGATGGTCAATGAGTTCCACGGCGATGCTGGAGGTCACCACCCAGTCGGCGCGAGCCTTCACCGCGGCGGACGTATTGGCATAGACTACCACGGTGCGATCGGGATGGGCGTCGCAGAAGGCGTTGAATTCCTCAATCGGACAGCCCAGATCCAGCGAACACTCGGCGTTCAGGGTCGGCATCAGAATGGTCTTTTCCGGGCTAAGGATTTTGGCGGTTTCCCCCATAAAACGCACCCCGGCGACCAGCAGCGTGGAGGCCGAATGGCGGGCGCCAAAGCGCGCCATCTCCAGCGAGTCGGCTATACAGCCGCCGGTCTCTTCCGCCAGTTGTTGAATTTCAGGATCGGTGTAGTAATGCGCCACCATCACGGCATCGCGCTCGCGCAGCAGACGCTTGATTTTCTCGCGGTAAAACTGCTTTTCGTCGACGGTCAGCGGCTGCGGTTTCGGTGGGAAGGGATAAATCGCCGTTTCAGGATCAAACATTACGCTCATCATGCAATCTCGTTTTACTGGCTTAACTCTAAGACCGTCACTATGGCCTGTCTATGCCTTAACACGGTCATGGTGTTTTATATGCTAAACAAGATAGCGGATTACGAGCAAAAAGTCGTGATGAATTTTGTACATGAGCACCTATTCCCCGGGGACGATGCTACGCATCTTCCCGGGCTACCGGTTCGTGCCTTATGGCGTCACGGTAAGCGGCGGCAGGGGGTCATGCTGAAGTAGGATTGTGGAGAATGACGCATAGCAAAAAGGCGCCTTTAGGGCGCCTTTTTACATTGGTGGGTCGTGCAGGATGACTCGGCTTCGCCTCGCCCTTCGGGCCGTCGCCGCAAGCGGCTCCGTTGTCTCACTACGTGAGACCCGAACCTGCCGCAGGTTCGAATCGTTGAGTTCAACGCATAGCAAAAAGGCGCCTTTAGGGCGCCTTTTTACATTGGTGGGTCGTGCAGGATTCGAACCTGCGACCAATTGATTAAAAGTCAACTGCTCTACCAACTGAGCTAACGACCCCTTGCGGGATTTTGCTACTGTAATCATTCAGGATGGTGGGTCGTGCAGGATGACTCGGCTTCGCCTCGCCCTTCGGCGCCGTTGCTGACGCAACGTTATCCTTCACTTTTCTACCAGTTACCATCATTAAAGATTGGTGGGTCGTGCAGGATTCGAACCTGCGACCAATTGATTAAAAGTCAACTGCTCTACCAACTGAGCTAACGACCCGCTCTGGTACTACCTGAATAATTTCACTGGACACCAATATTAAAATTGGTGGGTCGTGCAGGATGACTCGGCTTCACCTCGCCCTACGGGCCGTTGCTGACGCAACGTTATCCTTCACGTTCAACATCTGAGTTAAATGCTGAAATTGGTGGGTCGTGCAGGATTCGAACCTGCGACCAATTGATTAAAAGTCAACTGCTCTACCAACTGAGCTAACGACCCGAGTGGTGGGTGATGACGGGATCGAACCGCCGACCCCCTCCTTGTAAGGGAGGTGCTCTCCCAGCTGAGCTAATCACCCGAAACTGCGCTGGATACTACTGATACTGCCTCCACCGACCCCATCATTATAATGGTGGGTCGTGCAGGATTCGAACCTGCGACCAATTGATTAAAAGTCAACTGCTCTACCAACTGAGCTAACGACCCGGTGGTGGGTGATGACGGGATCGAACCGCCGACCCCCTCCTTGTAAGGGAGGTGCTCTCCCAGCTGAGCTAATCACCCGATACTACGCTGGATACTGCTAATTGGTGGGTCGTGCAGGATGACTCGGCTTTGCCTCGCCCTATGGGCCGTTGCTGTCGCAACGTTATCCTTCACGTTTTACTATCGCGTTCCACCAGAACGATTGGTGGGTCGTGCAGGATTCGAACCTGCGACCAATTGATTAAAAGTCAACTGCTCTACCAACTGAGCTAACGACCCACTCTGGCGTCGCTTTGGGCTTGTTTGATATCCCTTGGCAACGGCGGCATATATTACTGATTTCAGAATTCAGCGCAACTAAAATTTCGATAAAGATCACTTAACTGCTGGCGATTCAGGCGACAAGACCAGAAATGATGCGATTTCTGGTCATGCCGTAATCAACCAAGGGCATTAAGTCGTTTTTGCGCTTGTTTCGCACCGTCGGTGCCGGGGAATTTGTTGATCACCTGCTGGTAAACCGCTTTCGCTTTCGCGGTATCACCTTTGTCCTGCATGATCACGCCGACCTTAAACATGGCGTCTGGCGCTTTTGGCGATTTCGGGTAGTTCTTCACCACCGAGGCGAAGTAAAACGCCGCATCGTCTTTTTTCCCCTTATTGTAGTTCAACTGTCCGAGCCAATAGTTGGCGTTCGGCTGATAAGTCGAATCCGGGTACTTTTTAACGAAGTTCTGGAACGCCGCCATGGCGTCATCCTGGCGTGAAGCATCCTTCACCAGGGCAATGGCCGCATTGTAATCGGTGTTCGCATCGCCGGTCATCGCCGGAGCGCCTGAAGAGGCCGCTGGCGCTGCGCTGGTAGCAGCCGCGCTCTGATCGCCGGAAGACGACGTCTGGGCGCCAGCCGCTGCTGCGCCACCCCCGCTCGTCAGCCCGTCAATCTGCAGCAGAATCTGCTTTTGACGCTCAACGATCTGATTCAGCTGATACTGGTTCTCCTGGATCTGACCACGGAGAGAATCAATGTCAGTCTGGTTATCAGAGAGTTGTTGCTGGAGTTGGGTTAAAAGCTGGCTGTGAGCATTGGAAATACGCTCAAGTTGAGTGACACGGTCTTCGACCGAGCCTGAGCCGACACTACTGATTGGCGCCTGAGCAAAAGCGGCCCAGGGGGCCGCTATGCCAACCAGTAACGACAGACTCAATAAATGATGTCTGAAGTTACTGCTCATGCAATTCTCTTAGTAAACCAGTACGGCGCGACGGTTTTTGGCATATGCCGCTTCGTCATGACCCAGTACTGCTGGTTTTTCTTTACCGTAAGAAACGATGGAGATCTGATCGGCAGAAACACCTTTGCCCTGCAGATACATCTTAACGGCGTTAGCACGACGCTCACCCAGCGCGATGTTGTATTCCGGCGTACCGCGCTCATCCGCGTGACCTTCTACAGTCACTTTGTAGGACGGGTTGCTGCGCAGGAAGTTAGCGTGCGCGTCCAGCATGGCAGCGAAGTCAGAACGGATATCGTACTTGTCCAGATCGAAGTAAACGATGTTGTTCTGCTGCAGCTGCTGCATCTGCAGACGAGCTTGCTCTTCAGAAGACATGTTGCCGCCGTTACCGTTAGCGTCCATACCAGTGCCGGCACCCAGCATGCCTTCACCGCTCTGGTCGTTGCTGGCGTTCTTGTTAGAAGAACATGCCGCGATTGCCATAACCGGCAGAGCGATCATCAGCCCTTTCAGCACTTTGTTCAGTTGCATTTCTTTGATTCCTTTAATAATCAATTATTTATTATCACAGATACGGCGACCAGGCAGGTGATTTTACCTGTCCATCAGTTGCCGGAAGACGCGCTTTGAAACGCCCATCTGTAGAAACCAGATTCAGCACGGATCCCATCCCCTGAGAAGAGCTGTAGATTACCATAGTGCCGTTAGGTGCCAGACTTGGCGTTTCGTCTAAAAACGTTGATGACAGAACCTGTACACCACCCGCTTCCAGATCTTGTTTGGCAATGTGCTGCTGGCCGCCGGCCGAGCTGACCATTACCATCGTTTTACCATCCGCGCTCACGTCAGCGTCCTGGTTCTGCGAGCCTTCCCAGGTGATACGCTGCGGCGTGCCGCCATTAATATTGACTTTATACACCTGCGGACGACCGGCCTGGTCAGAGGTGAAGGCCAGGTTCTGGCTGTCCGGGAACCAGCTTGGTTCGGTGTTGTTGCTGCGACCGTTGGTCACCTGACGAATCTGACCCGAGCCCAGATCCATCACGTACAGGTTCAGGCTACCGGTTTTCGACAGCGCGAAAGCCAGTTTAGAGCCATCCGGCGAGAACGCCGGCGCGCCGTTGTGCTGCGGGAAGGAGGCAATCTGACGCACTGCGCCGTTCGCCAGGGTCTGCACCACCAGCGCAGAACGACCGCTTTCGAAGGTTACGTAAGCCAGTTTTGAACCGTCCGGAGACCAGGCCGGGGACATCAGCGGCTGGGAGGAGCGGTGAACCACGAACTGGTTGTAGCCATCATAATCGGAGACACGCAGCTCATACGGGAACTGACCGCCGTTGGTCTGCACCACGTAGGCGATACGGGTACGGAAGGCGCCTTTAATACCAGTCAGCTTTTCAAATACCGCATCGCTGGCAGTGTGCGCTGCATAGCGCAGGTACTGCTTAGTGACTTTGAAAGAGCCTTGCGCCAGCGTTGTGCCCGGCGCACCGCCGGTATCCACCAGCTGATACGCGACCTGATAAGAACCATCCGGGTTTGACGTCACCTGACCGACGACCACGGCGTCAATACCCAGCGCAGACCAGGCTGCAGGCTGCACTTCCTGGGGACTGGTCGGCTGCTGCGGCAGACGCGAGCGATCCAGCGGGTTGAATTTACCGCTGTTGCGCAGGTCAGCTGCCACGATACCGCCAACATCTTCCGGCGCAGCGCCCTGGCCGGCCCACTGGAACGGTACCACCCCGATGGGGCGCGCCGAGTCCACCCCTTGGGTGATCTCGATACGTACTTCTGCGTGCAGCACCGCCGCCCACAGCATTAAAAAACCAAATGCTACTCGTAATGCCTGCTTCATCATATCTCCCTTATCCGGGCGGAAAGCCCACGATAATTTAGCAGAATGTTAACAAACTCAAATACACAAAACTACCAAAACCCATGACCGCCCTATTTTCTTTCCCCCCGCTAACGCGGGGAGAAAAAGCGCTTAAGGTTTGAAGTCCAGTGGCGCATTTTTGAACGTTTCATAAACAGCCTGCGACGGCGGTTTAGGGAATTTGCTCATCCGACTGGTAGCCGCCAGCATTTGCTGGCAGAAAGCCGGATCGCCGCCTTCCGATTTCACACTCAACAACGTTCCATCCTGAGCCAGGTTTACGCGCAACGTACATACTTTACCCTTGTACGTATCCCAGTCATAGAGATGTCCTTTAATCGCGGCCTGCACCTGCGAAATATAGCTGGCAATCTCCGCCTGAGATGCACCGCCCTGCCCCGGTTTACTTCCTTTAGCAGGTGAAGAGCCACCTGTGCTACCGCTGGTGCTACCTTTCGGCGCATTCTTACCAGAGCTCAGATCGCCGAGCAGGTCGTCAACGCCGTCCGCTTCTTTCGCTGCAGCCGCTTTCTTCGCTGCCGCGGCTTTTGCTGCTGCCGCTTTGGCCGCTTTATCAGCCGCCGCCTTCTCAGCAGCTGCCGCTTTGGCTGCCGCTGCTTTTTCAGCTGCGGCGGCTTTCTCGGCGGCGGCCTTCTCCGCGGCCGCTTTTTGCGCGGCCGCTTTCTCAGCTGCTTTTTCGGCGGCTTTTTCTGCAGCCGCTTTTTCAGCCGCTGCCTGTTTAGCCGCTTCCTGCTGGGCCTTCTTCTCCGCTTCCTGTTGCGCTTTCTTCGCCGCTGCCGCTTCTGCTTTCTTCTGCGCCTCTGCCGCGGCTTTCGCCGCTTCGGCTTCCGCCTGTTTCTTCGCCTCGGCCGCTGCTTTCGCGGCGGCGGCTTCGGCCTGTTTCTTCGCGTCAGCAGCCGCTTTCGCTGCCGCCAGTTCAGCCGCTTTCGCCTGGGCATCCGCCTTCGCTTTCGCCTCGGCGGCCGCTTTGGCCGCTGCTTCCTGCGCTTCTTTAGCCTGCGCATCCGCTTTGGCTTTCGCCGCCGCGGCAGCCTTGGCTGCGGCTTCCTCAGCCTGCTTCTGTTGTTCCTTCGCTTCTTTCGCCGCTTCCTGCGCCTGCAGCCGCTCCTGTTCGAGCTGTTTCAGCCGTTCCTGTTCCGCCGCCTGCTTCTCACGTAACTCTTCCGCCTGCTGCTGCGCCTGTTTTTCGCGCTGTTCAGCGGCGCGACGTGCGCTGGCCTGCTGCTGTTGCTGACGGTTATAGTTATTTACCACCGCCCCCGGATCGACCATGACGGCATCAATCGACGATCCCCCGCCGCCGCCGGCAGAGGCATCAAGATGCTCGTCAAACGAACTCCAGATCAGCAGCGCGATCAGTATGATGTGCAGCGCGACTGAAATGATGATCGCTCGTTTAAGCTTGTCGTTTTGTTCGGTTGCCTTTGACACTATCGGTTCCCAAAAACTGTTCGCCTGTACCCGCGATGCGCACCGACGGCGAGCGATACTCGCCGCCGAACGCCGCGCGGACGCACCTACCTGAAGCGATTAAATAGGTTTGGTCATCAAGCCGACCGATTTAACCCCTGCACTATGCAACAGGTTCAGCGCTTTAATAATTTCATCGTAAGGGACGTCTTTCGCACCGCCGATCAGGAATACCGTTTTCTCATTGGCTTCAAGACGACGCTTCGCTTCGGCAATCACCTGCTCCGGCGGCAGCTGGGACAGCGTCTCCTGCCCCACTTTCACGCTGTACTGCCCTACCCCGGAGACTTCCACAATCACCGGCGGATCGTCATTGCTTTTCACCGCTTGCGATTCCGTGGCGTCCGGCAGATCGACTTCCACGCTCTGCGTAATGATCGGCGCCGTTGCCATAAAGATCAGCAACAGCACCAGCAGGACATCCAGCAGCGGAACGATGTTGATCTCGGACTTCAGTTCGCGACGTCCGCGTCCACGTGCTCTGGCCATGGCTTACCCCTTATTGCTTTCGCTGGTGGTAAAAGCCTGACGGTGCAGAATGGCGGTGAACTCTTCCATAAAGTTGTCGTAATTCAGTTCAAGCTTGTTCACGCGCTGGTTCAGGCGGTTATACGCCATGACCGCAGGGATAGCAGCGAACAGACCGATCGCAGTGGCGATCAGCGCTTCGGCGATACCCGGCGCCACCATCTGCAGGGTGGCCTGCTTCACCGCGCCAAGAGCGATAAAGGCGTGCATGATCCCCCAAACGGTACCGAACAGACCGATATACGGGCTGATGGAGCCTACGGTGCCGAGGAACGGAATATGGGTCTCCAGCGTTTCCAGCTCGCGGTTCATCGAAATACGCATCGCGCGCGATGCCCCTTCGACGATCGCCTCCGGCGCATGGCTGTTGGCCCGATGCAAGCGCGCAAACTCTTTGAAGCCGCTGTAGAAGATCTGCTCCGAACCGGTCAGATTATCGCGACGCCCCTGGCTTTCCTGATACAAACGGGACAGTTCAATCCCGGACCAGAATTTGTCCTCGAACGCTTCAGCTTCGCGCGCGGCCGAGTTAAGGATACGCGTTCTCTGAATAATGATAGCCCAGGAAGCGATAGAAAAACCAATCAAAATCAACATGATAAGTTTAACCAGAAGGCTCGCCTTCAGGAACAAATCAAGGATATTCATGTCAGTCACTGCTTAAACTCCGCGACAATAGACTTGGGAAGCGCACGTGGCTTCATTAAGAGTGGATCAACGCACACAATGAGAACCTCAGCTTCGTTTAACACTGTATTCTCGGCGTTGACGATTCGCTGCGTGAAAACCAAAGAGGTGCCGCGCATCGAGGTAATTTCCGTCTGGACTTCGAGCATGTCGTCGAGTCTGGCGGGGGCAAAATACTCCAGCGTCATTTTGCGAACCACGAAGGCAACGCGTTCAGCCAACAGAACCTGTTGACTAAAGTGATGGTGGCGCAGCATCTCTGTGCGTGCTCTTTCATAAAAAGCGACGTAACTGGCGTGGTAAACCACACCACCGGCGTCGGTATCTTCGTAGTAGACCCGAACCGGCCATCGAAACAGCGTTGTATTCACTTTACATCCCGGTAATGCAAAAAAAGGTTAGAGCTTTCAAACTTCGCTACTATACGCGCGGGAAAGGTGGTTTGGAATGGGGGAAAGTAAACGGGGCGTAAATTTTTATGGGCTTATGCAAGCCCATAGCATTAACAGAGATCTCTTATTCAAAAGAAGAAAAAGAAGAGACCTAAAGCGAGCACGATATCAGCGATAAGCGGACAAAAAATCCCCTGCCAGTGAACGGCACGCGGGCGGAAGCCCACGCCGTGAATAACGCCGCTGCAAACTGCCCACATCAGCAAGAAACCATGCCAGATTTCCAGCTCGCTGGTCTTCGCGGCAAAGCGCGACGGATCCCAGAAGATGCAGCCTGCCAGCAGCAGCGCCATCAATAAGGAAAGCGCCCGGAGCGGGCGCTTGTCCATTATCGCGTACAGAGTAGCGATAAATTTCATCAGATTTCTTCTTTCTTCCCGGCTTTGGTGGCTTCCACGTGCTCAAGCGCCAGCGCGGTAATCACCCCAAAGGCACAGGCAAGAAGCGTTCCCAAAATCCATGCGAAGTACCACATATATAGCTCCTTACCTTAGTACAGCGAGTGGGTGTTCTTTTCGATGTCTTCGCGCGTGATGCGGCCAAACATTTTCCAGTAACACCAGCTGGTGTAGCCCAGAATGATCGGCACGAAGACAATCGCCACGTAGGTCATCAGATTCAGCGTCCGCTGGCTGGAGGTCGCGTCCCACATCGTCAGGCTGGCGTTCAGCATAGTGCTGGACGGCATGATGAACGGGAACATCGCAATACCGGCAGTCAGAATGATGCAGGCCAGGGTCAGCGAGGAGAACAGGAATGCCCAGGCGCCTTTATCCGCTTTGGTCGAAACGACGGTCAGCAGCGGCAGCACCACGCCCAGGGCAGGGATCGCCCACAGCGCTGGCATATTGTTAAAGTTCACCATCCACGCGCCAGCTTCACGCACCACTTCTTTGGTCAGCGGATTAGACGGGCCGGTATGGTCAATCACCGATTTCACCACATAGCCGTCGATACCGTAGTAGACCCACACGCCCGCCAGCGCGAAGCAGACCAGCGTCACCAGCGCCGCCACCGTGGAGACGGTGCGGGTGCGCAGGTGCAGTTCGCCTACGGTACGCATCTGCAGGTAGGTCGCGCCCTGGGTCAGGATCATCGCCACGCTGACGATACCGGCCAGCAGACCAAACGGGTTCAGCAGCTGGAAGAAATTACCGGTATAGAAGAGACGCAGGTATTCGTCGACATGGAACGGCACGCCCTGCAGCAGGTTGCCGAAGGCCACGCCAATCACCAGCGGCGGCACGAAGCTGCCGATGAAGATGCCCCAGTCCCACATGTTGCGCCAGCGGGTGTCCTCGATCTTGGAACGGTAGTCGAAACCGACCGGACGGAAGAACAACGAGGCCAGCACCAGAATCATCGCCACATAGAAACCGGAGAACGCCGCGGCGTAGACCATCGGCCAGGCAGCGAACAGCGCGCCGCCGGCGGTGATCAGCCACACCTGGTTACCGTCCCAGTGCGGGGCGATGGCGTTGATCATAATCCGACGCTCGGTGTCGTTACGGCCGAGGAAGCGGGTGAGCATGCCCACCCCCATGTCGAACCCGTCGGCGACGGCGAAGCCAATCAGCAGGATGCCAATCAGCAGCCACCAGATAAAACGCAATACTTCATAATCGATCATTTGACGACTCCTGTCTTAGCGTGCCGACTGAATAGCCGCAGAGGACTGTTCAAAGTGATAGCGGCCGGTTTTCAGGCTGCTAGGTCCTTTGCGGGCAAACTTGAACATCAGGAACAGTTCAGCCACCAGGAACAGCGTGTACAGGCCGCAGATCAGCAACATAGAGAAGATCAGATCGCCCGCGGTCAGCGACGAGTTGGCCACCGCCGTCGGCAGGACTTCACCAATCGCCCACGGCTGACGGCCGTATTCGGCAACAAACCAGCCTGACTCCACGGCAATCCACGGCAGCGGCAAGCCATAGAACGCGGCGCGCAGCAGCCATTTTTTCTCGCCGATACGGTTACGGATCACGCTCCAGAAGGAGGCGCCGATAATCAACAGCATCAGGATGCCGCACGCCACCATGATACGGAAGGCGAAGTACAGCGGTGCGACGCTTGGAATAGAGTCTTTGGTCGCTTTGGCGATCTGCTCTTCCGTGGCGTCAGCGACGTTCGGGGTATAGCGTTTCAGCAGCAGACCATAGCCAAGATCTTTCTTCACGTTATTGAACTGGTCGCGAACGGACTGGTCGGTGGAACCGGCGCGCAGTTGCTCCAGCAGCGCATAGGCCTTCATGCCGTTACGGATACGCTCTTCGTGCTGAACCATCAGATCCTTCAGACCGATAACCGGCTTATCCACCGAGCGGGTGGCAATGATGCCCAGCGCGTAAGGGATCTGGATGGCGAAGTGGTTGGTTTGCGCATTCTGATCGGGAATACCAAACAGGGTAAAGGCCGCCGGCGCAGGCTGGGTTTCCCACTCTGCTTCGATAGCCGCCAGTTTGGTTTTCTGCACGTCGCCCATTTCGTAACCAGATTCGTCACCCAGCACAATAACGGAGAGGATCGCTGCCATACCGAAGCTGGCTGCGATGGCAAAGGAGCGCTTAGCAAAGGCAAAGTCACGGCCTTTCAGCATGTACCAGGAGCTGATAGCCAGGATGAACATCGCACCGGTGACATAGCCCGACGCCACGGTGTGAACAAATTTCACCTGAGCAACCGGGTTGAGCACCAGTTCGGAGAAGCTAACCATCTCCATACGCATGGTTTCAAAGTTGAAGTCCGATGCGATAGGGTTCTGCATCCAACCGTTTGCGACGAGGATCCACAGCGCGGAGAGGTTGGAGCCCAGTGCGACCAGCCAGGTGACGGCCATGTGCTGAACTTTACCCAGACGATCCCAACCGAAGAAGAACAGACCTACAAAGGTGGATTCGAGGAAGAAGGCCATCAGACCTTCAATGGCCAGCGGCGCACCGAAGATATCCCCCACGTAGTGTGAGTAATACGACCAGTTAGTCCCGAACTGGAACTCCATGGTCAGACCGGTCGCCACACCCAGCGCGAAGTTGATACCAAACAACTTGCCCCAGAATTTGGTCATATCTTTATAAATCTGTTTGCCGGAAAGGACGTAGACCGTTTCCATAATGGCCAGCAGGAACGCCATACCGAGCGTCAGTGGCACAAACAGGAAGTGGTACATCGCGGTCAAGGCAAACTGTAAGCGCGACAGTTCGACTATATCTAACATCATGACTCCTTGCTCATCGCATGAAGACTCCGAAAATGAACCGAGAAGCTCTGGCTCATACGCATGCCCCAATACAAATTTTTATTTGTCGCCCGCCCGGAGCGGGTTTCAACCGAAAGTGAAACCACGCCAGGACAAGGTTACAAATACGTTAACGAAAAACCCAATTGATTCCCCAATATATTACGCCGCAATAACCTTACAATAAATATGTTTTTATTGTTCCAGTTTTACATTTTTCGACGGTGATCAATATATAGCGAAGATGGCCAGTTTAGGCCAATTTGACTTGAGACAATTTAACGTTTTTTGAAGGATTTTTCCAAGCATTAAGTATTGATATAAATCAATTTTTACTCTACGTGTTAATTATGTAGCCCAATAAAGAATATTGGTAAACTTAATGTTAATACTGTGTTTAAAGTATACTTTGATTGGTTACTAAAAAGGGAGAGATGAGAATCATAGGTAATATTATTTAACGCCGCAGGAAAAAAAAGAAAAAAAAGAGCCGATCCGATTAATGCTAGACCGCTCACAGTATTTTTTCCTGTTTTCTTATCCCCTCCCCCACTCTTTTTTTAGTGTCTGTTTTGCTTCCCTCCGGTACGGCCAGGGCATATTTTCCTTTCCGACAACCGCACGTCGAGAATATTTATGAAATAATTCTTAAAATCAATATGATAGATAAGGTTTTCGCCAAACGCGGGGTTTGCTGGCTCAGCGGCTTTCGGGAGAAGCGGATAACGGCCAAAAAAAAGGCCACCTGACGGTGGCCAACCATGTCGAAATCGGACAGATTTCTGCTTGCGGACAAGCAGAGAGGGTTTACTTGATGATCGCTTTCAGCGCTTCGCCGATATCGGCCAGGCTGCGAACGGTTTTCACACCGGCTGCTTCCAGGGCTGCGAATTTCTCATCAGCAGTACCTTTACCGCCAGCGATGATGGCGCCCGCATGGCCCATACGCTTGCCTTTCGGCGCGGTCACGCCCGCGATGTAGCCGACAACCGGCTTGGTCACGTGCTCTTTGATGTAGGCAGCCGCTTCTTCTTCCGCGCTGCCGCCGATCTCACCGATCATGACGATCGCTTCGGTCTGCGGGTCTTCCTGGAACAGCTTCAGGATATCGATGAAGTTAGAGCCCGGGATCGGGTCGCCGCCGATACCGACACAGGTAGACTGGCCGAAGCCGTAGTCGGTGGTCTGCTTAACCGCTTCATAGGTCAGGGTACCGGAACGGGAAACGATGCCCACTTTACCCGGCTTGTGAATGTGACCCGGCATGATGCCGATTTTGCATTCGCCCGGGGTGATCACGCCTGGGCAGTTCGGGCCGATCATGCGCACGCCCGCTTCGTCCAGTTTCACTTTCACAGTCAGCATATCCAGGGTCGGGATACCTTCGGTGATGGTGATGATAAGCTTAATGCCCGCGTCAATCGCTTCCAGAATGGAATCTTTGCAGAACGGCGCCGGAACGTAGATCACGGTCGCGGTAGCGCCGGTCGCTTCAACGGCTTCGCGCACGGTGTTGAACACCGGCAGGCCCAGGTGCGTGGTGCCGCCTTTGCCTGGCGTCACGCCGCCAACCATTTGCGTACCGTAAGCGATCGCTTGTTCAGAGTGGAAGGTCCCCTGGCTACCGGTGAAGCCCTGGCAGATAACCTTGGTATCTTTATTAATTAAAACTGACATTATTTCCCCTCCACTGCGGCAACAACCTGCTGTGCTGCGTCCGTCAGACTTTTCGCTGCAATAATATTCAGGCCGCTGTCAGCCAGTTTTTTCGCGCCCAGTTCGGCGTTGTTACCTTCCAGACGAACCACCACCGGAACGTTAACCCCAACTTCCGCTACCGCACCGATGATACCGTCAGCGATCAGGTCGCAGCGTACGATACCGCCGAAGATGTTAACCAGCACCGCTTTCACGTTGTCATCAGAGAGGATGATTTTGAACGCTTCGGTGACGCGCTCTTTGGTGGCGCCGCCGCCCACGTCGAGGAAGTTAGCCGGTTCGCCGCCGTGCAGTTTAACGATGTCCATGGTACCCATCGCCAGACCCGCGCCGTTAACCATGCAACCAATGTTGCCGTCCAGCGCGACGTAGTTCAGT
This sequence comes from Klebsiella pneumoniae complex sp. WS1778, assembly GCF_049472055.1. NCBI lineage: Bacteria > Pseudomonadati > Pseudomonadota > Gammaproteobacteria > Enterobacterales > Enterobacteriaceae > Klebsiella > Klebsiella pneumoniae complex sp. WS1778. Next base: position 344,640 of record NZ_JBKGTJ010000002.1, read on the forward strand.
TCCCACTGCGCCGCCTGCGCTTCACGCGGATCTTCCTGAGACTGGTCGCGCATTTCGCGCAGATCCGGCTGGCGGAACAGCGCGTTGCCGTCAGCGCCCAGTTTGCCGTCCAGGCAGATCAGGTCGCCCTGCTTGGTGATCACCAGCGGGTTAATTTCGATCAGCGCGAGGTCGCGCTCCAGGAAAATGGTCGCCAGGCCCATGAAAATCTTAGTGAACTGCTGAACCTGCTTACCTTCCAGGCCCAGTTTGAACGCCAGTTCACGGCCCTGGTAAGGCATCGGGCCAGCCAGCGGATCGATGGCGATCTTGTGGATCAGGTGCGGGGTCTCTTCCGCCACTTTTTCGATTTCCACGCCGCCTTCAGTAGAGGCCATGAACACCACGCGACGGGAACTACGGTCAACGACCGCGCCCAGGTACAGCTCTTTGTCAATATCGGTCGCCGCTTCAACCAGGATCTGGTTAACCGGCTGGCCGTTCGCATCTGTTTGATAGGTCACCAGACGTTTGCCCAGCCAGTGCTCGGCAAATGCGCGGATCTCTTCTTTGCTCTTCACCACTTTCACACCGCCCGCTTTGCCGCGGCCACCAGCGTGAACCTGACATTTCACTACCCACGGACCCGCGCCGATTTTTGAAGCGGCTTCTTCTGCTTCACGCGGAGTAGTACAGGCATAACCCACCGGCGCCGGTAAGCCATAGCGGGCAAAAAGTTGTTTTGCCTGATATTCATGTAAGTTCATGTGTTCAGTCCATCCTTCAGGGTGTAATTATCTTTAAACCTGTAGGCCTGATAACGGCGCTAACGCGTGTTATCCGGCCTACGGTAGGTAATACGCTTGCTGACTACACGTCCAGCAGCAGACGGGTCGGATCTTCCAGCAGCTCTTTAATCGCCACCAGGAAGCCTACCGACTCACGTCCGTCGATCAGACGGTGGTCGTAGGAGAGCGCCAGGTACATCATCGGCAGGATCTCTACCTTGCCATTCACCGCCATCGGACGGTCTTTAATGGCATGCATACCCAGGATGGCGCTCTGCGGTGGGTTGATGATCGGCGTGGACATCAGGGAGCCGAACACGCCGCCGTTGGTAATGGTGAAGTTACCGCCGGTCAGGTCATCTACGGTCAGCTTGCCGTCGCGGCCTTTCACTGCCAGCTCTTTAATATTCTTTTCGATATCCGCCATGCCCAGCAGGTCGACGTCACGCAGAACCGGGGTGACCAGGCCGCGCGGGGTGGATACGGCCATGCTGACGTCGAAGTAGTTGTGGTACACCACGTCGTCGCCATCGATGGAAGCGTTCACTTCCGGATAGCGTTTCAGCGCTTCCACTACCGCTTTCACGTAGAAGGACATAAAGCCCAGACGGATGCCGTGACGTTTTTCGAACGCCTCACCGTACTGCTTACGCAGATCCATGATGGGCTTCATGTTGACTTCGTTGAACGTGGTCAGCATGGCGGTGGAGTTTTTCGCTTCCAGCAGACGCTCGGCCACGCGTTTACGCAGGCGGGTCATCGGGACGCGTTTTTCAGAACGATTGCCCAGCTGCGGCGCCGGCGCGGCTGCCGCGGCGGAGGCTGGCGCTTTGGCTTCTGCCGGCGCCGGGGCTTTCGCCAGATGTTTCTCAACGTCTTCGCGGGTCAGACGGCCGCCGACGCCAGTGCCTTTGATGGCCGCTGGGTCAAGGTTGTGTTCAGCCAGCAGACGACGGATCGCCGGGCTCAGCGCGTCGTTGTTCTGCTCTTCCAGAGAGGCCTGCTGACGCTGCGCCGGAGTGGACGCTTTCGCATCGGCTTTTTCGCTGCTTTCTTTACCTGCGCTGTTACCTTCGCGCAGGCGGCCAAGGATCTGGCGAGACAGGACGGTAGCGCCCTCGTCTTCCAGCACTGCATCCAGAATGCCGTCCGCTGATGCCGGTACTTCCAGTACCACTTTGTCAGTTTCGATTTCGACCAGGACTTCGTCACGGACGACCGCGTCGCCCGGTTTTTTGTGCCAGGTGGCGACGGTTGCGTCAGCTACGGACTCAGGCAGGTCGGGAACCAGAATATCTACGCTACTCATTGTGTATCCTTTAATTAATCGACGTTCAGCGCGTCATTGACCAGATCTTGTTGCTGTTTCTGGTGAACGGACATATACCCTACCGCCGGAGAGGCGGAGGCCGGGCGGCCTGCATAACGCAGAGAGGCCCCAAACGGAATCACTTCACGGAAGTGATGCTGGCTGCAGTACCATGCGCCCTGGTTGAGCGGCTCTTCCTGGCACCAGACAAAATCATGCACGTGCGCATACGCTTTCAGCGCTTCCTGCACCGCCTGATGCGGGAACGGATAGAGCTGCTCGATACGAACGATAGCGACATCTTTTTGCTCGTTTTTGCGGCGCTGTTCCAGCAGGTCGTAGTAAACCTTACCAGAGCACAGCACAACGCGCTTCACAGCCTGCGGATCAAGTTGATCGATTTCACCGATGGCCGGCAGGAAAGTGCCGTTCGCCAGCTCATCCATGCTGGAGACTGCCAGCGGATGACGCAGCAGCGACTTCGGCGACATCACCACCAGCGGACGACGCATACCGCGCAGCGCCTGACGACGCAGCATGTGGTACACCTGCGCCGGTGTGGACGGTACGCAGACCTGCATGTTCTGCTCAGCGCACAGCTGCAGATAACGCTCCAGACGCGCGGAGGAGTGCTCCGGACCCTGGCCTTCATAGCCGTGCGGCAGGAGCATCACCAGGCCGCACATCCGGCCCCACTTCTGCTCACCGGAGGAGATGAACTGGTCGATCACCACCTGCGCGCCGTTGGCGAAGTCGCCAAACTGCGCTTCCCAGATGGTCAGGGTGCGCGGCTCAGCGGTGGCGTAACCATATTCAAACGCCAGTACGGCTTCTTCAGACAGCACCGAGTCCCAAACGCGGAACTGGCCCTGACCGTTATGGACATGCTGCAGCGGGGTGTAAGTTGAACCATTGGTCTGGTTATGGATCACCGCATGACGATGGAAGAAGGTGCCTCGACCGGAGTCTTCCCCGGACAGACGCACCGGAATACCTTCGTCAACCAGCGTGGCGTAGGCCAGGTTTTCGGCGCCGCCCCAGTCGAACAGCTTCTCACCTGCCGCCATCGCCTGGCGGTCGGCGTAAATTTTCGCTACGCGGGACTGCATTTCGATACCTTCCGGCACCGTGCTGATGCGTTTCGCCAGCTCCTGCAGACGCTTCGGCTCCACTTTATCCGGATAGCTCTCGTCCCACTCATGATTGAGGTACGGCGACCAGGTAAAGGAGTGCATGTTCATCGGACGCCATTCCTGCACCACGCATTCGCCGGCATCCAGCGCATCGCGGTAGAGGTTAACCTGCTCGGTCGCGTCTTCCAGAGTCGCCACCTTCTCCTGCTCCAGCTTGTCAGCATAGATTTTGCGCGGGGTCGGGTGCTTTTTGATCTTCTGATACATCAGCGGCTGAGTTGCGCTCGGCTCATCGGCTTCGTTATGGCCGTGACGGCGGTAGCACACCAGATCGATGAAAACATCGCGTTTGAAGGTATTGCGGAAATCCAGCGCCAGACGAGTGACGAACGCGACCGCTTCCGGATCGTCGGCATTGACGTGGAAAATCGGCGCCTGCACCATTTTACCGATGTCGGTGCAGTACGGGGTCGAACGCGCATCCAGCGGGTTAGAGGTCGTGAAGCCCACCTGGTTGTTGATAACGATGCGCACGGTACCGCCCACTTCGTAACCGCGGGCTTTCGACATGTTCAGGGTTTCCTGAACCACGCCCTGACCGGTGACGGCGGCGTCGCCGTGGATAGTGATCGGCAGAACCTTGTTGCTGCTCGGCTCGTCCAGACGATCCAGACGGGCGCGTACGGAACCGATAACCACCGGGCTGACGATCTCGAGGTGCGACGGGTTAAACGCCAGCGCCAGGTGCACCAGACCGCCTTCGGTTTCCATATCGGATGAGAAGCCCATGTGGTACTTCACATCGCCGGTACCGAGATGTTCTTTATGTTTGCCGGCGAACTCGTCGAACAGATCCTGCGGTTTTTTACCCAGCACGTTGACCAGCACGTTGAGACGACCGCGGTGCGCCATGCCCAGCACCACTTCGCGGGTGCCGCTCTTGCCCGCATGGCGGATCATCTCTTTGAGCATCGGGATCAAGGCATCGCCACCCTCCAGCGAGAAGCGTTTCGCCCCCGGGAATTTGGCGCCAAGGTAGCGCTCCAGGCCTTCCGCGGCGGTCAGTTCGCTGAGGAAGCGTTTTTTCTCTTCCGCGGTAAAGCTCGCTTTGCCAGCTACCGATTCAATGCGCTGCTGGATCCAGCGTTTTTCTTCGGTAGAGGTGATATGCATGTATTCCGCGCCGATGGAGCCGCAGTAGGTTTGCTTGAGGGCAGCAATCAGCTCGCCCAGCTTCATCGTATCTTTACCGATGGCAAATGAACCTACGTTATAGCTTTCCTGGAAATCGGCCTCGGTCAGATCGTGGTAGGCCGGATCGAGATCCGCCACTCTCTCTTGCTTCCACAGCCCCAGCGGATCGAGATTCGCATGCTGGTGGCCACGGAAACGGTATGCGTTGATGAGCTGCAGGACTTTAACCTGCTTCACATTGGTGTCTGGGTCGGAAATCGAAGAAGTGTAACGTGAGGCATCCTTCGCCAGTCGACGGAAATAATCACGCGTTTTGGAATGAAATTGATCCGGTTTAACTCCGGTGCCAGGTAACTGCTGGAACATTGAACGCCAGTTGGCGTCAACAGAGTCAGGATCGGTTAAGAAGTCTTCATAGAGCTGTTCTATCCAGCTCTGGTTCGAACCAGAGAGGTAAGAAGAGTCCAGCCAGGCTTTCATTGCGCCGTTCTGCATCGTGATCCCTTAAGCATTCATATGCTTATTTCGCCGTAGAAACTACCACGCACACCGAGTGCACGTGCCGGGGTTCACTTGTTGCGGACGAGTTGTGGTTTCTATCCGCTAAGGAACCTTTAAAAACTGCCATTAATCTTCGGCGTTCAGGCTGCGGTTGCGTTAGCTGCCTTCACTTACCCCGGTCACATAGTTCGCTATGCTCCCGGGGATGCGTTCAGTTGCCGCCTTACCTCGCACTGAACGCCTTGATTACTGGTACATCTTGTGGCGGTTTTTAAAGATTTCCTGCTATCCCTTCATACTTCAAGTTACATGTACGTTGTCCTGTAACTCGAATTATTTAGGGTATTCATTTCCCGGTAGCACAAACGCTACCGGGGTTACTGCTTTTGGTAGCCCGGATAAGCGGTAGCGCCATCCGGGACACACCGGGTTTCTTACGCGCTGCGCTGCAGCAGCATCGACTTAATATGGCCGATGGCGCGCGTCGGGTTCAGCCCCTTCGGACACACACTGACGCAGTTCATAATGCTGTGACAGCGGAATACGCTGAAAGCATCGCTCAGGCCGTCCAGACGCTCGCTGGTTTCGGTATCGCGACTGTCGATCAGGAAGCGATACGCGGCCAACAGGCCAGCCGGGCCAATGAACTTATCCGGGTTCCACCAGAACGACGGGCACGAAGTCGAACAACATGCGCAGAGAATACACTCGTACAGACCATCGAGTTTCTCACGCTGCTCAGGCATCTGCAGATGCTCGCGAGCCGGAGGATTTTGCCCATTATTCAACAAGTAAGGCTTAATCTTCTCATATTGTGCATAGAATTGCCCCATGTCCACCACCAAATCACGGATAACCGGTAATCCTGGCAGCGGACGGATAACAATCTTCTTGCCCGGCTGATTCAGCGCGGAGATCGGCGTGATGCACGCCAGACCGTTTTTCCCGTTCATATTCAGGCCATCGGAACCACAAACCCCTTCACGGCAGGAGCGGCGGAACGACAGCGACGGATCTTTTTCTTTCAGCTGGATCAGCGCATCCAGCAGCATCATGTCACGACCTTCTTCCGCTTCGAGGGTGTAATCCTGCATGTGCGGAGCGTCATCAACATCCGGGTTATAGCGATAAATTGAAAACTCGAGTTTCATTTTCCTGTCTCCGCATTAGTAAGTACGAATCTTCGGCGGGAATGCCGGACGCAGTTTCGGTTCCATGTTGACGCTACGACGCGTCATGGATTCCGACTCTGGCAGATACAGGGAATGGCACAGCCAGTTTTCATCATCACGATCCGGGAAGTCGAAGCGGCTGTGGGCGCCACGGCTCTCGGTACGGAAGTTAGCGGATACGGCGGTCGCGTACGCGGTTTCCATCAGGTTATCCAGCTCCAGGCACTCAACGCGCTGGGTGTTGAACTCGCTGGAGGTATCGTCGAGACGGGCGTTTTTCAGGCGCTCGCGGATCACTTTCAGCTGTTCCAGACCTTTGTGCATCGCATCGCCTTCGCGGAACACCGAGAAGTTATGCTGCATACATTCCTGCAGCGCTTTGCGGATCGCCACCGGATCTTCACCGGAACGGGTGTTGTTCCAGCGGTTGAGGCGGTCCAGCGAGCCTTCGATATCGGATTCGCTGGCGTCGCGCAGCGTGCCTTGCTCGGCGATGGATTCCTGCAGATGCAGGCCCGCCGCGCGGCCGAAGACCACCAGGTCGAGCAGCGAGTTGCCGCCAAGACGGTTAGCGCCGTGGACCGATACGCAGGCGATTTCGCCTACCGCGAACAGGCCCGGGATCACCACGTCTTCGCCCTTCTCATTGACGGTCAGCGCCTGGCCGGTCACTTTGGTCGGAATACCGCCCATCATGTAGTGGCAGGTTGGGATAACCGGGATCGGCTCTTTCACCGGATCGACGTGAGCAAAGGTACGGGACAGCTCGAGGATACCCGGCAGACGAGATTCCAGAACCTCTTTACCCAGGTGATCCAGCTTCAATTTCGCGTGCGGGCCCCACGGGCCATCGCAGCCGCGACCTTCGCGGATTTCGATCATGATGGAACGCGCCACCACGTCACGACCCGCCAGGTCTTTGGCGTTCGGGGCATAACGCTCCATAAAGCGTTCGCCGTGTTTATTGAGCAGATAACCACCTTCGCCGCGGCAACCTTCGGTGACCAGAACCCCTGCCCCGGCGATGCCGGTCGGGTGGAACTGCCACATTTCCATATCCTGCACCGGCACGCCGGCACGAATGGCCATCCCGACGCCGTCACCGGTGTTGATGTGGGCGTTGGTGGTGGACTGATAGATACGGCCTGCGCCGCCGGTCGCCAGCACGGTGGCGCGGGCTTTAAAGTAGACCACTTCGCCGGTCTCGATGCACAGGGCGGTACAACCCACCACCGCGCCGTCCTGGTTTTTCACCAGATCGAGGGCATACCATTCGGAGAAAATAGTGGTGTGGTTTTTAAGGTTCTGCTGGTACAGGGTGTGCAGCAGGGCGTGGCCAGTACGGTCAGCCGCCGCCGCGGTGCGCGCCGCCTGCTCGCCGCCGAAGTTCTTCGACTGGCCGCCGAACGGGCGCTGATAAATACGGCCGTCGTCAAGACGGGAGAACGGCAGGCCCATGTGCTCCAGCTCGAGAATCGCTTCCGGGCCGGTCTTACACATATATTCGATGGCGTCCTGGTCACCGATATAGTCCGACCCTTTTACGGTGTCGTACATATGCCATTCCCAGTTATCTTCATGGGAGTTACCGAGCGCGACGGTGATACCCCCCTGCGCTGACACGGTATGGGAACGGGTCGGGAAGACTTTAGAGAGCAGCGCACAGGTCTGTCCGCTCTGGGAAATTTGCAGCGCCGCGCGCATACCTGCGCCGCCGGCACCGATGACAACAGCATCAAACTCTCTGACTGGCAATTTCATTACACACCCCACACCACAACAAATCCATAAAGAACGTAAGCCACCAGCGCCACAACGATAGCCAGCTGCAGAACCAGGCGCAGAGCCAGTGGTTTAACGTAGTCCGTTAACACCTGCCACATCCCGATCCAGGCATGGATAAGAATGGAAACGAGAGCCAGCAGTGTGAAGACTTTAGTGAAGCCGGAGGCAAAGAATCCGGTCCACACTTCCCATGAGATCTCACCGGTGGTAGCGAAGAAGCCAACCATGTAGATGATGTAGAGGGTCAGAACGATGGCGGTAGCACGGACCAGAATAAAGTCATGAACGCCGTTGCGTCCCAGTGCTGAGGCGTTGCTTACCATACGAGGACTCCTGCGAGAAGTGAAAGCACGACAGTAATAACAAAAGAAATCTTGGCGGAACGTTTCCCTGCTTCGAGGGTTTCGTCCAGGTAACCAAAGTCCATCATCAGATGGCGGATACCGACAACGACGTGATAGGCCAGCGCGGTGAGAATGCCCCACATGATGAACTTCACAAAGAAGCTATCCATGATCGAGGCCGCCGTCAGAAAACCTTCAGGGGAGGAGAGGCTGGTGCCCAGCAGCCAAAGCAGAATTCCGACCGCCACGAAGGTGATGACACCGGAAACGCGATGGAGAATGGACGCTATCGCCGTGATTGGGAACCGTATCGTTTGTAGATCCAGATTGACAGGTCTTTGTTTTTTCACATTTCTTACCATGAATAACGCCCACATGCTGTTCTTATTGTTTCCTTCCTCCGGTCTGCTTGCGGGTCAGACAGCGTCCTTTCTATAACCAGAAGTCATGTTAAAACGTCTTTTCAGGCATTAAAACATCACTAAACAACGCTGGGTGGCTCGGGATTGCAGGGTGTTCCGGAGACCTGGCCGCAGTATAGGCCGTTCACAAAATCATTACAATTAACCTACATATAGTTTGTTGGGTTTTCTCCGGAACAGTGATCAAGGTCACGATAACAACATTTTTTTAATTTTTAATCACCTGATTTGACAAATATTAAACATTCTTGTTACAACCATTACCAGTTAAATGCAATAATGCTCAAAAGTTATGGGGTCACTCTTTCACCTGAGAATAAGTTATGTAACAGTGTGTCAGTATTGACCGATGTAATCAGGACAGTTATTAGTGGTATACAGGTTTTAATATTCGGACTGCTAAAACGCTGATTTGCTGTTGTTTCACCGCAGCCCTGAAGAACGTGCCATCAAGCGCCGTTGCTCTGTACCCTGCCCTTTTCGCTGACGCAGAGCTGTGTGCAACATAACAAACTGGTAACGTATACGGGCGCGGGCCGAAAGCAAATCCACCACCCGGCAGTCTTAAGCAATAAAGGCGCTAAGGAGACCATAAATGTCTGATGCTAAAGCAAAAATCACCCTGGGTGGTGACACTGCTATTGAACTGGATGTGCTAAAAGGCACGCTCGGTCAGGATGTTATTGATATTCGTAGTCTTGGTTCAAAAGGCGTATTTACCTTTGACCCAGGTTTCACATCTACCGCTTCCTGTGAATCTAAAATTACGTTTATCGATGGTGACGAGGGAATCCTGCTGCACCGCGGCTTCCCGATCGACCAGTTAGCGACCGAATCAAACTATCTTGAAGTTTGTTACATTCTGCTAAACGGTGAAAAACCAACCCAGGCCGAATATGACGAATTCAAAACCACCGTGACCCGTCACACCATGATCCATGAGCAGATCACCCGTCTGTTCCATGCGTTCCGTCGCGATTCTCACCCGATGGCCGTTATGTGCGGGATCACCGGCGCCCTGGCGGCGTTCTATCACGACTCCCTCGACGTGAATAACCCGCGTCACCGCGAAATCGCCGCCTATCGCCTGCTGTCCAAAATGCCGACCATGGCAGCTATGTGTTACAAGTATTCTATCGGCCAGCCGTTTGTTTATCCGCGCAACGACCTCTCCTACGCCGGCAACTTCCTGCGCATGATGTTCGCCACGCCGTGCGAAGAGTACGAAGTCAATCCGGTGCTCGAGCGCGCCATGGACCGTATTCTGATCCTGCACGCCGATCACGAGCAGAACGCCTCAACCTCGACGGTACGTACCGCGGGCTCTTCCGGCGCTAACCCGTTCGCCTGTATCGCAGCCGGCATCGCCTCTCTGTGGGGACCGGCGCACGGCGGCGCCAACGAAGCGGCGCTGAAAATGCTGGAAGAGATCAGCTCCGTTGAACACATTCCGGAATTTGTTCGTCGTGCGAAAGACAAGAATGACTCTTTCCGCCTGATGGGCTTCGGCCATCGTGTTTACAAAAACTACGACCCGCGCGCCACCGTAATGCGTGAAACCTGCCATGAAGTGCTGAAAGAGCTGGGCACCAAAGACGACCTGCTGCAGGTGGCCATGGAGCTGGAGCATATCGCGCTGAACGACCCGTACTTCATCGAGAAGAAGCTCTACCCGAACGTCGACTTCTACTCCGGTATCATCCTGAAAGCGATGGGTATTCCGTCCTCCATGTTTACCGTTATCTTCGCCATGGCGCGTACCGTGGGCTGGATTGCGCACTGGAACGAAATGCACAGCGACGGCATGAAGATCGCCCGTCCGCGTCAGCTGTACACCGGCTACGCCAAACGCGACTTCCAGTCCGACATCAAGCGTTAATCTCGCTGTCCGGATGATAAAAACGCGCCTGCTGGCGCGTTTTTTATGCCTGACGATGAAGCCTGGCGCTGACACTGCCTGGCTGCCGGCTTAATGCTGGCAGTGCGGGCACCAGTAAAACGGCCGCGATGAGAGCATGGTCTTCTCAATCACGCCCCCGCAGCGCTCGCACTTTTCCCCATCGCGATGGAAGACCTTAAAGCGGAACAGCGCGCCGTGGTGCTTGTTGTTATCGGGCTGGCCGCGAGTGCGATAAGAAAGCCGCGGGATATCGAGTAGCGCGTGCGCCAGCGCATCCAGCTGTGTTTCATTAAGCTCCGAGGCCTTATGCCCCCCGGTCAGCCCCACCTGCCAGAGGATTTCCACCCGCAGATAGTTACCCAGACCGGCAAGAAAAGCCTGATCCAGCAGCAGGCCGGAAAACTGACGATTGCGGAATTTGGCCGACAGCAGTCGCGCTTTCACCTGCTCCGCGGTTAACGTCATATCCAGCACGTCCGGACCGACGCGCAGCAAGAACGGATGGTTGGCCTCCTGCTCCGCCGTGAGCATCTCAATGTCCGACGCGCTGTAGAGCAAAATCGCCTTGCTGGCCGTCTGTAGCCTGACGCGCAGCACCCGGTTAGAGGCAGGCTGTTCGCCGGCCTCAACCACGCGCCAGACGCCGTACAGCTGATTATGGCTGTACAGGGTCAGGCCGCCGGAGAAGCGGGTTAGCAGGGCCTTGCCCCGGGTGTCGATATGGGTAACCCGCTGACCAATCAGTTCGGTTTGATAGGGTTGCAACCGGGGAAAAGCGAACCAGACGTCGGTTAAGGGTTCGTCTTTGATTGCTGCCTCCAGTGTATCCGCCGCGCGGCGGATCTCCGGACCTTCCGGCATACTGTCATCCTTCTGTTAGTGGGTGGCGCCGCCGCCCAGTTTACTATCCACCGGCTGGTGCAGGGCTACGGCTATGGCCGCCTCCAGCGCTTCCCGCACGGTGGCGGTCGCCATACTCGGCTCGCCGGGATGGGCCGCCGCCTGCGCCGGTAGCCAGGGAATATGGATAAACCCGCCCCTCACCTCATTCTGTCCCTGCAGCTTGTGCAGCAGACCGTACATGACGTGATTGCAGACGAAGGTGCCGGCGGTTTGCGACACTGAGGCCGGGATCCCGCGATCGCGCAGCGCGCTGACGATCGCTTTGATCGGCAAGGTGCTGAACCACGCGGCCGGCCCGCCGTCGACGATCGGCGTGTCGATGGGTTGCTGGCCTTTGTTATCGGGGATACGCGCATCATCGACGTTAATCGCCACACGTTCGACGCTGATATCGACCCGGCCGCCGGCCTGTCCCACCGCGATAACCAGCTTCGGCTGCAGGTCTTCAATCGCCGCGTCCAGCGCCGACAGCGCCTCGCCAAACACGCAGGGAAGCTGCCTGGCGATCACCGGCTGACCAGCAATCATTGTACCGTCAAGCTGCTGCACCACTTCCCAGGAAGGGTTCACCGTCTCGCCGTCAAAGGGTTCAAAACCGGTGAGTAATACGCCCGCCATCGTCTTCTCCTTCGCGGTCCTTCAGATTGTCATATCTCAGCCTCTGGCTGAGCGCTGACCATAATATGGCGCCCGGCGAACGCCGCCCGCAAACGGCGGGCAAATTCGAGGGCATGCGGACCATCGCCATGCAGACATACCGTCTGCGCCACCACGTTCGCCCATTCGCCGCTGACGCTACGCACCCGGTGGTGTTGCACCATTTCGAGGGTTTGCGCCAGGGCCTGCTCTTCGCTGTCAATCAGCGCGCCAGGCTCGGTGCGCGGCACCAGGCTGCCGTCGGCCAGATAACCGCGATCGGCAAACACCTCCTGACGCGTCGTCAAGCCATAGCGTTGCCCGGCGCGGATCAGTTCGCTGCCCGCCAGACCCACCAGCACCAGCTGCGGGTTAACATCGCGGACCGCGCGGGCGATCGCGTCGGCCAGCGGCGGCGATTTGGCCGCCTGGTTGTAGAGCATGCCGTGCGGCTTTACGTGCTGCAACTCGCCGCCCTGAGCCTGAACGATCGCCGCCAGAGCGCCAATCTGATACAGCGTCTGGGCATAGACCGTTTCCGGCGGCAGATCCATCGCCGTGCGGCCAAAATTTTCCCGGTCGGGATATCCCGGATGGGCGCCCACCGCCACGCCGTACTTCAGCGCCTCGCGCACGCTCTGCACCATCAGCCCGGCGTCGCCGGCGTGAAAACCACAGGCGATATTCGCCGACGACACCAGCTGGAGCAGCGCGCTATCGTTCGCCCCGCCTTCCCCGAGATCGGCATTGAGATCAATCATCATCGTGGAGTCTCCAGGCCAGTTGTTCAAGATAACGCTGACGATCGGCCCGCGCCTTCAGCGCCTCCTCCAGCGAGCAGGCCACGAAATGGATCGGCTGCCCGAGCGGGATCTGCGCCAGCTGGTACATATCGGCATCGATGATGCAGGCGATCCGCGGATAGCCGCCGGTGGTTTGCGCGTCGTTCATCAGCACAATGGGCTGGCCGTTGTGCGGCACCTGCACCACGCCCGGCAGCAGGCCGTGCGACAGCATTTCGCGATCGGTGGTGCGTTTCAGCGGCTGCCCCTGCAGGCGGTACCCCATGCGGTTACTCTGCGGACTGAGCTTCCAGGGGGCGCGCCAGAATGACGCCTGCGAGGCCGCGTCAAATTCGTGGTACTCCGGCCCGGGCAGCGCACGAATGCGGTTGCCCAGCGGCAACTGCTTGACGCCGCGCGGGGTGGTGAAGCGGCGGGCGGCTTTCCCGAGCTTCAGCTTGTCGCCGTCCTGCAGGCGGCGTCCTTCCAGACCGCCAATCCCCGCCTTGAGATCCGTGCAGCGCGAGCCAAGGACCTCGGGAACCGCAATCCCGCCCGCCACCGCCAGATAGCTGCGAATGCCATGCTGCGGCGTTTTCAGCACCAGGCGCTGCCCGGGCCGGTAGGCGGTGCGCCAGCCCACCCAGACCGCTTTACCGTCCAGGGTCGCTTCGCAGGCGGCGCCGGTCAGCGCAAACCAGCCGCTGCGGGCAAATTCGATCTCCACCTGGCCGAGGGTAATCTCCAGCCCGGCGGCATTCGCCTCGTTGCCAACCAGCAGATTGGCAATCACCAGCGAGGGATAATCCAGAGCGCCGCAGCGGCTGATGCCAGACTGGCGCAGGCCTTCTCGTCCACCGTCCTGTACCGAGGTGTACAGGCCGGCGCGGATCAGAGTCAACATACCCCCTCCTTTTGCGGCACAAAGCGAATTTTATCGCCCACGCGCAGCAGCGCAGGCTCCTTCCGCGACGGGTCGAACAGCGTTAGCGAGGTCCGCCCCAGCAGCTGCCAGCCGCCGGGCGTCGCCAGCGGATAGATCCCGGTTTGCGCGCCGCCGATACCCACCGACCCGGCCGGGACGTGCACGCGCGGTTCGGCGCGACGCGGCGTCGCCAGCGCCGCTGGCAACCCGCCCAGGTAGGGAAATCCCGGCTGAAAACCAATAAACCAGACCAGATACTCCACCGAGGCGTGCAGCTCCACGACCTGCTTTTCACTGAGGCCGCTGTGCTGCGCCACCACCCCGAGATCCGGTCCGGCCTCGCCGCCGTAGACGACCGGAATGGTCAGCGAGCGCGACTCCGGCTCGATCGCGAGGCTCTCCTCCCACCAGCGCTGCAGACGGTCTATCGCCTCCCACGCCACCTCCTGCGGGCGGCGGAGCACCACAGTGATATTGTTCATGCCGGGAATGGCGTCAATCACTTCCTCATGGTTCGCCAGACGCTGGGCTAAGCCCCAGATCCGCTGCTGGCTCTCAAGGGTGACCGGCGGCTCCAGCTCCAGCACGACGGCCGTTTCTCCTAACAGATAACAACGCGCTCGCTGCACTTTTTCTCTCTCCCGTCAGGCAGGGTTGGGAATATCAATAAAGGTGACGTCCAGGTCAGTGGTTTCCGTCAGCCATTCGCTGAGGGCGCGAATACCGCCCCGCTCGGTGGCGTGGTGGCCGGCGGCATAAAAATGCAGGCCCTGCTCGCGGGCGGAATGGATGGTTTGTTCCGACACCTCGCCGGTGATAAACGCGTCCACGCCAAAGCGCGCCGCGGCGTCGATAAAGCTCTGGCCGCCGCCGGTACACCAGGCGACGCGGCTGACGGTGTCCGGCCCGGTATCGCCGCACCACAGCGGCTTACGCCCCAGCCGCGCTTCAATCCATGAGGCCAGTTCAAGGCCGGAAACCGGCATCGACAGTTCGCCCCAGGGCACCAGCGGTTCGATTTCCCCCAGCACGTTAATCCCCAACAGATGCGCCAGTTGCGCGTTATTGCCCAGCTCGGGATGGGCATCCAGCGGCAGGTGCCAGCCGTAGAGATTGATATCATTGGCCAGCAGGGTTTTCAGGCGCCGGCGCTTCATACCGCGGATCACTGGCGATTCGTTTTTCCAGAAATAGCCGTGATGGACAATCACCGCATCCGCCTGAAGACGAACGGCCTCATCCAGCAGCGCCTGGCTGGCCGTCACTCCGGTGACGATCTTGTGCACCGTGTCGCGCCCTTCCACCTGCAGACCGTTAGGGGCGAAGTCACTGATGGCTGCACTATTGAGCTTGTCGTTTATCAGTTGTTCCAGTTCGCTATTTTTCATCGCCACTCCAGCAGATAATCAGGGTATACAAAGGCATAACATAACCAGATCCATTCGGGTCGTCGATAGTCCGCCTCCGACACTGACGATGACTTTTTACTGAATAGCGCAATTTGTCTATTCACCCCGCCGCGCATTCGTGTATATTTATGCACTAATAAAGCATATTAAATAATCAGAAAGCCCCTCAAGCCATGAATATGACTAATTAAACGCTATTCATGCAGAACGATCGACTTTCGCTTTAGGCCAGGAAACACACTTCTCATGAAGACAACATCATCGCAACCGCGGGCGATTTACTACGTCGTGGCGCTGCAAATCTGGGAATATTTTAGCTTCTACGGCATGCGCGCCCTGCTGATCCTCTATCTCACCAATCAGCTCAAATATGACGATAACCACGCTTACGCCCTGTTCAGCGCCTACTGTTCGCTGGTCTATGTAACGCCGATCCTCGGCGGCTATCTGGCCGATAAGCTGTTAGGCAACCGGATGGCAGTCATGCTCGGCGCGCTGCTGATGGCCATTGGCCATCTGGTGCTCGGGGCCAGCGAAACCGCCCCGGCCTTCCTCTACCTGTCGCTGGCGATCATCGTCTGCGGCTACGGGTTGTTTAAATCCAACGTCAGCTGTCTGCTGGGCGAACTGTACGAACCCGCCGATCCGCGTCGCGATGGCGGCTTCTCGCTGATGTATGCCGCGGGCAATATCGGCTCGATCATCGCGCCCATCGCCTGCGGCTACGTTCAGGAGGAGTATAGCTGGGCGATGGGCTTTGCCCTGGCGGCCATCGGCATGGTGGCGGGACTGGTGATCTTCCTCTGCGGCAACCGTCATTTCCAGCATACCGCCGGCGTGAACCGCCAGGCGCTGTGCGCCCGCCGCTTCCTGCTGCCGAACTGGGGCTGGCTGCTGGTGCTGCTGGTCATCGCGCCGCTGCTGATTGCCGTGCTGTTCTGGCAGGAGTGGTCGGTGTATGCCCTGATCGTGGCCACGGCCATTGGCCTCGCGGTGCTGGCGCGGATCTACCTGCGTGCCGAGACCGATAAACAGCGCAAGGATCTGCGCCTGATCGTCGTCCTGACCGCCTTCAGCCTGCTGTTCTGGGCCTTCGCCCAACAGGGCGGTAGCTCCATCAGCCTGTATATTGACCGCTTCGTTAACCGCCATATCATGAGCTACGAAGTCCCTACCGCTATGTTCCAGTCGATCAACGCCTTTGCGGTGATGCTCTGCGGCATGGTGCTGGCGTGGCTGGTGAAAGAGAGCGTCGGTGGTAACCGCACCGTGCGCATCTGGGGGAAATTTGCCCTCGGTCTGGGCCTGATGAGCGCCGGGTTCTGCATTTTGACCCTCAGCGCCCGCTGGTCGGCGGCCTATGGCCAGTCGTCCATGCCGCTGATGGTGCTGGGGCTGGCGGTGATGGGTTTTGCCGAACTGTTTATCGACCCGGTCGCGATGTCGCAAATCACCCGCATTGAGATCCCGGGAGTGACCGGGGTGCTGACCGGCATCTATATGCTGCTCTCCGGGGCCATCGCCAACTATCTGGCCGGCGTTATCGCCGACCAGACCTCGCAGGCGTCATTCGACGTCGCCGGGGCGGTGAACTATTCCATTGACGCCTACATCAACGTCTTCAGCCAGATCACCTGGGGCGCGCTGGCCTGCGTCGGCGTAGTGCTGGTTATCTGGCTGTATCACTCGCTGAAGGTCAGGACCCGCCGTCTGGCGGTGGAATAATCCCCTTTCTGGCGGCCTCCCAGGCCGCCAGCGTCTCCTGTCGCGCCTGCTTGTGATCGACTATCGGGCGCGGATAATCCAGCGTCACCCCCTGTTTATCCGCCCACACCCACGGCTGATGCAGCGCCTTCTCCGGCACCTTTGCCAGCTCCGGCAGCCAGCGACGCATAAACACCCCCTGCTTATCAAACTTCTCGCCCTGGGTGGTGGGATTAAATATGCGGAAATAGGGCGCGGCGTCGGTGCCCGTCGAAGCCGCCCATTGCCAGCCGCCGTTGTTCGCCGCCAGGTCGCCGTCAATCAGCTGGCTCATGAAATAGCGCTCCCCTGCCCGCCAGTCGAGGCGCAGATCTTTGGTCAGGAAGCTGGCGACAATCATGCGCAACCGGTTATGCATCCAGCCGGTGGCGTTAAGCTGGCGCATGGCGGCATCGACAATCGGAAAGCCGGTCTCCCCGCGCTGCCAGGCCTGCAGGGCGCCATCCTCTTCGCGCCAGGCGACCTTATCGGTCCAGGCGACAAACGGCCGACCTTTACAGAGTTTCGGATAGTAGACCATCAGATGGCGGTAAAACTCGCGCCAGATCAGCTCATTAAGCCAGGTGGCGCCTGCCCCGCCATCCAGTGCGGCGGGGTGTTCCGTCAGCAGCCGATGCAGGCACTGGCGCGGCGACAGCACCCCGATGGCCAGGCAGGGCGACAGGCGACTGGTCCCTTCCACGGCCGGGAAGTCGCGCTGCCCCTCATAATCCGCCGCCGGTTGCTGACAAAACGCGCGCAGCCGCGCCAGCGCCGTTTTTTCATCCGCGGCAAACAGCAGCCCATCGAACGGCGTTTGCGGATAGTTAAGCTCCGGCACCGGCGGCGCCAGGCGAGCGGGCGCCTGGCGCGGCTTTGGCGCGGCCACGCACGCCGGCAATCCTTCCCGCAGCCGGCGAATAAACGCGTTCTTAAACGGGGTGAAGACTTTATACATTTCGCCGCCGGTCAGTACGCTGCCGGGCGGCAACAGGACGCTGTCGTCAAATCCCTGGCAAATCACTTCGCTCAAGGAGCTCTCAACGGCGGCATCGCGCTGGCGTTCATTGAATTCGTACTGATAGTTGTAGAACAGGTGACTGACCTGGTGCTGCTTGCAGAAATGGGCCAGCCGCTCGACGCTGGCGCTAAAATCGTCCGCCTCTTCTACCCACAGCGGTATGCCCCGCTCCGCCAGCGCGGCGTGCAGACTGTGCAAATGGCTGGCGATAAAAGCGGCCTGCCGCGGCGCCAGGTGATGTTCGCGCCACTGCCCCGGTGTGGCAATATACAGCGCCAGCACCTGCGCCTGCGGATCGCGGCAGGCGGCGGCCAGCGCCAGGTTATCGTGAATGCGTAAATCCGTGCGTAACCAGACCAGATGGGTGGCCATATCACTCCTCACTCTCCGTCAGCAAAACTCATCTTATGATCTAAGCCGGCAAAAATAGCGCGCCCCGGCAAAATAAGCACCTGCCAATTCCGCTGCGGCGCCTGAAAACGAGTGTAGACAAGCGGCGAAAAAAAACCGCCGGGGGCAACCGGCGGTTAGTGGTTTTCCTCGCAGCAGGGCGAATTAGTAGAAGTCGTGCGCGGCTTTTTCCGCCTGCGCCATCCACACCGGCTGCTCGCTGGTTTTCGACCATACACGGTGCAGCCAGCTGTAATAGCGGGCGCGATCCTTCCAGAACAGCATCACCGGCAGCGCCGCGACGCCAGCCACGACGGCGAAAGCACGACGCAGCAAAATAATATGAGCAGGATAAGCTTTGTACAACGCCATCATTTCTCTCCCCTTTGTCAGGCCGGCAAGCAGCGCCGGTAAAATTAATCATGTTTGTCTGAGCAAAATAATACCGCTCTGGTTGTAATTTTACTACTCATCCGACCACTAAAAAGCACGTATTTATACTTAATTTACATTCGCTACGTAAATTAGTTACGAAAAAGTTAAATTAATACTAACCATCAGTTAAATTGTGCCTTTGTCATTTTTATACTTTTTTTACACCGCGCCCGCGGATTTTTGCGAAATCTTTGCGTCGTAATTTCTATCCTCCAGGTAAATCAAAAACACACCCGGAGGTGGATTGTGACTGCAGGCGTACTCACTGGCGTTGGGCTGGTGTTCCTGTTACTGGCTTATCTGGTTTATGCCTTGATACATGCGGAGGCATTCTGATGGCTGCCCAGGGATTTTTATTATTAGCCAGCTATCTGCTGGTTTTGCTGGTGCTGGCGCGCCCGCTGGGGATGTGTCTGGCAAGAATGGTGAATGACATCCCGCTTCCCGGCCTGGCCGGGATCGAGCGCGTCCTGTGGCGCGTGGCCGGGATCCGCGCCGAAGAGATGGGCTGGCTGCAGTATTTGCTGGCGCTCCTGCTGTTCAACGCCCTCGGCGGCCTGGCGCTGTTTGCCCTGCTGATGCTGCAGGGCGTGCTGCCGTTTAACCCACAGCACCTGCCGGGGCTGACGTGGGATCTGGCGCTCAATACCGCGGTCAGCTTTGTCAGCAATACGAACTGGCAGGCCTACGCCGGCGAAAGCACCATGAGCTATCTCAGCCAGATGGTGGGGCTGACGGTGCAGAATTTCCTCTCCGCCGCTACCGGCATCGCCGTGGTCTTCGCCCTGACCCGCGCCTTCGCCCGGCAGAAAATGTCCACCCTCGGCAATGCCTGGGTCGACCTGACGCGCATTACCCTGTGGCTGCTGCTGCCGCTCTCTCTGCTGGTGGCCCTGTTCTTTATTCAGCAGGGCGTGCCGCAGAACCTGCAGGCCTACCAGCCCTTTACCACCCTCGAAGGGGCGCACCAGCTGCTGCCGATGGGGCCCGTCGCCTCACAGGAAGCGATTAAGCTGCTGGGCACCAACGGCGGCGGTTTCTTTAACGCCAACTCCGCCCATCCGTTTGAAAACCCGACGGCGCTGACCAATCTCGTGCAGATGCTGGCCATCTTCCTGATCCCGGCGGCGCTGTGCTTCGCCTTCGGCGAGGTGGTGAGCGATCGCCGCCAGGGGCGCGCCATCCTGTGGGCTATGACGCTGATCTTTATCCTCTGCGTCGCCGTGGTGATGTGGGCGGAAACCCGCGGTAACCCGCACCTGATGACGCTGGGCGCCGACAGCAGCCTGAATATGGAAGGTAAAGAGAGCCGCTTCGGTATTCTCGCCAGCAGTCTGTTCGCGGTGATCACCACCGCCGCCTCCTGCGGCGCGGTCAACGCCATGCATGACTCCTTCACCGCGCTGGGCGGGATGGTGCCGATGTGGCTGATGCAGATTGGCGAAGTGGTGTTCGGCGGCGTCGGCTCGGGTCTTTATGGCATGCTGCTGTTCGTTATGCTGGCGGTGTTTATCGCCGGCCTGATGGTCGGCCGCACCCCGGAGTACCTCGGAAAGAAAATCGATGTCCGGGAAATGAAAATGATCGCCCTGGCCATTCTGGTCACCCCGACGCTGGTGCTGCTCGGCACGGCGCTGGCGATGATGACCGAGGCCGGCCGCGCCGGGATGTTCAACCCCGGACCGCACGGCTTTAGCGAAGTGCTGTACGCCGTCACTTCGGCGGCCAATAACAACGGCAGCGCCTTCGCCGGCCTGGGCGCGGCGACGCCATTCTGGAACCTACTGCTGGCGTTCTGCATGCTGGCTGGACGCTTCGCCGTCATCATTCCGGTGATGGCTATCGCCGGCTCGCTGGTGGCGAAGAAAATTCAACCGGCCAGCCCCGGCACCCTGGCCACCCACGACGCCCTGTTTATCGGTCTGCTGATCGGCACCGTGCTGCTGGTTGGCGCCCTGACCTTTATTCCTGCGCTGGCGCTTGGCCCGCTGGCCGAACACTTTTCCTTACTTTGAGCGATGCGGAGCACCCTGTTATGAGTCGCAAACAATTAGCCCTGCTGGAGCCGACGCTGGTGCGCCAGGCGCTGCTGGATGCCGTGAAAAAACTCAGCCCGATGGTGCAGTGGCGCAATCCGGTGATGTTTATCGTCTGGGTGGGCAGCCTGTTAACCACTCTGCTGGCCATCGCCATGGCTGGCGGCGCCCTGACCGGCAGCGCCACTTTTACCGCCGCCATCAGTATCTGGCTATGGTTTACCGTGCTGTTCGCCAACTTTGCCGAAGCGATGGCGGAAGGCCGCAGCAAAGCCCAGGCCAATAGCCTGAAAGGGGTGAAAAAAACGGCCTTCGCCCGTAAGCTGCGCGCCCCGCAGCATGACGCGACGGTCGACCACGTGCCGGCGGAAGACCTGCGCAAAGGCGACGTGGTGCTGGTGGAAGCAGGGGATATTATCCCCTGCGATGGTGAAGTCATCGAAGGCGGCGCCTCGGTGGATGAAAGCGCCATTACCGGCGAGTCTGCTCCGGTGATCCGCGAATCCGGCGGTGATTTCGCCTCGGTGACCGGCGGGACGCGCATCCTCTCCGACTGGCTGGTGATCCGTTGCAGCGTTAACCCGGGAGAAACCTTCCTCGACCGGATGATCGCCATGGTGGAAGGCGCCCAGCGCCGTAAAACGCCGAACGAAATCGCCCTGACGATCCTGCTGATCGCCCTGACGCTGGTGTTCCTGCTGGCCACCGCCACCATCTGGCCATTCTCGGCGTGGAGCGGCAATGCGGTCAGCGTCACCGTACTGGTGGCGCTGCTGGTGTGCCTGATCCCGACCACCATCGGCGGTCTGCTGTCGGCCATCGGCGTCGCCGGGATGAGCCGTATGCTGGGCGCCAACGTGATCGCCACCAGCGGCCGCGCGGTGGAAGCGGCAGGCGACGTTGATGTGCTGTTGCTGGATAAAACCGGGACCATTACGCTCGGCAACCGCCAGGCCTCCGCTTTCCTGCCGGCGCGCGGTGTGGAAGAGCGAACCCTCGCCGATGCCGCCCAGCTCTCCTCGCTGGCGGACGAAACCCCTGAAGGACGCAGCATCGTGGTGCTGGCGAAACAGCGCTTTAACCTGCGCGAACGCGATCTGCAGTCGCTGCACGCCACCTTTGTCCCCTTTACCGCGCAAACGCGGATGAGCGGCATCAATATCGATCAGCGCATGATCCGCAAAGGGTCGGTGGACGCCATTCGCCGCCACGTAGAGGCCAACGGTGGCCACTTCCCTGCCGATGTCGAGAAGCAGGTGGAAGAGGTCGCCCGCCAGGGGGCCACGCCGCTGGTGGTCGCCGAAGGGGAAAAGGTGCTGGGGATTATTTCACTCAAAGATATCGTCAAAGGCGGCATCAAAGAACGTTTCGCCCAGCTGCGCAAAATGGGCATTAAAACGGTGATGATCACCGGTGATAACCGCCTGACCGCTGCGGCGATCGCCGCCGAGGCCGGCGTCGACGATTTCCTCGCCGAAGCGACGCCGGAAGCCAAGCTGGCGCTGATCCGCCAGTATCAGTCGGAAGGTCGGCTGGTGGCGATGACCGGCGACGGCACCAACGACGCGCCCGCGCTGGCGCAGGCCGACGTGGCGGTAGCCATGAACTCAGGCACCCAGGCGGCGAAAGAGGCGGGCAACATGGTCGACCTGGATTCCAACCCCACCAAGCTGATTGAGGTGGTCCATATCGGCAAACAGATGCTGATGACGCGCGGCTCGCTGACCACCTTCAGTATTGCCAACGACGTGGCGAAATATTTCGCCATTATTCCGGCGGCGTTTGCCGCGGTCTATCCCCAGCTGGCCATGCTGAACGTGATGGGCCTGCATTCGCCATCGTCGGCGATCCTCAGCGCCGTTATCTTCAACGCGCTGATCATCGTCTTCCTGATCCCGCTGGCCCTGAAAGGGGTGAGCTATCGCCCGCTCTCCGCCTCGGCGATGCTGCGCCGCAACCTGTGGATCTACGGCCTCGGCGGTCTGCTGGTGCCTTTTATCGGTATTAAAGCCATCGACCTGCTGCTGACCCTGAGCGGTCTGGTGTGAGGAACAAACTATGTCATTGATTCGTCCAGCACTTGTGCTATTTATTCTGTTAACCATGCTCACCGGCGGCGTTTATCCTCTGCTGACCACCAGCCTGGGGCAGTGGTGGTTTAACTCACAGGCCAACGGCTCGCTGATCCGCATGAACGGCGAGGTGCGCGGCTCGGCGCTGATTGGCCAGAACTTTACCGCCGCAGGCTATTTCCAGGGTCGCCCGTCAGCCACCGCGGAGACAGCGGATAACCCGATGGCCTCTGGCGGCAGCAACCTCGCCGCCAGCAACCCGGCGCTGGATAAGGCGGTGAGCGAGCGGGTGCAGGCCCTGCGCGCCGCAAACCCGGATGCCGACCCGCGTGTGCCGGTCGAACTGGTCACCACCTCGGCGAGCGGTCTCGATAACAACCTGACCCCGGCCGCCGCGCTGTGGCAGGCGCCGCGGGTGGCCAAAGCGCGCCAGCTGAGCGTCGACCAGGTGACCGCGCTGGTTAACCAGGCCACACAAAAGCCGCTGCTGAGCTTCCTTGGCCAGCCGGTGGTCAATATACTGCAACTCAATATGGCGCTGGATGCCCTGAAGGATAAGTAAATGAGTGACGAGCCGCTGCGTCCGGACCCTGACCGCCTGCTGCAGCACACCGCCGCCCCGCATCGCGGCAAACTAAAAGTGTTCTTCGGCGCCTGCGCCGGGGTGGGGAAAACCTGGGCGATGCTGGCGGAAGCGCAGCGGCTCCGGGCGCAGGGGTTGGATATTCTGATTGGCGTGGCGGAGACCCACGGCCGGAAAGAGACCGCCGCGATGCTGCAGGGCCTGAGCACCCTGCCGCCGCGGCGGCTCGCCCACCGCGGGCGCTATGTGTATGAGTTCGATCTCGACGCCGCCCTCGCCCGCCGTCCGGCGCTGATTCTGGTGGATGAGCTGGCGCACAGTAATGCCCCCGGCTCCCGCCATCCAAAGCGCTGGCAGGATGTGGACGAACTGCTGGAGGCAGGGATTGACGTCTTCACCACCGTTAACGTCCAGCATCTGGAAAGTCTGAATGACGTCGTCAGCGGGATCACCGGCGTGCAGGTGCGAGAGACCGTCCCCGATCCCTTCTTTGACGCCGCGGACGACGTGGTGCTGGTGGATCTGCCCCCTGACGATCTGCGCCAGCGGCTCAATGAGGGCAAAGTCTATATCGGCGGCCAGGCCGAGCGCGCTATCGAGAACTTTTTCCGCAAAGGGAACCTGATTGCGCTGCGTGAACTGGCCCTGCGCCGCACCGCCGATCGCGTCGATGAGCAGATGCGCGCCTGGCGCGACCGCCAGGGCCAGGAGAAAGTCTGGCACACCCGAGACGCGATCCTGCTCTGTATCGGGCACAACACCGGCAGCGAAAAGCTGGTGCGCGCCGCCGCACGGCTCGCCGCCCGTCTGGGCAGCGTCTGGCATGCGGTGTATGTCGAGACCCCTTCCCTGCACCAGCTACCGGAAGCCCGGCGACGGGCCATCCTCGCCGCGCTGCGTCTGGCCCAGGAGCTGGGCGCCGAAACCGCCACCCTCTCCGACCCGTCAGAAGAGAAAGCGGTTCTCCATTACGCCCGCGAACACAACCTCGGGAAAATTGTCATCGGCCGCCAGAGCAAGCGCCGCTGGTGGGATCGTAGCGGTTTTGCCAACCGTCTGGCTCGCCACGCGCCGGACCTCGATCTGGTGGTCATCGCCCTGGATGAAAAACCCTTCCCCTTTCCGGTGCGCGCCAGCGACAGCCGTCCGGCGCTGGAGAAATGGCGCCTGCAGCTGCAGGGCTGCGCGGTGGCGGTGGCGCTGTGCGCCATCATTACCCTGGTGGCCATGCAGTGGCTGATGGCCTTCGAAGCCGCCAACCTGGTGATGCTCTATCTGCTGGGGGTGGTGATCATCGCTCTGCTCTACGGCCGCTGGCCGTCGGTCCTGGCGACGGTGATCAACGTTATCAGCTTCGATCTCTTTTTTGTCGCCCCGCGCGGCACGCTGGCGGTGTCCGATGTCCAGTATCTGCTTACCTTCGGCGTGATGCTCACCGTGGGCCTGCTTATCGGTAACCTCACCGCCGGCGTGCGCTACCAGGCGCGGGTGGCGCGCTACCGTGAGCGGCGTACCCGCCATCTGTATGAGATGTCCAAAGCGCTGGCGGTGGGTCGTAGCCAGCAGGATATCGCCACCACCAGCGAGCGGTTTATCGCCTCCACCTTTCAGGCCCGCAGCCAGCTGCTGCTCCCGGACGCCCAGGGGAAACTGCTGCCCTTAACCCACCAGCCCGGGCTGACGCCGTGGGATGACGCCATCGCCCGCTGGAGCTTTGATAAGGGTCAACCCGCCGGCGCTGGCACCGATACCCTGCCCGGCGTGCCGTATCAGATCCTGCCCCTGAAGAGCGCCGCCCGCACCTGGGGCCTGCTGGTGGTGGAGCCGGCGAATCTGCGCCAGCTGATGATCCCGGAGCAACAGCGGCTGCTGGAGACCTTCACTCTGTTGGTGGCCAGCGCCCTGGAGCGTCTCACCCTGACCGCCAGCGAAGAGCAGGCCCGACTGACCAGCGAGCGCGAAAGCCTGCGTAACTCGCTGCTCGCCGCCCTGTCGCACGATCTGCGTACCCCGCTGACCGTGCTGTTTGGCCAGGCGGAAATCCTGACCCTCGATCTGGCCAGCGAGGGCTCGAAGCATGCCCCGCAGGCCAACGAAATCCGCCAGCATGTGCTCAACACCACCCGGCTGGTGAACAACCTGCTGGATATGGCGCGGATCCAGTCCGGCGGCTTTAATCTGCACAAGGAGTGGCTGACGCTGGAGGAGGTGGTCGGCAGCGCGCTGCGCATGCTCGAACCGAGCCTCGGCGGCCAGCACGTTCAACTGGATTTACCCGATCCGCTGCAGCTGGTGCATGTTGACGGGCCGCTGTTCGAGCGGGTGCTGATTAATCTGCTGGAGAATGCCCATAAGTATGCCGGCGCCCGGGCGGACATCGGTATTCGCGCCGAAGCGGACGCCCGGCAGCTGTCGCTGGAGGTATGGGATAATGGTCCAGGGATCCCGGCGGGCCAGGAACAGGCTATCTTTGATAAATTCGCCCGCGGCAACAAAGAATCGGCGATCCCCGGCGTCGGGCTGGGCCTTGCCATCTGTCAGGCCATCGTCGACGTCCACGGCGGGACCATCTCCGCCAGCAACCGGCCAGAGGGCGGCGCCTCATTCCGTGTTACACTGCCGGGAGAAACGCCCCCTGAACTGGAAGAGCTATCTGAGGAATTGTGATTAACGTTCTGATTATCGAAGACGAACACGCTATCCGTCGCTTTCTGCGCACCGCGCTGGAAGCCGACGGCATGCGCGTATTTGAAGCGGAAACCCTGCAGCGCGGGCTGATCGAAGCCGCCACCCGTAAGCCCGACCTCGCGATCCTCGATCTCGGCCTGCCGGATGGTGACGGCATTGATTTTATTCGCGACCTGCGCCAGTGGAGTCAGATGCCGATTATCGTCCTGTCAGCGCGTAGCGAAGAGCATGACAAAATTGCCGCCCTGGATGCCGGCGCCGATGACTACTTAAGTAAACCCTTTGGCATCGGCGAGCTGCAGGCCCGCCTGCGCGTCGCGCTGCGTCGCCACGGCGCGGCGCAGGCCGACGAGCCGGTGGTGCGCTTCGCCGACCTGGAGGTCAATATCCCTGCCCGCCGCATCCTGCGCGGCAGCGAAGAGATCCACCTGACGCCCATCGAGTTTCGCCTGCTGGCGGCGCTATTGAATAATCCCGGCAAAGTGCTTACCCAGCGCCAGCTGCTGAATCAGGTGTGGGGCCCTAACGCCGTGGAGCACAGCCATTATCTGCGGATCTATATGGGTCACCTGCGGCAAAAGCTGGAGGCCGATCCGGCGCGCCCTCAGCATCTGCTGACCGAAACCGGGATTGGCTATCGCTTTATGCCCTGAGCCCCGCCTCTGCAGTACCAGAGGCTGGTGATCTTCAGCCCTTCAGAGAGTAGCAGGAAGCCTGCCAGGATCGCTAAATGCCTGACGCCGGCGGCCTGAATCAGCCACAGACCCAAAGAAAGCGAAGGCTGCATAAACACCAGCCTGAGCGGCGCCTGCCCCCAGGCCAGCCACAGCCCATAGCGGCTCTGACGGAAAAAAAGGATCATCGACAACGGGATGCTGATAATCAGCAGCACATTTAGCGGATAGAGCCAGACCGCCGCAGAGCCCCAGGTGTGCAGCAGCTGGAGATAAGCCAGCAGGTCGTCGTAAAAAGGGAGTCGGCGGTGGGCAATATTCCACCATAAGAATTGCAGGACGAAAAAGAGATCCATCCACGCCCAGAACAAAAACAGGGACTTCCGTTGTATTTTCATCGCTATCCTTGCGAAAAAAATCAGGCCCGCAAGGGGCCTGATGATCGTGCGCCGTTAAGCGTTCTTCAGCACTTCACTGACAATCTCTACCGCTTCTTTTTCAATCAGCTTGCGATGTTCTTCGCCGAGGAAGCTTTCGCAGTAGATCTTGTAGGCGTCTTCGGTGCCTGACGGGCGTGCCGCAAACCAGCCGTTGTCGGTCATCACTTTCAGGCCGCCAATCGCCGCCCCGTTGCCCGGCGCCGCGGTCAGACGAGCGGTGATCGGATCCCCCGCCAGGGTGTCAGCGCTGACCATTTCCGGCGACAGCTTAGACAGCGCCGCTTTCTGCGCGGAGGTCGCGGAAGCCTGCAGACGGTTGTAGCTCGGCGCGCCGAAGCGTTCCGCCAGCTCGTTATAGTGCTCCTGCGGGTTTTTCCCGGTCACTGCGGTGATTTCCGCCGCCAGCAGGCACATGATGATGCCGTCTTTATCGGTGGACCACGGCGTGCCGTCGAAGCGCAGGAAGGAGGCCCCGGCGCTCTCTTCGCCGCCGAAGCCGAAGCTGCCGTCGAACAGGCCGTCAACGAACCACTTAAAGCCCACCGGCACTTCCACCAGCTTGCGGCCCAGATCGTTCACCACGCGGTCAATCATCGCCGAGGAGACCAGGGTTTTACCGACCGCCACCTCTTTGCCCCACTGCGGACGATGCTGGAACAGGTAGTTAATCGCCACCGCCAGGTAGTGGTTCGGATTCATCAGCCCGGCAGGGGTGACAATCCCGTGACGGTCGTAATCCGGGTCATTGGCAAATGCCAGATCGAACTTATCGCGCAGCGCCAGCAGGCCCGCCATCGCACATTCCGAGGAGCAGTCCATGCGGATGGCGCCGTCTTTATCGAGGTGCATAAAGCGGAAGGTCTGGTCCACCTGGTCGTTCACAATGGTCAGATTGAGCTTGTAGTGCTCGCCAATGCGCTTCCAGTATTCGATACCGGAACCGCCCAGCGGATCGACGCCCAGCGTCAGGCCCGCTTTCTGGATCGCCGCCATGTCGACGATGTCCGCCAGGCCTTCAATGAACGGCTGCACCAGATCCTGCTCTTTGACGTGGCCGGAAGCCAGCGCCGCGTCCAGAGAAATGCGTTTCACACCCTGCAGGCCAGCGGCCAGCAGTTCGTTGGCACGGTTTTCCACCACTTTGGTGACGTTGGTATCAGCCGGACCGCCGTTTGGCGGGTTGTACTTGATACCGCCATCTTCCGGCGGGTTGTGTGACGGGGTGATCACAATGCCGTCCGCCAGCGGACCGCCTTTTTTGTTATGCACCAGAATCGCGTTGGAGACCGCCGGCGTCGGGGTGAAGCCGTTGTTTTCCTGAACGATAACGTCAACGCCGTTGGCGGTTAACACTTCCAGCACCGAAATAAACGCCGGCTCGGACAGGGCGTGGGTATCTTTACCGACATAGCACGGACCGGTGATCCCGTTCTTCGCACGATCTTCCGCAATAGCCTGGGCGATGGCCAGGATATGCGGTTCGTTGAAGTTGTGACGCGCCGCGCTGCCGCGATGGCCGGAGGTGCCGAATTTGACCGCATGCTCCGCATTACCGACTTCAGGCTTCAGCACGTAGTACTGAGCAGTCAGTTGGGCGACGTTAATCAAATCACTCTGTTGCGCAGGCTGCCCCGCACGTTTATCGATTGCCATTGCCTGATCCTTCTGGTGCAAATGTTAAAAAGCTAGATCGTGCCGCAAACCTTTTCAATCAGCTCCGCAGGGAACTGCATCGACTGCATGATGTGCTCAATCATGCTGCATTTACGGCCGGTATTGGTATTGGTGATCACCCACCACGGTGTACCAGGAACCTGTTTCGGTTTGGTCTGATTACCGCTTTTCAGCAGCGTACGCGCATCTTCCGCGAAGTAAACGCGCGTGCGGCCGTGCAGAGACTCAGTGGCCTCGGCAAATGCTTTACTGTCCAGGGAATAGAGGGTGGTCAACACCAGCATAAAACGGTTCACCGCGCGCTTCTGCTCGGCGTATTCATCAGATAACAGCATCTCGCGCATGGCGCGGACTTTATCTTTCACCGGGTTAGCGGGTTTCACCTCAGCGGCAGGCGTGGGCGCCAGCGTCGGCGCGGCTTTGCTGACCGGTGTAGCCGGTTGGGAAACGGCGGAAAATTTCAGCATACGCCGTAAAATGTCGGATGCGCTCTCGCCGATATGCAGAGTGTGGCTGGCAATATAGCGGTAGAGTTCATCATCAACTTCAATTGTTTTCATCTTAATCCAGTGCGATATCTTTTCTGAATACAAATCGTTGGGATTATAAGTACAAATCCCAACCGCGGATAGCGTCAAACCAGGATGGCGGTAAAACTCAGAAAACTTCTGGGTCTTGCAGCCGGATGGCAGAATGTCCAACATAATACCCTAACCCGACGGAGCGAAAAAAAGAACTTTGCCATGAAATTAAATAGCCGAGCGCAATCTGCACAGAATCCGCACAACCACTCCCCGATCGTGCTGGTCCATGGTCTGTTTGGCAGCCTGGACAACCTGGGCATCCTCGCCCGCGACCTGATCGCCGACCACGATATTCTGCAGGTCGATATGCGCAACCACGGTTTGTCGCCGCGGTCGCCAGAGATGACCTACCCCGCGATGGCGCAGGATCTGCTCGACACGCTCGATGCACATCAGATTGAACGGGCCACCTTTATCGGCCATTCGATGGGCGGCAAAGCGGTGATGGCGTTGACCGCCCTGGCCCCGGAGCGCATCAGCGGTCTGGTGGCTATTGATATCGCGCCGGTGGATTATCACGTTCGCCGCCATGATGAGATCTTCGCCGCTATCCGCGCCGTCAGCGAATCCGCCGCCAGCACTCGCCAGCAGGCGGCGCAGGTGATGCGCGAGCATCTGCAGGAAGAGGGCGTGATTCAGTTCCTGTTGAAATCTTTCGTCGACGGCGACTGGCGCTTCAACGTCCCGGTGCTGTGGGACCAGTACCCGCATATCGTCGGCTGGGAAACCATCCCGGCCTGGCCGCACCCAACGCAGTTTATTCCCGGCGGCAACTCCCCCTATGTGACCGACGCCTACCGCGACGCGCTGCTGGCCCAGTTCCCGCAGGCTCGGGCCCACGTCATTGCCGGCGCCGGACATTGGGTCCATGCCGAGAAACCCGAGGCGGTGTTGCGCGCGATCCGCCGCTATCTGACGAGCATAGCCGCCTGATTGGCTAAAATATGCCCGACCGCGCCGCAGAATGCCCGCGGTCGTTGGCGCAGCCGTTCGCCTGATGTATGATGGCGCGCTATCTGCGCCGGCTAGAGCCCGGCAGCTTGTTTCCCCGAAGTCACTCAGAATCATGGCAAAAGAACAAACGGACCGTACGACATTAGATTTGTTCGCAAACGAGCGTCGCCCGGGAAGACCGAAAACCAATCCGCTGTCGCGCGATGAACAACTGCGCATCAACAAACGTAATCAGCTGAAACGCGATAAAGTGCGCGGGCTGAAGCGCGTGGAGCTAAAGCTCAACGCCGACGCGGTCGATGCGCTTAACGAACTGGCGGAAACGCGTAATATGAGCCGCAGCGATCTCATTGAAGAGATGCTGATGACGCAATTAACCGCCCTGCGCAGCCAGGGAAAACTCTAACTTTCCGCGAAAAATCCGCATTCATGTAGCAGAGTGTGCAGTCGGGCGTGATTGCTGTTTCCGCGCCCTTGCCTGTTCTGCTATGATTGCCGTTATCTGTGGGCATCGCGTCCCTACCACATCATTTAAGTTTCAAGAGGTTATTTTACTCATGGCAATCATCGGCATCTTTTTTGGCAGCGACACCGGCAACACCGAAAATATTGCAAAAATGATTCAAAAGCAGCTTGGTAAAGATGTTGCTGATGTTCACGACATTGCCAAAAGCAGCAAAGAAGATCTGGAAGCCCACGACATCCTGCTGCTCGGCATCCCGACCTGGTACTACGGTGAAGCGCAGTGTGACTGGGACGACTTCTTCCCGACGCTGGAAGAGATCGACTTTAACGGCAAACTGGTGGCGCTGTTCGGCTGCGGCGACCAGGAAGACTACGCCGAGTACTTCTGCGATGCGCTGGGCACCATCCGCGACATCATTGAGCCGCGCGGCGCGACCATCGTTGGCCACTGGCCGACTGCCGGCTATCACTTCGAGGCCTCTAAAGGCCTGGCGGATGACGACCACTTCGTCGGCCTCGCCATTGATGAAGACCGCCAGCCGGAGCTGACCAACGAGCGCGTTGAGAAGTGGGTGAAGCAGGTGGCCGAAGAGCTGCACCTCGAAGAAATCAAAAACGCCTGATGATTAAGCGGCGCAATCATTGAGTTGCGTCGCATTAATAGACAAAAGCAATCAAACTAATAGCTACAAGTTTTTAACTTTTAATCACATATCTGTACAATGTCCTCTGATTCTACGAGGCACGTGACGCAGTTTGTAGCTGGTGCCTCGTTTTTGACAGCAAACCAGGCCCGATACTTGCAGTTTTCATTTACCAGTGGCAGTTCTATAATGAGACGCATTACGTCGGGTTAATTTCTGTATGACTTCCGTTGAAGGAAGTAGATCGTTTAGCAACAGGACAGATTCCGCATGACTGACAACAATACCGCATTAAAGAAGGCTGGCCTGAAAGTCACACTTCCTCGACTGAAAATCCTTGAAGTGCTGCAGGAACCGGATAACCATCATGTCAGTGCGGAAGACTTATATAAACGCCTGATCGACATGGGCGAAGAGATTGGTCTGGCGACCGTTTACCGCGTCCTCAACCAGTTTGATGACGCCGGTATCGTGACTCGTCATAATTTTGAAGGCGGTAAATCCGTTTTCGAACTGACTCAGCAGCATCACCACGATCACCTGATCTGCCTCGACTGCGGCAAAGTGATCGAATTCAGTGATGACTCTATCGAAGCACGCCAGCGTGAAATCGCGTCCCGTCACGGCATCCGCCTGACCAACCACAGTTTGTATCTGTACGGTCACTGTGCGGAAGGTGATTGCCGCGAGGACGAACACGCCCACGACGCGGTGGAAAAGTAATTCCCCGCTTCGCCTGCTCTGAAAAGCCAACCTGCCGGTTGGCTTTTTTATGGGCGCTTCTGCCGCGCTTCCCGCTCACGTCCCGGCGGCGCCCCTCGCGAGTCCCCGCTTTGTCCGGAGAGTTGATATGGAACTTCGCCAGCTACGCTATTTTACGCGCATTGTTGAAACCGGCAGCATGGGCCGCGCCGCGCTCGATCTGAATATCGGCGTCTCGGCGCTCAGCCAGCAGATCGCGCGTCTGGAAAATGAGCTGGCCATTCGCCTCCTGCAGCGGACCTCCCGCGGCGTGACGCCCACCAGCGCGGGCCTCGCTTTCTACTCACAGGCGCAGCTGGCGCTGCGTCATGCCGATGATGCCATCCTCGCCGCCCGCGAGGCGCGGCTGTCGGGCCACGTCAGCGTCGGCATGGCCCCCAGTACCGCCTCCGTTCTTGGCGTTCCGTTCATCAACGCGATGCGCGAGAGCTACCCCGACGTCCGCCTGCACCTGGTGGAAAGCCTCTCCGGGAATCTGGAGCGGATGATCAACACCCGCCAGCTGGATTTAGCCATCGTCTTCCAGCAGGAGAAGATCCTGCGCTGGAGCGCCAGACCGGTGCTCGAAGAGCGCCTGTTCCTGATTGGCACCCATGCGCTGTTGGCCTCGCTGCCGGATGACCCTGTTTCCCCTGACCAGCTCACCACCCTGCCGCTGATTATGCCAAGCCA
Source organism: Klebsiella pneumoniae complex sp. WS1778 (assembly GCF_049472055.1). Taxonomy (NCBI): domain Bacteria; kingdom Pseudomonadati; phylum Pseudomonadota; class Gammaproteobacteria; order Enterobacterales; family Enterobacteriaceae; genus Klebsiella; species Klebsiella pneumoniae complex sp. WS1778. Next base: position 377,659 of record NZ_JBKGTJ010000002.1, read on the forward strand.
GGGCCACGGCCTGCGCGGCAGGCTGGAGGCGGTTTGCCAGCAGCACAACCTCAGCGTTGAGGTGGTGGCGGACATTGACGGTCTGGCCCTGCTGATGCAGGCCGTGCGCAGCGGGCTGGGCGCTACCCTGCAGCCCGGGGCCGCCATTTCCCATCTCGACCATCAGGCGCTGAGGGTGATCGGCATCGCTAATCCGGTCCTCAGCCGTCCCAACTTTCTGGTCAGCCTGTCGGATGATGAGCTCACCCCGGCAGGCCTTGCGGCAAGGGTAATACTGAGCAAAGTCATGCGCCAGCTGGTGGAGTCGGATCGCTGGCCAGGTGCTACCCTTTACGTTAACTAAACCCCTCTTTAGCGCTACACCATAGCGCCCTGCCGCCGTTACCGCCTACATTCCCATTACAAATTTAACAATTAATTAAATTACAAGGGAACCGATAATGGTGGATGTACTGGTCATTGGCGGCGGCAATGCCGCGCTATGCGCCGCCTTAACCGCCCGGGAAGCCGGCGCCTCGGTGCTGCTGCTGGAGGCGGCGCCGCGGGAGTGGCGAGGCGGCAACTCGCAGCACACGCGTAACCTGCGCTGTATGCACGATGCGCCACAGGACGTGCTGGTCGACAGCTACCCGGAAGAGGAGTACTGGCAGGATCTGCTGCGCGTCACCGAAGGGAACACCAACGAAGCGCTGGCCCGGCTGGTGATCCGCACCTCATCCCAGTGCCGGGACTGGATGCGCCAGCACGGGGTTAACTTTCAGCCGCCGCTCTCCGGCGCCCTGCACGTGGCCCGCACCAACGCCTTTTTTATGGGCGGCGGCAAAGCGCTGGTCAATGCCTATTACCGCAGCGCAGAGCAGATGGGGGTGCAGATCCGCTACAACACGCCGGTGCAGGCCCTGGAGCTGCGCAACGGTGAATTTGTCGCCGCGCTGGCGGGCGAGGAACGGATTGTCGCGAAAAGCTGCGTTCTCGCCGCCGGCGGATTTGAATCCAACCGCGAGTGGCTGCGCGAGGCCTGGGGGCAAAATGACCGCGGCGAATGGCCCGCCGATAACTTTCTCATCCGCGGCACGCGCTTCAACCAGGGGGTGCTGCTCAAGTTTATGATCGACGCTGGGGCCGATATCATCGGCGATCCTTCTCAGTCCCACTGCGTCGCCATTGACGCCCGGGCGCCGCTCTATGACGGCGGGATCTGCACCCGTGTCGACTGCGTTTCGCTGGGGGTGGTGGTCAACCGCGATGCCGTGCGCTTTTATGATGAAGGGGAAGATTTCTGGCCTAAACGCTACGCCATCTGGGGCCGACTGGTCGCCCACCAGCCCGGACAGATCGGCTACTCGATCATCGACAGCAAAGCCATCGGCCACTTTATGCCCCCGGTCTTTCCCGGCGCTCAGGCCAATACCATCGCGGAACTGGCCCGCCAGCTGGGGCTTGACGGCGAACGCTTAGCGCAAACCATCGCCGACTATAATGCCGCCTGCGCGCCGGGCCAGTTCGATCACACCCGCCTGGATAACTGCGCGACCTCTGGCCTCACCCCGGCGAAAACTCACTGGGCGCGCCCCATCGATACGCCGCCTTACTACGGCTACGCCATGCGTCCGGGGATCACCTTCACCTACCTCGGGCTCTACGTCGACGACACCGCCGCCGTCCATTTCGCCGGTCAACCCAGCCGTAATCTGTTCGTCGCCGGGGAAATGATGGCTGGCAACGTGCTGGGCAAGGGCTACACCGCCGGCGTTGGGATGTCGATCGGCACCACCTTCGGCCGTATCGCCGGCCAGCAAGCCGCCCGGGCGGCGCAGCAGGAGAAACACCATGAAGTCGCTTGAAAAGCTGATCATTGACGCGCAGATCATCACCGAACCGGAAGCGGAAGTCGAACGGGTGATGCAGGTGTGTAACGCCTGCCGCTACTGCGAAGGGTTTTGCGCCGTCTTCCCGGCGATGACCCAGCGCCTGGCCTTTGGCAAGGCGGATATCAACTATCTGGCTAACCTGTGCCATAACTGCGGCGCTTGCCTGCACGCCTGCCAGTACGCGCCACCGCACGAGTTCGCCATTAACGTGCCGAAGGCGATGGCCGAAGTCCGGCTCGAGACCTATCAACACTACGCCCAGCCCGCCGCCTTTGGCAGCCTGTACCGCCGGGCCGGCATGACCACCGTGCTGGCGCTGGTCGGCGGCCTGATTATCTTTCTGCTGCTGGCGATGGGGCTCAAAGGCTCGCTGCTTCATCCGCCGCTGGCAGGCGACTTCTACCAGATATTCCCCCATAACCTGCTGGCGTGGATGTTTGGCTCGGTCTTGGTGCTGGCGATTGGCTTACTGATGACCGGGGTGATCCGCTTCTGGCGCGAGATCTCCCCTGGCCAGCCGCAACCGATTGATATCGCAAAGGCATCCCATGATGCGCTGACGCTGAAATATCTCGACGGCGGGCACGGGAAAGGCTGCAACGAAGCCGATGACGCCTTCACCCTGCTGCGCCGCCGATTCCACCACTGCACCTTCTACGGTTTTATGCTCTGCTTCGCCGCCACCGTGGTGGCCACGGGCTATCACTATATCGCCGGCCGGGAAGCCCCCTACCCGTTCTTCAGCCTGCCGGTGCTGCTCGGCACCCTCGGCGGCATCGGCCTGCTGGTCGGCCCGGCGGGCCTACTGTGGCTGAACCTGCGCCGCTCGCCGCTGCACGGCGACGCGCGGCAGAAGCCGATGGATCGCGGATTTATTCTGCTGCTGCTGCTGACCAGCTTCACTGGCCTGGCGCTGTTGGCGGGGCGGGATACCTCGTGGATGGGCATCCTGCTCGCCATCCACCTCGGGGTGGTGATGGCCCTGTTCTTAACCCTGCCGTATGGAAAATTTGCCCACGGATTTTATCGCTGTGCGGCGTTACTCAAGTGGGCGATTGAGAAACGCCGCGGAAAACAGGTGGGCGTCGCCGGCGACTGACCTACCCCCTCTGCACCCGATAACAACAAGATAAAGACAATGGAGAGCACCCCCTATGACCCAACAACCCACCCGCGCCGGCACCGTCGGCGCTATCCTCCGCGTGACCAGCGGTAATTTTCTCGAACAGTTCGACTTCTTCCTGTTTGGCTTTTACGCCACCTATATCGCCCGCACCTTCTTTCCGGCGGAGAGCGAGTTCGCGGCGCTGATGCTCACCTTTGCGGTATTTGGCTCGGGCTTCCTGATGCGTCCCATCGGCGCGGTGGTGCTCGGCGCCTATATCGACAGAATCGGTCGCCGCAAAGGGCTGATGGTCACCCTGGCGATCATGGGCTGCGGGACGCTACTCATCGCCCTGGTCCCTGGCTATCAGACTATCGGTGTGCTGGCGCCGATCCTCGTGTTAGTGGGCCGTCTGCTGCAGGGGTTCTCGGCGGGCGTCGAGCTTGGCGGAGTGTCGGTCTATCTCTCTGAAATCGCCACGCCGGGCAATAAAGGCTTCTATACCAGCTGGCAGTCCGCCAGCCAGCAGGTGGCTATCATCATGGCGGCGCTGATCGGCTATGCGCTGAACGCCACGCTGGAACATGAGGAGATCGCCGCCTGGGGCTGGCGCATCCCCTTCTTTATTGGCTGCCTGATCATTCCGCTGATTTTCGTGCTGCGCCGCTCACTGCAGGAAACCGAGGAATTCCTGCAGCGTAAACATCGCCCGGATACCAAAGAGATCCTGACCACCATCGCCAGGAACTGGCGCATTATTACCGCGGGGACCCTGCTGGTGGCGATGACCACCACCACGTTTTACTTTATTACCGTCTATACACCAACCTACGGCAGAGCGGTGTTGCACCTCAGCGCCCGCGACAGCCTGCTGGTAACCATGCTGGTGGGCATCTCCAACTTTATCTGGTTGCCGATTGGCGGAGCCATCTCTGACCGGATCGGTCGTCGCCCGGTGCTGATGGGAATTACCGTGCTGGCGCTGCTCACCACCTGGCCGGTGATGCACTGGCTCACCGCCGCGCCGGATTTCACCCGCATGACGCTGGTCCTGCTGTGGTTCTCATTCTTCTTTGGCATGTATAACGGCGCGATGGTGGCGGCGCTCACCGAAGTGATGCCGGTTTACGTCCGCACCGTGGGCTTTTCGCTTGCCTTCAGCCTCGCCACCGCCATCTTCGGCGGCCTGACGCCGGCTATCTCCACTGCCCTGGTCGAGCTTACCGGCGATAAAAGCGCGCCGGGATGGTGGCTAATGTGCGCTGCGCTGTGCGGGTTCATCGCCACCGCGCTGCTGTTTGTGCGCCTGAGTCGCGGCTATCAGCCGGCGGAGAGTCAGCGCTAAAAAAGCAAACGGGCGGAGATATGCTCCGCCCGTTTGCCGCTGCCGTCTGGCTTAATGGGTCGAATTATTGCTGCGGATCTCTTTCCAGATCTGGTCGCAGCGCGCTTTTACCGCCTGATCGTTGCCGGTGCGGGTAGCCTGGATACACTGTTGGTAATCCAGCACCCGGACGCTCTCCTGGTTAGCAAACTGCTGGTGCTGTTTATCCTCTTTCAGGACATTCAGTACGCTCTGGCAGGCTTCAATCTTGTCCGGATTGCCTTCCGCCGTATTAATACAGGCGCTATAGGCATCTTTCAGTTTGGTGTCTTCTTTCGGGGCCGGGGACGTGGTGCAGGCCACCAGAGCCGATGCCATTATGGCAATAAGCAGCATTTTTTTCATAGTCGTTCTCCCAGAGGTGCGGCAGGCTCACGCCCGCCGCGCAGGCATCAGAAAATGGTGAACGGGGCGATAACCATGAACTTCACGTCGCGCTCATCCTGGAAGATATTGCCGTAGCCGCCGCTCCAGCTCGGAATATCGGAATGGTTGTCGTACTGGGTAAAGTGCAGTTTAAACAGCGTGCCCTTCGCCCGGCCTTCCTGCACGGTATACATGGCATCGAGGCTATAGGCCGACTCTTTCAGGCGATAGTCAGGGTCATAGTACGCATCCGGAGAAGCCATTCTGCCAGGCTTCGCATCCCAGGCGTACACATAAGACGCGCCAAACGCCCAGCCCGGCATATCCCAGTTTTTCATGTCATACATCGCGCCGAAGAAGACCGCTTTTTCACCGTTGGCATTGAAGTCGGAACGGTTATCCCACCAGATATCGAGACGACCGTTGGAGGAGGCGTAGGTCGGGGTCATACGCTGCAGGAAGTAGCCCTGTTGGCCATCGGCCTTCACCCAGGTCCCTTCCAGACGCAGATCCAGCACATCCGCCACTTTATAGCCAAAGGTTAACGCCTGCAGCCATGCGGTGCCGTCATAGATGTCGTTGACCCCGCCGTTGCTGACCTTATCGCGAGTGCCGTAGAACTGGTAGCTGGTGCTCAACGGTGCGCCGGCGACGTCAAACTTGTAGCTGGCTTTAGCAAAGTACTGATCGATATAGCCCTGAGCCTGACCAAATGCCGCCTCCAGCACCAGGTCGTTTTTGAAATCATATTTGGCGCCGACGGAGTGAAGATAATCAACTTTGGTCTTCTTATCGTTCTGGTAGAAATCATCCATTTCGATATGCCATGGCGCTTTATACTCGTTCGTCCACATGTAGGAAAAACTTAACGCGCCCGCGGTGCCATAGTCGAAGTTGGCCCCGGCTTCCGCCCCCTGATAGGTCCCCGGCATGAAGCTCCAGTGCGGCGCCAGCAGGGTCTGACCGGTTGGCTGGATGTAGCCCGCGCGCGCCCACGCCGGACCGTATTTGAATTTCGCGGCGGCTTTATACAGGCTGATGCCGCTCTTATCGCCGGAGTAGTCTTCATCATAGGCTTTGTTGCGCGACGAGAAGGCGATTTCGTTCGGGTGGCCGCTGTCGCCGTTCTCCGCCATTTCAATCGCGGTAAACGCCGCAATATCAAGGCCAAACATATCGGCGGCATAGCCGGACTGGAAGTCCAGGTTGGCGTTCCAGGTGGAGTGGGAAAGGTTGGTTTTGTATTTATCGCCGTCGGTCACATCTTTACGGTCACGCTCACGCTGCCAGTAATAGATACCGCCGGTTAAAGTAGAATCATCGATAAAGCCTGCTGCGCTGGCCTGCGGAATCACAACCCAGCCCGACATCGCGGTGACGGCGGCAATAGCCAGCGCCAGCGTACTACGTTTGCCACTAAACGTACGCATGTGCATATCCTCTTTGACGTTTTAAAAGGCGAAGACCAGGGGTCATTCGCTAAAAAAATAAATAAAACTGAAAAATGTGGGGCGGCGAAAAAGGCCGCGAAACCACTGTAGATAGACTATTTTTCGTGACGCGAATTATCAATGTTTTTCGTGAGGCAAAGCTTAAGATTATGACAAAGCGCACATAATTTATGTCGTTTTGTTACAGTCTTATCTCTGATGATTTTATCATGGAAGTCATTGCTAAATCAGGGAAAAATGCGAAGACTGAAAGCGATTACATTGGTTTTTTATATGAGACAGGAAACATCAGAAGCGTTATTTATTTCCGGAGCGAAACAGAATTAATTCGCTTCGCGAAAATTAAAAGAGTAATTGGCTGATTCTGAAACAAAAAAAAGCGCCGCAGAGAGCGGCGCTTTGACGGTAGGGAAAATGTTATTCGCCCGCTTTCGCCCAGGTATCGCGCAGACCGACGGTGCGGTTAAACACCAGACTGGTTGCGGTTGCATAGCGGCTGTCGAGGCAGAAGTAACCTTCACGCTCAAACTGGTAAGCTTTACCGGCTTCCGCCTGCGCCAGGCTCGGCTCCGCGTAACCCTGTTTGATCACCAGCGATTCCGGATTGATCACCGCGAGGAAATCCTCCGCTGCGCCCGGGTTTGGTACGCTGAACAGGCGATCGTAGAGACGGATCTCTACCGGCAGCGCATGCGCCGCGCTCACCCAGTGGATCACGCCTTTGACCTTGCGGCCGTCAGCCGGATCTTTGCTCAGGGTGTCGGCATCGTAGGTGCAGAAGATAGTAGTGATATTGCCTTCGGCATCTTTCTCCACGCGTTCCGCTTTGATGACGTAGGCGTTGCGCAGACGTACTTCTTTGCCCAGCACCAGACGCTTGTACTGCTTGTTGGCTTCTTCACGGAAGTCCGCGCGGTCGATCCAGATTTCCGCGCTGAACGGCACTTCGCGGCTGCCCATCTCCGGCTTGTTCGGATGGTTCGGCATCGCCACCATTTCGCTTTCGCCCTGCGGATAGTTCTCAATAACCAGTTTCACCGGATCGATCACCGCCATCGCGCGCGGCGCGTTTTCGTTGAGATCTTCGCGAATGCAGGACTCCAGCGACGCCATCTCAATGGTGTTGTCCTGCTTGGTCACGCCGATACGCTTGCAGAATTCGCGGATGGATTCGGCGGTGTAGCCGCGACGACGCAGACCGGAGATGGTCGGCATCCGCGGATCGTCCCAGCCTTCCACGTGCTTCTCAGTCACCAGCTGGTTCAGCTTACGCTTGGACATCACGGTGTATTCGAGATTCAGGCGCGAGAATTCGTACTGGCGCGGGTGCACCGGGATGCTGATGTTGTCCAGCACCCAGTCGTACAGACGACGGTTGTCCTGGAACTCCAGGGTACACAGCGAGTGGGTAATGCCTTCCAGCGCATCGCTGATGCAGTGGGTGAAGTCGTACATCGGGTAGATGCACCACTTGTTGCCGGTCTGATGATGCTCAGCGAACTTAATGCGGTACAGCACCGGATCGCGCATCACGATGAACGGCGACGCCATATCGATCTTCGCGCGCAGGCAGGCCTTGCCCTCTTCGAAGCCGCCGCTGCGCATTTTTTCGAACAGCGCCAGGTTTTCTTCCACGCTGCGGTCGCGATACGGGCTGTTTTTACCCGGCGCTTTCAGGGTGCCGCGGTATTCGCGGATCTCATCAGGAGAGAGTTCATCAACGTAGGCCAGGCCCTTGTTGATCAGCTCAACCGCATACTGATGCAGCTGATCAAAGTAATCAGACGAGTAGCAAACGTCCCCGGACCAGTGGAAACCTAACCACTGCACGTCGTTTTTAATCGACTCCACGTATTCGATATCTTCTTTCACCGGGTTGGTGTCATCGAAACGCAGGTTGCATTGGCCCTGATAATCCTGGGCGATGCCGAAGTTCAGGCAGATGGATTTCGCATGGCCAATGTGCAGATAACCGTTCGGCTCCGGCGGGAAGCGGGTGTGAACGGTGGTGTGCTTACCGGTAGCCAGATCTTCATCAATGATCTGACGGATAAAGTTAGTCGGGCGGGCTTCTGCCTCACTCATCACGGGTTCCTCAAAGCGTAAACAACGTATAACGGCACATGATCTTACAAGCAGGGCGTAGTGACAACTATTAGTTACGTAAAATAGGTATCAGAAGAGGATTATGGGGCCGATTGCTGGAAAAAAAAGCGGCGAAGGTTTCCCTTCGCCGCTGAGGCATAAACTCGACTCAGGAGCCTTACTTGCCTTTAATCTCATACAGCGGCGTCTGGCCGGCTACGACCTTACCGCTCGCCAGTATCACCAGCGCGCTGTAGTCATCGCTATTGCTGCAGACGACCGGGCTAATCATCGAGCGCGCGTTGGCGTTGAGGAAGTCCAGATCCATTTCCAGAATCGGCTCGCCCGCCTTCACGTCCGTGCCCTCTTCAACCAGACGCTTGAAGCCCTTGCCTTCCAGCGCCACGGTGTCGATACCCATGTGGACGACGATTTCCGCACCGTTGTTGGTTTCGAGGCAAAACGCGTGGTTAGTGTTGAAAATTTTCACCACAGTACCCGCCGCTGGCGCGACAACGATGTTGCTGGTCGGTTTCACCGCGATACCGTCGCCGACGGCTTTGCTGGCGAAGGCTTCGTCCGGCACCTGTTCGAGCGCCACCACGTCACCGGTAATCGGCGAAACCAGCGACTCAACGGTCTTCGCGTTCGCTACCGCCTGCGGTTTAGCCGCTGGCGCTGCGGTGGCGACGTTGCCAGCCGGTGCGGTTGCCGCTGCCGCTACCGGGCCGCGGGCAACCACTTTTTTCATCTCATCGCCGATAGACTCTGCCTTCGCGCCGACGATAACCTGGATGGTTTGCTTATTCAGTTTCACCACCCCGGATGCGCCGAGACGTTTACAGGCGGCGTCGTTCACTTTCGCCGAATCGCCCACGGTCAGACGCAGACGGGTGATACAGGCGTCAATCGCTTTCAGGTTGTCCGTTCCGCCCACCGCGGCGATATAGCTGGTCGCCAGCTGGGTCAGGCCTTCTTCAGTGTTGCTGTTAGCTTCTTCCGTTACCACGTCAGCGGCTTTGTCTTCACGACCCGGTGTTTTCAGGTTGAACATGCGGATCACCGCGCTGAACAGCAGGAAGTAGACGAAGAAGAAGACCACGCCCATCACCAGCAGCATCCAGACGTTTTTGCTGGCGGCCGGCAGGCTGTACATCAGCACGTAGTCAATGGCGCCGGCGGAGAAGGAGAAGCCCGCATGAATGCCCAGCGCCGTTGCGATGAACAGACTGATACCGGTCAGTACCGCGTGCAGGAGGTACAGCAGCGGAGCCAGGAACATGAACAGGAATTCCAGCGGCTCGGTTACCCCGGTCAGGAACGCGGTGATGGCAACAGACAGCAGCATACCGCCCACCATTGGACGACGCGCTTTCGGAGCGGCCAGATACATCGCCAGCGCCGCGCCCGGCAGACCAAACATCATGATTGGGAAGAAGCCGGACATGAACATCCCCGCGGTGCCGTCGCCGGCGTAGAAGCGGTTGATGTCGCCGTGGAACACGGCGCCTGCGGCGTTAGTAAACTCACCAATCTGGAACCAGGCGATGGTGTTCAGCACCTGATGCAGGCCGGTCGGGATCAGCAGACGGTTGATAAAACCGAAGATACCGGAACCCAATGCCCCTGCGGAAACGATCCACTCGCCGCCCGCATGGATAGCGTGCTGCACCGGCGGCCAGACGTAGCCGAAGATCGCCGCGAGAATCAGACAGAAGAAGCCGGTGGCGATCGGCACGAAGCGTTTGCCGCCGAAGAAGCTCAGGAAGTCCGGCAGCTTGATGCCGGCCCAGCGGTTGTACACCGCCCCTGCTACCAGACCGGTAATGATACCGGCCAGTACGCCCATGTTAATTTCCGGATTGATGGTGACCATCGCTTTGGTCATCACGAAATAACCTACTGCCCCGGCCAGCGCCGCAGAACCGGCGTTATCCTTGGACCAGCTTGACGCCACACCGATAGCAAAGATCAGCGCCAGGTTGTCGAAGATAGCCCCACCCGCTTGCGCGATGAAGGGTACATTCAACAGGTCTGGTTGCCCGAAACGCAGCAGCAATGCTGCGACCGGCAGCACTGCGATAGGGAGCTGTAACGCCCTACCCAGCCGCTGAAAGAAACCTAAAATATTCATCTTATTCCCCCTATGAGACCCCGATGAGGCTCATTTTCAAAGCCACTTTTTTATTGTGTAACAAGGTCGGTTTTATCACTTACCGGCAAAGTGTGTGAAAAATTAATTCGTATCGCAAATTAAATGGGTATTTTTTGTGATAATTATCACCAAATATCGTATTCCCCCCTCCCTTACACTGGCTAACATCGAAAACTTATTTTATCATTCAAAAAATCAACACGGATTGACCCCGGTCGGCGCAGTTGCTGCAATACTCTCCTCAGAGTGCTGGCGCCAATCCGCCAGAATCTACTTTAACTATAGAGGTGAAGAATGAGACTGATCCCCCTGGTAACCGCTGAGCAGGTCGGTAAATGGGCTGCCCGCCATATCGTTAACCGCATTAATGCATTTAAACCAACCGCGGACCGTCCGTTCGTCCTGGGACTGCCGACCGGCGGCACCCCACTCACCGCCTACAAGGCGCTGGTTGAAATGCATAAAGCAGGCCAGGTTAGCTTCAAACACGTCGTCACCTTCAACATGGATGAATACGTTGGCCTGCCGAAAGAGCATCCGGAAAGCTATCATAGCTTCATGCACCGTAATTTCTTTGACCACGTTGATATTCCGGCAGAAAATATCAACTTGCTGAATGGTAACGCGCCGGACATCAATGCGGAATGCCGTCGCTATGAAGAAAAAATTCGTTCCTACGGTAAAATCCACCTGTTCATGGGCGGCGTGGGCAACGATGGTCACATCGCGTTTAACGAACCGGCCTCCTCTTTGGCGTCTCGTACCCGTATTAAGACCCTGACCCATGAAACCCGCGTGGCGAACTCCCGCTTCTTCGACGGCGACGTGGATCTGGTGCCGAAATATGCGCTAACCGTCGGCGTGGGCACCCTGCTGGACGCAGAAGAGGTAATGATTCTGGTGCTGGGCCATCAGAAAGCGCTGGCGCTGCAGGCGGCGGTAGAAGGTAACGTCAACCACATGTGGACCATTACCTGTCTGCAGCTGCATCCGAAGGCGGTGATCGTCTGTGACGAACCGTCTACCATGGAGCTGAAAGTGAAGACACTGAAATATTTCAACGAATTAGAAGCTGAAAATATTAAAGGTCTGTAATGTAGTCGTGTCCCGCGATTTGCGCGGGACCATCTTTTTCTTTGTATGCATCATCATGCCGGCGGCAAACGAACGTACCCGGGCCTGATGAGGCGTATATACCGGGGGTCGTAATGTATGCATTAACCCAGGGCCGGGTTTATACCGGTCATGAAATTCTTGATGACCATGCGGTTGTTATCGCTAATGGCCTTATCGAACGTCTTTGTCCGCTGGCAGATTTGCCGTCTGACATCGAGCAGCGCTCAGTCAACGGCGCCATCCTCGCCCCCGGTTTTATCGACGTCCAGCTCAACGGCTGCGGCGGCGTACAGTTTAACGACAGCCCTGACGCGGTCACTGTCGACACGCTGGAGATCATGCAGAAGGCCAACGAACGCTCAGGCTGCACCAGCTTCCTGCCGACGCTGATTACCTCCAGCGACGATCTGATGAAGCAAGGCGTGCGCGTGATGCGCGAATACCTGCAAAAGCACCCGAACCAGGCGCTGGGTCTGCATCTTGAAGGACCGTGGCTGAATATCGTCAAGAAAGGCACCCACAACCCGGACTATGTGCGTAAACCGGACGCGGCGCTGGTCGATTTCCTGTGCGACAACGCCGATGTGATCACCAAAGTAACCCTCGCCCCTGAGCGCGTTGAGCCGGAAGTGATCCGCAAACTGGTCGCCGCCGGGATCGTCGTCTCCGCGGGCCACTCCAACGCCACGCTGAAAGAGGCGAAAGTGGGCTTCCGCGCAGGCATTACCTTCGCCACCCACCTGTATAATGCAATGCCGTACATTACTGGCCGCGAACCGGGTCTGGCCGGGGCGATTTTTGACGAGCCGGATGTCTACTGCGGTATTATTGTCGACGGGATGCACGTCGATTACGCCAACGTGCGCAACGCCAAGCGCCTGAAAGGCGACAAACTGTGCCTGGTCACCGACGCCACCGCGCCGGCGGGGGCGAATATTGACCAGTTCATTTTTGCCGGGAAAACAATATACTACCGCAACGGGCTGTGCGTAGATGAAAACGGCACCCTCAGCGGATCTTCCCTGACCATGATTGAAGGGGTGCGTAATCTGGTTGAGCATTGCGGTGTGGCGCTGGACGAAGTATTGCGCATGGCGACGCTCTATCCCGCGCGCGCCATTGGTGTGGACAAGCAGCTCGGCAGTATTGCGCCGGGTATGGTCGCTAACCTGACCGCCTTTACACGCGATTATAAAATCACCAAGACCATCGTTAATGGTAACGAGGTCGTCACTGAGTAAGTAAAAGTATGACAGCAGGCGGACAAGCTCAAATTGGTAACGTTGACCTCGTAAAACAACTGAACAGCGCGGCCGTGTACCGCCTGATTGACCAGCATGGGCCTATCTCGCGCATTCAGATCGCGGAACAAAGCCAGCTTGCCCCTGCCAGCGTGACCAAAATCACGCGTCAGCTTATTGAGCGCGGCCTGATCAAAGAAGTCGATCAGCAGGCCTCCACCGGGGGGCGCCGCGCCATCTCCATCATTGCGGAGACGCGCAACTTCAACGCCATTGGCGTGCGCCTTGGCCGCTATGACGCCACTCTCACCCTCTATGATTTAAGCAGCAAGACCCTGGAAGAGGAGCATTTCCCGCTGCCCGAGCGCACCCAGGAAACGCTGGAACACGCCCTGCTGAATATCATCGCCACTTTTATTGAAAACTGTCAGCGCAAAATTCGCGAGCTGATCGCCATCTCGGTGATCCTGCCGGGGCTGGTGGATCCGGAAAGCGGGGTGATCCGCTATATGCCGCACATTGCGGTGGAAAACTGGGGCCTGGTCGGGGCGCTGGAAAAACGCTTCAACGTTACCTGCTTTGTCGGACACGATATCCGCAGCCTGGCGCTGGCCGAGCACTATTTTGGCGCAAGCCAGGATTGCGAAGACTCCATTCTGGTGCGCGTGCACCGCGGCACCGGGGCAGGGATCATCTCCAACGGACGCATTTTTATCGGCCGTAACGGCAACGTCGGCGAAATCGGCCATATTCAGGTCGACCCGCTGGGCGAGCGCTGCCACTGCGGCAACTTTGGCTGTCTGGAGACCGTCGCAGCTAATGCCGCCATCGAACATCGCGTTCGCCACCTGCTGGAGCAGGGCTATCAGAGCCGTCTGACCCTCGATGACTGCACCATCAAAACCATCTGCAAAGCGGCCAACAAAGGCGATGCCCTGGCCTGCGAAGTGGTCGAGTACGTAGGGCGTCACCTCGGAAAAACGATCGCCATCGCCATCAACCTGTTCAATCCACAAAAAATCGTCATCGCCGGCGAAATTGTGGAAGCCGAGAAAGTGCTGCTCCCGGCCATTGAGGGCTGCATTAACGCCCAGGCGCTGAAGGCGTTTCGTAAGAACCTGCCTGTGGTGCGCTCCACCCTCGATCATCGCTCAGCGATTGGCGCCTTCGCGCTGGTCAAACGCGCCATGCTCAATGGCACGCTGCTGCAGCGCTTGCTTGAGAGCTAACCGCCCCCCTTTATTGATAAGCGCGTCGCTCTGTCGTTGGCGGGCATCGCCCGTCAGAGGTGTGAAACCTCATCAATGACGCGTATAGTTTCGTCTTTGATAATGATTCTGGACCCACCATGACCATTCAAAACATAATTTGTGATATTGACGGTGTGCTGATGCACGATAACGTCGCCGTTCCCGGCGCTGCCGAGTTTATCAAGCGCATCCTCGAGAAAGGCATGCCGCTGGTGATGCTGACCAACTACCCGTCGCAAACCGGCCAGGATCTGGCGAACCGTTTCGCCACCGCCGGGATTGAGGTTCCGGATAGCGCCTTCTACACCTCGGCGATGGCGACGGCCGATTTTCTGCGCCGCCAGGAAGGTAAGAAAGCCTATGTGGTGGGTGAAGGGGCGCTGATCCACGAGCTGTACAAAGCCGGCTTTACCATTACCGACGTCAACCCGGATTTTGTCATCGTCGGGGAAACCCGGTCCTTTAACTGGGAGATGATGCATAAGGCGGCCTTCTTTGTCGCCAATGGCGCCCGCTTCATTGCCACTAACCCGGATACTCACGGTCGCGGCTTCTACCCGGCCTGCGGCGCCCTGTGCGCCGGGATCGAGAAGATCTCCGGCCGTAAGCCGTTTTACGTCGGTAAACCCAGCCCGTGGATCATCCGCTCAGCGCTGAACAAAATGCAGGCCCACTCCGAACAGACGGTGATTGTCGGCGACAATCTGCGCACCGACATTCTGGCTGGCTTCCAGGCGGGGCTGGAGACCATTCTGGTGCTCTCCGGAGTCTCAACCCTCGACGACATCGACAGCATGCCGTTCCGCCCGTCGTGGATCTACCCCTCCGTCGCGGAAATCGATATTTTCTAATGTCAGCCACGTCTCAGGACGTGGTTGTTCATTTTTGACGCCTGCCAAAAGTACCATATCTAATAAAAACGGCTTAAAATTGCGTATTCTTCAATGAAGCCGTTCAAAAGATATTCTTTTTTTACTATTCAACAATCGCAGTTGCGTTTTTTCTTTTTCCGGCCGTAAAACCCTTGCGCCTGCTCCCCCTTTACGGCATTTTCTTAAGCACGCACTCAGGCTTCGCCACGAGACGAAGCCAGCACAACATCAAACACGACAGGGTAATGGAGAAGGCTATGTGTTCTATTTTTGGCGTACTGGATATTAAAACTGACGCAGGTGAGCTGCGTAAAAAGGCGCTGGAGCTTTCCCGCCTGATGCGCCATCGCGGTCCGGACTGGTCTGGCGTGTATGCCAGCGACAAAGCGATTCTGGCGCACGAGCGCCTGTCGATTGTCGATGTCAACGCCGGCGCTCAGCCGCTGTACAACGCCGAAAAAACCCATGCGCTGGCCGTTAACGGAGAAATCTACAACCATCAGGCGCTGCGCGCGGAATATGGCGACCGCTATCAGTTCCAGACCGGCTCCGACTGCGAAGTGATCCTCGCGCTGTATCAGGAAAAAGGCCCGGCGTTCCTCGACGACCTGCAGGGGATGTTCGCCTTCGCCCTGTACGACAGCGAAAAAGACGCGTACTTAATTGGCCGCGACCATATCGGCATTATCCCGCTGTATATGGGCCATGACGAACACGGCAACTTCTATGTCGCCTCTGAAATGAAAGCCCTGGTGCCGGTGTGCCGCACCATTAAAGAGTTCCCGGCGGGTAGCTACCTGTGGAGCAAAGACGGTGAAATTCGCCAGTACTATCAGCGCGACTGGTTCGATTACGACGCGGTAAAAGACAACGTTACCGATAAGAACGAGCTGCGCCAGGCGCTGGAAGAGTCGGTGAAAAGCCACCTGATGTCCGACGTCCCCTACGGCGTGCTGCTCTCCGGCGGCCTTGATTCTTCGGTCATCTCCGCCATCACCAAGAAATTTGCCGCCCGTCGCGTTGAAGATCAGGAGCGTAGCGAAGCCTGGTGGCCGCAGCTGCACTCCTTCGCGGTCGGTCTGGAAGGCTCTCCTGACCTGAAAGCGGCGCAGGAAGTGGCTAACCACCTTGGCACCGTGCACCATGAAATTCACTTTACCGTCCAGGAAGGGCTGGATGCGATCCGCGACGTTATCTATCACATCGAAACCTACGATGTGACCACTATTCGCGCTTCGACGCCGATGTACCTGATGTCGCGGAAAATTAAAGCCATGGGCATCAAAATGGTGCTTTCCGGCGAAGGCTCGGACGAAGTGTTCGGCGGCTACCTCTACTTCCATAAGGCGCCGAACGCCAAAGAACTGCACGAAGAGACGGTACGTAAGCTGCAGGCGCTGCATATGTTTGACTGCGCCCGCGCCAACAAAGCGATGTCCGCCTGGGGCGTGGAAGCCCGCGTGCCGTTCCTTGACAAGAAGTTCCTCGACGTGGCGATGCGCATCAACCCGCAGGATAAGATGTGCGGCAACGGCAAAATGGAAAAACACGTGCTGCGCGAATGCTTTGAATCCTATCTGCCGGCCAGCGTTGCCTGGCGCCAGAAGGAGCAGTTCTCTGACGGCGTCGGCTACAGCTGGATCGATACGCTGAAAGAAGTGGCCGCGAAACAGATCAGCGACCAGCAGCTGGAAACCGCAAGCTTCCGCTTCCCGTACAACACGCCGACCTCCAAAGAAGGCTATCTGTACCGCGAGATCTTCGAAGAGCTGTTCCCGCTGCCAAGCGCGGCGGAGTGTGTTCCTGGCGGTCCGTCGGTGGCCTGCTCTTCTGCTAAAGCCATTGAGTGGGATGAAGCATTCAAAACCATGAACGATCCGTCAGGCCGCGCGGTAGGCGTCCACCAGTCGGCCTATAAATAAGCCCTGACAGGCGTTGATACGCGAAACGGACCCTCCGGGGTCCGTTTTCTTTTTGCGGGAATTATGCCGCTGAAAAACGATAAATAACCAATAATTGCCGATTATTGCAGCGAGCTGTTCGCAACCTAACCAAACAGTCACATTACAACGATTTTCCTTGAAAAAGAGGTTGACGCTCGCAGGCCCAATACGCATAATGCGCCCCGCAACGCCGATAAGGTTACGCGAAAAAAAGATGGCTACGTAGCTCAGCTGGTTAGAGCACATCACTCATAATGATGGGGTCACAGGTTCGAATCCCGTCGTAGCCACCATCTTTTTTTGCGGGAGTGGCGAAATTGGTAGACGCACCAGATTTAGGTTCTGGCGCCGCAAGGTGTGCGAGTTCAAGTCTCGCCTCCCGCACCATTCACCAGTCAGCGTTGTACGGATGGGGTATCGCCAAGCGGTAAGGCACCGGTTTTTGATACCGGCATTCCCTGGTTCGAATCCAGGTACCCCAGCCATATTTCTTCGATATTTGCGGGTCACCGCGACGGTATTGGGGTATCGCCAAGCGGTAAGGCACCGGTTTTTGATACCGGCATTCCCTGGTTCGAATCCAGGTACCCCAGCCATCGAAGAAACAGTAAGACAATTTGGCTACGTAGCTCAGCTGGTTAGAGCACATCACTCATAATGATGGGGTCACAGGTTCGAATCCCGTCGTAGCCACCATATTCGGGACGTATCGATACACATCGATAAATCCGCAAACAATTTGTTGGGGTATCGCCAAGCGGTAAGGCACCGGATTCTGATTCCGGCATTCCGAGGTTCGAATCCTCGTACCCCAGCCAAATTAAAAAGTCGTTCAGCAATGAACGCACTGTTGCTCTTAAACCGTGATAATGACGGTCAGGCGCAACAGACAATTGGGGTATCGCCAAGCGGTAAGGCACCGGATTCTGATTCCGGCATTCCGAGGTTCGAATCCTCGTACCCCAGCCACTTAAATGCAAAAAAGCCCACCTCGGTGGGCTTTTTTGCTATTGGCGTATAGCCATCCTGGCGCGTCACTGACTGCCGGGCAGGCGCTTTCCACTACGCCCCCGCCCGGGAAGCCGGAGTTACAAGCCTAACGCATACTTCAGCGCCTGACGCTTCAGCACCCCGGCGCGTTCGGCCGCCATCAGGCCAATATTACGCAGCATCCGCACCGGCGCCAGGTCATTGCTGAATCCGGCGTAAAACAGATCCATCCCCGACTGCATAATAAAATTATCCGCCCGCCGCCGCGCCTGGTAGCGCTTGAGCACCGGCAGGCTGGCCCACTCTTCGCCTCGGCCGCGCGCTTGCGCCAGGATCTCCAGCAGGGCGTCGACATCGCGATAGCCAAGGTTAACCCCCTGCCCCGCCAGCGGATGAATGGTGTGCGCCGCATCGCCCACCAGCGCCAGACCGGGCTGAACATACTGCAGCGCATGACGCCGGGTGAGCGGGAAGGCGCCGGCCGCCCGCGGCGTCACCCGTCCGAGACGCGCCGGGAAATGGCGGGCGATCTCCTGCTGAAGCTGGGGCATGGACATGCCCTGTAGCTGACGGATCCGCGCCGGGGCGTCATACCACACCAGCGAGGCCCAGTTGTCGAACAGCGGCAGGAAGGCGCGCGGTCCGCTGGGGGTAAACTGCTGCCAGGTGCTGTCGCCGGGATCGTCGGCGCATTGGACGCTGATGAGCATACAGGACTGCTGATATTGCCAGGCATGCACGCCGATGCCGGCCATCTCCCGCACCTGAGAGCTGGCGCCGTCGGCGCCGATAACCAGCCGGGCGTGGATCGTCTCCCCCTCGCGTAAACGCAGCGCCGTCTGCGCCTCGCCGCGCTGCATCGCCTCCAGTTCGCCGCCAACGCGGAGGGTAACCCCTTCGTGCGCCGCCAGCGCTTGCCACAGGCCCCACTGCAGGACCTTGTTCTCAACCATATAGCCCAGCTCTGGGAGCTTGAGCTCTGCGGCGTCAAAGGCGACGTGCGCGCTCTCCCACTCCCAGGTCTCCAGACGACGGTAAGCGTGGACGCGCATCGCCCGCACGGCATCCCAGACGTCAAGGCTTTTCAGCAGGCCGACCGAGGCCGCGCTGATCGCCGAGATCCGCACATCCGGGGCGGATGCCGGATCGAAAGCCGGGGGCGCCGTTTTCTCAAGCACCGTCACGGTAAATCCCTGTTGCGCCAGCCCTAACGCCAGGGCGCCGCCGACCATGCCGCCGCCCACGATGGCGACATCTGTTGCGTGAATTGTCATGGCTATTATCCTTAAAGCAGAATCCGTTAAGTTTACCGGATTTTTCGCCCTCTTGCGGTGATAACGCTCGCACTGGTCAGGGGGCGACCAAAGCATTACAATACGCGCCCTGGAATGCGAAATTCACCCTGTATATATCCCCGCGTTTTGGATATCTATTACTGAGCATGAGCAAGTCAATGACAAAAAAACTCCATATTAAAACCTGGGGCTGTCAGATGAACGAGTATGATTCATCAAAGATGGCCGATCTGCTGGATGCGACACATGGGTATCAACTGACCGAAGTGGCGGAAGAAGCAGATGTGCTGTTGCTCAATACCTGCTCAATTCGTGAGAAGGCCCAGGAAAAAGTTTTCCATCAGCTTGGACGCTGGAAGCTGCTGAAAGAGAAGAACCCGGACCTGATTATTGGCGTTGGCGGCTGCGTGGCCTCCCAGGAAGGCGACCATATTCGTCAGCGCGCGCACTATGTCGATATTATTTTCGGGCCGCAAACCCTGCACCGCCTGCCGGAGATGATTAACTCTGTGCGCGGCAACCGCAGCCCGGTGGTTGATATCAGCTTCCCGGAAATTGAAAAATTCGATCGCCTGCCAGAACCGCGCGCCGAAGGCCCTACCGCCTTTGTCTCGATTATGGAAGGCTGCAACAAATACTGCACCTACTGCGTGGTGCCCTACACCCGCGGTGAAGAAGTCAGCCGCCCGTGCGACGATATCCTGTTTGAAATCGCCCAACTGGCGGCGCAGGGCGTGCGTGAAGTCAACCTGCTGGGCCAGAACGTGAACGCCTGGCGCGGTGAGAACTACGACGGCACCACCGGCAGCTTTGCCGATCTGCTGCGCCTGGTGGCCGCTATCGACGGCATCGACCGCATTCGCTTCACCACCAGCCATCCGATCGAATTTACCGACGACATCATCGACGTCTATCGCGATACGCCGGAGCTGGTGAGCTTCCTGCACTTGCCGGTGCAGAGCGGTTCCGACCGCGTGCTGAACCTGATGGGACGGACCCATACCGCGCTGGAGTATAAAGCGATTATTCGTAAGCTGCGTGAAGCGCGTCCGGATATTCAGATAAGCTCAGACTTTATCGTCGGCTTCCCCGGCGAAACCACGGAAGATTTCGAAAAGACGATGAAGCTTATCGCCGACGTCAATTTCGATATGAGCTACAGCTTTATCTTCTCCGCCCGTCCGGGCACCCCGGCGGCCGATATGGTCGACGACGTGCCGGATGCAGACAAGAAACAGCGTCTGTATATTCTGCAGGAGCGCATCAACCAGCAGGCGATGGCCTGGAGCCGTCGCATGCTCGGCACGGTACAGCGCATCCTGGTGGAAGGCACGTCGCGCAAGAACATCATGGAGCTCTCCGGGCGTACGGAGAACAACCGGGTGGTCAATTTCGAAGGCACCCCGGACCTCGTCGGCAAGTTTGTCGATGTCGAAATCGTCGATGTTTACACCAACTCGCTGCGCGGCAAAATCGTGCGCACCGAAGCGGAGATGGGTCTGCGTATCGCTGAATCCCCCGAATCAGTGATTGCCCGCACCCGTAAAGAGAACGATCTTGGCGTGGGTATCTATCAGCCGTGATCCCTTCAGGCCTGTCGGTTCCGGCAGGCCTTGTAATTCCTCTCTCCGTCCCTATATCTACAGCAATGCTTGCGCCATTTTCCTGTGACGTAAATAATTTCCTGATTAGCCGGCCACGCGCCGCGTCCGGCCACCTGCGTAAAGAGGAACAGTTTGAACATAGACACTCGTGAAATTACCCTGGAGCCAGCGGATAACGCACGCCTGTTAGCCCTGTGCGGCCCGTTTGACGACAACATCAAACAGCTGGAGCGTCGGTTAGGCATTGAGATCAACCGCCGTGACAATCACTTTAAGCTGACCGGACGCGCCCTTTGCGTACACGCCGCCGCCGATATTCTGCGCAGCCTGTATGTCGACACGGCGCCGATGCGCGGTCAGATTCAGGATATTGAACCAGAGCAGATCCATCTGGCGATCAAAGAGGCGCGCGTGCTTGAGCAAAGCGCCGAGAGCGTGCCGGAGTACGGAAAAGCCGTCAATATCAAGACCAAGCGCGGGGTGATCAAACCGCGTACGCCGAACCAGGCGCAGTACATCGCCAATATCCTCGATCACGACATCACCTTCGGCGTGGGTCCGGCGGGTACCGGGAAAACCTATCTGGCGGTGGCGGCGGCGGTTGATGCGCTGGAGCGTCAGGAGATCCGCCGCATTCTGCTGACCCGTCCGGCCGTCGAAGCGGGTGAAAAGCTCGGCTTCCTGCCCGGCGATCTGAGCCAGAAGGTCGACCCGTATCTGCGCCCGCTGTACGACGCGCTGTTCGAGATGCTCGGCTTTGAGAAGGTGGAAAAGCTGATTGAGCGTAACGTCATCGAAGTGGCCCCGCTGGCCTATATGCGCGGACGGACGCTGAATGACGCCTTTATCATTCTTGATGAAAGCCAGAACACCACCATCGAGCAGATGAAAATGTTCCTGACCCGCATCGGCTTTAACTCCAAGGCGGTGATCACCGGCGATATCACGCAGATTGACCTGCCGCGCAGCACCAAATCCGGTCTGCGCCACGCCATCGAAGTGCTGGCGGAAGTCGATGAGATCAGCTTTAACTTCTTCCATAGCGAAGACGTGGTCCGCCATCCGGTGGTCGCCCGCATCGTGAACGCCTATGAGGCATGGGAAGCCGCAGACCAGAAACGTAAAGCAGAACTGGCCGCCGAGCGCAAACGCGAAGCCCAGGAACAGGAGCAAAAATGAGTCAGGTGATCCTCGATTTACAGCTGGCCTGCGAAGAGACCAGCGGCCTGCCGGACGAAGCCCTTTTTCAACGCTGGGTCGACGCCGTCATTCCGCCGTTTCAGGAGGAGTCAGAGTTAACGATTCGTCTGGTCGACGTTGCAGAAAGCCATGAGCTGAACCTGACCTATCGCGGCAAGGATAAGCCGACCAACGTCCTCTCTTTCCCGTTTGAAGCGCCGCCGGGAATTGAAATGCCGCTGCTCGGCGATCTGATCATTTGCCGTCAGGTGGTGGAGCAGGAAGCCAGCGAGCAAGGGAAGCCGCTGGAGGCGCACTGGGCGCATATGGTGGTGCACGGCAGCCTGCATCTGCTGGGCTACGATCACATCGAAGATGACGAAGCGGAAGAGATGGAAGGCCTCGAAACAGAGATAATGCTTGCTCTGGGCTATGAGGACCCGTACATTTCCGAGAAGATTGCTGAATAGCCCCCTGCCGGATCGTGGCGCTCGCGCCTCATCCGGCCGCTGTTCATGCATTTTACCCGCCTGAACGTCAGGCAACCCATGCCGTCCGGCGCTGAGTTTACGCGCGACGAGCGACATTAAATCAACATGAGAACCCAAACGACGCCATGAGCGACGACAATTCACACAGTAGTGACACAGTAAACAGCAAAAAGGGATTTTTCTCCCTGTTACTCAGCCAGCTCTTTCACGGGGAACCGAAAAACCGCGATGAACTGCTGGCGCTGATCCGTGATTCCGGGCAGAACGACCTTATCGATGAAGATACGCGTGACATGCTCGAAGGGGTAATGGATATCGCCGACCAGCGGGTCCGCGACATTATGATCCCCCGTTCACAAATGATTACCCTGAAACGCAATCAGACGCTGGACGAGTGCCTCGATGTCATCATCGAATCCGCTCACTCGCGCTTCCCGGTCATCAGTGAGGATAAAGATCACATCGAAGGGATTCTGATGGCCAAGGATCTGCTGCCGTTTATGCGCAGCGACGCCGAAGCCTTCAGCATGGAAAAAGTGTTACGGCCGGCGGTTGTCGTTCCGGAAAGCAAGCGGGTCGACCGCATGCTGAAAGAGTTTCGCTCACAGCGCTACCATATGGCGATCGTTATTGACGAATTCGGCGGCGTCTCCGGTCTGGTGACCATCGAGGATATCCTTGAGCTCATCGTCGGGGAAATTGAAGACGAGTACGACGAAGAAGAAGATATCGATTTCCGCCAGCTGAGCCGCCATACCTGGACGGTACGCGCCCTGGCCTCCATCGAAGACTTCAACGACGCCTTCGACACGCACTTCAGCGATGAAGAAGTGGATACCATTGGCGGGCTGGTAATGCAGGCCTTTGGCCACCTGCCGGCTCGCGGCGAATCTATCGACATTGATGGTTACCAATTCAAGGTAGCAATGGCAGATAGTCGTCGTATCATTCAGGTGCATGTTAAGCTGCCGGATGATGCTCCCCAGCCGAAGCTGGAAGAGTAAGCGGCGGCGCTGAAGGTCACGGCCAGCCGGGAGACAGACCGTGGCGATACTCGGTTGTCCCCTCCCCGGCTGGCAAACAGCATAGCCTGTGGCAACAGGCGTTAATTTACGGGACGATTAGCCTAAATGGTATTTGCCTCTCTTCTTGAACGCCAGCGCGTACGTCTGCTGCTGGCGCTGCTATTCGGAGCCAGCGGAACGCTGGCTTTTTCACCTTACGACTTCTGGCCCGCGGCAATTATTTCACTGGTCGGTCTGCAGGCGTTAACCCTTAACCGCCGCCCGCTGCAAAGCGCCGGCATCGGCTATTTCTGGGGAATTGGCCTGTTCGGCACGGGAATCAACTGGGTTTATGTCAGTATCGCGCAGTTTGGCGGTATGCCGGGTCCGGTTAACGTCTTCCTCGTCGTTTTGCTGGCGGCCTATCTGTCGCTCTACACCGGCCTGTTTGCCGGCCTGCTCGCCCGGCTTTGGCCCAAAACCAGCTGGCTACGGATGGCGATCGCCGCCCCCGTCGTCTGGCAGATCACCGAGTTCCTGCGCGGTTGGGTGCTGACCGGCTTTCCGTGGCTGCAGTTCGGCTATAGCCAGATCGACGGCCCGCTGAAAGGCCTGGCGCCGGTGATGGGTGTTGAGGCGATCAACTTCCTGCTGATGATGGTTAGCGGCCTGCTGGCTCTGGCCCTCGTGCAGCGCAACGGGAAGGCGCTGGTGATCGCCGCGGTGCTGTTCGCCCTGCCGTTCCCGCTGCGCTATATCCAGTGGTATCAGCTGCTGCCGGAGCGCGCGACGCAGGTCTCGCTGGTGCAAGGCGATATCCCGCAGGCCATGAAGTGGGACGAGAAACAGCTGGTTAATACCCTGAAAACCTACCTGGCGCTGACCCAGCCGCATATCGGCCACTCGCAGCTGATTATCTGGCCTGAATCGGCGATCCCGGATCTGGAGATCAACCAGCAGCAGTTCCTCAGCATGATGGACGATCTGCTGCGCGCAAAAGACAGCTCGCTGATCACCGGCATCGTCGACGCGCGTCTTAATAAGCAGAATCGCTACGACACCTACAACACCATCATTACCCTCGGCAAAGATAACCCGTACCGCTACGACTCGACCAACCGCTACAACAAGAACCATCTGGTGCCGTTCGGCGAGTTTGTACCGCTGGAGTCGATTCTGCGTCCGCTGGCGCCATTCTTCGACCTGCCGATGTCCTCCTTCAGCCGCGGTCCCTACGTGCAGCCGCAGCTGATGGCGCATAACCTGAAGCTGACCGCGGCCATCTGCTACGAGATCATCCTCGGGGAACAGGTGCGGGATAACTTCCGTCCGGATACCGACTTCCTGCTGACCATCTCTAACGACGCCTGGTTCGGCAAGTCCATCGGCCCGTGGCAACACTTCCAGATGGCGCGGATGCGCGCCCTGGAGCTGGCCCGCCCCCTGCTGCGCAGTACCAACAACGGCATTACCGCCGTGATCGGCCCGCGCGGCGAGATCCAGAAGATGATCCCGCAGTTTACCCGTGAGGTGTTGACCACCACCGTGACGCCCACCAGCGGCATGACCCCTTACGCTCGCACTGGCAACTGGCCGCTGTGGGCGCTGACGGCGCTGCTCGGCTTCGGTGCGCTGCTGATGAGCCTGCGTCAGCGTCGCCGATAAGTTCTCTACCGGCGACGCCCGTCGCCGGCTTTTTTCTTCCCGTCATTTGCCACCCTGGCACAGTCATTGCTTTATTTAATCGGGTAGCGCCGTCCTCCGGCCCAGTGCAACCGGGTTGCACCATAAACGATCGGTGGTCGCGCTATTTTGGTGCAATGGAAGATATTTGCCTCCCATTGGTGCGGAGCGCTTCGCAAAAATAAACAATAAAGCAGCAAAATATTTACATTAAGCCAAACTAAATGCTAACAAACACATACAAATGCGGCACGTGGATGCGTGCCCCTAATAACAACACACACAATCACAATGGGTATCAATAGCGTCGGTGACGCTGCGGATAAGGAGTTGGATATGCAATTACGTAAACTGGCCACGGCAATGCTGGTAATGGGAATGACCGCTGGTCTGGCGCAGGCGGAAGATGCTGCCCCGGCGGCTGGCCAGAGCACTCTGGATAAGATCGCGAAAAATGGCGTTATCGTTGTCGGCCATCGCGAATCTTCCGTCCCTTTCTCTTACTACGATAACCAACAGAAGGTTGTGGGTTACTCTCAGGACTACTCCAACGCCATCGTCGATGCCATCAAGAAAAAACTGAACAAACCCGATCTGCAGGTCAAACTGATCCCGGTCACCTCGCAGAATCGTATTCCGCTGCTGCAGAATGGCACCTTTGATTTCGAGTGCGGCTCTACCACCAACAACCTTGAGCGCCAGAAACAGGCGGCCTTCTCCGATACTATCTTCGTCGTCGGCACTCGTCTGCTGGTGAAGAAAGGCGGCCCGATTAAAGATTTCCCTGACCTGAAGGATAAAGCGGTCGTCGTCACCTCCGGAACCACCTCAGAGATCCTGCTGCACAAGCTGAACGATGAGAAAAAAATGAATATGCGCATTATCAGCGCCAAAGATCATGGCGACTCTTTCCGCACCCTGGAGAGCGGACGCGCGGTGGCCTTTATGATGGATGATGCCCTGCTGGCTGGCGAACGCGCCAAGGCGAAGAAACCGGATAACTGGGAAATCGTCGGCACCGCGCAGTCGAAAGAAGCCTATGGCTGCATGCTGCGTAAGGACGATCCGGCCTTCAAGGCGCTGGTCGATGAAACCGTTGCCCAGGCCCAGACCTCTGGCGAAGCGGCGAAGTGGTTCGACAAATGGTTCAAAAACCCGATTCCGCCAAAAAATCTTAACCTGAACTTCGAGCTGTCGGACGACATGAAAGCGCTGTTCAAATCACCTAATGACAAAGCACTGAACTAATTATAACAACCAGGGGCGGGATATCCTGCCCTCCCGATGATTGTCACAGCACGGACAGACTATACGGCGGCTGGTCGTTCCCCAGCCGCCGCGAATACCGAAACAAGCTGGACAACCGTCTTCGAGGGTAGCAATGGCTACCCTTTTTTTTCCAGGAGTAATGTATGTCAATAGACTGGAACTGGGGGATATTCCTGCAACAGGCCCCCTTCGGCAACACTACCTACCTGGGCTGGCTGTGGAGCGGTTTTCAGATCACCGTCGCCCTCTCCATCTCGGCCTGGATCATCGCTTTTCTCGTCGGCTCGCTGTTCGGCATTTTACGCACGGTCCCCAATCGCTTCCTCTCGGGCATTGGCACCTGCTATGTCGAACTGTTCCGCAACGTGCCGCTGATCGTGCAGTTCTTTACCTGGTACCTGGTGGTGCCGGAATTCCTGCCGGAAAATATCGGCATGTGGTTTAAATCGGAGCTGGACCCAAACATTCAGTTCTTTGTCTCCTCCATGCTGTGCCTGGGGCTGTTTACCGCCGCTCGCGTCTGCGAGCAGGTACGCGCCGCTATCCAGTCGCTGCCGCGCGGGCAAAAGAACGCCGGTCTGGCGATGGGGTTGACCCTGCCGCAAACCTACCGCTACGTGCTGCTGCCGAACGCCTATCGCGTTATCGTGCCGCCGATGACCTCGGAGATGATGAACCTGGTGAAAAACTCGGCCATCGCCTCCACCATCGGTCTGGCCGATATGGCCGCGCAGGCGGGCAAACTGCTGGACTACTCAGCTCATGCCTGGGAGTCTTTTACCGCCATCACCCTGGCCTATGTTTTCATCAACGCGGTGATTATGCTGATTATGTATGTGGTCGAGCGTAAGGTTCGCCTGCCTGGCAATATGGGAGGTAAATAATGTACGATTTTGACTGGAGTTCGATCGTTCCCTCCATGCCCTACCTGCTGGCAGGGCTGGTGATCACCCTGAAGATTACGGTGATCGCCATCGTGGTCGGCATCGTCTGGGGCACCCTGCTGGCGGTCATGCGCCTGTCCAGCTTTCTGCCGCTGGCCTGGTTTGCTAAATCCTACGTTAACGTGTTCCGTTCTATCCCGCTGGTGATGGTTCTGCTGTGGTTCTACCTGATTGTCCCGGGCTTCCTGCAGAACGTGCTGGGACTGTCGCCGAAAACGGATATTCGCCTGATCTCGGCGATGGTGGCCTTTTCGATGTTCGAGGCCGCCTACTATTCAGAGATTATCCGCGCCGGTATCCAGAGCATCTCCCGCGGCCAGTCAAGCGCCGCGCTGGCGCTGGGAATGACCCACTGGCAGTCGATGCGGCTGGTGATCCTGCCGCAGGCCTTCCGCGCCATGGTGCCGCTGCTGTTAACCCAGGGGATCGTCCTGTTCCAGGATACCTCGCTGGTGTATGTATTGAGCCTCGCCGACTTCTTCCGTACCGCCTCCACGATTGGCGAGCGTGACGGGACCCAGGTCGAAATGATCCTGTTTGCGGGCGGCGTCTATTTTGTGATTAGCCTCAGCGCCTCGCTGTTGGTCAGCTGGTTGAAGAAAAGGACTGTGTAATGATTACCCTGAAAAACGTTTCAAAATGGTATGGTCACTTTCAGGTGCTGACCGATTGCTCCACGGAAGTGAAAAAAGGCGAAGTCGTGGTGGTCTGCGGGCCGTCAGGCTCCGGTAAATCCACGCTGATTAAAACCGTGAACGGCCTTGAGCCGGTGCAGCAGGGGCAGATTATCGTCGATGGCACCGTGGTTAACGATAAAAAGACCAATCTTGCCAAACTGCGCTCTCACGTCGGAATGGTGTTTCAGCATTTTGAACTGTTCCCGCACCTGTCGATTATCGACAACCTGACGCTGGCGCAGGTTAAGGTTCTCAATCGTGACAAAGCGTCGTCGCGCAAGAAGGGCCTCAAGCTGCTGGAGCGCGTTGGCCTGGCGGCGCACGCGGAAAAATATCCGGCGCAGCTCTCCGGCGGCCAGCAGCAGCGCGTGGCCATTGCCCGAGCCCTGTGTATGGACCCGATCGCTATGCTGTTTGATGAGCCCACCTCAGCGCTCGACCCGGAGATGATCAACGAGGTACTGGACGTCATGGTGGAACTGGCCAACGAAGGGATGACGATGATGGTGGTTACCCATGAAATGGGCTTCGCCCGTAAGGTGGCCAACCGGGTGATCTTTATGGATGAAGGAAAGATAGTCGAAGATGCCGATAAAGAGGCCTTCTTCGCCAATCCACAATCCGATCGCGCTAAAGATTTCCTCGCCAAAATTCTGCACTAACTTCTGCGGCGCGCACGATATCACCGTGCGCGCCTGTCAGCCCTTCCCCTTTTCAATTGCTTCATCTCAAAGCGACAGCTTCACAACGTGAAGTAAAAATTTCACAAAGAATTCAGGGGCCGTAGAATAGATTAACCGCCACGTCATCGTTAGCATACGGCATCTTGTAATAATCCCCGTGAGTTTAAATTTCTTGAAATAATATTTCAATTGACTTGCTATACGCCGCGCAGGCTATTTCATGCCGTGCACAACCATTAATTATAATCTTACTCAATGAAACAAACGGATATTGCTTCATGCGGACTAACACTAACGGACTGGCCATTATTTTGTGTTTAAATTTGCTCACCTGCTTTACCGCGCGGGCGGGTATTGACTCCGCCACGGTAAACCAGGTAGAACAGGATAAAGCCCGTGAAAGCGCATTAATGCCCCATCAGCAGCAATACCAATCTTCTCGCACCTATGCGAAAACGCAAACCTTGATATTTCCCGAGGAAGCGACCTGTCGGTACATCACGAAAGTTGATATTGCCTCCGAGGACAACGCAAAAACCACCGCCCTCCTCGGGAAGATCGCTGCCCAGGCGCCCGGCCATTGCCTCGGAATAGAAGGGATTCGCCTGCTGACGAACGCCCTACAAAATGAACTGATAACACAAGGGTATATTACTTCCCTGATCGATATCCCTTCTCAGTCACTAGAAGGGGGCATTCTCAAAATAACGCTGACTTATGGCAAAACGGGGCATATTGATTTTGCGCCAAATAGTGCCGTGACGAACCTGTGGACCTCCATGCCCACCCATACCGGTAAAATCCTGCGCCTCAGCGATCTTGAACAAGGGATGGCTAACCTGCAGCGCCTGCCTGGCGCCAGCGCCCATATGAAGCTGCGGCCCGGGGAACACATTGGCGAAAGTGATATTGAAATCGCCCGGGTAATGGATAAACAGTGGCAGGTTGGCGCCTGGCTTGATGACGCAGGCAGCCGCGCCAGCGGTCGCTATCAGGGTGGCGGCGCGCTATACCTTTACGATTTATCTTCATTGAACGATATTCTTTCCATCTCGGCAGGCGGCGACGTTGAATTCAACCAGCACAACGACGGCAACCATAACGGCAACCTTTACTACTCCGTGCCTTTCGGTTACTGGTCATTGAGCCTGTACGGCTCCTACAGCCAGTACCGCCAGCTGTTTAAAGGAAGATGGTCAAGCATCGACTATAAAAGTAAAAACCGTTATTACAGCGCGACCCTTAGCCGCCTGCTTTCGCATACCCGACAACAAAAAACGACCGCCGATCTGCGCATAGCGAAGAGCAGTTCGCACTATTTCTTTGGCGGCGATGAGTTGTATGTGATGCGTAAACAAAATCCTGTCTGGGAATTTACCGTGCGCCATCAGCACTATTTCAACAGGAAAATTATCGACGCAAGCCTGGGTGTTCAGCGCAGCCTGCCGTGGCTGAGCTCCGTCCCCACCCCCGAGGAAAAAGGCGGTTTATATAGCCATCAATCGCGCATTGTTCACGCCGATATACAGGCCTTGATGCAGTTTGCCGCAACCGGCGATAAGTTTAGCTGGATGCCGCGTTTCCATGCCCAGTTCAGCCCGGATAGATTATCTTCGGACAACCAGTTTAATATCGGCAATCGCTGGACGGTTCGCGGCTTTGACGGTGAAAATACGCTTTCGGCCAATCAAGGCTGGTACTGGCGCAATGATTTTAGCTGGAATATTCCCACCCCCGACCAGCAGGTATATCTTGGCCTTGACTTCGGCAGGATCATTGGTACCGAGCGCGCCAGGCAGGGAAAAAGCCTTTCAGGCGCAGTCGGCGGCGTCCGCGGAGAAATAGCGTCTACGCAATATGATTTTTTTATCGGCACGCCCATCAGTAAACCTGATGACTTTCATAGCGATGCCATGAACCTGGGCTTTTCATTACAGTGGAGGTATTAGTTTTCATCGGCGCATTACTGCAATTTACTGATTCATTTTTTACTATTTAAAGGAATAAATTACATGTTTAAATTCAAGGTTTCATATGTTGCTCTGGCTGCAGCGCTAAGTTCATCCGTTGTTTATGCCGATCCGTCAAGCTATACGCATAGATCAGGGGCAAATGTTATTGATATCGAAGCTCCTAATGCCGCTGGCGTCTCGCATAACTTATATCGCGAATTCAACGTCGGCCCTAACGGCACTATTTTAAACAACAGCGCCAGCGACGTGAACCACAGCACTCACGGTAATATCGCTAAGAATAATAATCTGACCAACGGCAGCGCTTCCGTTATTTTAAATGAAGTCACCTCCAATAAAATGAGTAATCTGCAGGGCTTTATCGAAGTTAACGGACAAAAAGCCGATGTCGTTATCGCCAACCCTAACGGCATCACCTGCTCCGGGTGCAGTTTTATTAATACTAACAAAGCAGTGCTGACGACAGGCCAGGTCAATCTGAGCGATACCGGCGCGATTGATAGCTATACGGTCACGCAGGGTAAAATCACCATTGACGATAAAGGTATGAACGCGTCTAACAGCTATGCAGCCTTGCTGGCCGACGCCATCGCGATTAACGGCACAATGACGGCAGCCAACGCTATGGTGGGCGCGGGCAACTTAACGTTTGATAACAAAACCGGAAAGATGACCAGCCTTGGAAAAGCAGCCACAGCCAAACAAATATTATATCCGGAATACAGCATTGATATTAGCCAACTAGGCGGAATCAAGGCCAACAGTATCACCATGACTGGTAATAATCTGGGTTTCGGCGTCCGGAATAAAGGCACGATGGCTGCAAACACCCTTCTCACCATGACCAGCAACGGTTCACTGATTAATGAAGGCGCTATCACTGGGAAAGGCATCGCGACGCAAATCGTCTCAGCAGGTGAGATGAAAAATAAGGGCAGCATTAACAGCAGCGCCCTCGCCACTCAGGTCACCACTCTGAACACATTGACCAATGAAGGCACGATTACCAGTGACAAAACGCTTAACGTGAGCGCCGCCGGCAACCTCGTCAATACCGTCAGAATTAATGGCACCAAGGCATTAACCTTAACCACCCTCGGCGATATCAATACCACCTATGGTTCAACGATTAACGCCGATGGCCAGTTAAATATTTCTGCCCACAATATCAACAACGGCGGTACAATGTGGGGCGAAATCACCAACGTCAAGTTTAGCGGGGATAATCTCACCGTCACCGGTAACCTTTGGGGCTACACTAATCTGGCTATCGTGTCGGCAAAGGATAGCAACGTCAGTTCAGGCAACATCCATAATACAGGGCGAATTTCTGGTATCGATATATCGCTTATCACTAATGGCGATATCATCCAGGACGGTAACCTTGTTAGCGGAAACTCTATGACGGTTAAAAGCGTCCAGTTCAAAAATAACAACTACGTTTACGGAAAATCCGTACAGATTGAGAGTAATAACGTTCACAATAAGGCAACTATTGATAGTGTCGATGCGAATATCATCGCTTATTATGGTATGAAAAATGAAGGCCAAATCATCGCAGCCAAAGATCTCACCTTGGATACGAAAAATTTTGCCGATATCACCAACTACGGCACTCTTCAGGCAGGAGAGAATCTGACGATTATCGCTAATAAAGTCTATAATGGCGGCTATCGCTGTGGTTTCCTGAAGCTTTCAACTTGTAATGTTGGTTCTATCTCCACTAACAAACTGGTGCTGAACTCCGCGCACAACTATGTTTCCGAGATGGGCGGTCATCAGCAGTTTAAACAAGCTGAAATCACGACCAAGCGGTAAGAGCAGGCGATGCGCTGATGTCAGCGCATCGCCGGTAGTCATTTTATTATGGCGCACCATGCTGGCACACGCTTTCCATTCGCGCGGAAAGATCTATCACGAGATAGTAATCATCAAGCCGCATTCATGCTGAGGACGAGTGCTCTGCTCGCTCATAATGATTATATGAAGCGCGAAGTGATCAGGGGTAAAAGAGACAGCTGAGATATTTTACAATCACAGGGAAGACGTTTATCTATCTCGTTAATGCAATGATAGGTCGTTTTTAATCAGGCCCGATGCTATTAATACGCACCGGGCCGGATGCATCAGGGTTCAAATGGCCGGCGCTGGAACTGATCGTGGCCGCATTTCGGACAGCGCGGTAGCACATCCGGGGTATACACCGCCAGGTGATAGTGACACTTCTCACACACCAGGTTGCCTAAACCGACCACTTCGCCGCTGTGGTATACGCCGTGGTGATTCAGATCCTGAAAAACCTCCCGCCACTCAAGCTGGGTTTTGTCAGTGATATCGGCCAGCTCCTGCCACAGGCTCTCTTTGATCACCCGCATAAACACGCTGTCGCTCTCGTCTTCATGACTCTCTTCGTAGCTGCGGGCAAACTCCTCAAGATCGCGCTTGACCGCGGCTATCACCGACTCAATCTCGCTCTGCGTCAGATCGCCGGCGCGGACAATTTTATCGCGTGCCTGCGTCACCAGCGCGTCAATATCGCGTTCTCCATGGCGGAGCCGTTCGCTGAGCGAGGAGACCAGTTCACGGTAATATTGAGCAACCTTGTTCATCATTTCGCCTCCGGTGTGGTTAACGTCTTCTGATAATAGACCTTATTCCTCTCCCGCTGTGTCTGACAAGCCACAGACTCGCGAAATAATCTGCCCAGCTTTTGCCGATGTTGATGTGCGAAAAGCTGTTTTGACGTTGGCGTTTGGGCTATGCTATGCCGATCTGAAATAACACATCCATTGGCTACATTTTGTAGCTGTATTGAAAACAGGACCACTGGCTGCCATGCAAGAGCAATACCGCCCGGAAGAGATAGAATCGAAAGTCCAGCTTCACTGGGACGAAAATCGTACATTTGAAGTAACTGAAGACGAGAGCAAAGAGAAGTATTACTGCCTGTCGATGCTTCCTTATCCTTCTGGTCGACTACACATGGGTCACGTGCGTAACTACACCATCGGCGACGTGATTGCCCGCTATCAGCGCATGCTGGGTAAAAACGTCCTGCAGCCAATTGGCTGGGATGCGTTCGGTCTGCCGGCGGAAGGGGCGGCGGTAAAAAACAACACCGCGCCAGCGCCGTGGACCTACGACAACATCGCCTACATGAAAAACCAGCTCAAAATGCTGGGCTTCGGCTATGACTGGAGCCGCGAGCTGGCAACCTGCACCCCGGAATACTACCGCTGGGAGCAGAAGTTCTTCACTGAGCTGTATAAAAAAGGCCTGGTGTACAAAAAAACCTCCGCAGTGAACTGGTGCCCGAACGACCAGACCGTGCTGGCCAACGAGCAGGTTATCGACGGCTGCTGCTGGCGCTGCGACACCAAAGTCGAGCGTAAAGAGATCCCGCAGTGGTTTATTAAAATCACCGCCTACGCCGATGAGCTGCTGAACGATCTGGATAAGCTGGACCACTGGCCGGACACCGTGAAGACCATGCAGCGCAACTGGATCGGCCGTTCTGAAGGGGTGGAAATCTCCTTTGACGTCAATAACTACGCCGACAAGCTGACCGTCTATACCACCCGCCCGGACACCTTTATGGGCTGTACCTACCTGGCGGTCGCTGCGGGTCACCCGCTGGCGCAGCAGGCTGCGGCGAACAATCCGGCGCTGGCCACCTTCATCGACGAATGCCGCAACACCAAAGTGGCGGAAGCCGACATGGCGACGATGGAGAAAAAAGGCGTCGATACCGGCTTTAAAGCTATCCACCCGCTGACCGGTGAAGAAATTCCGGTATGGGCGGCTAACTTTGTGCTGATGGAGTACGGCACCGGCGCGGTGATGGCCGTTCCGGGCCACGACCAGCGCGACTACGAGTTCGCCAGCAAATACAGGCTGAACATCAAGCCGGTGATCCTCGCCACCGACGGCTCCGAGCCGGATCTTTCCCAGCAGGCGCTGACCGAGAAAGGCGTCCTGTTTAACTCCGGCGAATTCAGCGGCCTCGATTATGAAGCGGGCTTCAACGCTATTGCTGACAAACTGGCTGCCATGGGCGTAGGTGAGCGTAAAATTAACTACCGCCTGCGTGACTGGGGCGTATCCCGTCAGCGCTACTGGGGCGCGCCGATCCCGATGGTTACCCTGGAAGACGGCACCGTGCTGCCGACCCCGGAAGATCAGCTGCCGGTGATCCTGCCGGAAGACGTAGTCATGGACGGTATCACCAGCCCGATCAAAGCCGATCCTGAATGGGCCAAAACCACGGTTAACGGCCAGCCGGCGCTGCGCGAAACCGACACCTTTGACACCTTTATGGAATCCTCCTGGTACTATGCGCGCTACACCTGCCCGCAGTATCAGGAAGGGATGCTGGATTCGCAAGCGGCCAACTACTGGCTGCCGGTCGATATCTACATCGGCGGCATCGAACACGCGATCATGCACCTGCTCTACTTCCGCTTCTTCCACAAGCTGATGCGCGACGCGGGGATGGTCAACTCCGATGAGCCGGCGAAACAGCTGCTGTGCCAGGGCATGGTGCTGGCTGACGCCTTCTACTACGTAGGCGAAAACGGCGAACGTAACTGGGTCTCCCCGGTTGACGCCATCGTCGAACGTGACGAAAAAGGCCGCATCGTGAAAGCGAAAGACGCGGCGGGTCACGAGCTGGTGTACACCGGCATGAGCAAGATGTCCAAGTCGAAAAACAACGGCATCGATCCGCAGGTCATGGTTGAGCGCTACGGCGCGGATACTGTCCGTCTGTTCATGATGTTCGCATCCCCGGCGGATATGACCCTCGAGTGGCAGGAATCTGGCGTCGAAGGGGCGAACCGTTTCCTGAAACGCGTCTGGAAGCTGGTCTACGAACACACCACCAAAGGGGACGTTGCGGCCCTGAACGTGGCGGCGCTGAGTGAAGATCAGAAAGCGCTGCGTCGCGATATCCACAAAACTATCGCCAAAGTGACCGATGACATCGGCCGTCGTCAGACCTTCAACACCGCCATCGCGGCGATCATGGAGCTGATGAACAAGCTGGCGAAAGCGCCGCAAGAAGATGAGCAGGATCGCGCCCTGATGCAGGAAGCCCTGCTGGCGGTAGTGCGTATGCTCAACCCGTTCACCCCGCACGTCAGCTTCACCCTGTGGCGTGAGCTGAACGGCGAAGGTGATATCGACAACGCGCCGTGGCCGGTGGCGGATGAAAGCGCGATGGTGGAAGACAGCACCCTCGTCGTCGTCCAGGTCAACGGCAAAGTTCGTGGTAAAATTACCGTTGCGGTAGACGCAACTGAAGAGCAGGTCCGCGAGCGCGCCGGCCAGGAGCATCTGGTGGCGAAGTATCTCGACGGCAAAACCGTGCGTAAAGTGATTTACGTCCCGGGTAAACTGCTCAATCTGGTCGTTGGCTAAGCGCGGGAGGAAGCGTGCGATATCTGGTAACAATGTTGTTATCTCTGGCGGTGCTTGCCACCGCCGGCTGTGGCTGGCATCTGCGTAGCACTACCAAGGTGCCCACCACCATGAAAACCATGATTTTCCAGTCGAGCGATCCGAATGGCCCATTAAGCCGCGCGGTGCGCAATCAGCTGCGTCTTAACGGCGTGGAACTGATCGACGCCAGCACGCTGCGTAAAGATGTCCCTTCTCTGCGCCTCGATGGTTCGTCGATTCAGAAAGATACGGCCTCGGTGTTCCAGGACGGTCGTACGGCGGAATATCAGATGGTCATGACCGTCCATGCCAGCGTTCTGATCCCGGGTCACGATATCTATCCGATAACCACTAAGGTCTATCGTTCGTTCTTTGATAACCCGCAGGCGGCGTTAGCCAAAGACGCCGAGCAGGATATGATTATCCAGGAAATGTACGATAAAGCGGCGGAACAGCTGATTCGTAAACTACCAAGCGTTCAGGTAGCGGATGTTGAAGCCACCCAGCAGGAAGAAAAACCGGTCGCGGGCAGCACCGCGCCGGCGTCCTCGGGTAACCGCGTCTCCACCACGCTGGGTCAATGATGATTCGGTTGTACCCGGAACAGCTCCGCGCGCAGCTCACTGAAGGGCTGCGCGCGGCCTATCTGCTGCTTGGCAACGATCCTTTGCTATTGCAGGAAAGCCAGGACGCTATTCGCGAAGCCGCTGCCGCACAAGGCTTTACCGAACACCATACCTTTTCTATCGACAACAGCACCGACTGGCAGGCGCTTTTCGCCTTAAGCCAGGCGATGAGCCTGTTTGCCAGCCGGCAAACCCTGTTGCTAATCCTGCCAGAGAATGGCCCCAACGCGGCGATCAACGAACAGCTGGCGACGCTGGTCGGTCTGCTGCACGACGACCTGCTGCTGATAGTTCGCGGTAGTAAGTTGACCAAAGCCCAGGAGAATGCCGCGTGGCTCACCGCGCTGGCGCAGCGCGCCGTCCAGGTCAGCTGCCAGACGCCGGAATACGCGCAGCTGCCGCGCTGGCTTGCCGCCCGGGCCAAACAGCATCAGTTGCAGCTCGACGACGCGGCCAGCCAGCTGCTGTGCTACTGTTACGAAGGCAATCTGCTGGCGCTGGCGCAGGCGCTGGAGCGTCTGGCGCTACTCTGGCCGGACGGTAAGCTGACGCTGCCCCGCGTTGAGCAGGCGGTGAACGATGCCGCGCACTTTACCCCTTACCATTGGGTCGATGCCCTACTGGCAGGCAAAAGTAAGCGCGTGCTGCATGTCCTGCAGCAGCTCCGTCTTGAAGGCTGCGAGCCGGCGATCCTGCTGCGTACGCTACAGCGGGAGCTGCTGCTGCTGGTGACCCTCAAGCGCCAGTCGGCACAGACGCCGCTGCGTTCGCTGTTTGATAAACATCGGGTCTGGCAAAACCGCCGTCAGCTGCTCAGCGACGCCCTCGCCCGACTGAGCGGCGAACAGCTTCGCCAGGCGGTGACTCTTCTGACCCGCGCGGAACTGACCTTTAAACAGGATTACGGGTACGACGTCTGGCCCGAACTGGAAAGTCTTTCGTTGTTGCTCTGCCACAAAGCCCTGGCGGACGTTTTTATTGATGGTTGATATGACTCACTTACAGGCAATCTATGGCGGCACCTTCGATCCGGTGCATTATGGTCACCTCAAGCCGGTCGAGATCCTGGCGAATCAGATTGGCCTGAGCAAGGTCATCATCATGCCTAATAACGTCCCGCCGCACCGTCCACAACCGGAAGCCACCAGCGCCCAGCGCGTGCACATGCTGAAGCTGGCGATTGCCGATAAGCCGCTGTTCACGCTCGATGAACGCGAACTGCAGCGCGATACCCCCTCCTGGACGGCGCAAACGCTGCAGGAGTGGCGCCAGGAGCAGGGGCCGCACAAGCCGCTGGCGTTTATCATTGGCCAGGATTCGCTGCTCACCTTTCCCACCTGGCACCGCTATGAAACCATCCTCGACAATGTCCACCTGATTGTCTGCCGCCGGCCGGGTTACCCACTGACCATGGCCCATGAGGCCGATCAGCGCTGGCTGGATCGCCATTTAACCCACGATGTGGAATCTCTGCATCGCCGCCCTTCCGGCGTGATCTACCTGGCTGAGACACCGTGGTTCGATATTTCGGCGACGATCATTCGCCAGCGCCTCGAGCGCGGCGAGTCCTGCGCCGAGATGCTGCCGGCCGCGGTGCTGGACTACATCCGCGAGCAGGGTCTCTATTGCTGACCCCGCGCTGGGCCTGACGCGAAAAAAGCGCTATGGTAACGCCACCTCTCCATCGCCCGTCAGAGCCTGTTCATGAAATTATGGTTAGTTCGCCATGGCGAAACCGAAGCCAACGTTGCCGGATTATACAGCGGCCATGCCCCAACGCCCCTGACGCCGCGAGGCGTCGCTCAGGCGCGAGCGCTCGGCGAACGGCTGCGCGCGGTGCCTTTCGATAAAGTCTTCTGTAGCGAGCTGGCGCGGACCGGGACAACGGCCGATCTGCTGCTTGGCGATCGCGCTATCCCGCGCGAATGCCATGCCGCGCTCAATGAGATGTTTTTCGGCGACTGGGAGATGCGTCATCATCGCGACCTTCAACGAGAAGATGCGCAAAACTATGCCGCGTGGTGTGCTGACTGGCAGCACGCGGCCCCTACTAACGGCGAAAGCTTTCAGCGTTTTGCCCGCCGCGTCAGCGAGTTTATCCCCACGCTGACCGACTGCCGCCATCTTGACCATCTGCTGATCGTCGGCCATCAGGGCGTTCTGAGCCTGCTGACCGCCCTGCTGTTGCAGATGCCCGCCGCGGCGATGTGGCACTTTCCGATAGCCCATGGCGCCTGGAGCCTGCTCGAAATCCGCCACGATTTCACCACCCTGCGGGTATTAAATAGCCAGGCCGTCTGGCAGTCGGAAGAAGAATTCCCGCCGAACCATTGACAGGCCAGAGCAGGCTGCTATTCTCCGCTGCCAGGCAGCATCCGCCAAAGCCGCTTTGCAGAAAATTGTTTTACAAAAATGGCGATGCAATCCTCGGCGAGGGATGGGATGATACCCCGCCGCGAACGCCTGCCGACAGACATTTCACCCGACTTTTTCATCAGTTCAGGTATACTGTCAGGCTCTTTATGATTATCAATCTTCACGCACCCAGGGGGAACACTTGCAGGGTAAAGCACTCCAGGATTTTGTTATCGACAAAATTGATGACCTGAAAGGTCAGGACATCGTTGCCATTGATGTACATGGCAAATCCAGCATCACCGATTGCATGATTATCTGCACCGGCACCTCCACGCGTCATGTGATGTCCATCGCCGACCACGTGGTTCAGGAATCCCGCGCCGCCGGCATGCTGCCGCTGGGCGTTGAAGGGGAAGCCGCCGCCGACTGGATCGTCGTCGACCTCGGCGACGTGATGGTTCACGTCATGCAGGAAGAGAGCCGTCGTTTGTACGAGCTGGAAAAACTCTGGAGTTAATGCGTGAAGTTGCAGCTGGTGGCCGTTGGCACCAAAATGCCGGACTGGGTACAGACCGGCTTTAGCGAGTATCTGCGCCGTTTTCCCAAAGATATGCCGTTCGAACTGGTGGAGATCCCAGCCGGTAAGCGCGGCAAGAACGCTGATATCAAGCGCATCCTCGAAAAAGAGGGCGAGATGATGTTAGCCGCTGCCGGTAAAAACCGCATCGTGACCCTGGATATTCCGGGTAAACCATGGGATACGCCGCAGCTGGCGCGCGAACTGGAACGCTGGAAACAGGACGGGCGCGACGTCAGTTTGCTGGTCGGCGGCCCGGAAGGCCTCTCTCCAGCCTGTAAAGCAGCGGCGGAACAGAGTTGGTCGCTCTCCACCCTCACCTTACCTCACCCGCTGGTGCGCGTACTGGTGGCCGAGAGCCTGTATCGGGCGTGGAGCATTACCACCAACCATCCGTACCACCGTGAGTAATGATGATCAGGGTAGACTGAGCAGCGAATGAAATTACAGAATTCTTTCCGCGACTATACGGCTGAATCCTCGCTGTTCGTGCGCCGGGCGCTGGTCGCTTTTTTGGGGATTTTGCTGCTTACCGGCGTTCTGATCGCCAACCTGTACAATGTGCAAATCGTTCGCTTCGACGACTATCAGACGCGTTCGAACGAAAACCGCATCAAGCTGGTGCCGATCCCGCCGAGCCGCGGCATTATTTACGATCGTAACGGCACTCCGCTGGCGCTTAACCGCACCATTTATCAGCTGGAGATGATGCCGGAGAAAGTCGATAACGTGCAGCAAACGCTGGATGCGCTGCGCGACGTCGTCGATTTAACCGACGATGATATCGCCGGCTTCAAAAAGGAGCGCGCCCGCTCCCATCGCTTTACCTCGATTCCGGTAAAGGTCAACCTCAGCGAAGTGCAGGTGGCCCGCTTTGCCGTCAACCAGTACCGCTTTCCCGGCGTGGAAGTCAAAGGCTACAAGCGCCGTTACTATCCCTATAACTCGGCGCTGACGCACGTCATCGGCTACGTTTCGAAAATTAACGATAAAGACGTCGACCGCCTCGATAAAGAGGGCAAACTGGCCAACTACGCCTCGACCCACGACATCGGTAAGCTGGGTATTGAGCGTTATTACGAGGACGTCCTGCACGGTCAGACCGGCTACGAGGAGGTTGAAGTGAACAACCGCGGCCGCGTGATTCGTCAGCTCAAAGAGGTGCCGCCGCAGGCCGGGCGCGACATCTACCTCACCCTCGACCTCAAGCTGCAGCAGTATATCGAAACGCTGCTGGCTGGTAGCCGCGCCGCAGTGGTGGTCACCGACCCGCGTACCGGCGCCATTCTGGCGCTGGTTTCGACGCCGAGCTACGACCCGAACCTGTTCGTCGACGGCATCTCCAGTAAAGATTACTCTGGCCTGCTCAACGATCCGAACACGCCTCTGGTCAACCGTGCGACGCAAGGGGTCTATCCGCCGGCATCGACGGTCAAACCGTACGTCGCCGTCTCGGCGCTGAGCGCCGGGGTGATCACCCGCAATACCAGCCTGTTTGACCCGGGCTGGTGGCAGCTGCCCGGCTCAGAAAAACGCTATCGTGACTGGAAAAAATGGGGCCACGGCCACCTGAACGTCACCAAAGCGCTGGAGGAGTCCGCGGATACCTATTTCTATCAGGTCGCCTATGACATGGGCATCGATCGCCTC
Organism: Klebsiella pneumoniae complex sp. WS1778; assembly: GCF_049472055.1. Taxonomy (NCBI): domain Bacteria; kingdom Pseudomonadati; phylum Pseudomonadota; class Gammaproteobacteria; order Enterobacterales; family Enterobacteriaceae; genus Klebsiella; species Klebsiella pneumoniae complex sp. WS1778. Next base: position 418,940 of record NZ_JBKGTJ010000002.1, read on the forward strand.
GCGGAGTGGATGAGCAAGTTCGGCTACGGCCACTATACCGGTATCGACCTCGCCGAAGAGCGCTCGGGCAACATGCCGACCCGCGAATGGAAGCTCAAACGCTTTAAGAAACCCTGGTACCAGGGGGACACTATTCCGGTGGGCATCGGCCAGGGTTACTGGACTGCCACGCCGATCCAGATGAACAAAGCGCTGATGATCCTGATTAACGACGGGGTGGTGAAAGTGCCGCACCTGCTGCAAAGCACCGTGGAAGACGGCAAGCCCGTTCCGTGGGTCCAGCCTCATGAGCCGCCGGTAGGCGACATTCATTCCGGCTACTGGGAAATCGCCAAAGACGGCATGTTCGGCGTGGCCAACCGCGGCAACGGCACCGCGCACAAGTATTTCGCCAGCGCGCCGTATAAAATCGCGGCCAAGTCCGGTACCGCCCAGGTGTTTGGCCTGAAGGCCAACGAAACCTATAACGCGCACCGAATCTCTGAGCGTCTGCGTGACCATAAACTGATGACGGCGTTTGCGCCTTATAACAACCCGCAGGTTGCCGTGGCGATGATCCTGGAAAACGGCGGTGCCGGCCCGGCGGTCGGTACGATTATGCGCCAAATCCTCGATCACATCATGCTGGGCGATAACAACACCACGCTACCAAGCGAAAACCCGGCGGTGACCGCAGGGGAGGATCAATAATGACGGATAATCCGAACAAAAAATCGCTGTGGGATAAGATCCATCTTGACCCCACCATGGTGCTGATCCTGCTGGCGCTGCTGACCTACAGCGCACTGGTTATCTGGAGCGCCAGCGGTCAGGACGTCGGCATGATGGAGCGTAAAATCGGCCAGATCGCCATGGGCGTGGTGATCATGATCGTCATGGCGCAGATCCCGCCGCGGGTCTATGAAGGCTGGGCGCCCTATCTCTATATTTTCTGTATTATTCTGCTGGTGGCCGTCGACGCCTTCGGCGCCATCTCCAAAGGGGCGCAGCGCTGGCTGGATCTCGGTATCGTCCGCTTTCAGCCGTCGGAGATTGCAAAAATTGCCGTGCCGCTGATGGTGGCGCGCTTTATTAACCGCGACGTCTGCCCCCCTTCGCTGAAGAACACCGGTATTGCCCTGGTGCTGATCTTTCTGCCGACGCTGCTGGTAGCGGCGCAGCCTGACCTCGGGACCTCGATTCTGATCGCCCTCTCCGGTCTGTTTGTGCTGTTCCTCTCCGGCCTCAGCTGGCGACTGATCGGCATTGCGGTGGTGCTGGTCGCCGCCTTTATCCCGATTTTGTGGTTCTTCCTGATGCACGACTATCAGCGCCAGCGCGTGATGATGCTGCTCGATCCGGAAACCGACCCGCTGGGCGCGGGGTATCATATTATTCAGTCTAAAATTGCCATTGGCTCTGGCGGTCTGCGCGGCAAAGGCTGGCTGCACGGCACCCAGTCGCAGCTGGAGTTCCTGCCGGAACGCCATACCGACTTTATCTTCGCCGTTCTCGCCGAAGAGCTGGGCCTGATTGGCGTGCTGATCCTGCTGGCGCTCTATATTCTGCTGATCATGCGCGGACTGTGGATCGCCGCTCAGGCGCAGACCACCTTTGGCCGGGTCATGGCCGGTGGTTTAATGTTGATTTTATTCGTTTATGTCTTCGTAAATATTGGTATGGTGAGTGGTATTTTACCGGTGGTGGGCGTACCGTTGCCGCTGGTGAGCTACGGGGGCTCCGCCCTGATCGTATTGATGGCCGGGTTTGGTATCGTGATGTCGATCCATACCCACAGAAAAATGTTGTCGAAAAGCGTTTAAAGGGGTTCGCAATGCGTAAGCAATGGCTGGGGATCTGCATAGCAGCGGGGCTGCTGGCGGCATGTTCGAGTGATGACGTGCAACAAAAGACGGTCAGTACTCCACAGCCGGCCGTCTGTAATGGCCCGACGGTTGAGATCAGCGGCGCCGATCCGCAGTATGAAACGCCGAACGCGACGGCGAATCAGGATTATGAGCGCGACGGTAAGCGCTACAAAATCGTCCAGGATCCGGCAAACTTTACTCAGGCCGGTTTCGCGGCGATCTATGACGCGGAACCCAACAGCAACCTGACCGCCAGCGGTGAAACCTTCGACCCGACGCAGTTGACCGCGGCGCACCCGACGCTGCCGATCCCGAGCTATGCGCGGATCACCAACCTCGCCAACGGGCGCATGATCGTCGTGCGGATTAACGATCGCGGTCCCTACGGCAACGATCGGGTTATCTCGCTCTCTCGCGCGTCCGCCGACCGCCTGAACACCTCGAACAACACCAAAGTGCGTATCGACCCCATCATCGTCGCGCCTGACGGTTCGCTTTCCGGCCCGGGAATGGCTTGTACCACCGTCGCCAAACAGACTTACGCTCTGCCCGCCCGTCCGAATCTGGACGGCGGTGACGCTGCTGGCATGAACCAGCCTGCGCCCACTGACGTTCGCCCGATCAGCAACAGCACGCTGAAGCCGGAAGATAGCGTTGGCGCTCCGGTGAACAGCGGCGGTTTCCTCGGCGCCCCGACGCCGCTGAACAGCGGCGTGCTGGAGAGCAGCGAACCCGCGGCCGCCACCGTGACCGCACCTGCCGCCGGCGCCACGCCAGCAGCGCCGGTGACCGCCCCCGGCTCCATCCAGGGTAGCGTCGCGCCCGCAGCGGCCGCAGCCGCCGGCGCCGTTGCCGCTTCCTCTTCCGCCACCTCCAGCGCCAGCGGTAACTTTGTCGTCCAGGTGGGCGCAGTGAGCGACCAGGCGCGGGCGCAGCAGTATCAGCAGCGTCTGAGCCAGCAGTTCTCTGTGCCAGGCCGGGTCATGCAAAACGGCGCGGTGTGGCGTATTCAGCTGGGACCATTTGCCGACAAGGCGCAGGCCAGCGCCGTTCAGCAGCGCCTGCAAAGCGAAGCGCAGCTGCAGTCCTTTATTACTCGCGCCAACTAAAGGCCGCGGGCAGCCCGTTCACCTTGCGCATGTAAAAGTCATTAACAAACTCATGCGCAATGTCGGATGCTGGCCCGCAGAGCATTTGCTATAGTAAGGCACTTTTTTTAACTCCATCACGGATGCCGTTGTTCTGACCATGAAGACCTCTTTCACCGCTCGTTTACTCATCACGGCGCTCTCCGTTGCAGCGCTCTCCTCCGCTGCCCGCGCCGATGACCTGAATATCAAAACGATGATCCCAGGCGCCCCGCAGATTGACGCCGAATCCTGGATCCTTATCGATTACAATTCTGGCAAGGTGCTGGCTGAAAACAACGCCGACTCCCGCCGCGACCCGGCCAGTCTGACCAAAATGATGACCAGCTATGTTATTGGTCAGGCGATGAAAGCGGGCAAATTCAAAGAGTCCGATCTGGTCACCGTCGGCAACGACGCCTGGGCCACCGGCAACCCGGTATTCAAAGGCTCTTCCCTGATGTTCCTCAAACCGGGGATGCAGGTGCCGGTTTCCCAGCTGATCCGCGGTATCAACCTGCAGTCCGGTAACGATGCCTGCGTGGCGATGGCCGACTATGTCGCCGGCAGCCAGGATGCCTTCGTCAGCCTGATGAACAACTACGTCAACGCCCTCGGCCTGAAAAACACACATTTCCAGACCGTTCACGGCCTCGACGCTGACGGCCAGTACAGCTCGGCGCGCGACATGGCGCTGATTGGCCAGGCGCTGATCCGCGATGTGCCGAACGAATACTCGATCTATCGTGAGAAAGAGTTCACTTTCAACGGCATCCGCCAGCTGAACCGTAATGGCCTGCTGTGGGATAACAGCCTGAACGTCGACGGCATCAAAACCGGCCACACCGACAAAGCAGGCTACAACCTCGTCGCTTCCGCCACCGAAGGCCAGATGCGTCTGATCTCGGCGGTAATGGGCGGCCGGACGTTCAAAGGGCGTGAGTCGGAAAGCAAAAAACTACTGACCTGGGGCTTCCGCTTCTTCGAAACCGTCAACCCGATTAAAGCCGGCAAAGAGTTTGCATCCGAACCAGCCTGGTTCGGCGACAGCGATCGCGCTTCGCTGGGGGTGGATAAAGACGTCTACCTGACCATCCCGCGCGGCCGGATGAAAGATCTGAAAGCCAGCTACGTGCTGAATAACACTGAGCTGCATGCCCCGCTGCAGAAAAACCAGGTCGTCGGCACCATTAACTTCCAGCTGGATGGTAAAACCATTGACCAGCGCCCGCTGGTGGTGCTGCAGGAAATTCCGGAAGGTAATTTCTTCGGTAAAATTATTGATTACATTAAATTAATGTTCCACCACTGGTTTGGTTAAAAATCGAACGCTTGAAAGTGTGATTTCCATCCCCATATACTATTCATCCAAGTAACCTGATAACTCCCGCCCTTGGTGGGAGTTATTATTTTGTCGTAACACCGGAGCTGACATGAAAACCAAACTTAACGAACTGCTTGAATTCCCTACGCCATTTACTTACAAAGTAATGGGGCAGGCGTTGCCTGAGCTGGTTGATCAGGTGGTGGAAGTGGTACAGCGCCATGCGCCTGGTGATTACTCGCCGTCAGTAAAACCGAGCAGCAAAGGTAACTACCACTCGGTCTCCATCACCATCAACGCCACCCACATTGAACAAGTGGAAACGCTGTACGAAGAGTTAGGCAATATCGATATCGTTCGGATGGTGCTGTAACCCTTTCCCTGACCCGGCCGCCGTGCCGGGTCTTCTCATTCCCTTTCACACGGCTGTGATATACTCCCCGACCTGAATTCTCTCTTCCCGGCGGAGATGTTGTTTTGCAGCATAATAAAATTCTAATCCGGCAGCTTGGCCTGCAACCTTACGAACCCGTCTCGCAGGCGATGCATGAATTTACCGACGCCCGTGATGAAGATACCCTCGATGAGATCTGGCTGGTAGAACATCACCCGGTCTTCACCCAGGGTCAGGCCGGCAAAGCGGAACACCTGCTGGTGCCCGGTGATATTCCGGTGATCCAAAGCGATCGCGGCGGCCAGGTAACCTATCACGGCCCGGGACAGCAGGTAATGTACGTCCTGTTGAACCTCAAGCGCCGCAAGCTGGGGGTGCGTGAACTGGTGACGCTGCTGGAGCAAACGGTCGTCAATACCCTTACCGAATATGGGATTGAGTCGCACCCCCGCGCCGATGCCCCTGGCGTCTACGTCGGCGATCGCAAAATCTGCTCTCTGGGATTGCGGATCCGTAAAGGCTGCTCTTTCCACGGCCTGGCGCTCAATATCGCGATGGATCTGACGCCGTTTCTGCGTATCAACCCCTGCGGCTATGCCGGTATGGAGATGACGCAAATGCGCCAGTGGCTACCGGAAGCAACCCCGGAGACTGTCGCTCCGCGGCTGGTCGCCAATCTGCTGGCGCTGTTGAACCATCCCCCGCACGAATACCTGCCTCAGGGTTAAGCGGCAGATCAGCGCCCCGCTGACGGCGGGGGGCTGAACAAGTAACACATTATTTTTGCAATCAATTGTCACGCACGGCAACGCCGCGGGCCGCTATACTTGGCCTATCATTCCCAACCGGACTCATCGCGTGCCAGAGAATACGCCGCCGTCAGAATCTCCTGACAGACAGGACGAACGTTACGACCGTCAGATGTTTCGCATCCTGCGTAATATTGACCTCAATCTGTTGACCATCTTCGAAGCCGTGTATGTACACAAAGGTATCGTCAATGCCGCGAAGATACTCAATATCACGCCGTCGGCCATTAGCCAGTCAATTAACAAACTGCGGGCGCTGTTCCCCGATCCGCTGTTTATCCGCAAAGGCCAGGGCGTGACGCCCACCGCCTATGCCACCCACCTTCACCAGTACATCAGCCGCGGTATGGAGGCTTTCCTTAGCGCGCTGGATATCACCGGCAGCCCGGACCAGCAGCGGGTGATCACTATCGCCACTACGCCAGCCATGGGGGCGCTGCTGATGCCTTGCCTGGCCAGCGCGCTGAAGCCGGCCTTTCCGCAGATACTGCTGCACAACATCGCCCTTACCGACGCCGCGCGGCAGCTCGACCAGCGCCAGGTGGATCTGTTAATCGACACCCATCTGCACAGCGGTCAGGCGCTAAGCCATCACGTGCTGTATCAGGATCGGGTGCAGATGTACTGCCGCGCTGGGCATCCTGCGCTGGACGGTCCACAAGATGAATCCGCCCTCGCGCAATACGAGTTTGCGCTGCTGCTGCCTGAAGGCCAGCGCTACCCTACGCTGCATCGTCGACTGCAGGAGGAGATGGGCGAGCGCCGCTGCGGTTTCAGCACCTTCAACCTGCTGACCCAGGCGGCAATGATCGCCGAGAGCGATATGCTGGGGCTAACCACCGAGCGCCTGTTCGCCATGGTATCCCGTCTCTGGCCGCTGCAAACCCTGGATGTTCCCTCCCTGCGGGAAGAACAGATTGATGTTGCGCTGCACTTCAATAAGCAGAGCGGGAAAGAGCCATTGCTGAAAGAGATCATTGAGACCGTGATCCAGGCGTTTAAGGCGTAGCGCACGGAAGGGAAAAGGATAAAACAACAACTATTTTACAATTTGCCGGGCAGGCAGGCTGCTTTCTGCCCCTTTTCAATGGTATACTGCCTGCTCTTGATTCAAAAATAGTTGATAATTGCAACATTTCATTGAATTAATTCGCTTTCCTTCGTGACTCGCAACTGGAACACGCACGCTATGAGTAAACCCATTGTGATGGAACGCGGTGTTAAGTACCGCGACGCCGATAAAATGGCCCTTATCCCGGTGAAGAACGTGGCAACTGAGCGTGAAGCTCTGCTCAGAAAACCGGAATGGATGAAAATCAAACTTCCGGCAGACTCGTCCCGTATCCAGGGAATCAAAGCAGCGATGCGTAAGAACGGCCTGCACTCCGTATGCGAAGAGGCCTCCTGCCCGAACCTTGCAGAATGCTTCAACCACGGTACCGCGACCTTTATGATCCTCGGCGCGATCTGTACCCGCCGTTGCCCATTCTGCGACGTCGCGCATGGCCGCCCGGTCGCGCCAGATGCGAACGAGCCACAGAAGCTGGCGCAAACTATCGCCGATATGGGGCTGCGCTACGTGGTGGTCACCTCGGTGGACCGTGACGACCTGCGCGATGGCGGCGCACAGCATTTTGCCGACTGCATCAGCGCCATTCGCGAGAAAAACCCGACGATTAAGATCGAAACGCTGGTCCCGGATTTCCGCGGCCGCATGGATCGCGCCCTGGAGATTCTGACGGTGACCCCGCCGGACGTCTTCAACCACAACCTCGAAAACGTACCGCGCCTCTATCGTCAGGTGCGTCCGGGCGCGGATTACAACTGGTCGCTGAAGCTGCTGGAGCGTTTTAAAGAAGCGCACCCGGAGATCCCGACAAAATCCGGCCTGATGGTGGGCTTGGGCGAAACCAACGACGAGATCATCGAAGTCATGCGCGACTTGCGCCGTCATGGCGTCACCATGCTGACGTTAGGCCAGTATCTGCAGCCGAGCCGTCACCACCTGCCAGTGCAGCGTTACGTTAGCCCGGAAGAGTTTGAAGAGATGAAAGCAGAAGCCATGGCGATGGGCTTCACCCACGCCGCCTGCGGCCCCTTCGTTCGCTCTTCCTATCATGCCGACCTGCAGGCTAAAGGGATGGAAGTTAAATAACCTGCCGCTTCTCCCGCTGCGTCACTTCCCGGCGCAGCGGCGCTCTCCGCTTCATCCGCTTCGCCTTCCCGTAACAATTAGTTGCATCTTTCCTGCGCGGCGTCGATAAAAACGACAAAGGCCGCAACGTAAACGTCGCGGCCTCTTCGCCGAACCTTCCGCATCCCGCCAGGGGACGCAGCCGGAGAATTACTCTTTATGAGAGAGCTTCTGCGCCGGTACTTCGTCTTCAGCGGTGGTTTTCTTCGCGCTATCGTCATCTTCGTTCATGGCCTTTTTAAAGCCCTTGATAGCCGAACCCAGGTCGCCGCCCAGCGTACGTAATTTCTTGGTACCAAACACTAAGATAATCAGTGCTGCAACGACCAGCAGTTTGGTAATACTAATCTCACCCATAGCTAACCTTCTTCTCTATACAAGCTGCGAATACGCCATCATACACGTATTTATCCGTCATATTGTAATCCACCTGTGCGCGGGCCGCGTGATTCAGCCCGAGGCCTCCCCTCCGGGAGTGAGCGCTGGGGTGTCCGTCCTGACGTGCACAGCGAATTATTGGGATAAACAATACGGGTATTTGGCGCGCGGACACAATAGCAATCTGTAACAAGGTGAATCAAGCCTTGTTTAAAAAAACGTCACAATAATTGCGGTGGCGCAAACCGTCGGTTCTGCAGCACCGGCAAACGCTCGCGAACCCGCGTAAGGTAGTCTGCGGAAATATCGGCATAGATCAGCTGCGGCTCGCTCCCCGCGCCCGCCACGGTGGTTCCCAGCGGATCGACGATGCGGCTCTGCCCGATGTTACGCGTCCCGCATTCGCCTGCCGCCACGACGTAGCAGGTCGTGTCCAGCGCGCGCGCCGCCAGCAGCGTCGCCCAGTGATGCTCTTTTTGCGGCCCTTTCACCCATGCGGTGGGCAGCACCAGCAGCTGCGCACCGTTCAGCGCCAGCGAAAGCGCCAGTTCCGGAAAACGCAGATCGTAACAGGTCATCAGGCCAACGCGAAATCCCGCCACCTCAATCACCGGGGGAATTTGCCGGCCGGGATCCACCCGCCGGGACTCCTGCATTGCGAAGGCGTCGTATAAATGAAGTTTGTGATAATGGGCAATGATTTTCCCTTCACGCAATACCACCAGCGTGTTGGTTGCTCTTCCCTCCCCCGACGGCACATGCAGCGTCAGGATCGTCGTCAGGCCGTTACGCGCGCTCTCGGCCAGCAGCAGCTGCAAAAACGCCCCATCCAGCGTTTGGGCCGATTTCACCGACAGATCCGGGTCGTTGTCATCACGTGCCAGCAACGCCTCCGGCAGCACCAGCAGCGCCGCCCCTTCACGCGCCGCCTGCTGCATCATCGCCACACAAGTGTGCGCATTCGTCTGCCATACTGGCGTGACGATAAACTGCCCTGCCGCTACCCGCATGTTTTTCTCCCGTCAGGTTATGAATAGCCAATTGCGCCCGTTGCGCGCTACACTTGACACTCTCTTACATCAAATAGCAGGAAACGACCGTGTTTCAACTTCTTTGCGCCGTTTTTATTGGCGGCGGCACCGGCAGCGTTTTGCGCTGGTGGCTCGGCATGAAGCTCAATCCTGTGCACCATGCTATCCCTATTGGAACGCTGACTGCCAACCTGTTAGGCGCCTTTGTGATCGGCGCCGGGCTGGCGTGGTTTAATCGACTGACCGGCATTGACCCGATGTGGAAGCTACTGATCACCACGGGTTTCTGCGGCGGGTTGACCACCTTTTCCACCTTCTCTGCGGAAGTGGTGTTTATTCTGCAGCAGGGGCGAGTGAGCTGGGCGCTCCTCAACGTTGCGGTGAACTTGCTGGGTTCGTTTGCCATGACGGCTGTCGCCTTCTGGCTCTTCTCGCAGGCCGCCAGCCGCTAAAGGCGTAATCAACAGGCAAAAAAAAACCCGCTGTTTAGCGGGTTTTTATATTCTACTGACGCGTTGCTTACAGAGCGATTACGTTTGCAGCAGAAGGGCCTTTGGCACCGTTAGTGATTTCGAACTCTACGCGCTGACCTTCAGCCAGAGTTTTGAAACCGTTGGACTGGATTGCAGAGAAGTGTACGAATACATCTTTGCTGCCATCTTCCGGAGTAATGAAACCGAATCCTTTGGACTCATTAAACCACTTAACGTTACCTTTAATCTTAGACATCAAAATTACCTTTATATGAAAAATCGACACTAATGCTGTGTCGGGTATCAGTACACCAATTGTGGTACCTTTTGTCCAGTGCAACTTTGCTAAAAAGTGATAAAAGTCGCTATCTTTTTTAGTGGGTAACGCTTTAGTCCTTGTTTTTCCACAAGACGCCTCGCTTATCTCATTTATTGCTAAGACTTAGCGAATTAAAACTGTATGCGAGCCCAGGCGAAGTAAACGTTACCGTTATTGTAGGTGCCGGGAATGTAGGTCATCTGGAACGTTGCCGGACCGTAACCTATTGAAGCTAATGGCAAGATCACCGGAATCGGAATGTAGTTCCAGTTATCGCGCGCCGTCACCCCAAGGGTATAGCCGAGACCGAGGCGGAAGTTCTGATCCGTCAGCGGGCGCCAGGTTTTCTCCCAGCCGTAGCCGCCAATGGGCTCCCACTTATTGAAAGAGTCTTTAAACGCCATCAGGTACAGACCGTGCCAGTTCCCTTTCTCATCCCAGCGGGAGACGCCGAAACCGGCCCCCCACGGACGTTCGTTATACTTATCCGTCTTTTCCTTATCGTAGGCAAAGCGCGCGTGCCAGGTGATGGCTGGAACGTACAGATCATAGTGCTCTGGCTCATTCCAGGTCTGCGCAACGTTATTACTTAAGGTATGGTAACCTTCGCTAAGGGTCGATGAAAACGACGCGCTGGCGTTTCCGGACACCAATAACCATCCTAAAAAACCAAGAGAAAACAATGAAAAACGACGTAACATCAACACTTTTCTATTACCACTTTCATTTAAAAGCCACCTAAAATAGCAAAGATAGTCTCAATACAGGTTGAACGAAATAAGGCAAACTCCTGATTTTCGCCCGCTGACCATCAGAACCACTTAACTATCCATCTGGTGATTATATCCAGGCGTAACGGGGACGCGTAGTTCTTGTCGCTTTATTGATTTGCATCAGCGAGTTTCGTCCGTTTTTTCGGCACATTCGCACATTAAAATTTGGTGTGACGCTTTTTCACTACATATTCTTTGGGCTTAGGGGTAATAAATGCTGACGTTTATTGAGATCCTGATCGGGATCGTGGTCATTGTGGGCGTCGCCCGCTATATCATCAAAGGCTACTCAGCCACCGGGGTGCTGTTCGTCGGGGGCTTAATCTTATTGATCGTCAGCGCCCTGCTGGGACATAAAATCTTACCAGGCAATACCGCGGGCACCGGTTACTCCGCCACTGACATTATTGAATACATTAAGATTCTCCTCATGAGCCGTGGCGGCGATCTGGGTATGATGATCATGATGCTGTGCGGCTTCGCCACCTATATGACTCATATTGGCGCCAATGATATGGTGGTGAAATTAGCCTCAAAGCCATTGCGCTATATCAATTCGCCCTATCTGCTGATGATTGCCGCCTACTTTGTCGCCTGCCTGATGTCACTGGCCGTCTCCTCCGCGACCGGCCTCGGCGTGCTGCTGATGGCGACCCTGTTCCCGGTGATGGTAAACGTCGGTATCAGCCGCGGGGCGGCGGCGGCCATCTGCGCCTCGCCGGCGGCGATTATCCTTTCGCCCACCTCGGGCGACGTCGTGCTGGCGGCCAAAGCGGCCGAAATGCCGCTGATCGACTTTGCCTTTAAGACCACGCTGCCGATCTCCATCGCCGCTATCATCTGCATGGCGATCGCCCACTTCTTCTGGCAGCGCTACCTGGATAAAAAAGAGAACATTTCCCACGAAATGCTCGACGTCAACGAGATCACCACCAACGCTCCGGCGCTGTACGCCATCCTGCCGTTTACGCCGATTATTGGCGTGCTGATCTTCGATGGCAAATGGGGACCGGAACTGCACATTATTACCATCCTCGTCGGCTGCATGCTGCTGGCGGCGATCCTCGAATTCCTGCGCGGGTTCAACACCAAAAACGTCTTCAGCGGACTGGAAGTCGCCTACCGCGGGATGGCTGACGCCTTCGCCGGCGTGGTGATGCTGCTGGTCGCCGCCGGCGTTTTTGCTCAGGGATTAAGCACCATCGGCTTCATCAATGGTCTGATCTCCATCGCTACCTCCTTCGGCTCGGCCAGTATTATTCTGATGCTGGTGCTGGTGATCCTGACCATGCTGGCGGCGATGACCACCGGCTCCGGCAATGCCCCGTTCTACGCCTTTGTCGAGATGATCCCCAAGCTGGCGCACTCCTCCGGCATCAATCCGGCCTATCTGTCGATCCCGATGCTGCAGGCCTCGAACCTTGGCCGCACAATATCGCCAGTCTCTGGCGTGGTGGTGGCCGTCGCCGGGATGGCGAAGATTTCCCCGTTCGAAGTGGTCAAACGCACCTCGGTGCCGGTGATGGTTGGCCTGCTGGTGGTGATCGTCGCGACCGAGATCCTCGTCCCCGGCAGCGCGGTCCACTAATGGTCTAACCACGTGAAAAGGCGCCAGCAGGCGCCTTTTTTATGCTTTAATAACCCCCCGTTATCTTTTGCCATCCACAATCAGGAATAAACATGTTCAGGAAGGAATTCGCCGCGCTTGCCCTTGTGCTTACCGCCACTCAGGCCGGCGCTGAACCGCTCACCGCGACGCGATACGCTGATTTTGACCGCTATGTCCTGGCCCTCTCCTGGCAAACCGGATTCTGTCAGAGCATGTATGACCGTAACCGCAACGAACCGGAAGAGTGTCGCCTGCAGCAGGAAACCGCGAATAAAGCCGATTTTCTGACCGTGCATGGCCTGTGGCCCGGGCTGCCAAAGTCCATTGCCGCGCGCGGAGTGGATGAACGACGCTGGATGCGCTACGGCTGCGCCACGCGCCCGGTGCCCGACATGCCGGAGGTGAAAGCGAACCGCAAATGTCAGGCGGCGGAGACCGGGTTGTCGCTGGAGATGGCCAACAAACTGAATAGCGTGATGCCGGGCGCGGGCGGCACCTCCTGCCTCGAACGTTACGAATACGCCAAACATGGCGTCTGCTTCGGCTTCGATCCCGACAGCTATTTTGGCACCATGGTGCGCCTGAATGGAGAAATTAAGCGCAGCCCGGTGGGCGATTTCCTTGCCAAACACTATGGCCAAACCGTTAGCCGCGCCGACTTCGACGCCGCTGTGGCCCGCGCCTGGGGTCCGCAGAGCGTGAAGGCGTTTAAATTAACCTGTAACGGTAATCCGGCCTATTTGACCGAGATGCAAATCTCGCTCAACGCCGCGACCATCAATGCCCCGCTGGCCACTTCCGCCTTTTTGCCTCAGCCTCACCCAGGTAACTGCGGCGCGCAGTTTATCCTCGATAAGGTTGGCCACTAGCGCGACGCCGCGTGCTGACCAGAAAACGTCGTTCGCCGGGGGGGCGTTGCGCGCTGATTGTGCGTTTCATCACTTCAAACTGCCGGCAACTCTCAGTATGATGGGAGAACCTTAACCCTTGCCTTTTTCGGCGAGGGTTTTCTTTTACGGACAGGTTCCTGGATAACATGGAGTATGCAATGACCAGACCCGCAATCATCATTAACGAACTGGATGCCGAACGTATCGACAGGCTGCTGGAGCAGCCAGCTTTCGCCAGCTCGCCGGTTGCCGATGCCCTGAACGACGAGCTCGACCGCGCGCAAATGCTGGCGCCGGAAGCGATGCCGCACGATGTCGTCACCATGAACAGTACGGTTAAATTCCGCGATTTAACCAGCGGTGAAGAGCGCGTGCGGACGCTGGTGTTTCCGTCGCAGGTGACCGACAGCGCCAGCCAGCTCTCGGTCCTCGCGCCGGTGGGCGCCGCTCTGCTCGGCCTCAAGGTCGGCAGCACCATTCACTGGGAGCTGCCGGGCGGGGCGTCAACGCACCTGGAAGTGCTGGCGCTGCTGTACCAGCCGGAAGCCGCTGGCGAATTCCACCGCTAATCTCCGCTGCCTGAGGCGTATCGCGCTTTATTCAGAGGATGTCCACACATCCTCTTTCTGCTGTCTTGCCCCCCGCTAACCTTTTTTTACGCTTTGCGCCTGCCTGACTGACAGTTTTGCGACCTGAATGACACAATATCCGCATATAATATGTTGATATAGACGCAAACGAACAAGGAGGATTGCATATGTATAAGACTATCATTATGCCGGTTGATGTCTTTGAGATGGCGCTGAGCGATAAAGCCGTCCGGCACGCGGAGTTTCTGGCCCAGCAGGACGGGGTAATCCATCTGCTCCACGTATTACCCGGTTCAGCGAGCTTCACCATGAGCCGGTTTACCGCCGACCTGCGGCGTTTTGAGGAGCATCTGCAGCATGAGGCGGAAACCCGCCTGCAGACCATGGTCAGCCATTTCAGCATTGACCCCTCACGTATCAAGCTGCATGTGCGTTTCGGCAGCGTGCGCGACATGGTCAACGAACTGGCCAGTGAAATAAACGCCGACGTGGTGGTGATTGGCTCACGCAATCCCTCCATCAGTACCCACCTGCTGGGATCCAACGCCTCGAGCGTCATCCGTCATGCCCATATCCCGGTGATGGTCGTCAGGTAAGGGGGAGGAAAAAGAGCATAAAAAAAGAGGCTACCCCAGGGTAGCCTCTTGGTTATGCAGGTCTATTGTCTGACTTGTTATGCGGTTTTCGTGCGGATCAGGTAGTCAAAGGCGCTCAGCGACGCTTTCGCCCCCTCCCCTGCCGCGATAATAATCTGCTTGTACGGCACAGTGGTGCAGTCACCGGCGGCGAATACGCCTTTGACGTTGGTTTCGCACTTCGCATCGATGATGATCTCACCCATACGGTTACGCTCAACCGCGCCTTCCAGCCAGGTGGTGTTAGGCAGCAGGCCGATCTGCACGAAAATCCCCGCCAGCGCGACATGATGCTCATCGCCGCTCACCCGGTCACGGTACTGCAGACCGGTGACCTTACTGCCGTCGCCTTTCACTTCCGTAGTCTGCGCATTGAGAATGATATCGACATTCTTCAGACTGCGGACTTTATCCTGCAGCACCTGGTCGGCCTTCATCTCCGGTGCGAATTCCAGCAGGGTCACGTGCTCCACGACGCCCGCCAGGTCGATAGCCGCTTCCACGCCGGAGTTACCGCCGCCAATTACCGCCACGCGTTTGCCCTTAAACAGCGGACCGTCGCAGTGTGGGCAGTAGGTTACGCCCTTGGTGCGATACTGATCTTCGCCAGGCACGTTCATATTGCGCCATTTCGCCCCGGTGGCAATGATGACGCTGCGCGCCTTCAGCACCGCGCCGGAGGCGGTTTCGATCTGGTGCAGGCCGCCCTCTGTCGCCGCCGGCGTCAGTTTGGTCGCGCTCTGGGAGTCGATCACATCGACGTTATAGTCGCTAACGTGCGCTTTCAGGGCCCCGGCCAGCTTCTGGCCTTCGGTTTTCGGCACCGAAATGTAGTTTTCGATATCCACGGTATCCAGCACCTGGCCGCCGAAGCGTTCGCCCATCAGGCCGGTACGAATCCCTTTACGCGCAGAGTAAACCGCGGCCGCCGCGCCGGACGGGCCGGAACCGACGATCAGCACATCGTAAGCGTCACGCTGATTCAGCTCTTCCGCTGCGCGTTTTTCCGCACCGGTATCCACTTTGGCGACGATTTCCGTCAGCGTCATCCGTCCCTGACCAAACTCCTGGCCGTTCATGAACACCGCCGGCACGCCCATCACGTTGCGCTCGGTGATCTCATTCTGGAACGTCCCGCCGTCAATCGCCGTATGTTTGATACGCGGGTTGAGCACCGCCATCAGGTTCAGCGCCTGGACTACGTCCGGGCAGTTATGGCAGGAGAGCGAGTAGTAGGTTTCAAACTCAAAGTCGCCATCGATATCGCGGATCTGCTCCAGCAGAGACTGGGCCTCTTTCGACGGATGACCGCCGGTCCACAGCAGCGCCAGCACCAGCGAGGTAAACTCGTGGCCCAGCGGGGAGCCCGCAAAGCGTGGGCCCTGGTCGGAACCTGGGTTAGTAATCAGGAACGATGGCTTGCGTACCGCCAGCGTGTTGTCTTCTTTAAAGGTGACTTTGTCTGACAGTTCAGCAATTTCAGCCAGCAGTTCCCTGATTTCTGCCGATTTAGCGCTGTCATCCAGCGTGGCAATCAGCTCAACAGGCTTAGTCAGCTTCTCAAGATAGGCCTTGAGCTGGGTTTTCATGTTGGTGTCGAGCATTGTTATCTCCTGGGCTTAAAACATCATCATGCAAGCGGCCTTGTCAGGCTGCCTGAATGCGCTTGCATCATGGTGTTGGAATAAAATGGGCGCCAAAGCGCCCTGATAATCTACGCAATTTCCTAAGCATTTCGCGCCAGAGCAAGGCGGCTAGCCTGCTCACCCCGGGAGCTTACACCTGTAAGTGACCGGGGTGAGCAGGCAACGCCAACGCCGCTATAGCGTGAAAGGCGACGGAAATTTAGATTTTACCGACCAGGTCCAGAGATGGAGCCAGCGTCGCTTCGCCTTCTTTCCATTTCGCCGGGCACACTTCGCCTGGGTGGGAAGCAACATACTGCGCCGCTTTGATTTTACGCAGCAGGTCAGACGCATCACGGCCGATACCTTCAGCGGTAACTTCGATTGCCTGGATGATACCCTGCGGGTCAACCACGAAGGTGGCGCGGTCAGCCAGACCTTCATCTTCACGCATGTTGTCGAAGTTACGGGTCAGGGCGCCAGTCGGGTCGCCAATCATCGCGTATTTGATTTTCGCGATGGTTTCAGAGCTGCTGTGCCACGCTTTGTGGGTGAAGTGGGTATCGGTAGAAACAGAGTAAACGTCTACGCCCAGCTTCTGCAGTTCTTCGTAATGGTCAGCCACGTCGCCCAGTTCGGTCGGGCAGACGAAGGTGAAGTCAGCCGGATAGAAGAAGAAGACGCTCCAGCGGCCTTCGGTGTCTTTCTCGGTGACTTCGATGAATTCACCATTTTTGAATGCCTGGTTTTTGAACGGTTTGATTTTGGTGTTAATTAAGGACATCTATACTTCCTCCGTGTTTTCGTTGAGGTGTAAGTTAACGAATTTTTCCTGACCCGACCAATGCGTTTACATTATCGAATCAATAAGCGTTATCTAACAACCGGAACAAGACAACTTTGTGAACCTGGCGACGCGTTCAGCGCTGTTCGCTGTTTTTCGCATCATTTGCCGCGACAAAAGTAAAAAGGCCACCTTTTCAGGCGGCCCCGTTACCTGAAATACCCGAAGGTAGGTTCAGCGCCAGTCAGACTGGCTATGTGTTGCGCTCTACATTACCTTAATGTAACAGCATCCAGGATTACATCACCCACGCCAGGAAAGGGCAATCCGTCGTTCTGCTGATCCTGCCTATAACTGTAATAGGTTTGGCAATCTTTCTTCCTTTCCTGCTGATTTTACAAGGAATACTCATGTTAAAACGTCTGCTGTTGCTCAGCCTTTTGCCTTTTTGCAGCTATGCGGAAGAACTACCCGCCCCGGTAAAAGCTATTGAAAAACAAGGCATTACTATCATCAAACCCTTTGACGCGCCGGGGAGAATGAAAGGCTGGCTGGGTAAATACCAGGATATGGGCGTCGCCATCTACCTCACGCCAGACGGCAAACATGCCATTTCCGGCTATATGTATGACGAGAACGGCAACAACCTCAGCGAGCAGTTGTTTCAAAAAGAGCTCTACACGCCGGCGGGACAAGAGATGTGGAAGAAGATGGCCAGCGCCCACTGGCTGCAGGATGGCAACAAAGACGCCCCCATCGTGCTGTATGTCTTTGCCGACCCCTTCTGCCCTTACTGCAAACAGTTCTGGCAGCAGTCCCGTCCCTGGGTGGACGCCGGTAAAGTGCAGATCCGCACCCTGCTGGTGGGCGTGATCAAGCCGGAGAGCCCGGTCACTGCCGCAGCGATTCTCGCCAGTAAAGATCCGGCGAAAACCTGGCATGATTACGAGCAATCGAACGGCAAAATAGCCCTGACGATACCGAAGGCTATCCCGCCCGAGAAAATGAAAATGCTCAACGTCAATCAGCAGCTGATGGACGATCTGGGGGCCAACGTCACGCCAGCCATTTATTATATGAATAAGGACAATATGCTGCAGCAGGTGGTCGGCCTGCCGGATAAAGAGAAGCTACAAATTATGATGGGTGAAAAGAAATAATCTTATTGTGGAGTGGCGCCAGACAACAACCACCGCTGGCGCCGCTATCGACAATAAGATATATTAAGCAAAGCTTAATATTACTGGCCAAAAATAAATTCACACCACGCATATTAAGCCATTCAACATTCTTATTATGAATATTTCAATTCGCACTGATAATACACAGGGCTGCATTAATGGCAAATCTTTACGACCTGAAAAAGTTCGATTTAAACCTATTGGTTATTTTTGAGTGTATATATCAACATTTAAGCATCAGCAAAGCGGCGGCGACGTTATTTATCACCCCGTCGGCGGTGAGTCAGTCATTGCAGCGTCTGCGCCAACAATTAAATGATCCGCTATTTGTTCGGGTCGGGAAAGGCATGACGCCCACCACCGCCTCCGTCAATCTTCATTATCATCTGCAACAAAACCTTGAACAACTGGAAAAAACAATCAATCTCAATAAACGCACCGAACTGCGAAAGCGTATTGTGATATATGGCCCGCCGCTGTTCTGTTCAGTAAACAGCCATTTTATGATTAACCAGCTCTGTCATCAGGCTAATTTACAGATTGAGCACCATAACCTGACCACCACGGAATCGGCGGAGGAGTTGCTGGCGTATCGCCAGGCGGATCTGGTATTCACCCGAATGCCCATCAACAACCGCGCTACTATTTGTCAGCCCTATAAGACGGTGCAGACGCTGGCGTTGTGCCGGAGGGACCATCCGCGGCGTGAGGAACTCACATCGGTTGAAGCGCTGGCGCAGGAGTTTTTTACCCACTACATCACCAACGATCCCGTGATTCAGCGCGTTCAGCAGAGCAGCATGCCGTGGCTGAACCCGAACAATATCGCCTTTCGCAGTGACTCGTTTATGACCATTCTTAATATGATCAGTAAAACCGACTTAATTGGCTTCGTTCCTTCCTATTTATTTGATTTTATTTCACCCACTATGCAGCTTCACGTCATTAATATAGACAATCTCTTCCCGGATATCACAATATACATTAACCACCATCATTCATCTTCGCAGAATCATTTCTTATCTGAATTAATCAGCATTCTAATGGATGATAGAGTAGCATCACAACCACAAATTAATAACAATGGATAACATATCCACTATTTACCCCACATTGTCCGAATAAAAAAACGACCATTAAACTCCCGGCCCTCATCGTTTATACTGACCAAATGGGAATATCTCGTATTAAAGGATTAATGGCCATGTCGTTTATTAAATATCCCTTACCGGAGTCGGTGCTGCAGGCGACGGAGCAGCGGATCCAATGGGTTCTGGATAATTTTTCACGCGTTTGCGTCTCTTTCTCTGGCGGAAAAGACTCCACCGTTATGCTGCATTTAACCGCGCAGGCAGCTCGGTTACAGGGCAAGAAAATCAGCGTACTGTTTATTGACTGGGAAGCACAGTTCTCTTGCACCATCGCCCACTGTGAAAAACTGCGCGCCCTGTATCAGGATGTCATCGACACCTTTTACTGGGTCGCCCTGCCGCTCACGACCCAAAATGCCCTGACGCAGTATAAGCCGCAATGGCAATGCTGGGAGCCCGGAGCCCGCTGGGTCCGCCAGCCGCCGCCAGGGGCGATCGCCCACCCGGATTATTTCCCCTTCTACCAACCCGGAATGAGCTTTGAGGCCTTCGTCAGCCATTTTGCCGAGTGGTTTTCCCAGCGGCGGCCCGCCGCCGTGCTGGTGGGCATTCGGGCTGATGAGTCGCTGAATCGCTTTATGACCATCTCTTCCCAGCGCAAACAGCGCTTCGCTGACGATAAACCGTGGACCACCTCGGCGCCGGGAGGGCACGCCTGGTACATCTATCCGCTCTATGACTGGAAAACCGCCGATATCTGGACCTGGTTTGCCAGAAGCGGCCAGCCCTATAATCCGCTGTACGATCTGATGTATCAGGCCGGAGTGCCGCTGCGCTACATGCGCATCTGCGAACCCTTCGGTCCGGAGCAGCGCCAGGGGCTGTGGCTGTACCATGTGCTGGAGCCGGAACGCTGGGCCGCGATGTGTCAGCGGGTCAGCGGCGCGCACAGCGGCGGCGTCTATGCCGGGCATGACAATCAGTTCTACGGTCACCGAAAAATCGACAAACCCGACCATTTGACATGGAAAAGCTATGCTCTTTTCCTGCTCGACAGCATGCCGGAAACCACCGCCGAGCACTATCGCAATAAAATCGCCGTCTACCTGCGCTGGTATCAGAAAAAAGGGATGGAAGATATTCCCGACACCCAGCCCGGGGACATTGGCACAAAGGATATCCCCTCCTGGCGACGAGTCTGCAAAGTGCTGCTCAATAACGACTACTGGTGCCGTCAGCTCTCGTTCAGTCCGACCAAAAGCAGCCACTATCAGCGCTACCGAAAACGTATGGAAAAACATCGTCAACAATGGGGGATATTATGCAACAACAACTAACGCAGGCGCTGGACGCTTTCCTGCAAACGCTGGATGATGAAGCGCGCATCGAGGCTATCAACGCGTTTCGCCATGTGCTCCACCAGCGCAGTCCCTTCCGCTCCCAGCCGGTTGACTGCGTGCTGTGGGTCAAACAGGAGCAGGTCGCCCCCAATGACTACAATCCGAACAACGTGGCGCCGCCGGAAAAACGTCTGCTGCAGACCTCGCTGGAAGCCGATGGCTTTACCCAGCCGGTGGTGGTCATCCGCCAGGGTCCGCAGGCGTATACCATTGTCGATGGTTTTCACCGTCATGAACTGGCCTGCAGCAAAGCGTCATTGAAAAATGCCCTGCATGGCTATCTGCCGGTGACCTGTCTGCCGAATGAAACCGCCTCCCGCGATGGGCTGATGGCGGCAACCATACGCCACAACCGGGCGCGGGGACGTCACCAAATCCACGCCATGTCGGAGATTGTGCGCGAGCTGACCCGGCTCGGCTGGACACCGCAAAAGATCGGCAAAGAGTTGGGGATGGATGCCGATGAGGTACTGCGTCTGAAGCAAATCAGCGGCCTGACGGAAATGTTCGCCGGCCGCCAGTTCTCTCAGGCATGGACCATTAAATAACTATAGCTGGCACAAACGCGCCGCCGCGGCCAGCAGGGTCTCCGGTTGTTTAGCGAAGCACAAACGGATCAGCTTGTGCGGGAACGGGTCGGCGCAGAAGACGGAGAGCGGGATCGCCGCCACCCCAACCTCTGTCGTCAGCCAGCGGCAGAAGCTCACGTCGTCAAGATCGGAGAGGGCGCTGTAGTCCGCCAGCAGGAAGTAGGTGCCCTCACATGGCAGGAGTTTCAGCCGGCTGGGGCGCAGCGCCTCAATAAACAGATCGCGGCGTTCACGATAAAACGCCGGCAGCTCGAGATAGTGCTCTGGCGCCTCGCGCAGCATATCGGCGATCGCCAGCTGCGCCGGGGTATTCACCGAGAAGGTCAGATACTGATGAACCTTACGCAGCTCCGCGCTGATGGCCGCCGGGGCCACGCAGTAGCCAACCTTCCAGCCGGTCATATGAAACGTTTTGCCAAACGAAGAGACCGCCACCGCCCGCTCGCGAAGCTGGGGATGCGCCAGCACGCTGGCGTGGCCGCCCTCGGCAAAGCAGATGTGCTCATAGACCTCATCGCTGAGGACATAGATCTCGCGTTCGGCAATCGCCTGCCACAGGGCAGCGAAATCCTCGCGTTGCCAGACGGTGGCTGATGGATTGTGCGGGGTATTGAGGATCACCAGCCGGGTTTTGTCGCTCAGCGTCGCGGCAAACTGCTGCCAGTCGACGCGAAAATGCGGCGGCTGAAGGGCAATACGGCGTAATTCGCCGCCGGCCAGCGCCACCGCGGGAGCATAGCTGTCGTAGCTGGGATCGAAACAGATCACCTCGTCGCCACGGCGCACCAGGGCGGTGATCGCCGCGTACAGGGCCTCCGTCGCCCCGGCGGTAACCGTGATATCGCTGTTGACGTCGGGTCGATATCCATACAGCTCCGCCGTCTTGTCAGCGATCGCCTCGCGCAGCGCCGGCACGCCGGTCATCGGGGCATACTGGTTCGCCCCCTGCGCCACGTGGTACGCCAGACGCTCCTGAAGATAGCGCGGGCCGTCAAAATCGGGAAAGCCCTGAGACAGGTTAATGGCCTGATGCTGCTGGGCGAGAGCGCTCATCTGGGTAAAAATGGTGGTACCGAGCGCCGGGAGTTTACTCTCTGGAATCAACGGGTTATTGCTCATTCTTGTTTTACCGATTGTAATGCTGTTGTTGAAGCCACTATAACACGATGTTAATATTTGGCAATCAAGACGCTTAGACGTCTAAATGCTAATGTTATTCCACGCTACGCCCACTCTGGAGAAACCATGATCCGCGCCATCGTGACCGACATCGAAGGCACCACCAGCGATATCCGCTTCGTGCATAACGTGCTGTTCCCCTACGCCCGCGAACGACTGGCCGGCTTTGTGACCGCTCAACAGCACGCTGAGCCGGTGAGAACGATACTCGACAACCTGCGCCGCGAGACAGACGCCCCCGCCGCCAGCACCGCCGACCTGATTGCTACCCTCTTCGCCTTTATGGACGAAGACCGTAAATCCACTGCGCTGAAGGCGCTGCAGGGGATCATCTGGCGCGATGGCTACCTCAACGGCGACTTTACCGGTCATCTCTACCCGGACGTGCTGCCGGCGCTGGAGAAATGGAAAGCGCAGGGCATTGATCTGTATGTATATTCTTCTGGCTCCGTGGCAGCGCAGAAATTGTTATTTGGCTACAGCGATGAAGGTGATATTACTCATCTGTTTACGGGCTATTTCGATACCCTGGTAGGCGCCAAACGCGAAGCGCAGTCCTACCGCAACATTGCTGAACACCTGGGCCACGCCCCCGGGGCCATCCTGTTCCTGTCGGATATCCATCAGGAACTCGACGCCGCTGAAGCCGCGGGGTTGCGCACTGTCCAGCTGGTACGCGGCGACCGCGACCCGGCAAGCCACCACCCTCAGGTTCAGCGTTTTGACGACATTCATCCGGAGCAGATCCCAGCATGAGCGCATTAACCCTATTTTCCGTAACCGATCCGCAAACGCCGGTCTGGCACAGCACCGACGCCAAAGCGATTCAGGAGCAGCTTAACGCCAAAGGCGTCCGCTTCGAACGCTGGCAGGCCGACCGCGACCTCGGTGCAGACCCCAGCGCAGATACGGTGATTGCCGCCTATCAGCATGCGATTGACAAACTGGTCGCCGAAAAGGGCTATCAAAGCTGGGACGTCATCAGCCTGCGCGCCGATAACCCGCAGAAAGAGGCGCTGCGGGAAAAATTCCTCAACGAGCACACCCATGGCGAAGACGAGGTCCGGTTTTTTGTCGAGGGCGCCGGCCTGTTCTGCCTGCACATTGGCGACGAGGTGTTCCAGGTGCTGTGCGAAAAGAACGATCTGATTTCGGTTCCCGCCCACACTCCGCACTGGTTTGATATGGGTTCAGAACCGAACTTCACCGCCATTCGCATTTTTGATAACCCGGAAGGCTGGATCGCTCAGTTTACCGGCGACGATATCGCCAGCGCCTACCCACGGCTGGCGTAACGTCAAACTGTCGTCAGTCTTAAACCGCCAGGCGCGCACTTTGCCGGAGGCGGCGCATACCGCGCCTCCTCCGGACTACCCGCCCCGCCGCCGGCGATCCCCGACTCCTAAACCGCGATAAACTTCGGCGGGTCAAAGGCAGTGATCGGCGGCAGTTCCTCTCGCCACGGGGCGATCTCCACCCAACAGCTCTGGGCGCTACAGCCCTGCCCCAGGCGCGAACTGCCGCGATCCTCAGTTAACACGTTGGGATTACCGTGCTTATCAAGGGATCCTTTTTCATTGGGATCCAGAGGGTCATACCAGGCGCCAGTGGACATCTGTACCACCCCCGGCAAAATCTGTTCACTCAAATGCACGCCCGCCAGAATCGCCCCGCGGTCGTTATACACTTTCACCACGCTGCTTTCGCGGATGTCTCTTGCCTGCGCATCGCTCGGATGCATCCACAGCGGCTCGCGTCCCTGAATTTTCGTCGCCCGGCTGACGCTGCCGTGGTCGTACTGGCTGTGCAGGCGGGCGCGCGGCTGACTGGAGAGCAGATGAAGCGGCCAGCGCGCCGCCTCCTGTCGTTGCCGGGCAGCCTCTTCCTCATCCCACCAGGGATGGCCAGGGCATTCGCGATAGCCAAACCCGGCGACGGTAGCGGAAAAGAGTTCAATCTTGCCGGAGGGCGTGGAAAGCGGATAGCGCTGCGGATCGGCGCGAAAATCGGCGAGAAAGACCTGCGGCCGCTCCGGCGCACTGTACTCCAGCACCCCTTGCTGCCAGAAATCCTCGAACGAGGGCAGCGCAATGCCCTCCTCCTGCGCCCGCGGCCTTGACTCCTCATAGAGATGGCGCAACCACTGCCCGGCGTCCCGCCCCTCGCTGAACGGTTCTCCGAAGCCCAGCCGCCCGGCAAGATCGAGGAAAATAGCGTAATCGTCACGCGCTTCGCCCACCGGCGGGATCTGCGCGCTCATGGCAATCATAAATCCGTCGTGACCGCCGCTGCCGATATCCTCTCGCTCCAGCGAGGTGGTAGCCGGCAGAACGATGTCAGAGAATTTGGCCTGCGCGGTCCAGTACTGCTCATGCACCACCACCGTCTCCGGACGGCGCCAGGCCTCGCACAGTCGGTTAATATCCTGGTGATGGTGAAACGCATTGCCTCCCGCCCAGTAGACCAGACGGATGTCGGGATAATGCAGCAGCTGACCGTCGAACTCATAGGCTTCTCCCGGGTGCAGCAGCATATCGGACAGCCGCGCCACCGGGATAACGCTGTCCACCGCATTTTCGCCGGCGGGCAAGCGCGGGCCGGAAAACGCTTTTCGCACCGCCCCCGCCAGGTTGGTACAGGCATAGCCAAACCCGAGGCCGCCGCCCGGCGTGCCGATCTGTCCCAGCAGCGCGGTCAGGGCCACCGTCGCCCAGTAGGCCTGCTCCCCCTGACGGGCGCGCTGGATGGACCAGGAGATATTCACCATCGTCCGGTGGCGGGCCATCTCCCGCGCCAGCTCGGCGATGCGCTGGGCGTCAAGGCCGGTAATTGCCGCCGCCCACGCCGGTGTTTTCGCTATGCCGTCATGCTCGCCCAACAGATAAGCGCGGTAAGGGGCAAACCCGACGGTATGGCTGGCGATAAACGCCTGGTCGTAGAGGGACTCAGCGATCAGCACATAGCTCAGCGCCAGCAGCAGTGCGGTATCGGTGCCCGGCCGAATGGCCAGCCACTCGGCGTCGGGCACCGCGCTGAGGTCATTGCGCACCGGACTGATATTAATAAACCGCGTGCCGTTGGCCTGCATCTTATCCAGCCAGTACGGCAACATATGGTCATTGGCGCCGCCGCCGTTGACCTGGGCATTGCGCAGCGGCAGACCGCCAATCGCGACAAACAGCTGACACTCCCGCGCCAGCTCGGAAAAATGGGTATGCTGACGATGCAGCGGGCTCAGCGGCCCAAGGATATGCGGCAGAATGCGCTCGCCCGCGGCGCTGCTATAGGTATTGGTGCTGGCGGTATACCCGCCAAAGCCCTTAAGAAAGCGGTGCAGCTGGCTCTGCGCATGGTGAAAGCGCCCGGCGCTGGCCCAGCCGTAGGAGCCGCCGTAAATCGCCTCATTGCCGCAGCGCGCCTTGACCGAGCGCAGCTCGCGAGCCACCAGGTCCAGGGCCACCTCCCAGCTGACTTCGACAAAGGGCTCCTTGCCTCGCCCTTCTCGTGACGCCGGCCCGTGCTGCAGATAGCCGGCGCGTACCGCCGGGCGACGAATGCGCGTTTGGCTGGTCACCGCGTCGGGGAGCGACTGACCGATGCGTGAAGGTTTTTTATCCCAGGGCACCGGCTTAACCGCCACGATCTCGCCCTCGCGGCTCTCCACCTGCCAGGTTCCCCAGTGCATCACCGTATAATTATGCTGTTTCTTCATAGCGCCCGCGTTCTTCTCAGCCTAAGGTTCGTTAAAATAAAGCGGGGAAATGCGGTAATATTGCTTACCCGGCCAGACATTGCGCTGCTAAAAAAAGCTTTAGCCCGCGCAATCTTCTCTTTTTCTCTGTAGATGCCGTATTTCCCATACACTCATAATAAACAGAAAATTGTCTTTATCTGCTAAATAAACACGGAACAAGCCAAAAATAAAACCACAAAATAAAAAGGCCTATCCGCCATCATGAAATATTTTCAGGTTCTTCATGACAAAATAAACTTTTTCTCTGGCGTTTCCGCGATATAACATTGCCGGCATAACTTAGACTTATTTTGTATTTGAGGTGGCGAGGTGCTTCTTGTCATGCTACCGGTCCGCAACCACCTTCATCACAGGATCATAATAACAATGTCGCAGAAGAGAAAATTATTGCCTGCCGCGCTGGGACTGCTTTCCCTTGCCTCGCTGAGCGTCACTGCCGCTGATACCCTCTCCTTACAGGGAAAAACCATTGGCGTTGCCGTAGTAGGCACCCAGCATTTCTGGGATCGCGAAGCTTTTAAAGGCGCGACAGAGGAAGTGGAGAAACTGGGAGGCAAAGTCATTGGCGTCGATGGCGGCCGGGATAATCAGGTTCATGCCAATAATCACGATATTTTACTGTCACGCAAGGTGGATGCGGTAATTAGTATTCTCGGCGACAGCGCCGTCGAACCCAAATTTAAAGCATTGCGTGATGCTGGTATCCCGGTATTCACCGTGGATCATGTTTCACAATATTCGGTCAATAATACCACCTCCGATAACTACACTCTGGGCTCCACCATCGGTCGCTACATGGCGGACGAATTAGGCGGTAAAGGCAACGTCGCTGTATTTAACGCGTTCTCCAGCGCGCTGCGTATTTGCGGAATTCGTTACGATCAGTGGAAATATGTCCTTAAGGATTACCCGGATATTCATATTATCCAGCCCGAGCTCGCGGAACAGTTCGCCAACTCGCCGGAAGACGCGCGGAAGAAAACCCTCGAATTACTCAGCCAGTATCCGAAAGGCAAACTGGACGCCATCCATGTCGCCTGCTGGGATCAACCGGCCATCGGTATCGTCCAGGCGCTGGAAGAGACCGGCCGTGATAAGGACGTGAAAGTGACGGCCATCGACGCCGGTCCGGAAACGCTGGAGATCATGGCGGAGCCCGGCAGTCCCTTCGTGGCTAACGTCGCGCAGCAGCCGCATCTGATCGGCCAGACCTCCGCCGACAACGTGGCCCGCTACTTTGCCGGTCAGAAACTGCCGGTGCAAACCTTTATCCCGGTGATACCGGTGAAAGGTCCGCAGGAAGCGAAAGCGGTGTATAAACAGTTGGGATACGGCGAACTGCAGTGATAAATCAACACCCTGGCGGGGAGCGCCCCGCCGCGGGTCTGGTCATGGACCAGATCGGCAAACGTTTTGCCAGCGTAATGGCGCTTAATGCGGTTACCCTGCGCCTCAATCCGGGGGAGATTCATGGCCTGATTGGCGAGAACGGCGCCGGTAAATCGACGCTGATCAAGATCCTCGCCGGCGTTTATCAGGCCGACAGCGGCAGCGCGACCCTCGACGGTCGCCCGCTGCCCCTCGGCAACCCGGCAGCCATCGAAGCCGCCGGCATCCGCGTTATCCACCAGGAGCTCAACCTGATCCCGCACTTTACCGTCGCGGAATCGGTGTTTCTGGGCCAGGAGTATCGCACCCGCTGGGGGGCGCTGGATCGCCGACGGATGAAGGCCGCCACGGCGCAATTTTTCCAGCAAAACTGGCAGTTGGCGATCGACCCCGAACGTCTGGTGCGAGACCTGAGCCTGGCCGAGCGCAAGCTGGTGCAGATTGCCCGCGCGCTGATCGACGGCGCGGCGCGGCTGGTGGTGTTCGACGAGCCCACCGCCCCCCTCGAGGCCCAGGAGGCCAGTCTGGTCACCTCCGCCATCCTGCGCCTGCGCGACCAGGGCATTGCCATTCTGTATATTTCCCACTATCTCAATGAGATAGCCAGCCTCTGCGACCGTGGCACTGTGCTGCGCAACGGGGAAGTGGTCGGTTATCCCGACCGCGACCTGCTGCAGAATACCGAGGCGCTGATCGCCATGATGGTCGGCCGGGAAATCGACCAGCTGTATACTCCGCGCCAGCGCCCGGCGGCAGACAACGGGGAGGCTCCGCTGCTCTCGGTGCGCCAGCTGAGCGACGGACGGCAGCTGCAGGATCTCTCTTTTGATATTCACCCGGGGGAGATCGTCGGCGTCGCCGGCCTGCTCGGCGCCGGGCGCGATGTGCTGGTGGACTTACTCTACGGCTTGCGTCCGGCGGAGCGCGGCACTATCCATCTCGACGGCCTGCCGCGACGAATCCGTACGCCAAAGCAGGCGATCCGCGCCGGAATGGCGCTGGTCCCGCGCGACCGCCGCCATCAGGGGCTTATCCTCTCCTTCACTACCGCCGACAATATTAATCTCGCCTCGCTGCCGGAGACCGCCACCTTTGGCTGGGAGCGGCGGGGGATCGCCGAGAGGAAAGCGCGCGACTGGATAGAACAGCTGGCGATCCGCCCGGGTCGCCCGGCACTGCCGGTACGCTACATGAGCGGCGGCAACCAGCAAAAAGCGATCCTCGCCCGCTGGCTCGGCACCGATGCCCGGCTGTTTATTCTCGATGAACCCACCCTCGGGGTTGATATCGGCGCCCGCCGCGATATTTATCAACGTACGCGCCAGCTGGCCGATAAAGGGCGGGCGGTGCTGGTCTCCTCCAGCGACGCCACCGAACTGCTCGGACTATGCGACCGGATCCTCGTCCTCTGGCGCGGTGCGCTGGCGGCCAATCTGCCCACCCGCGGGCTGACCCTCGACGCCCTGCTGGTGACGATCAACGGCGGACAGGAGCCTTCACCATGAATACCGCTATCCAGCGTCGCGGCCGTCCGGGCCTGGCGACGCTTGTTGAAAAATTCCCCCTGATCCTGTTTCTGGCGCTGCTGGTGTGGCTGAGCGTGCAGTCGCCCTACTTCCTCAGCTGGCAAAATATCAGCCTGATGCTGGTCCAGAGCGTTCCGCTGGCGATCCTCTGTTTCGGCCTGGTCTGCGTCATCGCCGTTGGCGGAGATGACGTGGTCTCCGGCGGCATCGACCTCTCCCTGCCGGCGACGGCGGTGCTCGGCGTCGCGCTGCTCAGCCTCGGGCTGGCCGAATGGCACACACCGTATCTCCTGCTGCTGGCGCTGCTGGCGGCGGTTTGCCTGCTCTGCGGGGCGATCAACGGCTTCCTGGTGCTGGCGGCCGGCCTGCCGCCGCTGCTGGCTACCCTCTCGACCTCCGTGGCGTTTACCGGCCTGACGGACCTGCTGACCGGCCAGCGGCGCATCGCGGTCAGCGATCCGCTGATGGTCGCCTTTCGCGATAACAGCCTCCTCGGCCTGCCCTGGCCGCTGGTCTATCTGCTGGGGGTATTTATCCTGTTCCAGTTCCTGCTCCATCACTCCCGCTTCGGTCAGCATGTGCAGGCGGTGGGCGGCAATCGCGATATGGCGCAAATGAGCGGCCTGAACGTGCGCCGCTTAACCCTGCAGGTCTGGCTGTTAGCCGGCATCGCCGCCGGGCTGGCTATTCTGCCGCTGCTCAGCCAGGGCTCCGGCAGCTCCAGCGGAACGGCCACGCCGCTGCTGCTGGAAACCGTGCTCGCGACCTTTATCGGCGCCGCCTTCTCCCGCCGTCGGGTAGTCACCATCTGGGGCGCGCTGCTGGGGGCGATTCTGGTTAACGCCCTCTCTAACGGACTCGGCCTGTTGGGGGTCAATATCTTCTGGATGGGCGCCATTAAAGGCGGCCTGATCCTGGTGGTACTGGCGGCCTCGGCGGTCAGACACAAAGGAGGCGAGGCATGAGCCAAATCACTCTGAAAACCCCAGCTACCGCGGAACAGACGGCCAGCAGCCCGCTGGCCTGGCTGTCGCGGGCCGGATTCGGCATCATCACCCTGCTGGCCATCGCCCTGTTCGGCTGGGCGAATCCAGTATTTTTAACCGTGGATAACTGGGCCAACCTGCTGCAGGGCAGCGCGATCCTGCTGATTGTGGCGATGGCGATGACCCTGATTGTCAGCGCCGGGGCGATTGACCTGTCGGTGGGCGTGGCGCTCGATTTCGGCGCCGCCTTCGCTCTCGTCGCCCTGAAAACCTGGCATCTGCCGTGGCAGGCGGCGGTGGGCTGCGCCCTGCTCGGCGGGGTGCTGATTGGCCTGCTCAATGCCTTTCTGATCCTCATCTGCCGGATCCGCCCCTTCCTCGCCACCCTCGGCACCTGGTTTATCGCCAGCAGCGCCGAACGTATCTATACCGATGGCGGCGGCGCGATAGCCTATCGGCGGATGGCTCCCGAGTATCACGACCTGGCGGTGGGTAACCTTGGCGGGATCCCCACGCCGGTAGCGATCGTGCTGGCGCTGTGGCTGGCGGCCTGGCTGGTGACCGAGCGCACCCTGTGGGGCAAATATATCCGCGCCATCGGTCAGAACAGCGAAGCGGCGCGCATCGCCGGGATCCGCGATCGCCTGACCATGCTCGGCGTGCTGGTGGCCGCCTCAGCCCTCTGCGCCGTCGGCGGGGTGATCCTCTCCGCCAACCTGCGGCAATTTACCCCGCTGGCCGGGCAGTCTTACCTGATGGACGCCATTGCGGCGGTGTTTATCGGCACCGCCTTTAACCGTCTGGGCCGGGTCAGCATCGCCGGCACCCTCGGCGGCGTGCTGTTCCTCGCCATTATTGATAATGGTCTGAACCTGATGGGCCTCAATTATCTGGTGAAGGACGCGCTGGTCGGCGTGATTCTGGTGGTGGCCCTCGCCCTATCCTTCTGGCAGGCGCGTCTGCGCCAAACGCATCGCTAAACGGGAGAACGATGGCAACCTTTGACGCCGTATTTGTCGGCCTGACTATTCTGGATATTGCCGGGCGCCCGGTGGTGGCGATCCCGCCGCGCGGTGGCGTCGCTTTTATTGAGCAAATTCGCCTCAACCCCGCCGGCACCGCTGCGGGGGCTAATATTAACGCCGCGAAGCTCGGGATCCGCACCGCGGCGGTGGCCTGCCTGGGCGAAGATGAAAAGGCCGACTTTATCCTCGCCAGCTATGCCCGGCTGGGCATTGACTGCTCGCTTATCCAGCGCACCGCGCTGAAGGAGACCTCGGCGACGATCCTGCCGATTCGCCCCAACGGCGAACGTCCGGCCCTGCACTGCCGGGGCGCGTCTGACGCCCTGTTCGTCAGTGAAGCGGAATTTGACGCCGTCCTTGACTGTCGCTTCCTGCATCACGGCGGGAGCGGACTGCTGGCGGCAATGGACCAGGGACAGAGCGCACGGCTGCTGCAGGCGGCCAAAGCGCGTGGAGTCACCACCAGCTTTGACCTTATCGCGCCGAATGAACACACCCTGGAACTGCTGCGGCCCCTGCTGCCGTCGGTGGATTATTTTATGCCTTCGCTGGAGGAAGCCGCCTTTCTCTCCGGGGAGACGCAGCCGGAGGCCATCGCCCGCTTCTTCTTTGCGCTGGGCGTGGGCACCTGCATTCTGAAAGACGGCGAGAACGGCTCCTGGCTTATCGGCCGCGATGGCGCGCTGGAGCATATTGCGCCGTGGCCCGTCGAGGCGGTGGATACCACCGGCTGCGGCGACAGCTACTGCGGCGGGTTTATTGCCGCGATGGCGCGCGGGCTCAGCGTGAAAGCGGCGTGCGACGTCGCCTCGGCGGTGGCCGCGCTGGTGGCGACCGGGATGGGCTCGGATGCCGGGGTGGTAGACTGGGAACAGACCCAGGCTTTTATGGCGGCCCATCGCCCCTGACGCCGGGCCCGCGCCGCCGCGGCGACGCAAGCGGCTTAACGCCACTGGTACAGCAGCGGCTCCCCGGCGACATAGCGCTGAAGATCGGCGGCAATCATCGCCGTGTGTTTGGCGATACTCTCCCGGGTGGCCCCGGCGATATGCGGCGTGATAATCACGTTATCGAACTCGGTGACAAAAGGGTGATCGCGCCACAGCGGTTCGCGATGATACACGTCCAGCGCCGCGCCGCCCAACGGGCCGTGACGCAGAGCCTCAATCAGCGCCGCTTCGTCGACCACCGCCGCGCGGGAGGTATTGATCAGCAGCGCGCCGGGCTTCATGCTGTTTAACAGCGCCGCATTCACCAGCCCGTCGCTGTGCGGCCCGCTGCTCAGATGCAGGCTGACGATATCCGCCTCTCGGAACAGCGCCTCCAGGGTGGTTTTCTGTAACCCTGGCTCATTGATATCCTCTGCGGCGACGAACGGATCCACCACCCGCACCGCCATACCGAACGCCCGGGCGATACGCGCCACCCGGCGGCCAATGTTGCCATACCCCACCAGGCCCAGCGTTTTATTGCGCAGTTCACTGCCCTTAAACACTTCATAGGGGCTTTCCGGACTCACGTCCCAGACCACATCCCGGCGCAGCCCCTGCTGGGTGGCGGCGGCGGCATTGTCAGCCTGCGTGAATTCCCCCCGCTTCAGCGCCGCATGGGATTGCGGAATATGGCGCGCCAGGCTGAGCATCAGGCCAAGCGTCAGCTCCGCGGCGGCATCGGCATTGCGCCCCGGGGTGTAGAGTACCCGGATGCCGCGCGCCTGCGCGGCCTGGGTATCAATATTCACCGGATTCGCGCGGGTACAGGCGATCACCTGCAGGCGCGGACAGGCGGCCATCACCGCATCCGTCACCTCATCATAGCTGGTCACCAGCACCTCAGCGTCGTGGGCCAGCTCAATCAGCTGACCGGCGCTGAGTTTCGGTTTGCCCAGCGCCCACCCCTCCACCAGCAGCTCACCCAGCTGGTGGAAGGCGCTAAGGTCGCCAGCATGCTCGGCGGTAAAAACGATTTTCATGGTTGTACTTCCTGAGAAAGACGTTGAAGAGCGGCCTGCCTGGCCTGCCATACCGGCAGCATCTGCTCACGCAGCAGGCGATAAACGGGATACAGCGCCGCGTAGCGGGCATGCGCCTGAGGGCGCGGCTGATAGCGGGCCTGCGCCAGCGGAGGCGTCTCGGCCAGCGCCGCGACGCTGCGGGCCGCCAGAATCGCCGCACCGCGCGCGCTTAGTTCATTAAAGGCGCTGGAGACCACCGTGCGCCCGGTACAGTCGGCGATAATCTGCAGCCAGGTGGCCGAGGCTGCGCCGCCGCCGGTCAGATACAGCTCGCCGCCCTGGGGATAACCCTGCAGCGCATCGACAATGGCGAAGGCCAGGCCTTCAAACACCGCGCGCTGTAGTTCGGCGCGGGTGGTGTGCGGGCTAATGCCGATAAAGCCGGCCCGCGCATCAGGGCTGTAAAACGGCGCGCGTTCGCCATTGAGATACGGCTGCCAGAAGACGCCGCCGCTGCCTGGCTCCACCTCCGCGATCGCCTGCTCCAGCCGACCCAGATCGGCGTCCAGCGAAATATGCTGCTGCAGCCAGTCAATGTTTGGCGTACCGGCCTGCATCGGAAACAGCGAGATCACCTGCCCGGCTTCGGTGTGAGTGACGAAGCGCGTCGCCTCGTTCACCGTCTGCGGACCGCGGCAAACGATTCCGGTACAGCAGGTGGTGCCGAGGATCGTGTAGATATCCCCTTCGTTGACCGCGCCGCAGCCCAGCGCGGCGCTACAGACATCCAGCGCCCCGGCGGCCACTGGCGTCGCGGCGGGCAGTCCGGTCAGCGCCGCCACCGCGTCGCTCAGCGTACCGGCCGGAGCGTCCGGGGCCAGCAGAGGGGGAAACAGCGGCAGCAGTTCGTCCAGCCCCATCTCGTTCATCACCACCGAGGACCAGCTGCCGCTCTGCTGATTGAGTAATGAGCTGCTGGCGTCCGTCAGCTCCAGCGCCGCCACGCCGGTCAGGCGAAAGCGGATCCAGTCCTTGGCGAAAAACAGATAGCGCGCGGCCGCCAGCCGCTCCGGCTGATACTGTTTCAGCCAGTACAGCTGCAGGCTGGTATTGCAGGGCTGCAGGTGGGTGCCGGTATCGGCGAAATAGCGGCGGTCAAAACCGGGCCGGCGCAGCAGGTCGCTCATCAGCTCGTGGCTGCGGGTATCGCTCCACAGGATCCCCGGCCCCACCGGTTCGCCCTGCGCATCGCTGAGCCAGACCCCCTCCCCTTGCCCGGCGAGGCCGATGGCCCGCAGCCGCCCCTCCTGCAGCGCCGGGTGGCGGGCAATCTGGCGCAGAATAGCCAGCACCGAATGCCACAGCTGGGTCATATCCTGTTCCGCGTAGCCATTGGCCGACAGGCGGGGGGAGGTGTTTTCCGCAGCGCTGGCGCGCGCGGTGAAATGCTGATCAAACAGCACCGCTTTCACCCGGGAGGTGCCGATATCGATACCAAGATAAAAATCCATACCTGCTCCGGCTCAGGGCTCGTAGCGGCGGCGCATCAGCTCGCACTCGAACAGGAACTCCAGCCCCTCCAGTTGCCGGCGGGCCTCCTGAATATCTTTCCCCCAGCAGGTCAGGCCATGTCCGCGCAGCAGAAAGCCGTAACGCAGCGGGCGGGTTTGCGCATAATCGGCAATCCGCGCCGCCAGGGCGTCAATATCCTGATCGTTATCGAAGATGGCGACCGGAACGGTATCGAGATGGCTGTGCTGCCCGCTGAGGGTTTTCTGCATTTCATACCCCTGCAGCGCCAGCGTGTCGCTTTTTTCGATGCGCGACAGCACGGTGGCATTGACGGTATGCACATGCAGCACCACGTTGGCCTCCGGGAACAGGCGGTAGACCAGGGTGTGCAGGCCGGTCTCCGCCGACGGTTTCCGTCCGGAAGGGGCCTGGTTGGTGGCGATCTCCACCTGCAGAAAATCCTCGGTCGTCAGGCTGCCTTTATCGCGGCCCGACTCGCTTAGCCAGCACCAGGTATCATCCTGACGCACCGACATATTGCCGCCGGTCGCCGGCGCCCAGCCTTTCGCGCCGATCCAATGACAGGTGGTGACCAGTTGCGCGAGTCTTTCTTGCCACATAGCAGTTCCTTAGGTTAGCGATGATTTGTTTAGCCGTCTAAATGGCTATTTATCCGATACTAACACCGCTAACCGGAGGGGACAATATTTCAGGAAACACACATAAGACAAATGGTTATATCATAAATGC
This sequence comes from Klebsiella pneumoniae complex sp. WS1778, assembly GCF_049472055.1. Classification (NCBI taxonomy): domain Bacteria; kingdom Pseudomonadati; phylum Pseudomonadota; class Gammaproteobacteria; order Enterobacterales; family Enterobacteriaceae; genus Klebsiella; species Klebsiella pneumoniae complex sp. WS1778. The sequence continues at coordinate 454,079 of NZ_JBKGTJ010000002.1, forward strand.
ATATTAAATAACCTTTATTCACAGCAATTTAACCAACCGCAGTGAATCCGCTACGATCCCCTGCTGCCTGGCGCCACAACGCTGGCGGATTGTGCTGGCTGAAATTCTCCTTCTGCGCCAGAAATACCCTCGCCGCCCTCCTCTGCCCCGGACTGGTGCAAAACCTGGCAGGATGCACACTAAAATGGCATTACTCCTCCTGGATCCTTCAAAAACTGTGCATGTTGCACACCGCGCGCTATTCCCCGTGCCCGGTTTTTCCTGGCACATCTCTTGCTACTTCCGGCAATCACCGCTCATCTACCAGCCAGAGGTTCCAGGATGTCAAACAGCAATGATTTTCCCCTCGTCGAAGCGCCCACCGCCGGACGTAAAGGCGTATTTTCCATCGCCATGGTGTTATTCAGTTTTACCTTTTTCACCGGCACGATGTTTGCCGGCGGCAAACTCGGCGTCTCCTTTTCCATCGTTAATCTGCTGTGGATAGCCGTCATCGGCAACGCCTTGCTGGCTCTCTATGCCGCATCGCTGGGCTGGATTGCCGCGCGCAGCGGCCTGAATACGGTGCTGATGGGCCGGTTCTGCTTCGGGGAGATCGGCAGCAAGCTGGCCGATTTTATCCTTGGCTTTGCCGAGCTGGGCTGGTACGCCTGGGGGACCGCCACGGTCGCTATCTCGCTGGTGAAGATCCTCGCCCTGCCCGAGGCGCTGACCCAGCCGCTGATGGTGCTGTTTGGCATTCTGTTCTGCGTCACCGCGCTGGTGGGCTACAAGGGGCTGGACGCGCTGTCGCGCCTGTCGGTGCCGCTGATGTTCGTGCTGCTGGTGGTCTCCATGTATCTGGCGCTGCACCACGCCGGCGGCTGGCAGGCGATGACCCGCATTGCGCCGAGCGACACCATGACCTGGTCGGCGGCCATCACCATGGTCTTTGGCACTTTCGCCAGCGGCGCCACCCAGGCGACAAACTGGACCCGGCTGGCCAACTCCAGCCGGACCGCCATTCTCGCCAGCATGGGCAGCTTCCTCATCGGCAACGGGCTGATGATCGTCGCCGGCGCCTGGTGCGCCATCGTTTATCAACAGGCCGATATCGTCGAAGTGCTGATCCTGCAGGGGCTGTCAGTCGCCGCGGTGATCATGCTGTGTCTCAACCTGCTGACCATCCAGGGCCCCACCATCTATAACGTCTCCGCCGCCGCCTGCCATCTGCTGCGCAGCGAACGCCGCCGCACGCTGACCCTCGCCGCCGCCGGGGTGGGCATTGTGCTGGCCATTGGCGGAATGTACGAAATGCTGATCCCGTTCCTTGTGCTGCTGGGCAGCATTATCCCGCCCATCGGCGGGGTGATTCTCGCCGACTACTGGTTCGCCCGCGGCGGGCGCTATCCCCTGCTGCAGAACGCCTGCCTGCCGCGTTTTAACTGGCTGGGACTCGGCGCCTACGCCGCCGGCGCGGTGGTGGCTTATCTGTCACCGTGGATCGCGCCGCTGGTGGGGATCACCGTCTCCGCGCTGGTCTATATCGCCCTGACCATGGTCAGCAAACGTCAGCCTGCCGCCGTCGCGGAGCAAGAGCCATGAGCCTGACGGTCAGCGAACTGCTGGCCCTTGAGGGACTCTCCGCCCTGCGTTTGCGGGCGGGAAAGCAAGGGCTGCAGCGGGCGGTACGCTGGTACTACGTGGCGGAAAATGAGCATATCGCCGAGTGGATCATGGGCGGCGAGCTGGTCTTTATCACCGGCATCAACCATCCCCGGGATGAAGCCAACCTGATCCAGCTGCTGATGGAGGGCAAACAGCGCGGCATCGCCGGGATGGTGATCCTCACCGGCGAGGCCTATATCCACGCCATTCCCGCCACGCTGATCGCCCTCGCCGACGAGCTGGGCATTCCGCTGATCGAGCAGCCCTACCTGCTGAAGATGGTGATTGTCACCGAGCGGGTCGGCACCGCGCTGGTCCGCAGCGAAAACGCCCTGCAGTCGCAGCGCGACATCCTGATGCAGCTGGTCACCGGCGACTATCCGGACCTGCAGATGCTTCACCAGCGCGCCCTCCACCAGCAGCTCGATTTTACCCGCCCGCTGCGGCTGGCGGCGCTGCGCCTGGAGGGGCTGTCCCGCCTGTTTCGCCAGTTCCCGCCCGAACAGGCCGAAGCCTGGCTGCAGCAGGCCCACCGCAGCGTGCGCCAGCAGCTGCAGCAGCAGCTCAACCAGCAGGGCAACCCCTTCCCGCTTCTGGAACGCAGCAACATGTTCCTTTTCCTGTTGCCGGATGAGGAGGGGGAAGACTTTCAGCAGAAAAAGTGGCTGCAGCAGTGGCTGCAGACGCTGGCGGAGGGGGAAGAGCGTTTGTCACTGCTCTGCGGCCTCTCGGCACCGGTCAGGCAGCTGCAGGGCTACCCGCGGGCGTTGTCGCAGGCGCGCCAGGCGCTGGATCTGTGCGAAACCCTGCGGCCGACCCAGCGCATCAGCGACTATCAGCAGTTGGGGTTTATCAAACTGCTGTCCGCGGTCAGCGACCCGGCGCTGCTCAACGATTTTATGCACGACACCCTGGGCTGCCTGATCGAGCCGGGCCGTAAAGCGCCGTGGCTGCTGCTGGAGACCCTCGAGACGCTGCTGCAGGAGAACGGCAACGTTGTGCGAGCCGCCGACCGGCTGGGTCTCCATCGCAACACCCTGCATCAGCGCATCCAGCGTATTGAAAAACTGACCGGCTACCCGGTCAGCCACCCTCAGTTTCATCTCAACGCCTCGGTCGCGCTGGTGATCTGGCGTTTATCGCAAAACCATTTACAGGACCAACCATGAAAATTGTTAACGCCCGCCTGCGCCGCCAGGAGGCGCTGTTTACCCTTGAGCTGCAGGACGGCATCATTCGCGGCATGACCGCCCAAACCGCGATGCGGACCGCCGACACCGGGGATATCGACGCCCAGGGTCGGCTGGCGATCCCGCCCTTCGTCGAGCCGCATATCCATCTTGACGCCACCCTTACCGCAGGCGAGCCGGAGTGGAACCGCAGCGGCACCCTGTTTGAAGGCATCACCCGCTGGAGCCAGCGCAAAGCGAGCATTACCCCGGAGGACACCCGCCAGCGGGCGCTGAAAACCATCGGCATGCTGCGCGATTTCGGCGTTCAGCACGTCCGGACCCATGTGGATGTCACCGACCCGTCGCTGGCGGCCCTGCAGGCGCTGCTGGCGGTGAAACAAGAGGCCGCCGATCTCATCGATCTACAGATTGTCGCCTTTCCGCAGGAGGGGATCGAATCGTATCCCAACGGCCGGGAGCTGATGACGCGCGCCATCGAGATGGGCGCCGACGTGGTGGGCGGCATTCCGCACTATGAGAATACCCGCGACAAAGGGGTCAGCTCGGTGATGTTTTTGATGGACCTCGCCCAGCGCTACGGCCGTCTGGTGGATGTCCACTGCGATGAAATCGACGATCCGCAGTCGCGTTTCCTCGAAGTGCTGGCGGAAGAGGCCCGGGTGCGCGGTATGGGGGCGCAGGTTACCGCCAGCCACACCTGCGCGATGGGCTCTTATGATAACGCCTACTGTTCGAAGCTGTTTCGCCTGCTGAAAGCCTCGGGGATCAACTTTATCTCCTGCCCGACCGAAAGCATTCATCTGCAGGGCCGGTTTGACAGCTGGCCGAAACGGCGCGGCGTCACCCGGGTGGCGGAGCTGGATCGCGCCGGCATCAACGTCTGCTTTGCTCAGGACTCGATTCAGGATCCGTGGTATCCGCTGGGGAATGGCAATATCCTGCGCATTCTGGATGCCGGACTGCACATCTGCCATATGCTCGGCTATGACGATCTACAGCGCTGTCTCGACTTCGTCACCGACAACAGCGCCCGGGCGCTTTGTCTGGGCGATAACTACGGCCTCGCCGAAGGCCGCCCGGCTAACCTGTTGATCCTCGATGCGGAAAACGACTACGAGGCCGTCCGCCGCCAGGCGCGGGTGCTGACCTCCATTCGCCACGGCAAGGTGATTTTGCAGCGTGAGGTGGAGCACATCCGCTATCCGGCATAAGGCGCAAGGCGCTGCGCGTCGGCGCCTTTCTGTGATACCTTTTCAGGCAGTGTGCGTGACCGACGCCCGTCCGGGCGTCGGCTTCCTGGAAAACAGACGGCGCGAAACGACGATGAGCGATAAAAAATGGATTAAGGCCGAGGACGTGGCCAGACTGGCCGGGGTCTCGCGCTCGGCGGTCTCCCGCACCTTCACCCCCGGCGCCTCGGTGTCGGAGAAGACCCGGCAGAAGGTGCTGAACGCCGCGGAAGCTCTGGGCTATCAGGTGAATATCATCGCCCGGACGATGATCACCGGCAGCAGTAATTTTATCGGCATCGTCACCGCCGGTTTCGACAATCCGTTTCGCAGCAAACTGCTGGCGCCGCTGGTCCATCAGCTGGCGCTCAACGGCTTTATACCGCTGCTGATGAACGCTGACGATCCGCAGCAGCTCGCCCCTTCGCTTAAGCAGCTGCTGAGCTACCACGTCGCCGGGGTGATCATCACCTCCGGCGCGCCGCCGCTGTCGCTGGCGGAAGAGTATCTGGCGCGCAAGATCCCCGTCACCCTGATCAACCGTCATGCGGATCTCGCCGGCTGCGACCGGGTGTGCAGCGATAACGCCCAGGGGGCGAAGCTGGTGGCGGACTTGTTCAGTCGTCGAGGCTGGCGGCAGGTTGGCTTTATAGGCGAAAATCGCGAGAACTTCAGCACCCGCCAGCGTTATGACGCTTTCATCGCGCAGACGTCGGGCATGACGGTGACCAGCCGCTTCTGCGACGGCGGCGGCTATCAGGCTGGCTACCAGGCTGCCAGAGAAATCGTTGCTGAAAACCCCGGGGTGCAAGCGCTGTTTTGCGCTACCGATATGCTGGCGCTGGGCGCCCAGGACGGCCTGCGGGACGCCGCTGCCCCGCTGCCGGCCATCGTCGGCTTTGACGATATCCCGCAGGCGGACTGGCAACCCTACCAGCTTACCACCATTCAGCAGAATACCGCCCTGCTGGCCCACCACGCGGTGGATCTGTTAATGACGCGGATCGCCCGCTTCAGCCTGCCCTCGCGCCATCGCGAAGTGCCGGTGAAATTAATTATTCGTCAAAGTGCGAAATGAAAAAATCATTTTATGCTGGAGCGATCACAGAATCTTCTGCGAAACCCGGCCACACTCATTCGGCCCTTCGGGGCTGTTTTTTTCACGCAAAATGCACACGTGTGCAAAATAGGGAGTCAATATGCAATCTCAGGAATCAGAAGCGCTACAGGCCCGCTACCGCCTGGCCTGCGAGCTGGCGAAAGCAGGGGCTGAGCTGGCGTTTGAATACTATCAGCAACGCGAAGCGCTGACCGTCGACCATAAAGGCGACGACCTGCAGGACGTGGTCAGCGTGGCCGATAAGCGGGTGGAGGCCTTTGTGAAACAGCGTATTCAGAGCGCGTTTCCGGAGGATGGCTTTCTCGGCGAAGAGAGCGGCGCCCGCCTGCCCGACGCGCAAGTGCTGTGGGTGGTCGACCCCATCGATGGCACCAGCTGTTTCCTCAACGGCCTGCACACCTGGTGCCTGTCGCTGGCGATCGTCGCCGACGGCGAACCGGTCATCGGCGTGGTCTACGACCCCAACCATCGCGAGCTGTTTCACGCCCTGCGGGGTCATGGCGCCTGGCTCAATGACGCCCCGATCCGTCCGCACCCCGCGGCGACGGTCAGGGAGGGAGTGATGGGCGTCGGCACCTCGCATCGCGTCACCCCGGCGGACTTTCTGCCGTTTCTGCAGGCGCTGCTCAGCGACGGCGGCATGTTTATCCGCAACGGCTCCGGCGCGCTGATGAGCGCCTGGGCGGCGGCAGGCCGGTTGATTGGCTACTACGAGCCGCACATGAACCCGTGGGACGCCCTGCCGGGGCTGGTGCTGATGCGCGAAGCGGGCGGCGCCAGCAACGATTTTCTGGCGCAGGAGGGGATCCAGCGCGGCAACCCGCTGCTGCTGGCCAGCTCAACGCTCTACCCGCAGCTGAAAAAGATGATCCCACAACCATTACATTAACCCTTACGGGTCAGGCTATTTCTGATTATGTACTCTACACAGTAACGATAACTTCATTCACGGACGAACCACATCAATCAGTCAGGCCTCCGACCTGCGGAGAACCACCTATGTCTGGAATTATCGCTTTTTTCCGGGCGTCGCCGCCGAAAGCGGGCGCCGCGTTTGATGAACAGCGTTTTCGCCGGGTGCGCTGGCAAACCTTTATCGCCATGACCCTGGCTTACGTCACCTTTTACGTCTGCCGGTTATCCTTCACCGTCGCCAAAAGCGCGCTGGTGGAGTTGGGGATCACCCCGACGGAGCTCGGCATGATCGGCTCCACTCTGTTCTTCAGCTACGCCATCGGCAAGCTGGTCAATGGCTTTATCGCCGATCACGCCAACGTGGTGCGCTATATGAGCCTCGGTTTATTGCTCAGCGCCGGGATGAACCTGATGATGGGGATGACTACCAACGCCCTGCTGCTGGCCATCTTCTGGGGGATCAACGGCTGGGCGCAGTCGATGGGCGTCGGCCCCTGCGCGGTCTCGCTGGCGCGCTGGTACGGCGTTAAAGAGCGCGGCACCTTCTATGGCATCTGGTCGACGGCGCATAATATCGGCGAGGCCGTCACCTATATGGTGATCGCCGCGGTGATCGCCGGGTTTGGCTGGCAGATGGGCTACCTGTCCACCGCCGCGCTCGGTGCCGCCGGCGTGGTGCTGTTGGTGCTGTTCATGCACGATTCGCCGCAGAGCAGCGGCTTCCCGTCCATCAACGTCATCCGCGATGAACCGCAGGAGGAGGTCGAAGCCCGCGGCTCGGTGTTTAAAAACCAGCTGCTGGCGCTGCGCAACCCGGCGCTGTGGACCCTCGCCCTCGCCTCCGCCTTTATGTACATCGACCGCTACGCCGTCAACTCCTGGGGGATCTTCTTCCTCGAGCAGGATAAAGCCTATTCCACGCTGGAGGCGTCCGGGATTATTGGCGTCAACGCCATCGCCGGCATCGCCGGGACCATCATTGCCGGCATGCTCTCCGACCGCTTTTTCCCGCGCAACCGCAGCGTGATGGCCGGCTTTATCAGCCTGCTGAACACCGCCGGCTTCGCCCTGATGCTCTGGTCGCCGCACAATTATTACACTGATATTCTGGCGATGATTATCTTCGGGGCCACCATTGGCGCTCTGACCTGCTTCCTCGGCGGGCTGATCGCCGTCGATATCTCCTCGCGCAAAGCGGCGGGGGCCGCGCTCGGCACCATCGGCATCGCCAGCTACGCCGGCGCCGGCCTGGGCGAGTTTCTCACCGGGATCATTATTGATAAAACAGCTATCCTTGAGAACGGCAAAACGCTGTATGATTTCAGCACGTTGGCGCTGTTCTGGGTGGGTACCGGTCTGGGTTCCGCGCTACTCTGTTTTACCACTGCCGCCATCGTCGCCCGGCGCCATGCCGTCGAACGGCAGACCTCGTTCTCCTCATAACCGATTAACGAATTAAGGAAGAAGATATGATGCCTGCAAGACATCAGGGGCTGTTACGCCTGTTTATCGCCTGCGCGCTGCCGCTGCTGGCGCTGCAATCAGCCGCCGCCGCAGACTGGCAGCTGGAGAAAGTGGTGGAGCTTAGCCGCCACGGCATTCGTCCGCCGACGGCCGGCAACCGGGAAGCCATCGAGGCCGCCACCGGACGCCCATGGACCGAGTGGACCACCCATGACGGCGAGCTCACCGGTCATGGCTATGCCGCCGTGGTCAACAAAGGGCGTGAGGAAGGCCAGCACTATCGCCAGCTCGGCCTGCTGCAGGCGGGATGCCCGACGGCGGAGTCGATTTACGTGCGCGCCAGCCCGCTGCAGCGGACGCGGGCGACCGCCCAGGCGCTGGTGGATGGCGCCTTCCCCGGCTGTGGCGTCGCTATCCATTACGTCAGCGGGGATGCCGATCCGCTGTTTCAGACCGACAAGTTCGCCGCCACGCAAACCGACCCCGCCCGCCAGCTGGCGGCGGTGAAAGAGAAGGCCGGGGATCTGGCGCAGCGTCGGCAGGCGCTGGCGCCGACTATCCAGCTATTGAAACAGGCGGTTTGCCAGGCCGATAAGCCCTGCCCGATCTTCGATACCCCATGGCAGGTCGAGCAGAGCAAAAGCGGCAAGACCACCATTAGCGGACTGAGCGTGATGGCCAATATGGTGGAAACGCTGCGTCTCGGCTGGAGTGAAAACCTGCCTCTCAGCCAGCTAGCGTGGGGCAAGATCGCCCAGGCCAGTCAGATCACGGCCCTGCTGCCGCTGTTAACGGAAAACTACGATCTGAGTAACGACGTGCTGTATACCGCGCAAAAACGCGGGTCGGTGCTGCTCAACGCCATGCTCGACGGCGTCAAACCAGAGGCGAGTCCGAACGTACGCTGGCTGCTGCTGGTGGCGCATGACACCAACATCGCCATGGTGCGCACGCTGATGAACTTTAGCTGGCAGCTGCCGGGCTACAGCCGGGGGAATATCCCGCCGGGCAGTAGCCTGGTGCTGGAGCGCTGGCGCGACGCGAAGAGCGGGGAACGCTATCTGCGGGTCTATTTCCAGGCGCAAGGCCTCGACGACCTGCGTCGTCTGCAGACGCCGGACGCGCAGCACCCGATGCTGCGTCAGGAGTGGCGTCAGCCGGGCTGCCGTCAGACCGACGTCGGTACGCTGTGCCCCTTCCAGGCGGCCATCACCGCGCTGGGTCAGCGTATCGATCGGCCCTCCGCCCCGACGGTAGCGATGGTCCTGCCGTAGCGGCGTTTGCCGGGCCCGGGAAAGCCGTTTTTTCCAGGCCCGGCACGGCGTCCGTTATCCGTTATCCGGCGCAAACGCCCCGGCGGAGACCTGCGCCGGGGTGACCACCCCGCTGTCCAGCACCCAGCCGCTTATCAGCCCAGCAGGCGTGACATCGAACGCCGGATTGTACACGGCGGCCCCGGTCGGCGCCCACTGTACCGCGCCAAAGCTGCCCGCCACTCCGGTCACTTCGGCCGCGGCGCGCTGCTCAATGGGAATGGCCGCCCCGTTCGGGCAATGGCGGTCGAGGGTCGTCTGCGGCGCAGCGACGTAAAACGGGATCTGGTGGTAATGGGCCAATACCGCCAGGGAATAGGTGCCGATTTTATTCGCCACGTCGCCGTTGGCGGCGATGCGGTCGGCGCCGACCCACACCGCATCCACCTTCCCTTGCGCCATCAGGCTGGCGGCCATTGAATCGGCGATCAGCTGATAGGGCACGCCCAGCTCGCCCAGCTCCCAGGCGGTTAAACGACCGCCCTGCAGCAGCGGCCGGGTTTCATCGACCCACACGCTGGCCACTTTTCCCTGCTGATGCGCCAGCGCAATGACCCCCAGGGCGGTACCTACCCCGGCGGTCGCCAGGCCACCGGTATTGCAGTGGGTCAGCAGTCGACTGTCGGGCTTCACCAGCGCACTGCCCGCCTCAGCGATCCGGTCGCACAGCTGTTTATCTTCTTCGACCAGACGCAAGGCTTCCGCTTCCAGCGCCTGCGGATAATCCTCCCGGGCCAGCGCCTGCTTCATGCGATCCAGATTATTCATCAGGTTGACCGCCGTCGGCCGCGCCGCGCGCAGCGTCTCCAGCGCCTGCTGGAGTTCATCCCGGCTCAGGCCGCGCTGGGCCAGCAGGGCCAGCAGCAGGCTGGCGGACAGGCCAATCAACGGCGCGCCGCGCACCCGCAGGGCGTGAATATGGTCCACCAGCAGCGCAACGTTATCCGCCGCCAGCCAGCGTTTTTCCTGCGGCAAGGCCTGCTGGTCGAGAATAAAAAGCTGATTTTCACTCACCCGCAGGCTGGTGGTCTGTAATGTCTGCATGTCGTTAAATCCCTGTTGCGTTGTTGTATCACATTGTGTCAGGATGGAATCCAGAAGTATAGACGTCTGAACGGCTTAATCAGAATTCGAGGATCGAGGCAATGTCGCAATACCATACCTTCACCGCCCATGACGCCGTGGCTTACGCGCAGCAGTTCGCCGGCATCGACAACCCATCTGAGCTGGTCAGCGCGCAGGAAGTGGGCGATGGCAACCTCAATCTGGTGTTTAAAGTGTTCGATCGCCAGGGCGTCAGCCGGGCGATCGTCAAACAGGCCCTGCCCTACGTGCGCTGCGTCGGCGAATCCTGGCCGCTGACCCTCGACCGCGCCCGTCTCGAAGCGCAGACCCTGGTCGCCCACTATCAGCACAGCCCGCAGCACACGGTAAAAATCCATCACTTTGATCCCGAGCTGGCGGTGATGGTGATGGAAGATCTTTCCGACCACCGCATCTGGCGCGGGGAGCTTATCGCTAACGTCTACTACCCTCAGGCGGCCCGCCAGCTTGGCGACTATCTGGCGCAGGTGCTGTTTCACACCAGCGATTTCTATCTTCATCCCCACGAGAAAAAAGCGCAGGTAGCGCAGTTTATTAACCCGGCGATGTGCGAGATCACCGAGGATCTGTTCTTTAACGACCCGTATCAGATCCACGAGCGCAATAACTACCCGGCGGAGCTGGAGGCCGATGTCGCCGCCCTGCGCGACGACGCCCAGCTTAAGCTGGCGGTGGCGGCGCTGAAGCACCGTTTCTTTGCCCATGCGGAAGCGCTGCTGCACGGCGATATCCACAGCGGGTCGATCTTCGTTGCCGAAGGCAGCCTGAAGGCCATCGACGCCGAGTTCGGCTACTTCGGCCCCATCGGCTTCGATATCGGCACCGCCATCGGCAACCTGCTGCTGAACTACTGCGGCCTGCCGGGCCAGCTCGGCATTCGCGATGCCGCCGCCGCGCGCGAGCAGCGGCTGAACGACATCCACCAACTGTGGACCACCTTTGCCGAGCGCTTCCAGGCGCTGGCGGCGGAGAAAACCCGCGACGCGGCGCTGGCTTACCCCGGCTATGCCTCCGCCTTTCTGAAAAAGGTGTGGGCGGACGCGGTCGGCTTCTGCGGCAGCGAACTGATCCGCCGCAGCGTCGGACTGTCGCACGTCGCGGATATCGACACTATCCAGGACGACGCCATGCGTCATGAGTGCCTGCGCCACGCCATTACCCTCGGCAGAGCGCTGATCGTGCTGGCCGAGCGTATCGACAGCGTCGACGAGCTGCTGGCGCGGGTGCGCCAGTACAGCTGAGTGCGGCCTGTTTTCCCTCACCCCGGCCCTCTCCCACAGGGAGAGGGAGCAAGCCCTAAAAAAGTGCAATTTTCTGGGATTGCCCGGCGGCGCTGCGCTTGCGCGGGCCTACAGATAACCGCATAACGGTTTGATGTTGCAGTCTTTCGTAGGCCGGGTAAGGCGAAAGCCGCCACCCGGCAGAAATGCGGGCACAATTTTGCGTTGACCTTGCCCTCACCCCAGATACTCAATCACCGACAGCCCGCCGTTGTAATCGGTGCTGTAGATAATTCCCTGGGCATCGACAAACACATCGCAGGACTGAATTACCCGCGGGCGGCCGGGACGGGTATCCATCATTCTCTCAGGAGCAGCCGGCACCAGCGCCCCGGTCTCCACCGGGCGATAAGGATTAGAAATGTCGTACGCCCGCACGCCGGCATTCTGATACGTGGCGAAGATAAGCGTTGAGCTGACAAAGCTCCCCGGCCGGTTCTCATGCAGATTGTGCGGGCCAAAATGCGCCCCTTTCGCCACATAGTCGATTTCATCCGGCTGTGGGAAAGTCGAGATACTCACCGGGTTCGCCGGCTCGCGGATATCAAACAGCCAGATCAGCTTCTCGCCGTCCTCCTGGTTGTCGAGCACCGCTTCATCCAGCACCACCAGCAGATCGCGATCCGGCAGCGGCAGCGCGGTATGCGTTCCGCCGCCAAACGGCGGGCTCCAGTTGCGATGGCTAATCAGCGTCGGCTGGGTTCGGTCTTTGACGTCCAGCAGCGTCAGGCCGCCGTCGCGCCAGCTGCCGTAGGCGATATCCCCGGCAATAATGGCGTGGTGCAGCGCATAGCGTTTGCCCTGCGGCCAGTCCGGTGTTTCGCCGCCTGCCTGGTGCATTCCCGGCAGCCACCAGCGCCCGGCCACTTCCGGTTTACGCGGATCGGCCAGATCGATGGTCAGGAAGATGTAGTCGGTAAAACCGTCGATCAGCGCGGACACATACGCCCAGCGGCCGCCGACGTACCAGATGCGGTGAATACCGATGCCGTTAAGCGACAGAAAGCCAATTTCACGCGGCTTATCCGGCGTGGAGATATCAAACACGCGCAGCCCGGCGCTCCAGCCTTTGTCCTGCACATCGCTGACTGTGTCACCCACCGATCGGGTGTAGTACACCTTCTCATCGGCAAAACGGGCGTCGGCAAACAGGTCCCGGGCGTTGATCACCAGCAGCAGATCGTCATGCGCCTGGAGGTGCACGTTCCAGGTGCCCGACGGCGCGGCAATATAGTTGACCGTAGTGGGCCGGGTTGGATCGCGAACATCGACCACGGAAAAACCCTGCGACACCATATGGCCGATATAGGCGAATCCGCGGTGCACCATCAGTTGCACGCCGTCCGGACGACCGCCCTGGTCGCTATGGCCAACCAGCCGCATATTGCGGCTGTATTCGGGGGAAGGTAATGCTGACATAGTGGATTCCTTACGCCCGGTGGCGCTACGCTTACCGGGCCTACGGGTGCAGTTGGTGTTCCCCCTCTCCCTGCGGGAGAGGGCCGGGGTGAGGGCACCAGACCGCCCCACCGCCACCCGGCTTCGTTTTATTTGTTTTTCGCTTCCAGCGTCGCGAACCACGGGGCGATAAAGTCTTCCGTCTGGCCCCAGCCCGGAATGATTTTCCCCAGCGAGGCCACGTTCACCGCCCCCGGCTGGGCCGCCAGTAGCGCCTGCGGGATAGCCGCCGCCTTGAAGTCGTAGGTGGCTGGCGTCGGCTCGCCGGCGATCTTATTAGCGATCAGCCGCACGTTGGTCGCGCCGATAAGCTTCGGATCCACCGCCACGCTCACCTTCCACGGGCTGCCGGCTTCGCGCATCAGCTGCAGATCCTGGTTGGAAATATCAATGCTGTAGAGTTTGATCTCGGTGCGGCCGTTCTCTTTCAGCGCTTTATAGGCCCCCTGGCTAAAGGCATCCCAGGTGCCCCAGATAGCGTCGATTTTCCCTTTCGGATACTTGGCGAGGATCGCCCCCACCTTGTTAGCGGTGTCGCCCTGCACATCGGATGAAACGGCGCCGATCGACTCCAGCTCTTTAATTCCCGGATTTTGCTTCAGCAGTGTCTGGTAAGCCGCCTGACGGCGCTCCATCGGCGGGAAGCCCGCCACCCACAGCTTGACGATGTTGGCCTTGCCGTTGAAGTCTTTCACCAGCTGGCCAAAGGAGAGCTCGGTCAGTGAGGCGTCATCCTGCTGGCTGACCGTCACTCCCGGGATCTCACCGCTCACCGCAGTATCGAACACCGCCACTTTGATCCCGGCGTCCACCGCCTTCTTCACCAGGGCCGTCGAATAGGGGTCACGCCCCTGGGAGAGAATAATGCCGTCATATTTCTGGCTGATCGCCTGGTTGACGAAGTCCTGGAACTTGGCGTCATCGCCGTTGCTCAGGAAGGTGCTGATTTTGAAACCGAGCTTTTTGCCTTCCTGCAGCGCCCCGGCGACAAACTGGGTGGTGTTATCGTCAGACCCCAGGTTGCGGATCACGGCAATGCGGATCGGGCCGTTGTGTTCGGCAATGGCCGCCGGCACCGGCGTCGGGGCGGTGGCCAGCGCCGCCGTCGACTGCAGCAGACCCAGCGTAATGAGAGAGAGTGCGATCTTTTTCATGCGGTTTACCCTGTAAAATGTTAAGTACGGCGCTGAAAATAGGTCAGTGCCAGCGCGCCAGCCAGTACCAGCCCTTTAATAATGTCCATCGCGTAATACGGCACCGAGAGCATCACCAGGCCGTTGGAGAGCACGCCGAGGATCACCGCCCCCACCAGCGTCCCCAGGGCGTTCGGTTTCCCGGAACCGGCCAGCGAAAAGCCGATCCAGGCCGCCGCCACCGCGTCCATCAGATAGCCGCCGCCGGCATTAACCTGCGAGGATCCGATACGCGAGGCCAGCAGAATGCCGCCCAGCCCGGCCAGCAGCGAAGCAATCACATACGCCGCCACTTTATAACGCGTGATCCGCAGGCCGGAGAGCCGCGCCGCCTCCGGGTTGCCGCCGATGGCGTACATCCGCCGGCCGTGGGTGGTGAACGACAGCGCCAGCTGGGCGATCAGCGTTACCACCAGCATGATGATGACGATAGTCGGCACCTGGCCCAGCGCGCCAAACGCCGCCGGGATGGTGCCTTCCGCCATCTCGCCGCTCGGCAGCACCATGTTTTCGGTAATCGACCCGCCGTAGCTGTAGGTCATCGCCACCCCCTGAATCACAAACAGGCTGGCCAGGGTGGCGAGCATGTCGGGGATGCGCAGCACCACGATCAGAAAGGCGTTAAACAGCCCTACCAGAGTGCAGAGCACGAGGGTGATCAGGATTGCTTCGGTGGTCCCCAGGCCATGCCAGACGAACAGGGAGATCACCAGGGCGTTGGCCAGCGATGCCGTCGATCCGACGGACAGATCGAAGCCGCCGATGGTGAGGGAAATCGACACCCCAATGGCAATCACCGTCACGATGGCAATCGAGCGCAGAATGTTGATGATGTTGAACGGGTCAAGGAAATTGTCCGAGGCGAGGCCAAAGACCGCCACCAGCAGCACCACGGTCAGCAACATGCCCCACTTATAGAGAAAATCAAAAAATCGCTGACGGCCCGATACCGTCGCGTTCACTGCCAGGGCCTTGCTCACGCTGCCGCTCCTCCGGTTGAATAATAAAGCAGTGTCTCTTCCCGGGCTTCCGCGCCGGGGATCTCCGCCACGATCCGTCCGTCCCACAGTACGCAGATGCGGTCGCATAAACCGACCAGCTCGGCGAATTCACCCGAGGCATAAATCACCCCTTTGCCTTCCCGCGCCAGACCATCGATCAGCATGAACAGATCGGTTTTCGCTTTCACATCGACACCTTTGGTCGGTTCGTCAAAAATCAAAACATTGGCATGACTGCGCAGCCATTTGCCAATGGCCACTTTCTGCTGATTGCCGCCGGAAAGACGGCGCAGCGTCTGACCGGGACCGGTGGCGCGCACGCCGAGGCGGGCAATCGCCTCCTCCGCCCAGCGCCAGGCCTGCCGATGGCCGAACAGGCTCCAGCGCGAAAAGTGGTTATCGGCGCTGACCGCCAGGTTCATCGCGATCGGCTCTTCGATGAAAATGCCCTCTTTGCGCCGCTCCTCCGGGACCAGCGCCAGGCCGCGCCCTACCGAATCGGCCGGATCGCGCGGCCGCCACGGCTGGCCGTTCAGCTCGCCGCGCTGTACCCGGCTTTTGCTGGCGCCGAACAGCGCTTTGCACAGCTCAGTTTTGCCCGCGCCGGCCAGCCCAGCGATACCAAGAATTTCCCCCTTGCGCAGGCGCAGCGAGATATCCTGCAGCAGCGCCTCATCGTGCAGCCCTTCTACCTGCAGCAGCACTTCTTCACCGTGCGGCGGTCGCGGCGGCGGGAAGATATCGCTCAGCTCGTGGCCCAGCATCTTTTCGACAATCTGTTCCCCGCTCAGCGGCGCCATCGGGCCGCTCTCAATCAACCGCCCGTCACGCAGCACCGTCAGGGTGTCGCAGATCGCCTTCAGCTCGTGAATACGGTGCGAAATAAACACCACCCCGATCCCCTGCTGCTGCAGACGGCGCACCACCGCAAACAGGCGTTCGCTTTCATGCTGATCCAGCGGCGCGGTGGGTTCATCCAGAATCAAAAAGCGGCAATGGTGCGACAGGGCGCGGGCCAGCAGGATCTGCTGTTTTTCAGCAAGGGTGCAGCTATCAATAGAGCGCCTGACGTCCAGCGCCACGTCCAGCTGCGCCAGCGCCTCGCGCGCCAGCTGCCGAACCCGCGCCCAGCGGAAGGTCGTCCCCGGCTCAGCCAGCCTGTCCAGCATGATGTTTTCGGCAATGCTCAGGCCCGGCACCAGCGCCACGTCCACCTCCTGCTGCACCAGGTGGATCCCCAGCTGTTTGGCATCCCGCGGCGAACGAATGGTGACCGGCTGGTTGTTGATCGTCACCTCGCCTTCATAGTGGGCGTGGGTGCCGCACAACACGGCCATCAGCGTCGACTTACCCGCGCCGTTGGCGCCGGTCAGGGCATGCACCGACCCGCCATAAAGGGTGAAGGCCACCTTGTTCAGCGCCTGAAAGCCGGAGAAGGCCAGGCTAATGTTATGCATCTCAAGGCGATTCGCGCTCATCACTGCTCCCGTGCGGCAATTAATCTTCTGATTTAACGAATTTTTCATAGCCGCCGCTGGCTGACAACTGCGTAAAAAGCATAAGATACAACGAAATAATATTAGCCATCTGGATGTCCAGACATAACATCAGGTTAGCCCAACACCAATAAGGACAGCACCCATGAGCAACAGCGATATCCGCGTCGTGCCCGGCCCGGCCAACTATTTCTCCCATCCTGGCAGCCTTGAGCGGCTGAGCGATTTTTTTAACGCCGACCAGCTGTCGCGGGCGGTGTGGGTCTATGGCGAGCGCGCCCTGGCCGGCGCCGAGCCTTTTCTGCCGGCGGCCTTCCACCTGCCGGAAGCGAAAAAGATCCGCTTTACCGGCCACTGCAGCGAACGCGACGTGGCGGGTCTGGTGCAGGCCTCAGGTGACGATCGGGCGGTAGTGATTGGCGTCGGCGGCGGCGCGCTGCTCGACAGCGCGAAAGTGCTGGCCCGCCGCCTGGGGGTTCCGCTGGTGGCCATCCCGACCATCGCCGCCACCTGCGCGGCGTGGACGCCGCTGTCGGTGTGGTACAGCGACGCCGGACAGGCGCTGAATTTTGAGATGTTCGATGACGCGAATTTCCTGGTGCTGGTCGAGCCGCGCATCATTCTCAACGCCCCGGCGGAGTACCTGCTGGCGGGCATTGGCGACACCTTAGCCAAATGGTATGAGGCCGTGGTACTGGCGCCGCAGCCGGAGGCTCTGCCGCTCACCGTGCGGCTGGGGATTAACGGCGCGCTGGCGATCCGCGACGTGCTGCTGGACAGCAGCGAAACGGCGCTGGCGGACCAGCGCCGCGGCGAGCTGACCCAGGCGTTTCGCGATGTGGTGGATGCTGTTATCGCCGGCGGCGGGATGGTTGGCGGGCTGGGGGAACGCTACACCCGGGTCGCCGCCGCCCATGCGGTGCACAACGGGCTGACGGTGCTGCCGCAGACGGATAAATTCCTCCATGGCACCAAGGTGGCCTACGGCATTCTGGTGCAAAGCGCCCTGCTCGGTCAGGATGAGGTATTGGCGAAGCTGGTGCAGGCCTGGCAGCGCTTTAACCTGCCGGCGACGCTGGCGGCGCTGGAGGTTGATATCAATAACCGCGCAGAGCTTGACCGGGTCATTGCCCATACCCTGCGCCCGGGCGAGTCGATTCATTATTTACCGGTGACCTTAACCCCTGGGGTTCTGCGCGCGGCGTTTGAGAAGGTGGAATACTTCAGCCGTTAATCACCCCGACCGTCTATACCTAATGATGATGCTCACCACTCTCGCAACGAGGTCATCATGCAGATCGATTTAACAGGTAAGAAGGCGCTGGTTACCGGCGCCAGCCGTGGATTGGGGCGCGCTATCGCGCTGTCGCTGGCGCGCGCCGGCGCCGATGTGGTTATAACGTATGAAAAATCGGCCGATAAAGCCCAGGCGGTCGCCGAGGAAATAAAGGCGCTGGGTAGGCACGGTGAAGCGGTGCAGGCCGACAGCGCCAGCGCGCAGGCGATACAGGATGCTGTGACCCATGCGGCGCGTTCCCTCGGCGGGCTGGATATTCTGGTCAACAACGCCGGGATCGCGCGCGGCGGCCCGCTGGAGTCCATGACGCTGGCGGACATTGACGCGCTTATTAACGTCAATATTCGTGGGGTGGTTATCGCTATCCAGGAGGCGCTGGTGCATATGTCCGACGGCGGCCGCATCATCAACATCGGCAGCTGTCTGGCTAACCGCGTGGCGCAGCCGGGCATCGCGGTTTACTCAATGACCAAGTCCGCTCTCAACTCCCTGACCCGCGGCCTGGCGCGCGATTTAGGCCCCCGCGGTATCACCGTTAACCTCGTCCATCCCGGCCCGACCAACAGCGATATGAACCCGGAAGACGGCGAGCAGGCCGATGCTCAGCGTCAACTTATTGCGTTAGGCCACTACGGCCAGCCGGAAGACATCGCCGCGGCGGTCACCTTCCTCGCCAGCCCGGCCGCCGGGCAGATCTCCGGCACCGGTCTCGATGTGGACGGTGGTTTGAACGCCTGATCGCACATTTCCTGCAAGCCTCTGTCGTCCGGCAGAGGCCTTCCCGAGCACCCTCGACGGTTCCCGTTTTGCCGCTTTCTCCCGGTTTTTCTCCGCTCTACAGTAACCCATTAGAAATTCGGAATTTATCTAATAGTCTTATTATTTCCTTATATTCTGTGTGGGCGTACAGTGGAGGTACGGATGAAGATTGTCTGGTCAAAAACAGCAGAGAAGCAATTTTCTAAAATCGATACGCGATATCAGAACCGCATTAAATTCAGGCTGGAGAAGATGGATGATAAAACATCACCTGTCGCGGATATCAAGAAATTATCTTCTCCCGAAAACCACTACAGGTTGCGATTAGGTGATTACAGGGTCATTTACACCTTCGGAGACCCGCCGGGTGATACCTGTTACGTAGTGGCGGTAAAACGCCGGACAACCACCACCTACCTTCATGAGGAGCATACGGAATATGACTATTCAGTTCATCAAGGATGAAGAAGGAAAAAAACAGTATGTTGTCATTCCCTACGGTGAATATTTTCGCATGCGTTTAGCCATGCTTGAGTATGATGACGATGATGAAAACGACTGGGAAGACATCCCTTACGAATCAGATATCTACGATAACGTAGGTTTACCGGGTGAAGTGTGCGACATCATGCATAGCGAGAACGTCAGCCTGCAGGCCGCGTGGCGTATCCTGCGTGGGTTATCCCAGCAGGAGGTGGCCGACAAACTGGGCATCAGCCAGTCCGCCGTGTCACAGCTGGAAGCGCTGGACTCCCGGCCGCAGAAGCGCACCCGCGAAAAGCTGGCGGCGCTCTACGGCTGTAAGCAGGAGCAGATCAGCCTCTATCTGCCGAAAGAGGGTTAACAGCACTTCGCCCCGCCCTTGCCGCCGTAGCGAGCGTCCTGGCGTTCGCGGAAAAATTCTTCCCAGGTCATTGGCGTCTGATCCGGATGGTTGACGCGCATGTGCTCGACGTAGTTGTCGTAATCCGGCACGCCGATCATCATTTTGGCGGCCTGGCCCAGGTACTTACCTGCTTTGGAAAGGGTGTCAAACATAAGTCATTTCTCTTTTGTTTCCCTCACCCCGAGCCTCTGCCAAAGGGAGAGGGAGGATCAGAAAGACAGGCCGGGTAAGGCGAAGCCGCCACCCGGCACACAGGTTAATGCGCCCCTTTCGCCTGGGTCACCATCGCGTCCAGGTTTTCAGGCATTGGCTCATAGGGTGTCTCTTTCGCCGTCGGTTTATTCTCCTTCAGCGCCGCCAGCGCGGTTTTAATCGAGAACAGCGCCAGCACCACCACCACGATCATAAAGAAGATGGTCAGCCCGGCATCGAGACGGTTGTTAAACACCAGCTGCGACAGCTGCGACTCGGTGTACTGCGCCGGAATTTTGCCGCTGTCGATCATCGCCTGGAACTTGTTGGCAATCGCCAGGAAGCCCACTTTATTGTCCGGGCTGAAGGCTTTCTGCCAGCCGGCTGTGAGGGTACAGATCAGCAGCCAGGCCGTCGGCACCAGCGCCACCCACGCATAGCGCTGACGTTTCATCTTGAACAGCACCACTGCGCAGAGCATCAGCGCCATCCCCGCCAGCATCTGGTTGGCGATACCGAACAGCGGCCACAGGGTGTTAATACCGCCCAGCGGATCGACCACCCCCTGATGCAGGAAGTAGCCCCACGCCAGCACGCACAGCGCCGTCGCCAGCAGGTTAGCCGGTAACGAATCAGTACGCTTCAGGTTCGGGGAGATCACACCCAGCAGATCCTGCAGCATAAAGCGCGCCGCACGGGTGCCGGCATCCACCGCCGTCAGGATAAACAGCGCTTCAAACAGAATGGCAAAGTGGTACCAGAACGAGACGTCCATCAGCCCGCCCAGCGCGCCGTGGAGAATGTAGGCCATGCCCACCGCCAGCGTAGGCGCCCCGCCGGCGCGGGAGATAATGGACTGCTCGCCCACCTCATTAGCGATATGCGTCAACGTTTCCGGGGTAATCGCAAAGCCCCAACCGCTCACCACCTGCGCCGCCGACGCCACCACATCGGTGGTTCCCGCCGGCGCCAGCACCGCCATCGGGCTGTTCATCGCGAAGTAGACGCCCGGGTCAATGATACAGGCGGCGACCAGCGCCATAATCGCCACGAAGGATTCCATCAGCATGCCGCCGTAGCCGATAAAGCAGGCCTGATTTTCATTCGCCAGCATCTTCGGCGTGGTACCGGAGGCAATCAGGGCGTGGAAGCCCGACACCGCGCCGCAAGCGATAGTGATAAACAGGAACGGGAACAGGTTGCCAGTCCATACCGGGCCAGTACCGTCGATAAATTTGGTCAGCGCCGGCATGGTCAGGGTCGGACGCATAATCAGAATGCCGATCGCCAGACCGACGATAGTGCCGATTTTGAGGAAGGTGGAGAGGTAGTCGCGCGGGGCCAGCAGCAGCCAGACCGGCAGCACCGCGGCGACAAAGCCGTAGCCCACTAGCATCCAGGTGAGCTGGACGCCGGTAAAGTCAAAGAACGGCGCCCAGGTCGGGCTTTCCGCTACCCAGCCGCCGGAGATAATGGCGAATACCAGCAGCACCAGACCAATGACCGACACCTCACCAATGCGTCCCGGACGCAGGTAACGAATGTAGATCCCCATAAAAATGGCCAGTGGAATGGTGAACGCGACGGTGTAGGTCCCCCACGGGCTGTGGGTCAGCGCTTTCACCACGATCATCGCCAGCACCGCGAGGATGATCACCATGATCATAAAGGTCGCCACCAGGGCAATCACCCCGGCGGTCGCCCCCATCTCCTCTTTCACCAGTTCGCCCAGCGAACGGCCGTCGCGACGGGTGGAAACGAACAGCACCATAAAGTCCTGCACCGCCCCGGCCAGCACCACGCCGGCGAGGATCCAGATCATCCCCGGCAGATAGCCCATCTGCGCGGCAAGCACGGGGCCCACCAGCGGCCCCGCGCCGGCGATGGCGGCAAAATGGTGTCCGAACAGCACTTTTTTGTCAGTCGGGACATAGTCGAGGCCATCGTTATGCCGCACCGCGGGCGTCATGCGCGTCGAATCGACGCCGAGCACGGTTTTGGCGATATACAGGCCGTAAAAACGATACGCGATCAGATAAACGCAGACTGCCGCGACGACAATCCACAGCGCGTTGATCTGCTCACCCCGGTTTAAAGCAATGTAGCCGAGGGCAAAGGCTCCGATCACGGAGAGCAGTGCCCAGATAAGGTATTTCCCTGAATTATTCATTGTTGTGGTCCACCGGTAGGGTAATCAGGATGTTACATTTTGTTTCTAGATCACAACGCAGAATTTAACAACATCGAAACAGCGCAGATGCCGTCCACCCACAGAGATTTGTCTCACATTGCTAGCGAGATCACTTAAGGCAGGAAAATGAATGAAAGGATTATGCGGGTTGCCAGTCGATGACCGAATCGGTCCAGTTACGCCATGATTTTGCCGGGTGGCGCTGCGCTGACCCGGCCTACAACGGCATCGATGCTGACTGAAACTGCCGGTGTTGGCGGTCTCAACATCGCAGAGACATTCCCGGAAGGCCGGGGCAGACCGTAGGCCCGCGCAAGCGCAGCGCCGCCGGGCGTCAAAACCGTAGCCCGGCTAAGCGTAGCGCGAGCCGGGGAAACAGCGGCTCCTTAGCCCAGCACCGCGGTGCCCAGACGACAGGTGCAGCAGCGCCGCCCCTTCTCGTCATACACCACAATCTCCCAGCTCTGGCTCTGCCGGCCAAGATGCAGCGGGCGGCACTCGCCGCGCACTTTCCCGCTGGAGACCGCCCGGTGATGGGTGGCGTTCAGCTCGGTGCCCACCACGCACTGCCCCTCTTCGGTCATCAGCCAGCCGGCCATCGACCCCAGCGTCTCCGCCAGCGCCGCTGAGGCCCCGCCGTGCAGCAGGCCAAACGGCTGATGGGTGCGGGCATCCACCGGCATTTCCGCCTCCAGCAGCCCAGCTTCCAGCCGGGTGTAGACGATCCCCAGATGCGCCACCAGGGTGTTTTCGCTACTGGCGTTCAGCGCCGCCAGCGTGAGCGCTCGTTTCCAGGTCATTTACGCCCCCAGCGTCGAGCCGCCGTCTACCACGATATCCTGCAGGGTGATATGGCTGGCGTGAGAAGAGGCGAGGAACAAAATGGTATTGGCGATCTCCTGTGGGCGGGCAATCTTACCCAGCGGGATGCCGAGCTTAAACTGCTCGCCGAAACCGCGGATCCGCTGCTGCTCCGCATCGTCGCTGACCCACAGCGTGCGCTGCATATCGGTATCGGTAGAGCCCGGAGACACCAGATTACAGCGCACCCCGCTGCCCGCCAGCTCAAGGCCGACGGTTAGCGCCAGGCTTTTCAGCGCCGCTTTCGAGGCGCCATAGGCGCTCATGCCGATACGCGGCGTATGCGCGGCATCGGAAGCGACGGTGACGATGGCCCCGCCCCGCTGGCGACGGAACTGGGCCATCGTCTGCTGAAACAGATTAAACGCCCCGCCGACGTTGACCGCGAAGGTCTGCCGCCACTCTTCCGCGCTCAGCTGGTCGGTGGCGCCCATGCGCAGGATCCCGGCGGCGTTCACCAGCACGTCTAATCGCTCGGTGTTCGCCAACAGGCGGCGGCACACTTCGCGTACCCGGTCGGCATCGGCGACGTCCAGCGTTTCGGTGGCAAACGGGTAGCGTTCGCCGTCAAAGGCGAGGTCGAAACCGGTGACGTTGGCCCCGGCCTCCACAAAAGCCAGCGCGGTGGCATAGCCAATGCCTTTACCGGCGCCGGTCACCCACACGGTCTGGCCGCGAAAATCCAGCGCCGCCATTATTGCACCTCGCGGGAAAGCAGCGCCCACCAGGCGTCGATGGTCGGGTTTTTCGCCAGCATCACGAAGTCGATATCGCCGTGCACTTTGCGCCAGCGGGCGGCGAGGGCCATCATCCGCACCGAATCCAGACCGTAGTCGATCAGGTTTTCATCATCCAGCGGTTCGTCGGATTCGTCGAGCAGCGGCAGGATCAGCGCGCGCAGCGCCGCTTTGCTGGCCGGCAGCGGCAACAGCTCTTCGGTCATCACCACGCGGCCGGAACGGCCGGCGACGTATTTCAGCGCCATCAGGTGCTCTTCGCGGCTGAAGTCCGCCAGCGCGTCGGCGACAAAGAACGGTTTGATATCGCGCATAAAGGCGTCGGTGGCGGTGGTCATGCAGCCGATATGGGCGTAAACGCCGGTGATGATCAGCTGGTCGCGGCCGCTCTCTTTCAGCATCTCTTCAAGCGGCGAGCGATGAAACGCGCTGTAGCGCCATTTCACCAGCACGGTGTCGTCTTCGTCCGGCGCCAGGGCGGCAATCACCTGCTGCTGCTCCGGCGAACGGGTCAGCCCCGGCCCCCACATATCATTCAGCAGGGCGCGGTCTTCATCGCTCTGCTCTTTCGGCTGGGCGGTGTAGTACACCGGAATACCGTTCTGTTTGCAGAAGTCGCGCAGGGCGGCGATATTGGCCACCACTGTCTCCATCATCGCGCTGTTTTCGCCCCAGAAATTGAGAAAGTATTCCTGCATATCATGGATCAGCAGCGCGGCGCGGGAAGGTTCAAAGGCCCAGCTGACTTTGTTCGCCGGAATATCGCTGGCTTCCGGCAGCGCGTAAGCCTGTAATTTAGGGATTGCCATTTTCTGTTCTCCTTCAGCCCAGCTTGCCTTCGGCCAGCCACTGACGTAATTGTTTCTTATCGACTTTGCCCACCGGCGTCAGCGGCAGAGCGGCTACGCACTCCACGCGGTCCGGCAGTTTAAATTCAGCCACCCCCTGCTCGCGCAGGAAGCGGCGCACCGCGACGGCGCGCAGCGGCGAGGTCACCACGAGGTAAGCGCAGCTCTTCTCGCCCAGCAGATTGTCTTCAATGCTGACCAGCGCGGCGTGGATCACCGCCTCATGGCGCAGCAGCAGGTTTTCGATCTCTTCGGCGGCGATCTTCTCGCCGCCGCGGTTGATCTGATCTTTTTCCCGGCCCTGAACGGTGATATACCCGTCTTCATCGATCGAAATCAGATCGCCGGAGCAGTAGAAACCCTCGGCGTCGAAGGCCTCCGCGTTATGCTGCGGGCTGTTGTAGTAGCCGCGGAAGGTGTAGGGCCCGCGGGTCATCAGGCGGCCCACTTCGCCGCGCGGCAGCGGGTTGCCCTCGGCATCTGCCACCCACACTTCATCGTCCGGGCACATCGGGCAGCCCTGGGTATGGATGATCCGCTCAGGACTGTCGTTAAGGCGGGTGTAATTCACCAGCCCCTCCGCCATGCCGAACACCTGCTGCAGCTGGCAGCCGATTTCCGCCGGAATGCGCGCGGCGAGGGTCGCCGACAGGCGCGCGCCGCCGACCTGCAATAGCTGCAGCGATTGCAGTTGCGCGTTGCTGCCCCATTCGTGAATGGCCTGCAGCCACAGGCTGACCGCCGGCGGCACCAGCGAGGCAACGTTGATCTGATGTTGTTCAATCAGCGGGAAACAGAGGGTGGCGCTCGGGTCGGCGGCGAGGATCACCCGCCCGCCGGCGAGGAAAACGCCGAGCGAACCCGGGGAACTCATCGCATAGTTATGCGCCGCCGGCAGCGCGTTGAGGTAGCGCGTCTCAGCGTTGATCCCGCAGATCTCGTTGCTGCGGCGGATACTGTAGTCGTAATCGTTATGGGTGCGCGGGATCAGCTTCGGCGTCCCGGTGCTGCCGCCGGAGAGCTGGAAAAAGGCCACTTCGTCGGCAGGGGTTGGGTTGGCGATAAAGTTATCCGCCGGGCGGTTAATCTCCGTCGCCAGATCGCGCTCGCCGCCGTCGTTACGCAGCAGCGCCACGCGCAGGGAAGCATGTTCAGCAATAAACGCATGGAGGAAGCTATCGTCGGCAAACAGCGCGTGCTCGCGGTCGGCGATCAGCAGCGCCGGCTTAATCTGCGCGGCGTAGGCGTTAAGCTCGCTGCGCTGGTGGCTGAACAACGCGTTCACCGGCGCGACGCCGATGCGCAGCAGCGCGAAGAAGGTGATGTAAAACTCGGCGACGTTGCCCAGTTGCACCAGCGCGGTTTCTCCGCGCTTCAGTCCCTGACGCTGCAGAGAGCAGGCAAGGTTGTCCACCCGCTGGTTAAACTGGCGGTAGCTAATGTGTCGATCGCCATCGATAATCGCCACGGCGTCGTTTTCTGCGTGACGGGTGATCAGATTGGTTAACGGCAGATCCTGCCAGTAGCCTTTTTGACGATAGCGGGCCGCGAACTCATCCGGCCAACGGGTAAATGCAATCATCCTTGCCTCTTAATTCAAGCCAAATACGTTAAGCATGGTGGTCAGTTTGACGCCGGTTTCGCGCCATTCGCCCAGCGGCGAGGAGGCCGGAACAATGCCCGCGCCGGCAAACAGGCGCAGCGTACGCTGCTGCAGACGCGCGCAGCGGATGGTCACCACCCATTCGCCGTTGCCTTCATCGTCACACCAGCCGACGATGCCGCCGAACAGCTGACGGTCGAAGGGTTCCAGTTCGGCAATCAGGCGCTTCGCCGCCTGGTGCGGGAAGCCGCTCAGCGCCGGAGTCGGGTGCAGCAGGCAGGCCAACGACATGGCGTTTTCTTCCGCCAGCGCCGTGCCTTCGATCGGCGTCGCCAGATGCCAGAGCGTCGGGGTGGTGATCAGCTGCGGCGATGACGGCAGCGACAGCTGGCTGCTGCGCGGGCCCAGCACGCTCTTCATCGCCTGGGTCACCAGCTCGTGCTCATGGCGATCTTTGCCGGACGCCAGCAGCCTGTTGCCCGCTTCGCGGTCCAGCACATCGTCAGGCTGGCGGCGGGCGGAGCCGGCCAGCGGCAGTGAGCTGAAGTGCGCCCCTTCTTTACGCAGCAGTAGCTCCGGGCTGGCGCCCAGCAGCACGCCGCCGTCGGCGAGCGGCACATGGAAGTTAAAGCTGGCGGGGTTCTGAGCGATCAGGCGCTCCATCAGGGCGCCGCTATCGACAGGATCGCGGGTAGTGATATCGATTAGTCGTGATAGCACCACTTTGTCGACTTCCGGGGTGGCGGTCAGCGCGGCGGCGCGTTCAACCATGGCTAGAAACGCGTCCTGCTCCGGGATCTCCCGGCGCTCCACCACCGCCATCGCCTCCAGCGGCGCGGCATAGCGGGCGGAACGCTGTTTTTCCGGTCGCGAGAACGCTTCCCAGCGCTCGGGGATATAAAGCTCGGAAGGCTGACAGGTGTCGAACGGGATGGCCCCGACCATCACCGGCTTGCGGATCCCCGCCGCCCGGGCCCCGGCAAAGGCGGCGGCCATCTGCTGCTGGAACTCGCCGTTCAGCGCATCGCCGCCGACGGCGGGCGCTGAGAGGCGGCGGAAGCAGCCTGAGGTGCTAAAACTGCGGTACGGCGACATAAAGAAGAAGCTGTCCGGCGACAAGGTCCGGGTAGGTTTCTGTACATCCTCAGCCAGTGACGTTTCCATATCATCCTCCAAAAACGATAAATATATTACGAATAATTATCATTTGTATTTTGGTTGGCTAACCTAAAAGGTATTGCCCGCCATGTCAACCGCGTTACGTCATCGCGCCGCCACTTTGGCTTGCATCCTGTCAACGCAAAGTTGAAAATGAGACGCATTTATTACCCTTCGAATCAGGATGCGATGACGTGAACTTCTCTTCTTTTTGCCGCCGCGGTGCGCTGACCGGCATGCTGTTGTTTTTAGGAATTACCTCAGCCCAGGCGGCGGACTGGCCGCGCCAGGTCACCGACAGCTACGGGACGCACACCCTGCCGAGCCAGCCGTTGCGCATTGTCTCCACCAGCGTGACCCTCACCGGCTCGCTGCTGGCGATCGACGCGCCGGTGGTCGCCAGCGGCGCCACCACCCCGAACAACCGCGTGGCCGATAGCCAGGGCTTTCTGCGCCAGTGGAGCGAGGTCGCCAAAGCCCGCAAGCTGGCGCGGTTGTATATCGGCGAACCGAGCGCGGAAGCGGTGGCCGCCCAGATGCCGGATCTGATCCTGGTGAGCGCCACCGGCGGCGACTCCGCACTGCCGCTGTACGATCAGCTCAAAACGATCGCCCCGACGCTGGTCATCAACTATGACGATAAAAGCTGGCAAACGCTGCTCACCCAGCTGGGGCAGATCACCGGCCATGAGCAGCAGGCCAGCGCGCGCATCGCCGACTTCAATAAACAGCTCGTTTCGTTAAAAGAAAAAATGAAGCTGCCGCCGCAGCCGGTCACCGCCCTCGTCTATACCGCGGCCGCGCACAGCGCCAATATCTGGACGCCGGAATCGGCCCAGGGGCAGATGCTCCAGCAGTTGGGCTTTAGTCTGGCGACGCTGCCAGGCGGCCTGCCTGCCAGCCACAGCCAGGGCAAACGCCACGATATCGTGCAGCTGGGCGGGGAGAACCTGGCGGCCGGACTGAACGGCCAGAGCCTGTTCCTGTTCGCTGGCGACCAGAAAGATGTCGATGCCATCTACGCCAACCCGCTGCTGGCGCATCTCCCGGCGGTCGAAGGGAAACGCGTCTACCCGCTGGGCACCGAGACCTTCCGTCTTGACTACTACAGCGCCCTGCTGGTGCTCCAGCGTCTCTCCAGCCTGTTCGGCTAGCGCGGGCTGTGCCATCAGGACGGGAACCCAGCCTGAACGCTTTGCCGGGCGGCGCTGCGCTTGCCCGGCCTACAATGCCCGCGCCCCCAGGCCCGGTAAGGCGCAGCCGCCACCGGGCAATCGCCCCCTACTTAACTTTCTTTGACGATTTCCGGGCGCTGGAAGCGGCGCAGCTCGCGTAGCAGCCCCACCAGCAGCACGCCGACGAGGGCCAGCGCCCAGCCGCTGGCGCTGGCGGAAGCGACCGGCGTCATCACCGCCCCTAACCCGCCGAGCAGCGCCGCGCCGATGGCGTCGCCGGTGACGTTCTGGGCGGTCCACAGACCGTTAATCCGCCCGAGCATATGTTCCGGCGTCTGGGTCTGGATCAGGGTGTACTGCAGCAGCGAGCTAATAGCGCTCAGCCAGCCAAACAGCGCCAGGCACAGCGCGCCCAACGCCCAGTGCGGCATCAGGCTGAACAGCGCAATGGCGACAAAGGAGCACACCGTCGTCGCCAGCATCAGCGCGCCCGGCCGCACGGTCTGGGCCAGCTGGCCGCTGGTCAACGCCCCCAGCGCCGCGCCGAGCGGAATCGCGGCGTACAGCAGGCCAATCTGTCCGGCCGACATCTGCCAGCTCCCGGCCAGCGCCGGATAGAGCACCCGCACCGCGCTGGCCATGGTCAGCAGGCCGCCGAGCAGCGCAATCCCGCCGATAAGCGGGCTCTGACAGAGGAAGGTTAGCCCCGCCAGCAGGGCACGCAGCGGATGCTCGCGCGGCTGCGGAGGCGGCGGCAGCTGCGGCAGACGCAGCAGGGTTAAGGTGGTGATAAACGTCCCCGCCGCCGCCAGGCCGAAGTTCCACGCCACGCCGCCGGAGGCCAGCAGCAGGCCGCCGATCATGGGCGAAATCACCGAGCCCAGGCGCACCGTCAGCATAGTGATGGCCCCGGCCTGCATCAGATTTTCCCGCCCCACCAGCGCCGGGGTCGCCGCCAGCAGCGCGGTCACACCTAAAGAAGCGAAGAAACCGTCCCAGATCCCCAGCAGATAAATCGCCGCCAGCGACGGCTCCGGCAGCAGGGCGTTCAGACACAGGCCGACAAAGCCCACGCCGCAGGTGCCGCGCGCCAGCAGGATCAGGCGTTTGCGCTCATAGCGGTCAGCCAGTACGCCCCCCACCATCAGGCCAATAAACATCGACGCGCCGGTCAGCGTCACCGACAGCCCGACCTGCCAGGTCGAATGGGTCATCATCTGGATCTGGACCGGAATGGCCACGCCCAGCAGGCCAAGCGATAGAATAGAGATAAAGCGAGCGATAAAAACGGCGCGAAACGCCGGGTGAGTTTTCAGCAGGCTGAGATTGAGCAGCCAGGATTGTCGGTTCATTACAGCGCCTTGTCGTTATTTTTAATACCCTTTTTCCTGTGGGTCATGCTACCATAGCTGAATAAAATCGATAACGATAATTACTATCATTATCATATCAGGGATGTCAGTTATGTCGTTTTCTACGACCGCGGTACGCTCTGTCGCCGTGCCCGGATTGTTGCTATTACTCGCCTTAGCCGCCGCGCTTAGCCTGACCATCGGCGCCAAATCGTTGCCGATCGGCACGGTATTCACCGCCTTTAGCGGAACCTGTCAAAGCGCCGACTGCACCATCGTGCTGGATGCGCGCCTGCCGCGCACCCTGGCCGGTCTGCTGGCGGGCATCGCCCTCGGTCTCGCCGGCGCGCTGATGCAGACGCTCACCCGTAACCCGCTGGCCGACCCCGGCCTGCTGGGGGTCAACTCCGGCGCCAGCTTCGCCATCGTCCTCGGCGCGGCGCTGTTCGGGATCACCTCTCCACAGGAGCAGCTGCTGCTGGCGTTTTGCGGCGCGCTCTGCGCCTCGCTGCTGGTGGCCTTCACCGGCAGCCAGGGCGGCGGCCAGCTGAGCCCGGTGCGCCTCACCCTCGCCGGGGTCGCCCTTGCGGCGGTGCTGGAAGGGCTGTCCAACGGCATCGCCCTGCTCAACCCCGACGTCTACGATCAGCTGCGCTTCTGGCAGGCCGGTTCGCTGGATATCCGCACCCTGCAGACGCTGAAAATTGTCCTGCTGCCGGTGGTGGTGGCGGGGATCGCCGCCCTGCTGCTGAGCCGGGCGCTTAACAGCCTGAGCCTCGGCAACGATACCGCCACCGCCCTCGGCAGCCGCGTCGCCCGCACCCAGCTGATCGGCCTGATCGTTATCACCGTCCTGTGCGGCAGCGCCACCGCCGTCGTCGGCCCTATCGCCTTTATCGGTCTGATGATGCCGCATATGGCGCGCTGGCTGGTGGGGGACGATCATCGCTGGTCGCTGCCGGTCACCCTGCTCGCCACCCCGGCGCTGCTGCTGTTTGCCGACGTGATTGGCCGCCTGCTGGTGCCCGGCGAACTGCGGGTATCGGTGGTGAGCGCCTTTCTCGGCGCGCCGGTGCTGATCTGGCTGGTGCGCCGCCAGCCGCGGGGAGGTGGCCTGTGATTGCCCCGTCCCGCCGCCTGATAGCCAGCTGTCTGCTGCTGATGGCCGCCAGCCTGCTGATTTCCCTGCTCGGGCTGGCGCAAGGCCCGGTGCCGCTAACGATTGACCAGGTGTTCTCGGCGCTGTTCGGCGACGCGCCGCGCAACGTCGCGATGGTGGTAAACGAATGGCGGCTGCCGCGGGTGTTAATGGCGCTGCTCATCGGCGCCGCGCTCGGCGTCAGCGGCGCCATTTTCCAGTCGCTGACCCGTAACCCGCTCGGCAGCCCGGACGTGATGGGCTTTAACACCGGCGCCTGGAGCGGCGTGCTGGTGGCGATGGTGCTCTTCGGCCAGAACCTGACGGCGATCGCCCTGGCGGCGATGGCCGGCGGGGTGCTGACCTCGCTGGTGGTCTGGCTGCTGGCCTGGCGCAACGGGATCGAAACCTTCCGCCTGATCATTATCGGCATCGGCGTGCGCGCCATGCTGGTGGCATTCAACACCTGGCTGCTGCTGCGCGCCTCGCTGGAGACCGCCCTTTCTGCGGGCCTGTGGAACGCCGGATCACTTAACGGCCTGACCTGGGGTAAAACCTGGCCGTCAGCGCCGCTGATCCTGTTGATGCTGGTGGGCAGCGCCCTGCTGGTTCGCCGGATGCGGCTGCTGGAGATGGGCGACGATACCGCCTGCGCGCTGGGGGTGCAGGTCGAACGCTCGCGCCTGCTGCTGATGCTGGTGGCAGTAGTGCTCACCGCCGCCTCGACGGCGCTGGCCGGGCCAATCTCATTTATCGCGCTGGTGGCGCCGCATATCGCCCGCCGCCTGAGCGGCACGGCCCGCTGGGGATTAACCCAGTCTGCCCTGTGCGGCGCGCTGCTGCTGGCGCTGGCCGATTACGGCGCCCAGCGGCTGTTTATGCCCTGGCAACTGCCGGTGGGCGTGCTAACCGTCAGCCTCGGCGGTATTTACCTTATTGCTTTGTTGATTCAGGAGTCCCGCAAAAAATGAGTGCTGTCCCCTCCCGTTTGCGCGGCGAGCAGTTAACCCTGGCCTACGGGAACAAGACTATCGCCGAGTCGCTGAACGTGACCATCCCTGACGGCCACTTCACCGCCATTATCGGCCCCAACGGCTGCGGCAAATCGACGCTGCTGCGCACCCTCAGCCGCCTGATGACGCCGGCCAGCGGCCACGTCTGGCTCGACGGCGCGCAGATCCAGCAATATGCCACGAAAGAGGTTGCCCGCCGCATCGGACTGCTGGCGCAGAATGCCACCACTCCTGGCGATATTACGGTGCAGGAGCTGGTGGCCCGCGGGCGCTACCCGCACCAGCCGCTGTTCACCCGTTGGCGCAAAGAAGATGAAGCGGCGGTAAACAACGCGATGCGGGCTACCGGAATCAGCGACCTGGCGCTGCAGAGCGTCGATACGCTCTCCGGCGGCCAGCGCCAGCGGGCGTGGATTGCGATGGTGCTGGCCCAGGAGACAGAGATTATGCTGTTGGATGAGCCGACCACCTGGCTGGACATCAGCCATCAGATCGACCTGCTGGAGCTGTTGAGCGAGCTGAATCGCGAGAAGGGCTATACCCTGGCGGCGGTGCTGCACGATCTTAACCAGGCCTGCCGCTACGCCACCCACCTGATCGCCCTGCGCGACGGCAAGATCGTCGCCGAGGGGGCGCCGAAGGAGATCGTCACGGCGGAACTGATTGAACGGATTTACGGCCTGCGCTGCACGATCATTGAGGATCCGGTGGCACATACGCCGCTGGTGGTGCCGCTGGGCCGCCGGTAATTCTCCCTTTCCCCGGCTTGCGCTACCCTGAGTCGGGCTACCTGCTGTAGCCCGAACTCAACCGTTATCCCAGAATCTCCTTGACCACCGGACCGATGGCTTCAAAGGCCTGCGGGGAGATAATGTCGACATGGGCGCAGTTCTGGCTGAACACCTCCAGCTCGCCCACCCACGGGCCCCATACGACCTGCGGATCCATCCCCACCTGCCGCGTCTTCTCCGCCACGAACAGCGTCGCCTTGCCGTCAAACTTCGCGCTGTGCGCGGTGGTTAACAGCCGCACCGCGTCGGCATAGTTGCCTTCGATGGCGCTGAACAGCTCGCCGGAGGCTTGCCCCTGCTGGGCGGCGAGGAACGCTTCGCGCTCGCGGGCAATTTCCGCCAGCACCGCCGGATCCAGCCCGTTCGCCTCTTTCTCCGCCCAGTTTTGCGTCTCCGGCGGCCAGGTATCCAGCAGGCCGAGGAAGGCCACCGCTTCGCCGCGCTGGCGCAAGCGGGCGGCAATGCCCTGGGCTAAGGTGCCGCCCAGCGAATACCCGAACAGGTAATAAGGGCCGTGCGGCTGCTGCGCCAACAGCGTTTGCAGATGATGCTCGCAGACCTCGTCGAGGCTGGCGGCGCTGGCCATCGGCCCCTGCGGGCGCGGCGACTGAATACCGGTAATTGACCAGCGCGGGCTGAGATAGCGCGCCAGCACGCTGAACTGCCAGGCGAAGCCGGAGGCCGGATGGAAGCAGAACAGCGTCGGACCGTCGCTCTCGCGCAGCGGCAGAAGCGTATCCAGCCCCAGGCGCTGAGCCTGCTCATCGCTGAGATCGGCGGCCAGCAGCGCGCTCAGTTTGCCCACCGTCGAGGCCACCATCACCTGCCCCGGGGTCACCTGTCGCGCCAGCTGGCGGCTAAGCTGTGCCGCCAGGCGCATCGCCAGCAGCGAATGGCCGCCGAGAGCGAAGAAATTAGCGTCGATATCATTCACCTCGCAGCCCAGCAGCTGACTGAAGGCGGCGGCGACAAGAGTTTCCATGCCGGGCTCCGGCGGCCGGCCGCTGCGCTCGCCGCCGAGGGTCGGCAGCGGCAGCGCTTTGCGATCCAGTTTGCCATTAGCGCTGAGCGGTAGGTCAGCGAGCTGCATCAGCACCACCGGCACCATATGCGGCGGCAGCTGTTCCGCCAGCCGCGCTTTCAGCGCCGCGGTATCCAGCGGCAGGCCGGAGTCAGAGACCAGATAGCCCACCAGCTGCCGGGCATCGCCGCCGGTCGCCGCCGCCTGGTTGAAGACGCAGGCGTGACTCACCGCCTGCGCCACGTCCGGCAGGGCCGACATCGCCCGGTCAATCTCGCCAAGCTCGATGCGCTGCCCGCGGATCTTCAGCTGATCGTCGCTGCGGCCAAGATACTCCACCGCGCCGTTCGCCAGCCAGCGCGCCACGTCGCCGGTACGATACATCCGCTCGCCGGGGGCAAACGGGTCGGCGATAAAGCGGCTGGCGGTGAGGTCCGGACGCCCCAGGTAGCCCTGAGCCAGCTGAATGCCGGTGAGATAAAGATCCCCCGCCACCCCCGGCGGCACCGGGCGCATCGCGGCATCCAGAATGCGCAGCCCGGTGTTCCATACCGGCCAGCCAATCGGCACGCTGCTGCCGGTCACCGCCGCCAGCTCAGGCCCGCAGGCCGGATACCAGCTGACGTCCACCGCCGCTTCCGTCGGGCCGTACAGGTTATGCAGCGGCGCGCCGGTCAAGCGCTCCCACTCGCGGCACAATTCCGTCGGCAGCGCTTCGCCGCTGCAGAATACCCGCCGCAGCGTGCGGCAGGCGGCGACGCTGTCGGCATCCAGCGAGGCGACAAACGCCGCCAGCATCGACGGCACAAAGTGGGTGGTGGTCACGCCGTAGTGGGCGAAGAACTGCTGCATCGCCTGCGGGTCGCGGTGCGCCTCCGGCTCGGCCATCACCAGCCGCGCGCCGGCGATAAACGGCCACCAGAACTCCCACACCGACACGTCAAAACTGCACGGTGTTTTCTGCGCCACCACGTCGTCGGCAGATAACGGATAGCAATCCTGCATCCACAGCAGGCGGTTGACGATGGCGGTCTGGCCGACCATCACCCCTTTCGGCCGTCCGGTGGAGCCCGATGTAAAGATGATGTAGGCGGTATGGTCCGGTTTTGACAGCGCCAGCGGCGCGTCATCCGCAACGGCCAGCGGCTGCTGGTAGCAGAGGCTCTCCAGCCCGGGGATATCGCTGAAGCGGGCCAGCTGATCCTCCGAGGCGATCAGCAGCGACGGCCGGGCGTCTTCCAGCATCATCCGCAGACGGTCGTCCGGGTAGCCGGTGTCCAGCGGCAGCCAGGCGGCCCCCGCTTCGACAATGCCGTGCAGCGCCAGGGTCAGGAACACCGAGCGCGGCAGGGCCACCGCCACGCTGTCGCCCGGCTTCACGCCGCGTTGACGCAGCAGCTGCGCGAGCGCCACCACCTGCTGACGCATCTCGCGATAGCTGAACTGCCAGTTTGCATCCGCCAGCGCTGGGGCATCAGGAGTCTTCCGCGCCTGGTCGGCCACCAGCGCGCTGAGGGTGGTGGCAGGCAGCGGCATAGCGGTATCGTTGACCGCCGTCAGGCGGGTCAGCTCGTCGGCGGAGAGCATCTCCGCGTCGCCGCAGCGCAGCGTCGGATCGGCGGCAAACTGCGCCAGCAGCGCGGTCAGTCGCGCCATGTGGCGACGCAGCTCGGCTTCATCATACCGGGCCTTGTTGGCGAGGATCTCCAGCGACAGGCCGCCGGTCTCATCGGGGAACAGCGCCAGCTCAAGATCGTTGACCGGGCCGGTGGCGAGAGTATGGGTCACCGCCTCGACGCCGTCGATATCCAGTTGGTAATCAAAGACTTTGACGTTCAGCACCGGGCCAAACAGCGGTTCGTCCCCTGCCGCTTTGCCGCTGTCGCGGACGATCTGCTCGGCGTCATAGCGCTGATGGCGGCGCATCTTTTTCAGCTGAGCGGCGAGGCGCATCGCCAGGTCCGCCAGCGTCTCCTGGGCGTCAATATGCACCGCCAGAGGCAGGACATTGAGCACCGGCCCCGTCGAGGTCAGCGCCGCTGAGCCCATCCGGCGCATAAAGATAAAGCCCGCCGCGTAGTCCATCCGGTTGCACAGGCGGCCCAGCCACAGCGTGGTGAGCGCCAGCGCCAGATCAGCGGGCTGACACTGCGGCACATGGCTGGCCAGGCGGCGGAAGGCGTCGGCGTTCATCTCCAGCTTCATCCGCCAGATATCGCTCCCGGCGGCGCGTCCGCCCAGCGGCGCGGCAGAGAGTGAGGCGGGAGCCGGTAACGCCTGACGCTGGGCCTGCCAGAAAGCTTTATCCCGCTGCCAGGCCTCGCTGCCGGCGTAGCGCTGGTACTCGTCCACCACCTCGGCGAAGGAGGTGAAAGGCGACTCAGGAGTGGCTTCCCCGCGCTGCCAGGCGCGGTAGATGGCGGCGATCTGCCGGGTTATCGCCGGGAAGCTAAAGCCATCCACCAGCAAATGGTGATAACGCTGATACCAGTACCAGCGGTCGTCGCCGACGCGCAGCAGCTGATGGCACACCAGCGGGTTACCGCCGTCGACGCGCAGATCCTGCGCCAGATCTGCCTGCATCCGCTCCGTGGCGGCACGATGCGGATCCGGCGTCGTACGCAGGTCAATGATGGGCGGTTCGGCAAAGGTGCGCTCCGCCGCTACCCACTGCCAGACTTCCCCCTCCTGTTCCTCAAAGCGCAGGCTGAGGGTGTCTGCCTGCTGCAGACCGGCGACAATCGCCTTACCCAGCAGCGCGGGGTCGAGCGCGCCGCGCAGTTCAACATAGTGGGCCACGCTCCAGGCGCCAGGCAGAGTGGAGAGGCGCTCGGCCATCCAGATCCCCGGCTGCGCGGCAACCAGCGGTAAACGAGTGGTCATGGTCAGCTCCTTATGCCGCATGATGAGCGGGGGTCAGTGTCGGCCAGTTAGCCGCCAGCCAGGCGTTGCACGCCTCAACCGACTGCGGAGGGCACACTACCGTCCATCCGGCAGGCAGCGCGCAGTGCCCCGGCCACAGGCTGTACTGCTGCTGATCATTGCGCAGAATGTAAAACTGCCCTTGCGGATTGTCGAAGGGGTTACTGAATTGCATATCAAACTCCTGTCGTAAAGCGCTGTGCTAAGGGGGCGACAGCAGAGGCTGCCAGAGCTGGATAAGCCCTGCCGTCAGCCCGCCTCGCCAGCAGAGCGCATCATGCCCGCCGTCAACCTGACGCCAGAAAATTGTCTGCTGCGTGGTGGTGAGTTGCGCCAGCAGCGCCTGGTTGGCGCGAAAAATAATCGGTTCACGCTGGCCCGCCTCCAGCCAGATGCGCAGCCCGGCCGCGGACGCCTCGCCCTGGCGCAGACGTTCGCCGATAAAGCCCTCCCCGCGGCCATCGCGATGCGGCCACCAGTAGGAGCCTGACTGGCTGAGCACGCAGCCAAATCGCTGCGGCCAGTTGAGGGCGGCGAACATCGCCGCCAGGCCGCCGAAGCTTTGCCCGGCCACCACCGTCCGATCCGGGCGGTCACTGAACGGGGCATGGCCGCGGACCAGGGGCAGGAGCTCCTCCTGCACCGCCAGCCAGAAATCGCGATGACAGGGCAGCTCAACCCCGCGGCGCTGGTTATCGATCGCGTCGATCAGCAGGTAGACCGCCGGCGGCAGTCTCCCCTCGCGGGTCAGCGCGGCCAGCGGCGACCACACCGGCATGCTTTCGGCCCAGAACTGGCCGTCAAGCAGGATCGCCAGCGGCCGTGTTTGCGGATCGACGGCCTCGCCGGGGGTGTAGATCCAGACCCGGCGATGGTTGCCCAGACGCGCGCTGCGCCACTCAAGGCAACGAGCGGGAGGATGCGCTGCATTAAGCTGGTCCCAGCCGGGCTGCGCCGGCGCCTGCGGCATCTCCAGAGCCGAGACCCCATGGCCGCGTCCACCCCGCCAGCTGTGCGGGTTCAGCGGATCGGCTATCGCCCGCGGCAGCAGTTTGCGCCAGCCTTCGCGCAGCAGCGCGCGGTCCGGCTTATCAGCGCTGAACACCTCAGGGGAAAAATCATCGTCACGGTCGGAAGGAATAAAGCAGTAGCTGCCGCGCCAGGTCGGCGACAGCGTGGTTCGCCAGCACCAGGCGTCGGTCCCGGGCAGACGTTGCAGCGATTGCGGCCACGCATTTTGATGGTGGTCGGTCACGCCGGTGATATAGAGCCATACCCGACGGCGTGGAGAACGCGTTTCATCCCCTGCCGGATCCCGCCACCAGAACGTCACCTCGATGGCGCCATCCACTGCGCGGCACTGCGGCCCCTGCAGGGTTTGCCACCACTCCTCGCTTCCTGTCCTTAACATTCTGTCATTAACCCTATGTATCGCGTGACTTTTTTAATTAATTGTCATTCTTTATTGATAATATTATTGATAACTATTTGCATTTGCAATAGCGTATTAGCGCGCCGTGGGAAGCGCGTCTTTCACAACACATGTCGAAGAGAGCTTATTCAGCTAGCGACGGAGTGCCTTTGCCCTCTTCCGGCAACATTTATGCCGCCTCCCCTCCCGGTGGGAAGGGGCGTTTGGGGAACGTGGCGACAAAAAAGCAGGAATAACAATGAATAACAGGATCAAATCCCTGGCCTTGCTGGTCAATCTGGGAATTTACGGGGTTGCTTTTCCGTTAAGCGCAGCGGAAACCGCCACCGACGATAAAAACAGCGCCGCGGAAGAGACCATGGTGGTCACCGCCGCCGAGCAGAACCTGCAGGCGCCGGGCGTCTCCACCATCACCGCCGATGAGATCCGCAAGCGTCCGCCGGCGCGCGACGTCTCGGAGATCATTCGCACCATGCCGGGGGTCAACCTGACCGGCAACTCCACCAGCGGCCAGCGCGGCAATAACCGCCAGATTGATATCCGCGGCATGGGCCCGGAAAACACCCTGATCCTGATCGACGGCAAGCCGGTCACCAGCCGCAACTCTGTGCGTCTCGGCTGGCGCGGCGAGCGCGACACCCGCGGCGACACCAGCTGGGTGCCGCCGGAGATGATCGAACGCATCGAAGTGATTCGCGGCCCGGCCGCCGCCCGCTACGGTAACGGCGCCGCCGGCGGCGTGGTGAATATCATCACCAAAAAAACCGGCGATGAGTGGCACGGCTCCTGGAACACCTATATGAACGCCCCGGAGCACAAAGACGAAGGCTCCACCAAGCGCACCAACTTCAGCCTCAGCGGCCCGCTGGGCGGCGATTTCAGCTTCCGCCTGTTCGGTAACCTCGACAAAACGCAGGCCGACGCCTGGGACATCAACCAGGGTCATCAGTCCGAACGCACCGGGATCTATGCCGACACCCTGCCGGCCGGGCGCGAAGGGGTAAAAAATAAAAACATCGATGGTCTGGTGCGCTGGGAATTCGCCCCGATGCAGTCGCTGGAGTTTGAGGCCGGCTACAGCCGCCAGGGGAACCTCTATGCCGGCGACACTCAGAACACCAACTCCAACGACCTGGTGAAAGAGAACTACGGCAAAGAGACCAACCGTTTGTACCGCAACACCTACTCGGTCACCTGGAACGGCGCCTGGGACAACGGCGTGACCACCAGCAACTGGGCGCAGTACGAACGCACCCGCAACTCGCGCAAAGGCGAAGGTCTGGCCGGGGGTACCGAGGGGATCTTCAACAGCAACCAGTTCACCGATATCGATCTGGCGGATGTGATGCTGCACAGCGAAGTCAGCATCCCGTTCGACTATCTGGTTAATCAGAACCTGACGCTGGGCAGCGAGTGGAACCAGCAGCGGATGAAGGATAATGCCTCCAATACCCAGGCGCTGTCGGGAGGAGAAATTCCGGGCTACGACAGCACCGGCCGCAGCCCGTACTCGCAGGCGGAGATCTTCTCCCTGTTCGCTGAGAACAACATGGAGCTGACCGACACCACCATGCTGACCCCGGCGCTGCGTTTCGATCACCACAGCATCGTCGGCAACAACTGGAGTCCGTCCCTTAACCTGTCCCAAGGGCTGTGGGACGACTTCACGCTGAAGATGGGCATCGCCCGCGCCTATAAAGCGCCGAGCCTGTATCAGACCAACCCGAACTACATTCTCTACAGCAAAGGCCAGGGCTGCTACGCCAGCAAAGACGGCTGCTATCTGCAGGGGAATGAAGATTTAAAAGCCGAGACCAGCATCAACAAAGAGATTGGCCTTGAGTTTAAACGCGACGGCTGGCTGGCGGGCGTGACCTGGTTCCGCAACGATTACCGCAACAAGATTGAGGCAGGCTATGCTCCGGTCTATCAAAACGGTAAAGGTACCGATCTCTACCAGTGGGAAAACGTGCCGAAAGCGGTAGTGGAAGGCCTGGAAGGCACGCTCAACGTCCCGGTGAGCGAGACCGTCAACTGGACCAACAACATCACCTATATGCTGCAGAGTAAGAACAAAGAGACCGGCGATCGTCTGTCGATTATCCCGGAATACACGCTAAACTCCACGCTGAGCTGGCAGGTACGCGATGATGTTTCGCTGCAATCGACCTTTACCTGGTACGGCAAACAGGAGCCGAAGAAGTACAACTATAAGGGTCAACCGGTTACCGGCAGCGAGAAGAACGAGGTCAGCCCCTACAGCATCCTCGGCCTGAGCGCGACCTGGGACGTCACCAAATACGTTAGTCTGACCGGCGGCGTGGATAACGTCTTCGACAAGCGCCACTGGCGCGCGGGCAACGCCCAGACCACTGGGGGTGCCACCGGCACGATGTACGGCGCCGGCGCCGAGACCTACAACGAATCGGGCCGCACCTGGTACCTGAGCGTCAACACCCACTTCTGATAGCGGGTTCTCCCTGCCCCGCCCTTGCAGGATAAAGGGCGGGGACAACCACGGTATTCTTGCCCTATGCGCATCCATCACGCCACCCTGCCGCTGGCCGGCTATACGCTGCAGCAGATCGATTTCGACCCGGCGACTTTCCAGCCTGAAGATCTGTTGTGGCTGCCCTACCACGCCAGCCTGAGCGGCTGGGGCCGCAAGCGGCAGGCGGAGCACCTGGCCGGGCGCATCGCCGCGGTCTACGCCCTGCGCGAGGTCGGGGAAAAACAGCCTCCCGCCATCGGCGATCGGCGCCAGCCGCTGTGGCCCGCGCCCTGGTTCGGCAGCATCAGCCACTGCGGCCAGCGCGCGCTGGCGGTAGTGACTGACCGGCCGGTGGGGGTCGATATCGAGCGCCGGTTTACGCCACCGCTGGCGGCGGAGCTGGAGAGCAGCATTATCAACGAGGTGGAAAAAAAGGTGCTGTTACACAGCGGCCTGCCCTTCCCGCTGGCGCTGACGCTGGCGTTTTCGGCGAAAGAGAGTGGGTTTAAGGCGACGCCGACGGCAAGCCAGCGCGCGCTGGGGTTCGACGACTTTCAGATCGTGGAGGTAACGGCAAGCACCGTAGCGCTGCGGTTTGCGGGGCAATGCTATCCGCTGCACTGGACCGCGTCGGAGGAGCAGGTCATCACGCTTTGCGCATTGCAGCAGTAAACGCCCGCGCGCTTCACGCGACGGGCGTTCAGGCCATCAGCCCCTGTTTTGCACCCGGGCGACGATGGCGGCGGCATCAAACCCGTGGTACTGGCGCATCCAGCCGCGATCGGCGGCGGCGGCGTACTCCCCGTCCGGGATCCCCAAGCGCTGTAGAGTAATGCCCACGCCTGCTTCCGCCAGCACCTCCGCCACCAGGCTGCCCAGACCGCCGTTGACGTTATG
Source organism: Klebsiella pneumoniae complex sp. WS1778 (assembly GCF_049472055.1). NCBI lineage: Bacteria > Pseudomonadati > Pseudomonadota > Gammaproteobacteria > Enterobacterales > Enterobacteriaceae > Klebsiella > Klebsiella pneumoniae complex sp. WS1778. The sequence continues at coordinate 495,256 of NZ_JBKGTJ010000002.1, forward strand.
CTCTTCCACGGTGATCACCGAGCCGCACGGCCGAAGCGCCGCCAGCAGCGCCGCGGTATCGCAGGGGCGGATCGACGGCACGCTGACCACTTTCGCCTGAACGCCGAGGTCGGCAAGCCGCTGCGCTGCCTCCACCACCTCATGCACCGTCGAACCGGTGGCCACCAGCGCGACGTCCTCGCCTTCGCGCAGGGTCAGCACGGCGCCGGGAACAAAGCGATACGACTCGTCAAGCAGCTCCGGCAGCGCCTTGCCATCGAGGCGAATATAGACCGGGCCCTGATAAGCAAGGGCATAGTCGATAATCTGCCGACATTCGCGCGGCGTGGAGGGGGCGAAGATCTGGATATTGCCGAAGCCGCGCATCACCGCCAGATCGTCAATCGCATGGTGGGTGCTGGCCAGCGGACCGTAGCTGGCCCCGGCGTTAAGGCCAAATAGCTTCACGTTGGTGTTGTTGTAACAGACATCCACTTTGATTTGCTCATTAGCCCGCGAAATGAGAAACGGCGCGGCGTTACAGGTCACCGCCACTTTGCCGCCCAGCGCCAGACCAGCGGCGGTGCCGACCATACTCTGCTCAGCGATGCCGACGTTCACCAGCCGGCCGGGAAACTGCTTAATAAAGGGGGCGATTTTGGCCGTCGACGTGGAGTCGGCCACCACCGGCACCAGATCGACACCGCTTTCCACGGCGGCGATAAAGGCCTCGACCATGACGTTAGCCAGGTGTTCTGCATTACTCATCTTTCAGTTCCTCCAGCGCCAGAGCGATCTCTTCACCTTTCGGCACCCGGTGGTGCCACTCCGGGCGCCCCTGGATAAAGGAGATCCCCGCGCCTTTCGTGGTGTTGGCAATAATGACGTTTGGTTTACCCTTCTGCTGCAGCCCCTCGATGGCCGCGACCACCGAGGCCATGTCGTTCCCCTGGCATTCGCTGACCGCCATGCCGAAGGCGCGCCATTTGTCGGCCAGCGGATCGGTATTCATGATTTCGCGCGTCGGCCCGGCCAGCTGGAGATTGTTCTTATCATTAATAATGACCAGGTTATCCAGACCGTAATGCGCCGCTGCCAGGGCGGCTTCCCAGTTGCTGCCTTCCGCCAGTTCGCCGTCGCCAGTGATCAAAAAAATGCGGCGGGTGCTGTTGCTTTTCTTCGCGGCCAGCGCCAGCCCCACCGCAACAGGCAAACCGTGGCCCAGCGCGCCGGTGTTCAGCTCAATACCCGGCGTTTTCTGCCGCACCGGGTGGCCCGGGAGATGAGAATTAGCATGCTGGTAGGTCTCCAGCCACTCGACCGGGAAGAAGCCGGCCTCCGCCAGGACGCAGTAGTAGCAGCCCACCGCGTGGCCTTTCGACTGGATATAGATATCGCGCTGCGGGTCGTCGAGCCGATCCGGCGCGACGTTGAGAACGCGGAAATAGAGTGCGGTTAACAATTCGACCTGCGAGAGGTCGGCCCCGGTGTGGCCGCCGGCCGGACTATTGGCGTTTAAGCGCACTATGTGGCGCCGCACCGCGCGGGCTTTACGCTCCAGCGTCTGAATATCAAATCTGTAGGGATTCATTTCACACCTCTGAATTTATTTTCAGTATGGAATATTTATTCCAGCAAGAACTAAAAAAACCAGATATCCCTATGCCGGGTGGTAAGCCTTCTGCCACAGCGCCCTACTCAGGAACATTCTGCCTCCCGCTCCGGACTTAGCCCGGAGAAACACGTTGACTTGGAATCGCCTTGAATATATATTCAATGATGATTCTTTATTCGATTATGACCTGGCTGTTTTGTTTTTGTCCATAGTCGATTTTGAGGATTGGCAAAAGTTAGATGCCTGTCACACTTAAGTGTGATTTTTTTTCGCGTATGATAGAAGCCTCTATACCCTAAATAAAATGGCTGTCGCTAAGCGTCTGAACACAGGCGATAAATGATTTTCGAGGATTAATATGGCTAAGCAGGATGAACAACGGCTATTGGTTAAGATTGCCACGCTTTACTACCTGGAAGGACGAAAGCAGTCTGATATCGCCCAACTTCTCTCGCTCTCACAGTCATTTGTCTCCCGCGCCATTACCCGCTGCCAGAAAGAGGGCGTCGTCAAAATCAGCGTCGTACAGCCGTCAAACATTTTTCTGAAGCTCGAAAAAGGGCTTGAGGATCGCTACGGTCTTAAGCAGGCGGTGGTGGTGGATACCGAGGAAGAGGCCAGCGATCACACCATTAAGCGGGCGATTGGCTCCGCCGCCGCCCACTACCTGGAAACCCGTCTGCGGCCAAAAGATCTGATTGGCGTCTCCTCCTGGAGCTCAACCATTCGCGCGATGGTCGATGAAGTTCATGCGCAGAACCTGAAGGCCAGCGGCGTGATCCAGCTGCTCGGCGGCGTCGGGCCCAACGGTAACGTGCAGGCGACGATTCTTACCCAGACCCTCGCCCAGCGCCTGAACTGCGACGCCTGGCTGCTGCCGTCACAGAGCATCGAAGGATCCATGGAGGAGCGCAACCGGCTGCTGGCCAGCAAGGACGTCGCGGACGTAGTGTCGCGCTTTGACGAGGTGGATATCGCCATCGTCGGCATCGGCATTCTCGAACCCTCCCAGCTGCTGAAAACCTCCGGGAACTACTATCACGAAGATATGCTGCAGGTGCTGGCGGCGCGCGGCGCGGTGGGCGATATCTGCCTGCACTACTACGACAAAAACGGCCATCCGGTGTTACGCGATGATGAAGATCCGGTGATCGGCATGGCGCTGGAGAAGGTCAAAAAATGCCCGAACGTGGTCGCGCTGGCCGGCGGCACTGACAAAGTCGCGGCCATCAAAGGCGCCCTCACCGGCGGCTACATTGACGTTTTAATCACCGATTATCCTACCGCCCGCATGCTGGTCAGCGACTAACCTGCCGCGCTGTTTTTCCTCTCTGCCGCCCTGACGCGCTTTTTTAGCCTCAGGGCTGCCTCAGTTAATGCATTGAAATTCAATGAGTTAATCTACCACTCCAGTCGCCTGCCGCCGCTTTCGCCGATCGGCGAAATGTGATTGCCAGCACAATTGATGATTTTTCCGGTAGCCCGTCACCGGGTTTGTGGCTTAAGGTATCAAATAAATAATCACTATCGAATATATATTCAGTGATTAAGAAGATGATAACGAAATGTCACATCATGGCCTGCGTAAACGCATGAGACGGTGGAAGATATCCCGTCTCCGCTGTTCCAGGACACCGGGTGACCGAGGAGAGCACGATGCAGGCGACAGCAAAAGAGTTCATCATCGCCCTGGATGAAGGCACCACCAACGCCAAAGCGGTGGTGCTGGATAGCCGGGGCAAGGTTATCGTCAAATTCTCGCAGCCGCTGGCGCTCCAAACGCCGCGCGACGGCTGGGTGGAGCAGTCGGGCGAGGCGCTGGTGGCCGCCTCGCTGGCGGTGATCGCCAGCGCGGTGGCCCACGTCGGCGCGGAAAACGTCGCCGCGCTGGCCATCAGCAACCAGCGGGAAACCGCCATCGGCTGGTATCGCGACAGCGGCGAACCGATTAACGCAGCCATTACCTGGCAATGCACCCGCAGCGCCGCGTTCTGCGACACGCTGCGTCACGATCGTCAGGAACAGCGTATTAAACAGGCCACCGGCCTGCCGATCGCCCCGCTATTCTCGGCCTCCAAAATGCGCTGGCTGCTGGATGCGACTGCCGATGGCCGCCTGCGCGCCGAACGCGGCGAGATTTGCCTCGGCACTATCGACAGCTGGCTGCTGTGGAATCTGACCGCCGGAGAAGCCTTCTGCTGCGACTACTCCAATGCCGCCCGCACCCAGTTGTTGAATCTGCACCGCGGCGAGTGGGACGACGAGATGCTAGCGCTGTTCGGCATTCCGCGCGCGGCGTTGCCGGACATTAAACCGTCGAGCGGCCTCTTCGGCCATACCAAAGGGCTGGCCGCTATTCCAGACGGTATTCCCATTATGGCGATGATCGGCGACTCCCACGCGGCGCTGTTCGGCCACGCGCTCGGCGAAGCGGGCTGCGTGAAAGCCACCTACGGCACCGGCTCATCGGTGATGGCGCCGGTCAAATCGGCGCAGTGCGATATCGAGGCGCTGGCGACCACTGTCGCTTGGCACGATGGCGATCAGCTGGTGTGGGGGCTGGAAGGTAATATTCCCCACACCGGCGATGCCGTCGCCTGGATGGCGGACAGCACCGGCCTGAGCGAGCTCTCTGCCGCCGAGCTGGCCCATGAGCTGAACACCCTTCCCGCCTCCGTCGACTCGACCCTCGGGGTGTACTTCGTGCCGGCGCTGACCGGTCTCGGCGCCCCCTGGTGGGACGATAGCGCCCGCGGCGTGATCTGCGGTCTGAGTCGCGGGGTGAAACGCGCGCATCTGATCCGCGCGGCGCTGGAGTCCATCACCTATCAGATTGCCGACGTGGTGGTGGCGATGCGTCAGCATGAGGAGTTCACCCTGACGGCGCTGATGGTGGACGGCGGGCCGACCAACAATGACTGGCTGATGCAATACCAGGCCGATCTGCTCGGCTGCCCGGTGATGCGCAGCGACGTGCCGGAGCTGTCCGCCATCGGCGCGGCGTTGCTGGCGCGTAAAGCGCTCCATCCCGGGTCGACCGCCGACCTGCAGGCCTTCTTAACCGAACACAGCGCCTTTCAGCCCGACATGGCCCGCCACCAGCGCTTGCAAACGCGCTGGCAGGAGTGGCGCCATGCGGTCGACCGAACATTATGGAAACCGGACTCGCCAGCCTGAACGCCAGACTGCGCGACGACACGCATTCACTTATCACAGGAGAAACCCGGCCCATAACGATATCGCTATCCCCGAATGTATTCAGGGGAAATTTCAGACCGTAAAAGCCTGCCCGCTCAGGGGCTCATTTGTTCGAATATAAAAATACAGGAACAGAGTCATGAAATTACGTATAACCCTTTTAACCGCTGCTACCCTGACCGCCTTCTCCTTTGCCGCGCACGCCGCGGAGAAAGGCACCATTATGATCATGGTCAACTCGCTGGATAACCCGTATTACGCCTCGGAAGCCAAAGGCGCCAGCGAAAAAGCCCAGGCGCTCGGCTATAAAACCACCGTGCTGTCCCATGGCGAAGATGTCAAAAAGCAGAATGAGCTTATCGACACCGCCATTGGTAAAAAGGTGCAGGGCATTATTCTTGATAACGCCGACTCCACCGCCAGCGTCGCCGCCATTGAAAAGGCCAAAAAAGCCGGCATTCCGGTGGTCTTAATTAACCGTGAAATTCCGGTTGATGATGTGGCGCTGGAACAAATTACCCACAATAACTTCCAGGCCGGCTCCGAGGTCGCCAACGTCTTCGTCGAGAAGATGGCGGAGAAAGGCAAATACGCCGAGCTGACCTGCAACCTCGCCGATAATAACTGCGTCACCCGTTCTAAATCTTTCCATCAGGTCATTGACCAGTATCCGGATATGGTCAGCGTGGCGAAACAGGATGCCAAAGGCACCCTGATCGACGGCAAGCGCATCATGGACAGCATTCTGCAGGCTCACCCGGACGTGAAAGGCGTGATCTGCGGCAACGGGCCGGTCGCCCTCGGCGCGATTGCAGCGTTGAAAGCGGCCAACCGTAGCGATGTGATCGTCGTCGGCATCGACGGTAGCAACGATGAGCGCGACGCCGTGAAAGCCGGCACCCTGCAGGCGACCGTGATGCTGCAAGCGCAGGCCATCGCCGCTCAGGGCGTCACCGATCTGGATAATTACCTGCAAAAAGGCGAAAAGCCGGCCAAACAGCGCGTGATGTTCCGCGGCATTCTGATTACCCAGGATAACGCCGATAAAGTCCAGGATTTCAACATTAAGTCCTGAGTTCGGGTGGTTGCGCCCCCGCGGGGGCGCAGAGGAGAGCATTATGTTTAAGAAAACCTGTCTGACGCTGGCCGTACTGGCGCTTGGGGGCTGTCGCATCGTCTCGCAGCAGGAGCTGGCAGATCTGAAATCGCCGCCCAACCCGCATATGGCGAACATGGATAAAACCTGGCAGCAGAGCATCGTACCCCAGGTGGTGGCGAAAGCGCGCCCGGCGGCGGAACTGATGAGCGCGCTCAAGGCGGCAAAAGATATCGATAGCGCCTGCAAAGCCCTTGGCTACCGCGCGCAGGACGAAAACCCCTGCATCTTCTACGTCAAGGTTTCAGGTACTGTCAGCAAGCTCGATACCGCCTCGCGCAGCGGCAAGATGACCCTGTCCGACGCCAGCGTCGGCAATGTGACGGTGCAAATTGGCCCCACCCTGCGCGGCACCCAGCTGCGCGACGGCTACAGCGGCGCCAGCTATCAGGACTTTAACGACCAGGTGCTGTTCGGCGAGTACAGCAAGAATATCAACAGCCAGGCGGTCAAAATGATTCAGACAGCCAACATCAAAACCGGCGACAGCGTGGATGTGTACGGCGTCTTCTCGGCGTGGGATATTCCGCCAACCCTCCCGGAAATTACCCCGGCGAAAATCGTTCACGCGGGGGGGCAATAATATGGCGCCGCACGATCTCGTCGCTCCCCAGCCCGTTGAGTCTGAAGTGATTATCGAAACTCGCGGCCTGTCGCGCGTCTATCCCGGCGTGACCGCCCTGGATAATGTCAATTACCGGGTCTATCGAAATAAGGTCAACGTGCTGATCGGAGAAAATGGTGCGGGTAAATCCACCATGATGAAAATGCTTGCCGGTGTGGAAACACCCTCCTCCGGGCAAATTATTCTCGATGGCGAGGCGGTGACTTTAAACTCTACCCATCAGGCAGAGAAATTCGGCATCAGCATTATTTTCCAGGAACTGAATTTATTTCCCAATATGAATGTGATGGACAACATCTTCATGGCAAATGAATTCTTTCAGAAAGGACGCATCAACGAAAAATATCAGTACGCGCTGGCCAAATCGCTGCTGGAGCGACTGGAGCTGGATGTCGATCCCTACACCCCGCTGGGCGAACTCGGTATCGGCCACCAACAATTAGTCGAGATTGCCCGCGCGCTGTCGAAAGACACCCGGGTGCTGATCATGGACGAACCCACCTCGGCGCTGAGCCAGTCTGAGGTGAAAGTGCTGTTCAAGGTGATCGCGCAGCTTAAGCGCCGCGGCGTGACCATTATCTATATCTCGCATCGCCTCGAAGAGCTGATGGAGATCGGCGACCACATCACCATTTTCCGCGACGGCCGCTTTATCAGCGAGCGTCACGTCAGCGACGCCAGCGTGCCGTGGATCATCGAGCAGATGGTCGGCGATAAGAAAAAACATTTCGATTATCAACCGGCGCCAAAAGGCAACGCGGTGCTTGACGTCAAGGGACTGACCGCGCTGCATCCCAGCGGCGGCTACAAGCTCAATGACGTCACCTTCACCCTCAGAAAAGGCGAAGTGATCGGTATTTACGGCCTGCTGGGGGCCGGACGCACCGAGCTGTTCAAAGGCCTGGTGGGCCTGATGCCCTGCCAGCGCGGCGAGGTGCACCTCAATGGCGAAAGCATCGGCAAAACACGCTTTCAGCAGCGTCTGAAAAAAGGGCTGGCGCTGGTGCCGGAGGACCGCCAGGGCGAAGGCGTGGTGCAGATGATGTCAATTCAGGCCAACATGACGCTCTCTGATTTCAGCCTGCAGGGTTTTCGCCGCGCCTGGCGCTGGTTGAATCCGCAAAAAGAAGAGACCTGCGTGAAAGCGATGATCCAGCAGCTGGCGATCAAGGTCAGCGACGCCAATTTGCCCATCACCTCGCTGAGCGGCGGCAATCAACAAAAAGTGGTGCTGGGTAAAGCGCTGATGACCCAGCCGCAGGTGGTGTTCCTCGACGAACCGACGCGCGGCATCGACGTCGGTGCGAAAACCGACGTCTACCACCTGATCGGCAAAATGGCCCAGCAGGGGCTGGCGGTGATGTTTTCATCTTCTGAACTGGATGAGGTGATGGCCCTGGCCGACCGCATCCTGGTGATGGCCGATGGCCGCATTACCGCCGATCTACCGCGTCATGCGGTGACCCGCGAACAGTTAATCGCGGCTTCAACTCCTCAAGATTAATCAGGCTGGAATCCATCATGAACCAGAAATATATGATTTATATGTACCTGCTGAAGGCCCGCACCTTTATCGCCCTGCTGCTGGTGATCGCATTCTTCAGCGTGATGGTACCCAACTTCCTGACCGCCTCTAACCTGCTGATCATGACCCAGCACGTGGCGATCACCGGCCTGCTGGCCATCGGCATGACGCTGGTCATTCTCACCGGCGGCATTGATTTGTCCGTCGGCGCGGTGGCGGGGATCTGCGGCATGGTGGCGGGCGCGCTGCTGACCAACGGCCTGCCGCTGTGGAACGGCGACATCCTCTTCTTTAACGTCCCGGAGGTGATCCTCTGCGTAGCGATCTTCGGCGTGCTGGTCGGCCTGGTGAACGGCGCGGTGATTACCCGCTTCGGCGTGGCGCCGTTTATCTGCACCTTAGGCATGATGTACGTCGCCCGCGGCTCCGCGCTGCTGTTTAACGACGGGAGCACCTACCCGAATCTCAACGGCATGGAAGCGCTGGGCAACACCGGTTTCGCTACCCTCGGCTCCGGCACCCTGCTCGGCGTCTATCTGCCCATCTGGCTGATGATCGGCTTCCTCGTGCTGGGCTACTGGCTGACCACCAAAACGCCGCTTGGCCGCTACATCTACGCCATCGGCGGCAACGAGTCCGCCGCCCGCCTCGCCGGCGTGCCGATCGTGAAAGCGAAAATATTCGTCTATGCCTTCTCCGGCCTGTGCGCGGCCTTTGTCGGCCTGATCGTCGCATCACAGCTGCAAACCGCGCACCCGATGACCGGCAACATGTTTGAGATGGACGCCATCGGCGCCACCGTGCTCGGCGGCACTGCGCTGGCCGGCGGCCGTGGTCGGGTAACCGGCTCGATTATCGGCGCCTTCGTGATCGTCTTCCTTGCCGACGGCATGGTGATGATGGGCGTCAGCGATTTCTGGCAAATGGTGATTAAAGGCGTGGTGATCGTCACCGCCGTGGTCGTCGACCAGTTCCAGCAGAAGCTGCAGAGCAAGGTCATCCTGATGCGCCGCCATGAGGAGAAACTGGCCGCCATCCCCCCCAACGGCGCCACCTCCAGCTAACCGGCAACGATTCATATCTTCCGCCGGGCCTGGTGCCCGGCTCAGCGAAAGGGAACAACATATGCAACGAGATTTCCAGAACAAAACGGTGGTGATCACCGGCGCCTGCCGCGGCATCGGCGCGGGTATTGCCGAGCGCTTCGCCCGCGACGGCGCGAACCTGGTAATGGTTTCCAACGCCGAACGGGTTCATGAGACCGCCGAAACCCTGCGTCAGCGCTATCAGGCGGACATTTTATCGCTGCAGGTCGATGTGACCGACGAAGCCCAGGTGCAGGGGCTGTATGAGCAGGCCGCCGCCCGCTTCGGCACCATTGACGTCTCGATTCAGAACGCCGGGGTGATCACCATCGATTACTACGACCGGATGCCAAAAGCCGATTTCGAAAAAGTGCTGGCGGTCAACACCACCGGCGTCTGGCTGTGCTGCCGCGAGGCGGCCAAATATATGGTGAAACAGAATCACGGCAGCCTGATCAACACCTCATCCGGTCAGGGGCGCCAGGGCTTCATCTATACCCCGCACTATGCCGCCAGCAAGATGGGCGTGATCGGCATTACCCAAAGCCTGGCTCATGAGCTGGCGCCGTGGAATATCACCGTCAACGCCTTCTGCCCGGGCATTATTGAAAGCGAAATGTGGGATTACAACGACCGCGTGTGGGGCGAAATTCTCAGCACCGAGCAGAAGCGCTACGGCAAAGGCGAGCTGATGGCGGAGTGGGTCGAGGGCATTCCGATGAAGCGCGCCGGCAAACCGGAAGACGTCGCCGGGCTGGTGGCGTTTCTCGCCTCCGACGACGCCCGCTATCTCACCGGACAGACCATTAACATCGATGGCGGTTTGATTATGTCCTGAGCACGGTAGCCCGGTTAAGGCGCGGCGCGCCGCCAACCGGGAAGCCTGGCTCCCGATGTTCGACACTATATTGAAGAGAATAATCATTATGATCGGTAAAGACTTTGCACAACAGCTGTTTAGCCTGCGGGATCGCGTCGCCTTTGTCACCGGCGCCGGCAGCGGCATTGGCCAGACCATCGCCTGCAGTCTCGCCAGCGCCGGCGCGCGGGTGGTCTGTTTTGATCTTCGCGACGACGGTGGGCTGGCGGAAACGGTCAGTCATATTGAATCCATTGGTGGCCAGGCCTGCGCCTACACCGGCGATGTCCGCCAGCTGGCCGACCTGCGCGCCGCCGTCGCGCTGGCCAAAAGCCGCTTTGGCCGCCTCGACATCGCCGTTAACGCCGCCGGGATCGCCAACGCCAATCCGGCGCTGGAGATGGAGAGCGAGCAATGGCAGCGGGTGATCGATATCAATCTCACCGGGGTGTGGAATTCCTGCAAAGCGGAAGCGGAGCTGATGCTGGAGTCCGGCGGCGGGTCGATTATCAATATCGCCTCGATGTCGGGGATTATCGTTAACCGCGGCCTCGACCAGGCGCATTACAACTGCTCCAAAGCCGGCGTGATCCATCTGTCGAAAAGCCTGGCGATGGAGTGGGTGGGCAAAGGGATCCGCGTCAATTCCATCAGCCCGGGATATACCGCCACGCCGATGAATACCCGCCCGGAGATGGTGCACCAAACCCGCGAGTTTGAAAGCCAGACGCCGATGCAGCGGATGGCGAAGGTGGAAGAGATGGCCGGCCCGGCGCTGTTCCTCGCCAGCGACGCCGCCTCGTTCTGCACCGGCGTAGACCTGGTGGTCGACGGCGGGTTTGTCTGCTGGTGATCATTTCCTGCTTCAGGGCGCCACGCTGCGGCGCCCCTCTCCATCCCCGCCGTTAAGCCAGAGGATACTGTTGAAACGCCGGCAGCGCCTCCCCCTTCTGCGCCAGCGCGCGAATATGCGCAAACTCCGCTGCCGGCACCACCGCCGGGATCATCAACTGGATAAAGGACCAGACCACCGTGCTGGTGACCATCACCTGGTCCGGATGCGCGGCGACAGCGCGGTCTGCCAGCCGGGCGTCCCATTCCCGACAGGCGGCAAGCAGCTGGCCGGTCACCCGGGCTATCCACGGCTGATGCTGCTTCTCTTCCGGCCGCAGACGGTGCTCATAAACATGCTGGACCGCTTTTTCACTGGCGGCGAGGATCACCCCCAGCAGGTGCAGGTCGTGGGCCAGCGCCTCGGGATGAGCGGGAAGTAGCCGACGCCCGGCGGGGTTGGCCGTTTCGAAATAATGGAGGATCAGCGTGGAGTCCATCAGCTGCGTCCCGTTATCAAGAATCACCGTCGGCGCCTTGACCACCGGATTAATACGGGAGAATTCGTCAAAGCCGCTAAAGACCGATAGCGGCAGGCTCTCAAATTCCACGCCATAGAGCGCCAGAGAAACCGCCACGCGTCTTACATAAGGTGAATCCATCATACCAATGAGTTTCATCGTCACTCCTGCCTGCGATAAAGGGGTTGCTGGCTTACCTTACTGGAAAACCCGCCCCGCGAATATCAGGGGATGCTTACCGCAATGGTTAGGAAAACTAACAAACTGGCGCCACGGGGTAGTCCGCCTGTCTCCCCTGTGCTATACCGACTGAGACAGCCTGCATCCCCTCGACAGCCTGTTCACGGCGGCTATAAAACCCGCTAACCCGGTAGTAACGTTAACGTATCGACTCACAGACTGAGAGATCACCATGGCAGATTTTCCCCCTGTCGCCAGCCTGCGCAGCTTTGAGGCGGTGGCGCGCCTCGGCAGCGTGACGCAGGCCGCCCACGAAATGAGCGTGACCCATTCGGCGGTCAGCCAGCACATCAAACAGCTGGAAGCCCTGGTCGGCGTCTCACTGTTTGTCCGCCACGGCCGCGGGGTGCGCATCACGGAAGAGGGGCGGCTCTATGCCCTGCAAATCCGCGAGGCGTTACAGCACATCGCCGACGCCACGCGGATGGTGCAGATCAAACCCCGCACCATGGAACTGACCCTGGCGACCCTCCCCTCCTTTGGCTGCCACTGGCTGCTGCCGCGGCTGGCGCGCTTTCAGGCGCGACATCCGCAGATCGCGGTGCGCCTGCTTACCAGCCTGGCGGTAGTCAACCTGCAGCAGGAGGGTATCGATCTGGCCATTCGCATGGGGCAAGGCGACTGGGAGGGGATGGAAAGCCGGCATCTGTTTGCCGATGAACAGCTGGTGGTGGCCGCGCCGCACTATCGCGGCGGCGACCTGCCGACCACCCCGCAGGCGATCGCCGCCAGCGATATCGTTTTTTCCATGGAGTCGTGGCACGCCTGGTGCAGCCAGGCGGGGCTGGAAAAGATCATCGTCCCCGCGGGCCTGCGCCTGAACGACTCCAACCTGGTGCTGGAGGCGGTTCGCCTGGGGGCCGGCGTGGCGCTGGAGCGGCGCTCGCTGGTGGCGGGAGCCATAGCCCGCGGCGAGCTGGTGCAGCTCACCGCCGTCACCGTCCCCTACCCCTGGCACTACTGGCTGACCGTCTCCCCGCAGGCGGAGAACCGGCCGGAAATCGCCCGGTTCATCGCCTGGCTGGAAGAGGAGATCGTCCTCTGGCGCCAGCAGATCAGCGCTTAGCCTTCGGCCGATGGCGGCAGGCCCGCCCGGGCGGCGTGCTCCTGGGAGAGACGCCAGAAATCGTGCCCGGCAGGATACTGATAAAGTCGCAGGGAGAACTGCCCGGCCACCGCGGTAATGTACTCAAATATCGCCGACTGGGTGTTTTCGTAGTCTTTCCACAGCGTCGAGGAGGTGAAGCAGTAAATCTCCAGTGGGATACCCGACGGCGACGGTTTCAGCGTTCTCGCCACAATGTACATCTCCTTAATAATATCCGGCCGCTCGGCGAGATAGTGCATCAGGTAGTGGCGAAACAGAGTCAGGTTGGTCAGGCCGTTATCGACAAACCAGCGGTCCGCCACGCCGCCGGGATCCCGGCCGTCAAGCAACGTGGTCAAAGGCTCATTCACCCCGCGGATGGCCAGCATCGAGGAGAGCATCTCCTGGTCGAGAAAACGCACCGAGTGCTGATCGATGGCGATACTGCGCATGATCCGCCGCGCCCCGGAGGAGAACATCGCCTGCCAGTTGGTATAGGTCTCGGTGAGGAAATTCTTGGTGGGAATACGGGAGATGGTATTGTCCCAGTTGCGGATGGTAATGGTGTGCAGCGCGATATCCGTCACCTCGCCGCTGAGGTTCTTGTCAGGCATTTCAATCCAGTCCCCCAGCTGGAGCACGTCGTTGGACGACAGCTGAACGTTCGCCACCAGCGACAGCAGGGTATGCTGGAACACGATCATCAGCACCGCCGCCACCGCCCCCAAACTGGAGATAATAATAATCGGCGATTTATTCGACATCACGGCGAGGATCATAATCGCCGCCAGGATGTGAACTAAGATTTTGCCTATCTGGATATAGCCCTTAATGGAATGATTTTTACGTTTGGTTTTTCGCAGATAAGAGCTGTTAACAATATCCAGCATCTCGTTGAAAAACACCGACATAAAAATAAAAAACAAGATCCCGCAGACGGTATTAATCGCCGTCACCAGCGATGCCGGCATCGCCGGCATAAACTGCAGAACGTAATAGACGATAATAACCGGAATGAAATTGGACAGCTTTTCGGCGATGCGTCGATCCTTCTCCAGCGGCACGTCCTGTTTATGGCTACCAAAGAAGACCTTACGCACCACTTTAATCAGCAAGAACTTGCATAAAAGGTGGGCAAATATGCCGGAGAGCAGCAGCAGAATAAGGTTAAATCCCACCGCCAGCGCCGGATTACTCTCAATAAACGTCAGTAGATGATTCACATACTCCATGCTTTATCGCCTGAATAACTATGCCATTTCGCTAACTGCTTTATCACAAGGGCATATATTGGAAAAAGTTAATCAATCCGCATCATGGCATATCGCTTAGCGTAACGTCCATGCGCGCACCGCCGCTAATCATTCACGAGATATATGTCAAAGTTTGCATTAATCATTATCTACGCTCACTATAAAGAGGCTTGTTATCAGGACGGAATAAGTCCAGGAGGAAACATGTTTAAAACGCTTACCGCTATTATCGCCTTAGCCGCCTCCGCCAGCGTTATGGCGCAAGGCGACGTCACGCTGAACAGTCTGGCCCACGATAGCGCCACCCGGGCGTCGTTTAACCAGATGGTCAAAGGCCATCAGCTGCCCGCCTGGGTGACCACCGGCGGCACCGGTTCGCCGGCGCAGACGGTGAAGCTGGGCAGCGAATCCTGGCAGGTGTTAAGCGCCTGCAAACCCCACGACTGCGGCCACGAGCGTATCGCGGTGATCTGGTCGGAGAAAAGCAAACAGATGTCAGGCGTTTACTCGGTGGTCGATGAAAAAACCGACCAGGAGAAGCTGACCTGGCTTAACGTCAGCGACGCCCTGTCCATCGATGGCAAAACCGTGCTGTTTGCCGCCCTCAGCGGTAGCCTCGACAACCATCCGGACGCCTTTAACTACCAGTAACCGCCCGTCGCCCCCGTCAGTCTTTCGCCGACGGGGGCTCCCTGGCTAGCCATCCGGGAACATCACGCTGTTCCCCGGCGCTTCCCTGTGCAAATGGATAAAGTTCAGGTGCCGCTCGTACTGGTCGAGAATATCGGTGATCACCTGCTCTTTGCTGTAGTCCATCAGGTCGTTACCCTGGCTGCCCTCCAGCAGGAAGGTCTCCAGCCGGTAATAGGTGGATTTCCCGCTGCGCGCCCGATAGGTAAAGCCCGGCACCGAGTACTGCTGCGGCCAGATCTTGTAGATAAAGTTCTGCTCGTCGCCCATGTGCACCAGCAGGTCGAGGTGGCCAAGGTTCTCGCCCTCTTCCGGCGGCAGGCTCTTCAGTTCCACCGCGGCGCCGCGCAGCCGCAGCTCCTGGGCCACTTCCTCCATCGCCGGGTAGCACACCGTCTCCATCATCTGTTTGGTATAGCGTGTGCCCGGGTAATTCATCAGCCGCGACAGGCGCTTCTTCCAGCTCAGCCGGTCCTGCAGGCCCATCGGGCGCGGGGCGGTGTCGCGGCTGGCGCTGACCCGACGGTAATCTTCCACTTTCAGGGATTTATACAGTCCGGCCATCACGAAGAAAATCACAAAGCTGAACGGCAGCCCCATGATCACCGTGGTGTTCTGCAGCGCCGAGATGCCGTTGGTCATCAGCATCCCGAGGGTTAGCAGGCCGATAGCTACCGACCAGAAGATGCGCAGCCAGTTCGGGGCGTCGCTGTTAATGTCCTTCAGCTTCGAGGTGAAATTCCCCAGCACCAGCGCGCCGGAGTCGGCGGAGGTGACGTAGAACAGCAGACCGGTAATGGTCGCCACCGAGGCGCTAAAGGTAAACGCCGGATACTGCGCCAGCAGGCTGTAGAAGCCGCGCTCCGGGTGGAGCATCGCCTCCTCGGCAAAGGCCGCGTCGCCGTGGATGATCTCATACAGCGCGCTGTTGCCGAACACCGACAGCCACAGCAGGGTAAAGGTGAACGGAATGATCAGGGTGCCCATCACAAACTGGCGGATGGTGCGCCCGCGCGAAATGCGCGCCAGGAACAGGCCAACGAACGGCGACCAGGCCACCCACCACGCCCAGAAAAAGAGCGTCCAGTTGTTCATCCACTCTACCGGGCGGTCGAAGGCGAAGCTGTTCAACGTCATGCCCATAAAGCGGTTGACGTAGTCGCCGACGTTGAGCACTAACGCATTGAGCAGGAAGGAGGTATCGCCCATGAACAGCACGAACAGGATCAGCCCCAGCGCGAGGGCGACGTTCAGTTCAGAGAGCACGCGGATGCCCTTGTCCACCCCGGAGGTGACCGAGATGGTGGCGATGATCACCGACAGCGCAATCAGGGCCGCTTTCGCCGCCAGCGAGTCCGGAATATCGAACAGCACGCTCAGACCGTAGTTGAGCTGCACCACGCCAATGCCGAGGGTAGTGGCGATGCCGAAGATGGTGCCGATCACCGCCGCGATATCGACGCTGTGGCCGATGGGCCCATTGATCCGTTTGCCGAAAATCGGGTACAGCGCCGAGCGGATGGTCAGCGGCAAATTATAACGATAGCTAAAGTATCCCAGCGCCATGCCCATCAGGGCATACATCGACCAGCCGGTTAAGCCATAGTGAAACAGGGTCCAGACCATCGCCTGGCGCGCCGCCTCGATGGTCTGCCCCGCCCCTTCCGGCGGCTGCATGTATTGCGTCACCGGCTCGGCCACGGAGAAGAACATCAGGTCGATGCCGATCCCGGCGGCGAACAGCATCGCCGCCCAGCTCAGCAAGCTGAACTCGGGCTTGGACTGCTCCGGCCCGAGCTTCACCGATCCGAAGCGCGAGCAGGCAATGCAGACGACGAAGACGATATACAGCGTCGCCGCCAGCAGATAGTACCAGCCGAAGGTTTTCGACACCCAGCCCAGGGTGCGTCCAATCCACTCGGCAGAAAAATCGCGAAAAAAGATCGTCATCAGGGAAAACAACAAAATCAGTCCGGCAGAGGTGTAAAAAACCACCGGATTGATTTTGTCCTTTTCTCTGTTTTGCGAAAGATCTGTCATCCAGTATCCCCACTGTTTTTGTAACTATTAAAATTCAATCACGTAACAATTAAGACACATTTTATATTGAACGTCCAATCAAAAACCGCTTTAATAGTTAACCAACGCTGATGAATGGAGTGGCAAAAATGCCCAAACTGGGGATGCAGCCAATCCGGCGCAGGCAACTGATCGACGCCACGCTGGACGCAATAAATGAAGTCGGAATGCACGACGCGACCATCGCGCAGATCGCCCGACGGGCGGGCGTGTCGACGGGGATCATCAGTCACTATTTCAAAGACAAAAATGGTCTGCTGGAGGCGACCATGCGCGACATCACCAGCCAGCTACGCGACGCGGTGCTCAACCGTCTGCACGCTCTGCCGGACGGCAGCGCCGGAGAGCGCCTGCAGGCGATAGTCGGCGGCAACTTTGATGAGACGCAGATCAGCAGCGCGGCGATGAAGGCCTGGCTGGCCTTCTGGGCCAGCAGCATGCACCAGCCGATGCTCTACCGCCTGCAGCAGGTGAGCAGCCGCCGCCTGCTGTCGAACCTGGTGTACGAGTTCCGCCGCGAGCTGCCGCGCCAGCAGGCCCAGGAGGCCGGCTACGGGCTGGCGGCGCTGATAGACGGCCTGTGGCTGCGCGCCGCCCTGAGCGGCAAACCGCTGGATAAGACGCTGGCGCAGTCGCTGACCAGCCACTTCATCAGCCAGCATTTACCGACCGAATAACCGAGGAGAATTTATGTCCCGAATGGCAGAACAGCAGCTTTATATCCATGGTGGTTATACATCCGCCACCAGCGGTCGCACCTTCGAGACCATTAACCCGGCCAACGGTGAAGTCCTGGCAAGCGTACAGGCTGCCGGACGCGAGGATGTCGACCGCGCCGTCGAGAGCGCGCGGCGTGGGCAAAAAATCTGGGCGGCGATGACCGCCATGGAACGCTCGCGCATCCTGCGTCGCGCCGTCGATATCCTGCGCGAACGGAACGACGAGCTGGCAAAGCTGGAAACCCTCGACACCGGTAAAGCGTATTCCGAAACCTCAACCGTGGATATCGTCACCGGCGCGGACGTGCTGGAGTATTACGCGGGGCTGATCCCGGCGCTGGAAGGCAGTCAGATCCCCCTGCGCGAGACGTCGTTCGTCTACACCCGCCGCGAACCGCTGGGTGTGGTGGCCGGGATTGGCGCATGGAACTACCCGATCCAGATCGCTCTGTGGAAATCCGCCCCGGCGCTGGCCGCCGGCAATGCGATGATCTTCAAGCCGAGCGAAGTGACCCCGCTCACCGCCCTGAAACTTGCCGAAATCTATACCGAAGCGGGTCTGCCGGACGGCGTGTTTAACGTCCTGCCGGGTGTGGGCGCGGAGACCGGCCAGTACCTGACCGAGCATCCGGGTATCGCTAAGGTCTCCTTTACCGGCGGCGTCGCCAGCGGCAAAAAGGTGATGGCCAACGCGGCGGGCTCGTCCCTGAAAGAGGTGACGATGGAGCTGGGCGGCAAATCGCCGCTGATTATTTTCGACGATGCGGATCTCGATCTCGCCGCCGACATCGCCATGATGGCCAACTTCTTCAGCTCCGGACAGGTGTGCACCAACGGCACCCGGGTGTTCGTCCCCGCGAAGGTTAAGGCGGCGTTTGAGCAGAAAATCGTTGAGCGCGTGGGCCGCATCCGTGCGGGCGATCTGTTCGATGAACGCACCAACTTTGGCCCGCTGGTCAGCTTCCCGCACCGTGACAATGTGCTGCGCTACATCGCCAAAGGCAAAGCAGAAGGCGCGAACCTGCTGTGCGGCGGCGACGTGCTGAAGGGCGAAGGCTTTGACAACGGCGCGTGGGTGGCCCCGACCGTGTTTACCGACTGCAGCGATGAGATGACCATCGTGCGCGAGGAGATCTTCGGCCCGGTGATGTCCATCCTCACCTATGACACCGATGAAGAAGCGATCCGCCGCGCCAACGATACCGACTACGGTCTGGCGGCGGGTATCGTCACGGCCGACCTGAACCGCGCCCACAGCGCCATTCATCAGCTCGAAGCGGGTATCTGCTGGATCAACACCTGGGGGGAATCCCCGGCGGAGATGCCGGTCGGCGGCTATAAGCACTCCGGCATTGGCCGCGAGAACGGCGTGATGACCCTGCAGAGTTACACCCAGGTGAAGTCCATCCAGGTTGAGATGGGTAAATTCCAGTCCATATTTTAACCGGGAGGTTTTTTTGCAATTTGACTACATCATTATTGGCGCCGGCTCCGCCGGCAACGTTCTGGCGACACGACTGACTGAAGATCCAAACACCACCGTCCTGCTGCTGGAAGCCGGCGGCCCGGACTACCGGTTCGATTTCCGCACCCAGATGCCCGCCGCGCTGGCTTATCCGCTGCAGGGCAAGCGCTACAACTGGGCCTACGAGACCGAACCTGAGCCGTACATGAACAATCGCCGCATGGAGTGCGGACGCGGCAAAGGGCTCGGCGGCTCGTCGCTGATCAACGGCATGTGCTACATACGCGGCAACGCCCTGGACCTCGATAACTGGGCCGCCGCGCCAGGGCTGGAACACTGGAGCTATCTCGACTGCCTGCCCTACTACCGGAAAGCGGAAACCCGTGATATCGGGCCCAACGACTACCACGGTGGCGATGGCCCGGTGAGCGTCACCACGCCGAAGCCGGGCAATAATCCGCTCTTCGAGGCGATGGTTGAAGCCGGGGTGCAGGCGGGTTATCCGCGCACCGACGATCTTAACGGTTACCAACAGGAAGGCTTTGGTCCGATGGACCGCACCGTGACGCCGCAGGGCCGTCGCGCCAGCACCGCCCGCGGCTATCTCGACCAGGCGCGCGGTCGCCCCAACCTGACCATCCGCACCCATGCGCTGACCGATCATATTATTTTTGCCGGCAAGCGCGCGGTGGGCGTCGAGTGGCTGGAGGGGGAAAGCACTATCCCGTCAAAAGCGACGGCCAACAAAGAGGTACTGCTGTGCGCCGGGGCGATTGCCTCGCCGCAGATCCTGCAGCGCTCCGGCGTCGGCAATCCCGAGCTGCTCAGGCAGTTCGATATCCCGGTGGTGCACGATCTGCCCGGCGTGGGTGAGAACCTGCAGGACCATCTGGAGATGTATCTGCAATATGAATGCAAAGAGCCGGTGTCGCTCTACCCGGCGCTGCAGTGGTGGAACCAGCCGAAGATCGGCGCCGAGTGGCTGTTCGGCGGCACCGGGATCGGCGCCAGTAACCAGTTCGAAGCGGGCGGTTTTATCCGCAGCCGCGCCGAGTTCGCCTGGCCGAACATTCAGTACCACTTCCTGCCGGTGGCGATTAACTACAATGGCTCCAACGCGGTGAAAGAGCATGGCTTCCAGTGCCACGTCGGTTCGATGCGTTCTCCCAGCCGCGGCCACGTGCGCCTGAAGTCGCGCGACCCGCACGCCCACCCGGCGATCCTGTTTAACTATATGTCCCATGAGCAGGACTGGCAGGAGTTCCGCGACGCCATTCGCATTACCCGGGAGATCATGAACCAGCCGGCGCTGGATAAGTATCGCGGCCGCGAAATCAGCCCGGGTATTGACTGCCAGAGCGATGCCGAGCTGGATGAGTTTGTGCGCAACCACGCCGAGACCGCATTCCACCCATGCGGGACCTGTAAGATGGGTTACGACGAGATGGCGGTGGTCGACGGCGAAGGCCGGGTCCACGGTCTGGAAGGCGTGCGGGTGATCGATGCGTCGATTATGCCGCAGATCATCACCGGCAACCTGAACGCCACCACCATTATGATCGGCGAGAAGATGGCTGACGCTATTCGCGGCCGCCAGCCGCTGCCGCGCAGCACCGCGGCGTATTATGTCGCTGGCGACGCGCCGGTTCGCCGCTAACCGTTTAGGCCACGCTTGTCCTTTCCCGTGCGGAAAGGACACTCCTCACCTTTCCAGCATCCCTTAGCGCTCAAGGCACGGCTGAATAATGCTATCAACAGCAGCATTCACCTGTTTTGCACCGGATATCAGGGTGATACTTATCGCCCTCGCCCCAGCCACCTGATACATATCGATCTGGGCGACTCGTGTGCCATGCTGCGAAATATCAAAGAAGTTTGGCGCATTCTGCTCGGGGATGATGCGCTCAACCTCATAGCCATGCGGCTTCAGGGCGCTGCGTATGCAGTCATAGCGCCAGTGCAGCCCCAGCCGATCGGATACCGAATAAGTCTGATAGATGGTTTTGTCGCCGAAGGGGTGAATGACTCCGCAGGCCACCAGCAGAACGGCAATGGCTATCAAGCCAAAAATTCTCATTATATTTCCATAACATAAAGACGCACCCGACATGAGCGCTGACGCTTTGCGCAGCGGAATTTACGCTGCCAGCGCTAAAAATTCAACTTTTTGTTGATAATTAAACATTGTGCGTATAACTTAATCCTGTCAGCGAATCTCCCATGGTAAAATAGCGTTCCGGGGTCGCTTCCTGACCACGATTCCAGCAGAGGATCATCCATGACATCAGAGTACACACAGCAGGTTGCACAGATCGCCGGGCCGCTTGAAGCAGCCATGGACGCCATGGCGGGAACGTTATCAGCGAATCAGGAGGTGGTGTTGCATAATCTCACTACCCCTGAACATTCCATTATCAAAATTATTAACGGTCATGTTAGCGGCAGGGGTAATGGCGATCATTTATTAGCCGGCCCGGAAAAAGATACCGGTTTTGCGCTGCTTCTGCAGAAGACGAATAACAACAAGCCGAGAACCATAAGCGATTATAAAACCGTCACCGCTTCAGGGAAAACGCTCAATAGCGCATCGACAATTTATTACAGCGAAGAGGGATATCCGCTTATCGCCTTCTGTATTAATGTCGACCCCTCGCCTTATGAGCAAATACGCAAGAGCCTTGACGCGCTGCTGCCATCGCCGGCGGAGGCCGCAGAGGCGGTCGATCTTAATTTAGGCGGATTGATCGATCAGTCAATCCAGGAAATCATTGATAAATATTCAGTGCCGGGTAAAAAAATACAAAAAGCGCAGCGTTTGAAAATTGTCGCTGAAATGCATACGAAAGGTATTTTTAAAATGCGCGGGGGCGTGCAGCAGGCGGCTCAGGCCCTGGGGGTAACACGATATACGGTTTATAATGACCTTGAGGTGATGAATGAAAAATAATTCACAGCAGCGCATTCGCTTTTATCAGGTCGATGCTTTCTCAAAAGGCCCCTTTACCGGCAATCCCGCCGCGGTTTGTTTGCTGGAGGCGTGGCCTGAAGATAGCGTGCTGCAGCGCATTGCGACGGAAAACAACCTGTCGGAAACGGCCTTTGTTGTCAGGCAGCCTGACGGTTTCGGATTGCGATGGTTTACCCCAGCCGTCGAGGTCGATCTCTGCGGTCATGCCACGCTGGCTGCGGCCAGCGTGCTGCTCAATCAACAAGCGCGCGATCGGGTGCGTTTTTTCACCCGCAGCGGCGCGCTGGACGTCACGTTGCATGACGGAAAATATACCCTGGATTTTCCGCTGGTTGTTCCGTCACCCATCGCCGCGCCGCAAGGATTGTTCAAGGCGCTGGGACTGGCTGAAGACGCAGGTGAAACCTGGCAAGCCTCCGATATTATTGTCGTCATTGATGACGAAGCGCTGTTGGACGCGCTTAAACCCGACTTTAACGCCTTGAATGCCTTCAACACCCGTGGCGTGGTGGTCACGGCCGCATCACGGACCTTCGATTTTCGTTCTCGCTGGTTCGGTCCGCAGGTGGGAGTCAACGAAGATCCGGTCACCGGTTCGGCACATACTTTTCTGGCGCCGCTGTGGAGTGAGAAACTGGCGAAAAAAACGCTTCATGCCCAGCAAGGTGGTAACCGTAAGGGAGAACTCTTCTGCCACATCAAAGATAACGGACGTGTTGAACTCTCAGGCGAAGCCTGTCTGGTTATTGAAGGTACCTTTATTTTGTAAACCGACGAATCTATAGCTTATTTGCTAAATTATATTAGCTTAATGGCGAATTGTGATTCTCATCATCTTAAATAGGCCTCATTAATATTTTGGTGAGAATCATTTAATAACGTCATCCGGGGTTTGCCGTTTCCAGCCCCGGAGCATTGATTACAACAGGCATTTTTTATCCGTTACGTGCGAAAAGATAATAAGCGTGCTGCCTGCGCAACAGAGTCTGCGGCAGGCATAGCCAGCTTCAGCCATAAAAATGAGATTTTTAATGTTGTGTTAGCCAAAAATGCCTGAACGGGTCTTTGAATGGTTATCACTGGAATCGTTACTTTAACTCTGGGTATTAAATAACAACTAGCAAGTCGTTCATCCCGACAATATTGCCGAGAACTCACCTCTGCCGGTGTCGGAATCGGGAGCACTGACAGGGCTAACAGAGAGAATATTATGTTAACAAAACCAGATGATGAATCTAAGAAAAAAGCCACGCCCCTTGAGCGTCGTATTGTGGTTATTACGTTAGTCGCCATGTTAATACTTTATTCGGTGTTAATTATGACCCACTTTCGATAACTGGTTAGTCTGTCATATTCTGCGGCCCACCGTGGCTTTCTTACAACAGGTAGCACAATGAAAAAGTTCGTTGCAGTATTCGGTTTGGCATTATTAACGTTCACCGTTGCGGGGTGTTCCAGCGATTATGTATTAGAGAAAAAAAATGGTGAGATGATTATCACCCACGGAAAACCGGAGGTCGATGACGATACTGGGTTAATCACCTATGAGGATATCGCGGGAAATGAACATGCCATTAACCGGGATCAAATTATTCAGATGATCGAGAAATAGCCTTTGTATGGGCAGAGCTGGCGTGATGCGCTCTGCCCATTCACTTTGCAGAGTTAGCGAAACGCCTCCAGGCGTTTGATCTGCTGCCCGTCGGCAGTAAAGTTTTCCGCCGCCAGCCACGCCCGCAGCGCCGCATCGCGCGCAGGCCACTCGCCGTCGATGATGGACAGCATATCGCTGTCGCGCGTCCGCCCTTTACGCACCAGCCTCTGCCGCAGACGTCCTTCCCAGCTAAAGCCCAGCCGTTCGGCGGCGCGGCGCGAGGCGACATTCATCGAATCGCATTTCCACTCCAGCCGACGATAGCCATGGTCAAAGCCGTTCTTCAGCAGCAGCCAGACCGCTTCGGTACCCAGCGGGGTGTTTTTCATCCGTCGCGACCAGGTGACATGGCCGATCTCAACCGTGCCCATTTCCCGTTCGATCGCCATATAGCTGACGATGCCCACCGCCTGCTCGCTGCGCAGGTCAACCACCGCATACGGCACCAGGGCATCATCATTCACCTTGCCCGCGATCCAGTGGGCGGTCGCCGCCACGCTCTCCGGCCGCGTAGACGCCAGCCACGTCCAGTCGCTGTTGTCACCGAGCGCATAGGCGGCAAACAGATCCGCCGCATGACGGTCAACGTCCAGCGGCTCCAGTCGACAAAAACGGCCATTTAACGCCGTCCGTCGCAGGACTCGCGCCCCCTGCCAGCCTGGGACAAGGTCGTTCACCTGCTGGCCAAACTCATTGATTTCCGGCACACCCACCTCCTCGCAATAGACAATGCGTTATAGCAAGAAGCCCGCAGCGGAGAAAGGCGCTTCTGCGCGACCGGCAATAACCTGTCGTTCTTGATTATGCGTTTTTAGCATAAGAATATCCTTATTTTGACTTTACGCCTTTTGGCAAGCGGCCTAACGTAGCGAGGCATAAAAAATTAAAATAACCATTTTTCAGGGATTGCACATGACCAAAAAACTGTTGCCTTTACTGGTACTGACGGCGCTCTCCACCGCCGCGCATGCCGCCACGCCGCCCAACACGCTGGTGGTCGCCCAGGGTCTCGACGATATCGTCAGCCTCGACCCGGCGGAAGCAAACGAACTCTCCAGCATTCAGACGGTCCCCAGCCTCTACCAGCGTCTGGTGCAGCCGGACCGCAACAACCCTGAAAAAATCGTACCGATTCTCGCCGAAAGCTGGCAGGCCGATCCGGCGGCGAAAACCCTGACCATTAAACTGAAGCCGGATGCCAAATTCGCCTCCGGTAATCCGCTGCGCCCGGAAGATGTGATTTTCTCATACACCCGCGCGGTGACGCTGAATAAATCGCCAGCGTTTATTCTCAACGTGCTCGGCTGGCAGCCGGACAACATCGCCAGCCAGCTGAAAAAAGTTGACGATCATACCCTGACGCTGCACTGGACCGCCGACGTCAGCCCGGCGGTGGCGCTGAATATTCTCTCCACCCCCATCGCCTCCATCGTTGATGAAAAACAGGTGGCGCCGAACGCGAAAAATAACGACTTCGGCAACGACTGGCTGAAGATGCACTCGGCGGGCAGCGGGGCCTATAAAATGCGCGTCTACCAGCCGCATCAGGCCATCGTGCTGGAGGCCAACGCCAGCTCCCCCACCGGCGCGCCAAAGATCAAAAGCATTATTATTAAAAACGTCCCCGACCCGGCTTCCCGCCGCCTGCTGATCCAGCAGGGGGATGCCGACGTGGCCCGCGACCTCGGCGCTGACCAGATAGCCGCCCTGCAGGATAAACCCGGCGTGAAGGTGCTGAGCATCCCGTCCGCCGAGCAAAACTACCTGGTGTTTAATACCGCCAACAGCGCCAACCCGCTGCTGAATAATCCGGCCTTCTGGGAGGCGGCGCGCTGGCTGGTCGATTATGAAGGCATCACCAAAAATCTGCTGAAAGGACAGTACTTTATTCATCAAAGCTTCCTGCCGGCCGGACTGCCGGGGGCGCTGGAGACCAATCCGTTCACCTTCAACCCGCAAAAAGCTAAGGCTATCCTCGATAAAGCGGGCATTAAGGATGCCCACTTCACCCTCGACGTGGAGAACAAACCGCCGTTTATCACCATCGCCCAGTCGCTGCAGGCCAGCTTTGCCCAGGGTGGGGTGAAGGTGGATCTGCTACCCGCCGCCGGCAGCCAGGTCTATGCCCGGGTGCGCGCGAAGCAGCATCAGGCGGCGATCCGCCTGTGGATCCCGGACTACTTTGATGCCCATTCCAACGCCAGCGCCTTTGCATGGAACGATGGTAAATCCAGCACCGTGGCCGGGCTCAACGGCTGGCAGATCCCTGAGCTGAATAAAGCCACCCTCGCCGCGGTGGCGGAGCCGGACCCGGCGAAACGCCTCGACCTGTACAAAACGATGCAGGAAACCCTGCTGCAGCATTCGCCATACGTCTTTATTGACCAGGGGAAAACCCAGATCGTGGTGCGCGACAACGTGAAGGGCTATCAGCAGGGGCTGAACGCCGATATGGTCTGGTACGATAACGTCACCAAGTAAGCGGGTTATGTCACCGGGCATGGCGGCCTCGCCCTGCCCGGATGACCGTTTCGCCACCCGGGTCCGGTGGGCGTCGCGCCGCCGGGAACCATGTTGATATACCAGGAATTTCCATTTTCCATGCCATCGTTTTCCACTCATTTTACCCGCCTGCTGCAGGGGCTGTTTACCCTGCTGCTGACGCTGTTCGGGCTGCTGCTGGTCACCTTCGCGCTCTCCGCGCTGTCGCCGGTCGACCGCGTGCTGCAGATCGTCGGCGACCATGCCAGTCAGTCGACTTACGACCAGGTTCGCCATCAGTTGGGTCTCGACCAACCGCTGCCGGTCCAGTTCTGGCACTACCTGGTCAACCTGTCCCATGGCGATCTTGGCATCGCCAGCGCCACCGGCCAGCCGGTGCTTCACGACCTGCTGGCGGTCTTTCCGGCAACCCTTGAGCTGGCGACCCTGGCGCTGATCGTCGGCGCGGTACTGGGCATCGTCGCCGGGGTACTGTGCGCCCGTTACGCCGGTTCGCCGTGGGATTTGGCGGTGCGCACCTTTACCCTGTTGGGCAACTCGGTGCCCATTTTCTGGCTCGGCCTGCTGATGCTGGCCCTGTTTTACGCCCGGCTACAGTGGGCGCCGGGCCCAGGTCGCCTCGACGATATTTATCAGTACACCGTCGAGCCGCGCAGCGGTTTTGCGCTGATCGACACCTGGCTCTCCGGCGATATGGCGGCGTTTAAAAATGCCATCGGCCATCTGCTGCTGCCGGTGCTGGTGCTGGCCTATTACTCGCTGGCCAGCATCACCCGCCTGACCCGCTCCGCCTGCCTGAGCGAGATGAACAAAGAGTACATTCTGCTGGCGCGGGCCAAAGGGGCTGGTGAGATGACAATTCTGCTGCGCCACGTCCTGCCCAATATCCGCGGCACTCTGCTGACGGTGACCGCCCTCGCCTGGACCTCGATGCTCGAAGGGGCGGTGCTCACCGAAACCGTCTTCTCGTGGCCGGGGATCGGCCGCTACCTCACTACGGCGCTATTCGCGGGGGATACCACGGCGATCATGGGCGGCACGCTGCTGATTGGCGTGAGCTTTGTGCTGATCAATAACCTGACCGACCTGCTGGTGCGGTTAACCGACCCGAGGGTGCGCTGATGCCGACTTATCTGTTTTTACGCCGTCTGCGCCGATCACCCGCCGCCTTCAGCGGCCTGGCCCTGGTGATCCTGCTGGTGCTGACCGCGCTATTCGCCCCGTGGCTGGCGCCGCACGATCCCAACTGGCAGGATGCCGCCGCCCGTCTGCAGGGACCTGGCGCGGGGCACTGGCTCGGCACCGACAGCTACGGCCGTGACCTGCTGTCGCGCCTGCTCTACGGCGCACGTCCGGCGCTGGGTCTGGTGGCGCTGGTAACCGCCATTACCCTGCCCGTCGGGCTGCTGGTGGGTATCCTCTCCGGCTACTATGGCGGGTGGCTGGAGCGAATACTGATGCGGTTTACCGACGTGGTGATGTCGATGCCGCGGTTGATCCTCGCCTTCGCGTTCGTGGCGATGCTCGGCCCGGGGCTGGTCAACGGCGCGCTGGCGTTAGCCCTGACTACCTGGCCGGCCTATGCCCGTCAGGCGCGCAGCGAAATTCAGCGCCTGCGCCATAGCGACTATCTCGCCGCGGCGGAGATGCTGGGCATCCGCGGCGGGCGGCTGCTGGTCGGCCATATTCTGCCGCTATGTCTGCCGTCGGCAATTGTCCGGCTGGCGCTCGATCTGGCGGGTATTATTCTCGCCGCCGCCGGGCTCGGCTTTCTCGGCCTTGGCGCTCGCCCGCCGATGGCGGAGTGGGGAGCGATGATTGCCGACGGGATGCAGGTGATTTTCGACCAGTGGTGGATCGCTGCCATCCCCGGCGCGGCGATCCTGCTCGCCAGCCTGGCGTTTAACCTGCTGGGCGATGGCCTGCGCGATATTCTGGAGCCGCAACATGACTGACATCCGACTGACCGTGCAGGGACTCGCTGTCGACTACCCCACCGCCCGGGTGGTGGACAACGTCAGCTTCACCCTCGGCAACGAGCGGCTGGCGCTGGTGGGCGAATCCGGCTCCGGCAAATCAATGACCGCCCGGGCGCTGATGGGCCTGGTGCGCAAGCCCGGGATAGTGAGCGCCGAACGGCTGGAGGTGCTGGGGCGTGATGTGCTGACCCTTAGCGCCCGCGGCTGGCGCGAGCTGCGCGGCAACGATATCGCTATGGTGCTGCAGGACCCGCGCTATGCGCTGAATCCGGTGCAGTCTATTCAGACGCAGCTGGAAGAGGCGTTAACCCTGCATCAGCGTCTCAGCCGCCGCGGGCGCGCCGAGGCGGTCAAAGACGCTATCGCCGCCGTCGGTCTGGATCTCCCGGTCCTCAGCCGCTATCCCGGCGAACTCTCCGGCGGGATGGGGCAGCGGGTAATGATCGCCCTCGCGCTGCTCAATAACCCGAAGGTGCTGATAGCCGACGAGCCGACCTCAGCCCTTGACGCCCGCCTGCGCAACCAGATCCTCGAGCTGCTGGTGGAGCAGTGCGCGCAGCGGCAGATGGCCATGTTACTGATCAGCCACGATCTGCCGTTAGTGGCCGCGCATTGCGATCGCGTGCTGGTGATGTACCAGGGGAGACAGGTCGACGAGATGCCAGCGCGGGCGCTACCGACGGCGACGCACCCTTATACCCGCACCCTGTGGACCTGCCGGCCGAATGCGCATACTTACGGCCAGATGCTGCCGACCCTCGACAGAACTCAGGACTTTACGGAGACGGCCCATGGCGATCGTTAATCTTCAGGATTTACAGGTAACATTCGGCGCGAAGACGGCGGTCTCCGCCGCCAGTTTCCGTGTCGACGCCGGGGAAACCTTCAGCCTGATCGGCGCCTCGGGCTGCGGTAAATCGACGATTTTGCGCGTGCTCGCCGGATTACAGCGCGAATGGCGCGGCAGCGTGGATCTGCTCGGCCAGGCCATTACGCCGGGCGCCCGCT
The DNA here is from genome assembly GCF_049472055.1 of Klebsiella pneumoniae complex sp. WS1778. NCBI lineage: Bacteria > Pseudomonadati > Pseudomonadota > Gammaproteobacteria > Enterobacterales > Enterobacteriaceae > Klebsiella > Klebsiella pneumoniae complex sp. WS1778. The sequence goes on from NZ_JBKGTJ010000002.1 coordinate 524,294, forward strand.
TTCAGGGCGAGCTGCGGCGCAACGTGCAGATGGTGTTTCAGGATCCGTATGCTTCGCTGCATCCCAACCATACCCTGTGGCGCACCCTGGCGGAGCCGCTGCAGATCCACGGCATCCGCGACGTTGCCCCGCGGGTGACCACCGCCCTTGAGCAAGTGGGTCTGGCCGCCGACGCCGCGCGCCGCTATCCGCATCAGCTCTCCGGCGGTCAACGGCAGCGCGTGGCCATTGCCCGCGCCCTGCTGCTGCGCCCGCAGATCCTGCTGCTGGATGAGCCGACCTCGGCACTGGATATGTCGGTACAGGCGGAAATCCTCAATCTGCTAAACCGCCTGAAACAGGAGCACGGCATGACCTATCTGCTGGTCAGCCATGATGCCGACGTCATCGCCCATATGTCCGATCGGGCAGCGTTTATGGCGGAGGGCGTGATCCAGCGCTTTTTCGATCGCGACGCGCTGGTCAACGGGGAACACCGAATGAGGTGAAGGCAGCGGATGCGCGGTTGTTTTGTCGGGTGGCGCTTCGCTTACCCGACCTACGATTCGTGCGACCTGCCGTTAATTTACCCACTTGCGGCGACTGAAACTGCCAGTTTTCCCCCTCTCCCTATGTATGAAGGGCCGGAGTGAGGCTCGGTTTTCCCCCTCTCCCTGTGGGAGAGGGCCGGGGTGAGGGCAACAGAGCGCACCCTGTCCCCGCTGCCCGGCGCCTTAGCCCGATGCGCCGTTGCTTTGTCGGGTGGCGCTTCGCTTACCCGACCTGGGATTCGTGCGACCTGCCGTTAATTTATTCACCAGCCTTGCTGAAACTGCCGGTGCTGGCGGCCTCAAAATCGCTGAGACGTTCCCGGAAGGCCGGGGCAGCCCGCATGGATGCGGGCTGAGGGCCGTGTTTTGCAGGGACGCTGCCTCGGCCCGACCCGAAGCCTGCAGGGAAAAGTCGAAGGTACCGCGCAGCGGCGATGTTGCTGGCCGGAGCCCGGGGGTACAGGGGGCGGCGGCGACTGGCCGCCCCCTGTGCGCTCCTTGCGCCATGAATGACATAACGCAGAAGAAATATTGGGAGCGCAATCTGCCCGGAATTAACACAGAAGCTGTAGCCCTGCCAGACGCAGCGCGAACAGGGAAATATTCAGTTGTGACGTTATTTCGCCGGGTGGCGGCTGCGCCTTACCCGGCCTACGGGATCCACACACAGGCTCATACCCCGTAGGCCCGTGCAAACGCAGCGCCGCCGGGCAACAGTATCCGGCCCCCTCCCCTACTTCGCCAGGCTGGCAAAGCGGGCGAATACCGCATCAAAAATCGCCAGCCCCTGCGCCACCTGCTCAGCAGTAATGGTGCACGGCGGCACCACGTGAATGCGGTTTTCCACCACAAAGGCCAACAGTCCGGCCTCGGTTAAGGCCCCTTTGATCGCGGCCATGTCGGCGGCGGTCAACGGCGTTTTTTGTTTACGGCTGCTTACCAGCTCCAGCGCCTGGAACAGGCCGCGACCGCGCACCTCGCCGATAATGGCGTGCTTCTCCGCCAGCGCCTCGAGGCCGGGTCGCAGCACCTCATTGCCGATATAGGCCGCGTTCTCAACCACCTTCTCCTCTTTCATCGCGTCGATGGTGGCGACAATCGCCGCCATCGCCAGCGGATGGCCGGAGTAGGTCAGCCCCCCTGCAAAGAAGTGGTCGTCAAAGTAGCGGGCAATCGGCTCGCTAATCAGCACCCCGCCCGCCGGCACGTAGCCGGCGTTAACCCCCTTGGCAAAGGTCACCAGATCCGGCACCACGCCATCCTGTTCGAAGGCGAACCAGCTGCCGGTGCGGCCAAAGCCGGCCATCACCTCATCGAGGATCAGCACGATGCCAAACTCGTCGGCCAGAGCGCGCACGCCCTGCATATAGCCTGCCGGCGGCACGAGGATCCCGGCGGTGCCGGGGATGGACTCCAGCAGGATCGCCGCGATGGACGTCGGCCCCTCGCATTCAATGATCCGCCGCAGATGCGCCAGCGCGCGCTGGCACTCCTCTTCCTCGGTCGCGGCGTTGAACTCGCTGCGGTAAAGGTAGGGGTTGAAGAAGTGTACATGGCCGCGGGAGAACTCATTCGGCACCCGGCGCCAGTCGCCGGTGGCGGCGATCGCGCTGCCGGTGTTGCCATGGTAGGAACGATAGGCCGAGAGCACCTTGTCGCGCCCGGTATAGAGCCGCGCCATGCGAATCGCGTTCTCATTGGCATCCGCCCCGGCGTTGGTGAAGAACACCTTGCTGAAGCCCGCCGGCGCCAGGTCGACGATGCGCTTCGCCGCTTCGCCGCGGGCAAGGTTGGCGGTGGCGGGCGCGATGGTGACCAGGGTCTCCAGCTGAGCTTTCATGGCCGCCAGCACCCGGGGATGTTGATAGCCAATGTTGACGTTCACCAGCTGGCTGCTGAAGTCGAGCCAGGTATTCCCCTCATAATCCCACAGCTCGCAGCCTTGCGCCCCGGCGATGACCAGCGGGTTGAGATTGCCCTGCATCGACCATGAATGAAACACATAGGCGCGATCCAATTGCCGAACTTCGTCATTGCTTACCGCGACCTCGTTGTGAATTGCCAGCTTCATACCCTGCCCTCTCTCATGTCGTAGTGGTTGGCTTCATCATTGGCCGCGGCCGCGCAAATCGGATAGAGCCAGTGCGCGCAAAACGATGTGACACGGTGTCACATCCCCGCCCGTCGTCTGGCCCTGTGCCTTGCCGTCCGGCGTTTTTATAGTGAAGAGACAACCGCACAGGAGAATGAGATGGCAACGAGCAACGTAGTGTTTATCACCGGGGCGACCTCGGGTTTTGGCGAAGCGGCAGCGCAGGTGTTTGCCGACGCGGGCTGGTCGCTGGTGTTGAGCGGGCGCCGCTATCCGCGACTGAAGGCCTTACAGGACAGCCTCGCCGCTAAGGTGCCGGTGCATATTATTGAGCTTGACGTTCGTGACAGCGAGGCAGTGGCTGCCGCCGTGGCGTCGCTGCCCGCCGATTTCGCCGATGTCACCACCCTGATCAACAACGCCGGGCTGGCGCTGTCGCCGCTGCCGGCGCAGGAGGTGGCGCTAGAGGACTGGAAAACGATGATCGACACCAATGTCACCGGTCTGGTGACGGTCACCCACGCCCTGCTGCCGACGCTGATTCGCCATGGCGCCGGAGCGAGCATTATCAATATCGGCTCGATCGCCGGACAGTGGCCCTATCCCGGCAGCCATGTCTATGGCGCCAGCAAGGCCTTCGTGAAACAGTTCAGCTATAACCTGCGCTGCGATCTGCTTGGCACCGGCGTGCGAGTCACCGATCTGGCGCCGGGGATTGCCGAGACCGAATTTACCCTGGTGCGCACTAAGGGCGACCAGGCGGCATCGGATAAGCTCTATCGCGGCACCACGCCGCTGAGCGCGCGCGATATCGCCGAGCAGATGTTTTATATCGCCACGCTGCCGGCGCATATGAACATTAACCGGGTAGAGGTGATGCCGGTGCGTCAGGCGTGGCAGCCGTTCGCCATCGATCGGGATTAAGAGAAGCCCGACGCTTCCCCTGCCGCGTTGCCGGCAGGGGGGACAGGCCGGTCTAGCGGCTGCTTTGCAGAAACTGCCTGACGCGTTCGGAGTCAGGTTGCGTGAAGAACTTCTCCGGCGGCGCCTTCTCAATCAGCAGCCCCTTCTCCAGAAACACCACCTCATTGGACACCTGGCGGGCAAAATCCATCTCGTGGGTCACCACCACCATGGTGTAGCCCTCGGCGGCAAGGGCTTTCATCACTCCTAACACCTCGTTCACCAGCTCCGGATCCAGCGCCGAGGTCGGTTCATCGAAGAGGATGACTTCTGGCGACATCGCCAGCGAACGGGCGATCGCCACCCGCTGCTTCTGCCCGCCGGAGAGGGTGATCGGGTAGACATCGGCTTTGTGCGCCATGCCGACTTTCTCCAGCTGCTGCATGGCCATGGCCTTCGCCTCGTCCCGCTTCATGCCCTTAACGCGCAGCAGCGCCTCGCTGACGTTCTGCTGCACGGTCAGATGCGGCCACAGGTTAAAACTCTGAAACACCATCCCCACCCGCTCGCGGATTTTCGCCAGCTGGCGGTGCGACATCGCCCGGCCGCGCTGTTCATCAATCCCCAGCCGCTGACCGCCGATATGAATTTCACCGCGGTCCGGCTGTTCCAGCCAGTTCATACAGCGCAGCAGGGTGGATTTTCCCGACCCGGACGAGCCGAGAATACTCACCACGGTCCCCTTCTCCACCGTCAGGTTAATATCCCGCAGGACTTCCACATTATCGAACTGCTTGGAGACGTTTTTGACGCTTACGGCAATAGACTCAGGCATGGCTCATTCCTCGTTTGGCTCCCCAGGCGGTCAGGCGCTTAATCAGCAGTTCCAGCAGAATGCTGATCGCCCAGTAAAGCCCAATGGCGACGATAAAGGCGTTAAACGGAATAAAATAGGTCGCCTGGACGCTGTTGGCGGCGGCGGTGATCTCCTGAACGGTAATAATGCTCAGGAAAGCGGTGTCCTTCAGGCAGATAATCAGCTGATTGCCGATCAGCGGTAAGGCGGAAGAGACGATATTGGGTAAAATAATCCGCCGAAAAATGGCATAGCGAGAAAAGCCCTGAGCAATCGCCGCTTCAATATACCCGCCGGAAAATACCCGCCGCTGGCTGCGCAATATTTCAAAGAAGTAGGCGCCATGATAAATAATCAGGGCCAATAAACCGGCGGTCCACGGCTCCATGCTAATACCGAGCTGCGGCAGTCCGTAATACAGCAGATAAGCGAGGATCAAAAAAGGGATCGCGCGCATCAGGCTGACAAAGCCAATGATAACCCGGTTAAGGACTTTCTTTTGATATTCACTCAAATAGCACAGCGCAATACCGATAATAAGTGCCGCCAGGGCGGCGGTAATAAACAGTTCGAGGGTCGCGAATAACCCGGCAATAAAGCTATCGCGTACCGACCAGATAACGCCCCACTGATTCATACTACCTCCCGTTGCTAGCGCGCCAGGCGCCTGGCTTTCCGTTCCGCGATCCCCTGCAGCTTCAATAAACAGCCGATGATCGCCACATACAGCAGGCCGGCGGCGAGGATCGGCGACAGCGGCTCGTAGGTGACCGAGGAGATACGGTTGGTCACCCGGGTAAGATCCACCACGCCAATCACGGCGATCGCCGGGCTACCTTTGATCAAAAACGACATCTCATTGACCAGCGCCGGCAGGCTCTCGATCCACATCTGCGGCAGCATGATGTAGCGGAAGTAGGTCCAGCGGCGCATTCCCACCGACTCCGCCGCCTCCCGCTGTTCGCGCGGAAAGGTACGGAAGGCGTTGCGCCAGATCTCAGCGTTAAACGCCGACGTGTTAAGCGTCAGCGCCACAATCGCGGCCACGTTCTTGTCGAGGTTAATACCCATCGTGGGCAGCGAAAGAAACAGAAACAGCACCAGCGTCACCAGCGGCGTCGCGCGGGCCAGGCTGATATAGACCACCAGCAGCTGGTCGATAACCGGCAGACGCAGCATCCGCACCAGGGCGATCAGCAGCCCCGCCACCACCCCGAAGGCGATAGCGATGGCCGAAATCCAGAGGGTCGTCCATGCGCCTTCGATTAATAACTGCCAGGAAATTGCATCCATGAGGCCCTCCTTCTCAGCAACAGGCGGCGGTCGCCCGCCGCGGAACATTACAGACCGGCAAGCTTATGAAACTGTTCCGGGCTGGTGATCGCCTCGGTGGGCAGGTTGTCATAGGTTTCGCCAAACCATTTTTTCTGCAGCTCGGCGAGCTTGCCGGTCTCCTTCATGTGGTTCATAAACTTGGTCATATAGGCCAGCAGCTGCGACGAGTTTTTCGGGATCGGCCACGCCATATAGCCCGGTCCGGAGACGGCCAGCCCTTTGGCGAAGACCTTCGGTTTGGCTTTCGCCAGGTCGTTTACCGAGATAACCACGTTAATCACGTAATCCAGCCGCTTATTCGCCAGGTCGGCGTAGGCTTCCGGATAGGAGGGGTACTCCACCACCGGTCCCAGCTTGCCGCCGGTCTTCTCCAGCATCGCCTTCAGCTCCGGCAAACGCGCCAGCAGCGCGCTGCCTGCCTGCACGCCCACTTTTTTGCCGCTGAGATCGGCAATGGTATTTAGCGAGGTATCGCCAGCGCGTTTGACGAAATAGTGCTGCGCGGAGGCCCATGGTGGGGTGAAATCAAAGACTTTCAGCCGCTCATCGGTAATAACCGCCCCGGTTAAGGCCATATCGTATTGTCCGGTGGAGACAGCCGCTAATAATCCGGTCCACGGTAATATGCTCTGGTCGACATGAAATTTGGCGTATTTACGTAACTCCTCAAGCATATCTTTGTTAAAGCCATCGGCCTGGCCATTATTCATAAAGTTAAACGGCGCATAATCATCTTCCGTCGCCACTTTCAGGGTGCCGGATTTTTCTATTTCCGGCAGATCGGCCGCGACGGCGTGATAAGAAAAAGCAACCGTTAATACAGCGCTCAGACATATTGATGCCAATGATTTTTTCATTATTTCACCCCTGATGGATTGGCCAGACGGGTTCATTCCAGAACGCGAAAAGGTTTATGCAAAATAGAGGCCGGGAGGTTCCGGTCCACGGCGGCTGAATGCGTTTTTAATGTGGGAGCGTTTTGCAATTCCGTATAGAGCCAGATGGGCCGCATCGCTGTGTCAGATGGCGGAAGGGTGGTATGGAATTTGCTGAGCTTAGCGGGTGGTCGCGATGCGTTATTGCCAGAGGAGCCCCGTATGATCCGTCACCTGTTACACGTTGATTTTGAGCCTGGCCGCGGTTTGCAGGAACAGGTGCGAGAGACGCTGGTGAATGCCATTCTCAGCGGGATCTTCGCCGCCGACACCCCGCTGCCCTCCTGCCGCCAGCTGGCCAGCCAGCTGCGCGTCTCGCGCAACACCACCGCCCTGGTGTTCGAAAGCCTGGTCAACGAGGGCTACCTGATTAGCCGCCCGCGAAGTGGTTACTACCTGCACCCCGACTATCACGATGCTTCACCTGCCGCGGTCGAGAGTGCACCGCAGCGCGAAGCGGCTGCACCACGCTGGGGCGACCGGCTGCAGATGACCCCCAGCCAGCAGGAGTCGATCCTCAAACCGGCGGGCTGGATGCACTACCGCTACCCGTTTATCTACGGCCAGCCCGATACCCGGCAATTCCCGCTGGCCACCTGGCGCTCGGCGGCGAACTGGCTGCACGGCGGGGTGCGCGACCCGGCGTGGGTCATCGACCATATTGACCAGGATGTGCCGATGCTCATCGAGCAGATCCGCACCCGGGTGCTGCCCAAGCGCGGCATTGTCGCCGCCCCGGACGAAATTCTCATCACCCTGGGCTCGCAAAACGCCCTCTACCTGCTGACCCGGCTGCTGCTCTCCTCCACCACCCGCATTGGCGTCGAAAACCCCTGCTTTCGCGAAGCCATCAACACCTTTCTGCTCGCCGACGCCGAGGTGGTGCCGCACCCGGTGGATGAAGAGGGGATCGTGCTTAACGAACGTCCCTGCGATTACTACTATGTCACCCCCGGCCACCAGGTGCCCACCGGGGTGGCAATGAGCAGCGCGCGCCGCCGCCAGCTGCTGGATCATGCCGCCCGCCATGACGCGGTGATCATTGAAGATGATTATGACTCGGAGAGTAACTTTACCCTCAACCCGCTGCCGGCGCTGAAGGCCAGCGACCGCAGCGGCCGGGTGGTGTATGTCAGCAGCCTGTCAAAGGCGCTATCGCCGGGGCTGCGGCTGGGATTTATGGTCGCCGACCCGGACCTGATCGACGAGGCGCGCGCCCTGCGCCGGCTGGTCTATCGCCATCCGCCGACCAACATTCAGTACCAGATGGCCCATTTCCTCGCCCAGGGCCATTATGAAACCCATCTGCGGCGCTACCACTACGACTCCGCCCAGCGCTGGGAGCGCCTGCACACCGCCCTGCAGCGCTATCTGCCGTCGTGCCGCGCGCTGGCGGGGAGCGAACACGCTAACGCCTTCTGGCTGCAGACCCCGGCGCAGATCAACACCCAGCAGCTTACCTGGCGCGCCGCCCACGCCGGCGTGCTGATTGAGCCCGGGGCGCGCCATTTTCTCAGCGCCGCGCCGCCGGATAACTACTTTCGCATGGGATTCCACGCCATTAACCCCGACGCCATCGCCCAGGGGGTGGAGGTCCTGCGCGGCCAGCTGGAGCAGATGGGTTAGCGAAATTGTTCGTACTCAACGGCATCGCGCACGCTGAGCAACGCCGGGCGCAGACTGTCGAAAGGCACCGATCCGAGCGCAATGCGCAGCGCCTGTGGAATCGTGGCGGAGACGCAGAACGGCTCGGCGGTCGACACCGAAATACGCTGTTCCATCAGCGCGTTCGCCAGCCGATCGGCCCGGCTCTCTTCCCCCAGAGGCAGCCAGACGAAGTACGAATCGGGATGACTGACGACGGGAAGCCCGCAAAGCACCTCGCGGGCCACCTGTTGCCGCTGCCGCGCATCCTGGCGTTTCTGTGTTTCAAAGCGGGCCACCGTGCCATCTTCAATCCAGGCGCAGATCAGCGAACTTATCAGCGTCGGCGTATTCCACGTCGTGGCCCGGATGGCGCGCTCAATCTCCGGCCGATAGCGCGGGGGAGAAATCACCACTCCCACGCGCAGCCCGGTGGCGATATTTTTCGAAAATCCGGTGACATACACCGTTCTTTCCGGCGCATAGCTGACCACCGGCGGCGGCGGGCGGCTCACCAGCCTGGCGTAAGCCGCATCTTCAATAATCAGCAGATCGTGCTGGCGCGCGAGGTCGGCCAGCGCCTGCCGCTGCCCGGCGTTGAGCACCCAGCCCAGCGGATTGTGCAGCGTCGGCATGGTATACACCGCCCGCACTCGCCGCTGCTGGCACAGCGCATGAAGCGCCTGCAGGTCCGGCCCCTCGGCCCCACAGGGGATGGCCGCCAGCTCCAGATGATAGAGCGCCGCCAGCACCTTGAAGCCCGAATAGGTCAGAGCATCAACCGCCACCACATCGCCCGGACGTAACAGCCCCATAACGGTCACCGCCAGCCCGTGCTGTGCGCCGTTAACGATCAGGACATTTTCCGCGGCCGGCGCAAAGTGTCGGCAGGTCAAATGGCGGGCGATAATGTCCCGCTCGGCGAGCCGCCCGGCGTGAGGCTGATAGCGCAGATGCGAATCAATATCGCCCGCCATCGCCAGCTGCCTGAGCGCCTCGCGCAGCGCATCGCCCTGCGCCGGCAGCGAAGGGTAGTTGAAGTTAAGATCCACGACGTCAGCGGCCACCACCTGCTGATCGACCCCATGCCCCGGCGGCAGCGCGAGGTCGCGCACGAAGGTGCCGCGGCCGGTTTCGCCGCTAACCAGCCCCATCTCTTCCAGTTCACGGTAGACGCGGGTGGCGGTGGCCAGCGAGAGGCGTTCATCGGCGGCAAGGGTACGGTGCGTTGGCAGACGGCTGCCGGCGGACAGCTGCCCACTGCGGATCGCCTGCGCGTATCGGTCGACAACGGCTTTGTATCGAGCTTTCATCGTGAAATGTATCTATGACAATAATTTGATTGTATCAGATTAGCCACATTACCATCGCCACTGACGATGCTCAAGCGGGCGCAGCCCAATCAGATAACGCGAGGTTAACGTGGTAGATGCAATATTGGATAAATCGGCGCCCGGCCCCTGGTCCGGATGGTTTCATGGTTTACTGGGGGTGATTATTTTTAGCGGTTCCCTGCCCGCGACGCGGCTGGCGGTGCAGGATATGGATCCGTTGTTATTGACCTTTCTGCGCGCCTCCATCGCCGGGCTGCTTGCCGTCGCCCTGCTGGTCGGCTTTCGCCAGAAACGCCCGCGCCTGGTGCAGCTTGTCCCCCTGATCATCATCTCATCAGGGGTGGTGATCGGCTTTCCCCTGCTCACGGCGCTGGCCCTGCAGCGCATCACCTCGGCGCATTCGATTGTGTTTATTGGTCTGCTGCCGCTGATGACCGCTATTTTTGGCGTGCTGCGCGGCGGCGAGCGTCCGCAGCGCGCTTTCTGGATCTTTTCGCTGCTGGGCAGTCTGCTGGTGATGGGATTCGCCCTGACGCAAAGCGCGGCGACGTCGCTCAGCGGCGATCTGCTGATGCTGGCGGCGGTTATCGCCTGCGGCCTCGGCTATGCGGAAGGGGCGAAGCTGACGCGGGAGCTCGGCGGCTGGCAGGTGATCTGCTGGGCGCTGGTGATTGCCCTGCCGTTGATGCTCCCCGCCTCGCTGATGGTTCAGCCTGCGTCCTGGCATGCCATATCGGCCTCCTCCTGGACCGCGCTCGGCTATGTGTCGCTCTTCAGTATGCTGATCGGTTTTATCTTCTGGTACAAAGGGCTGGCCGCGGGCGGGATCGCCGCCGTCGGCCAGCTCCAGCTATTGCAGCCGTTCTTCGGGCTTGGCCTGTCGGCGGCGCTGTTGCACGAAACCGTCAGCCCCTTGATGCTGGCGGTTACCCTCGGCGTGGTGCTGTGCGTGGTGGGCTCGCGCAAATGTGGCCGCCGGCGGGTTAGCGCAGAGAGCAGGAGCAGTGATTGACCGCCCCTACATCCGCCGTCCCGGGTTTCGGCGGCGTAACCGCTGACCCGGGCTACCGCATGACAAACGGCTGGAAACAGGTCGCCCCGCCGGGGAGGGCGACCGCCTACAGCGGCCGCGCGTACTGGAGCATCACCTGCAGCAGCACGTTGGCGCCGGCGGCGACGTGCTCCGGCGAGGCATACTCCATTTCGTTATGGCTGATCCCATCCTTGCAGGGGATAAAAATCATCCCGGTCGGCGCCAGGTAGCTCATATACACTGCGTCATGCCCGGCGCCGGAGACGATCGGCCGCGCCGGGTAGCCCAGCCGCTGCGCGGCATCGGCAATGGCCTGCTGGCATTCGCCATCGAAGGGCGCCGCCGAATAGTGGCTCACCTGCTTCAGGGCCACCTGCAGACCGCTTTCCCGCTCAACCTCCGCGATAAACGCCCGCAGCTGGCGATCCATTTCATCCACCAGCGCATCGCTGAGATTGCGCATATCAATGGAGAAGGTGACCTCTCCGGGCACCACGTTGCGGCTGTTGGGCCACACCTGCACGCTGCCGACGGTGCCGCGTCCCTCTTCGCTGCGTCCGGCAATGGCTACCACCTCCTGCATAATGCGGGTCGCCACCTGCAGGGCATCCTGACGCAGGCGCATCGGCGTGGGCCCGGCATGCGACGCCTGACCGGTCACCACGCAGTCGTACCAGCGGATCCCCAGCACGCCCTGCACGATACCGATGGTTTTCGCTTCATCTTCGAGAATCGGCCCCTGCTCAATGTGCGCCTCAAAATAGGCGCCGACGGGATGCTCTCCCGGGGTCTGCTCGCCGATATAGCCGATCTGCGCCAGCGCCTCGCCGACGCTGACGCCCTCTTTATCCGTGACGGCCCAGGTCTCCTCCAGCGGGAAGACCCCGGCAAAGACCCCGGAGCCCATCATCACCGGCACAAAGCGCGACCCCTCTTCGTTGGTCCAGAACACCACCTCAATCGGCGCCTCGGTGGCAATCTGCAGATCGTTGAGCGTGCGCACCACCTCCAGCGCCGCCAGCACGCCGTAGTTGCCGTCAAATTTGCCGCCGGTGGGCTGGGTGTCGATATGGCTGCCGGAGACGATGGGCGGCAAGCTGGGGTTGCGCCCTTCCCGACGCATAAACACATTGCCGATTTTATCGATGGTGACGCTCATCCCGGCCTCCCGCGCCCAGCCAATCACCCGGTCCCGCCCCTGACGGTCGAGGTCGGTGAGGGTCAGACGGCGGCAGCCGCCCTTCGGCGTGGCGCCGATCTGCGCGAGATCCATTAACGACGCCCACAGGCGGTCGCCATTGATGCGCCAGCCGGTGGTGTCGGTCGCGGGGGTAAAAAGTACATCACAGCTCATGGTGGTCTCCTGACATCAAGGTCGCCGCCAGCGCAACCGGCGGTGGGAAAAAAGGCATCAGCGCCTGGTCTTCATCGTGGTGTGTTGCCGCCGGTCAGACGGCCAGGGCCTGCGCGTTGGCGTCAATCGCCAGCTCGCGCCAGCGGTGGCAACTCACCGCGTGGCGCTCCGCGACGGATTCCGTCGGCGGCAGGCTCTGCTCGCAGACCGGGCGACGGTGCGGGCAGCGCTCGGCAAAGGCGCAGCCGGGCGGCAAGCGCGCCAGATCCGGCGGCGCGCCGGGAATGCAGTGCAGGGCATCGCCTTTCTTAAGCCCCTCTTTCGGCCGGCTGCCCAGCAGCACCCGGGTATAAGGATGGCGTGGGTGGCGCAGGATCTCACTCATAGAAGCCTCCTCGACGATCCGCCCGGCGTACATCACCGCCACCCGGTCGGCGATCTCCACCGCGGCGCCGATGTCGTGGGTCACAAACACGATCGACAGCCCGCGCTGCTTTTGCTGCTCGCGCAGCAGGATCAGGATCTGGATTTGCACCGTGGCGTCGAGGGCGGTGGTCGGCTCATCCGCCAGCAGCAGCTGCGGGTTACAGGAGAGCGCGAGGGCGATCATCGCCCGCTGGCGCATCCCGCCGGACATCTCGTGCGGGTAAGCGTCCAGCCGCCGCTCGGGGCTGGGAATGCGCACCTGGCGCAGGGCCTCCAGTGCCCTGTCCCGGGCCGCCTGGCGCGACAGCCCTTCGTGGCGACGCAGCCCTTCAATAATCTGCTGCCCAACGGTGTAGACCGGGTCGAAGGCCAGTAGCGGTTCCTGAAAAATCATCGCGCAGCGCCCGCCGCGGTAGCGCCGCAGCTGGCTGGCGCTCATCGTCAGCACCGCGTCGTCACCCACCCGCAGGGTGCCGGAGAGCTCACTGCTCCCCGGCGGGTGCAGGCGCATCAGCGCCCGCAGGGTCACGCTCTTGCCGGAACCCGACTCGCCAATCAGCGCCATCACCTCCCCCTTTTGTACGTCAAAGGAGACCCCGTTGACCGCGTTGATGGTCTGCCCGTCGCGGCGAAAGACGACCCGCAGGTCGCGCACATGGACAAAGGCGTTATCCGACATGGCTGACCTCCTTTAGGGGGATGCTCTGATGCCAGAGCGAGGCCGGCTGCGCCATCAGGCAGGCGCTCTGGTGCCCCTCCCCGACCGCCTCCAGCCGCGGTTTCACTTCGGCGCAGACCGCCTTCGCATGCGGGCAGCGGGTGTGAAAGCGACAGCCGCTCGGCGGCGCGATGGGGCTGGGGGGATCGCCGCTCAGCGGCGAGGTCAGGGTGCGGTGTTCCGGGTCCATGGAGGGCATGGAGCTTAACAGCGCCCGGGTATAGGGGTGGGCGGAGGCGGTAAACAGCTGCTCCGCCGGGCCGATCTCTACCACTTCGCCAAGGTACATAACGAGGATCCGATCCGACAGCCAGCGAACCACGTGCAGATCGTGGCTGATAAACACATAGGTCAGCTCGAGGGTGCGTTTTAGCTCCTGCAGCAGCTGCAGCACCTGGGCTTCCACCGATTTATCCAGTGCCGACACCGCCTCATCAAGAATGACCAGCCGCGGCTTCATCGCCAGCGCGCGGGCGATATTCACCCGCTGCCGCTGGCCGCCGGAGAGCGCATGCGGGTAGCGGTCGGCAAAGCGCGCCGGTTCAAGGCCGACGTGCGCCAGCAGATAGCGGGCGTATTCGCTGGCCTCTCTGGCGCTGACGCCGTGGACGCGCTGGCCGAAGGCGATGCTCTCCTCCATGGTCATGCGCGGATTGAGCGAGGCATAGCTATCCTGGAAAACCATCTGCACCTGGCGACGGTAGGCTTTCATGGGCAGACGCGACGAGCCAACCTCCAGGCCGTCGAAGATCAGTTCGCCGCTGTCCTGGGTGAGCAGCTGCATCAGCAGTCGGGCGGTGGTCGATTTGCCGCAGCCCGACTCGCCGACCACCCCCAGGGTTTCACCTTTCATCACCGTGAAGCTGATATCGTCCACCGCCTGGACCACCTCCCGGCCTTTGCCGCCGCGGAAGTACTTCAGCAGGTGATTGACCTTCAGCAGCGGCTGCGCCGGCCCGCCGAGATCGATATTGATAAAGGGTTGCATCGCTTACTCCTTAATCGCCATTGCCGCACGCAGGCGGTCCGCGAGGATATTGAACGAAATGGAGGTGATAAAAATCATCAGGCCCGGCAGGGCGGCCACCCACGGCTGGGTATAGATTGCCGTGCGCAGGGTATTGAGCATCAGCCCCCACTCGGGCTCCGGCGGCCGCACGCCGAGGCCGAGAAACGACAGGCCGGAGGCGAGGATCATGCACACCGAAATCAGCCCGGTGGAGAAGACGAAGATCGGCCCGAGCACGTTACCCAGCACCTGGACGCGGATAATGGTCAATGCGCTGGCGCCGGTGGCCCGGGCGGCGTCGATATAGTCCATATGCCGTACCTGGGCGGTCACGCTCTCGGCAATCCGCGCCACCTGCGGGACAAACACCAGGGTCAGCGACAGCAGCGCATTGCCGATGCCCGCCCCCAGCGCCCCCGACAGCGCAATCGCCAGCAGGACCGAGGGAAAGGCATAGAACACATCCACGGTGCGCATAATCACGGTATTGATTTTGCCGCCCATGTAGCCGGCGATGATCCCGATGGCGCCGCCGATAAAAAAGGCGAACACCACCGGGACAATCCCCATAAACAGCGACAGCCGGGTGCCGAGAATCAGTCGCGACAGCATGTCGCGCCCCAGCTCATCAGAGCCCAGCGGGAAGCCGTCGCTGCCGATGGGCTTCAGGCGCAGGAACATTGACGTTTGATAGGGGTCTTTGACGATAAGCCATGGCCCTAACAGCGCCAGGGCCAGCAGCAGCAGGATCACTACCCCCACCACCACGCCGCCGGGATCGCGCAGTAAGCGGCGCAGCACGCCGCGCCAGTAACCTTGCCGGGAAGCGTTGGCCGGCGCGGCCGGGACCGCTTTCGTCGTTGCCGTATCCACCATGGTCAGCTCCTCTTAATGCGCGGGTCGAGGGTGGCCTGCAGAATATCCACCAACAGGTTGAGCAACACGAAAAACAGCGCCAGCACCCAGATAGTGCCCTGCAGCAGGGGCAAGTCGCGCTGAAAGATGGCGGTGTTGAGCAGCAGCCCGGTCCCCGGCCAGGAGAAGACGGTCTCCACGAGGATCGAGCCGCCCATCAGATAGCCCACCTGCAGCCCCATCACCGCCAGCGCGGTTGGCGCGGCATTTTTCATGACGTGGACAAAGATGCGCGAT
Source organism: Klebsiella pneumoniae complex sp. WS1778 (assembly GCF_049472055.1). Taxonomy (NCBI): domain Bacteria; kingdom Pseudomonadati; phylum Pseudomonadota; class Gammaproteobacteria; order Enterobacterales; family Enterobacteriaceae; genus Klebsiella; species Klebsiella pneumoniae complex sp. WS1778. Next base: position 539,615 of record NZ_JBKGTJ010000002.1, read on the forward strand.
TCGTTAAGGCCGCGGGCGCGCAGGCCAACGATAAACTCCTGGCTGAGGATATCGGCTACCTGCGAGCGCACGGTGCGGGCGATAATCCCGGTCGGGATCACCGACAGCGTGATGGCCGGCAGCAGCATGAACTGCAGGTGCGCCCAGTCCCATTGCCAGCCCACCTCGCCTATCGGCCCGCCGCCGGTGGCCGGCAGCAGCGCGAACTTGACGCTGCAGAGGATCACCAACAGCATCCCCAGCCAGTAATGCGGCACGCTGACGCCAAACACCGACAACACCGAGGCCAGACGGTCAATGACGCTGTTGCGAAAATAGCCGGCGACAAAGCCAAACAGGCTGCCGAGGACGAAGCCGATCGCCGTCGCCAGCAGCGCCAGGCGCAGGGAGTAAGCCACTGCGGTCATCACCTCGTCTATCACCGGGCGGCCGGTGGCGACCGACATACCGAGGTCGCCGTGCAGTGCCCGCCACAGCCAGTGGATAAACTGCAGAGGCAGCGGCTTATCAAAGCCGTAGGCCTGCATCAGCGTCTGGCGTAGCGCCTCCGAGGCGTCCGGCGGCATCACCGACACCAGCGGGTCGCCCGGCGCGATCTGCACCAGCATGAAACAGATCACCGCCACCCCAAGCATGGTGGGGATAGCCAGCAGAATGCGGTATAGCAGCGTATTGATCATCGGTTGCCCCTTTCGCGATTACTCTTTTTTGCTCACCAGGCTGAGGTCGATAAACCAGCTCTGCGGTTGCACCACTCCGGTCACCGCGGGCGAAATCGCGCGCGGCCCGACGTCGTGGGCGACAAACAGGAACGGCACCTGATCCACCAGCGCGGCGTGCAGATCGCCGGCGGCTTTATTCATCGCTTCCGGGGTAAAGGCGTGCTTGACGGCGGCGGCGAGTTTTTCCGTCTCTGGGGTGGCGAAGTAGCCCCAGTTGGTCGCCACCGGCGGAAACGCTTTGGCGGTCGAGAAGCGGATCAGGCCAAAATAGGGATCGTTGACCGCGGCGCTGACGTTGATCGCGTCGATCCCTTTTGCCGAGGGATCCCGGGCGCCCAGGCGCCAGTTGGTGAACAGGGTGTTCCATTCCACCACTTTAATATCCACATTGAAGAAGCAGCTCTTCAGGCTCTGCTGGATATACTCGTTCATCGGCAAAGGCTGCATCTGCCCGGAGCCGGAGGCCGAGGTGGCCACCGTGACGTGCAGCGGCTTGCCGGCGCTGTATCCAGCCTCGGTCATCAGCTGACGGGCGGCGTCCGGGTCATATTTGATCTGGAAGGTGGGTTTGCCATGCCACGGGCTGTCGGCCTCGTAGACCCCGGTGGCCTCGGTCATGTAGCCGCCGAGGTAGCTCTTCAGCTCGGCGCGGTTCAGACACAGGTTGGCCGCTTTGCGCACCCGAATGTCCTGCCACGGCGATCCTTTTTCAAAGGAGAACTGCCAGGGCCACAGGTGCGGCTGGGTGTTGGCGTAAAGGTGAAAACCCTGAGACTTGATCTGATCGATGGCGTCCGGCGCCGGGGCTTCAATCCAGTCCACCTGCTTCGACAGCAGCGCCGCGGTGCGGGCGTTGGCCTCCGGCAAAGGGATCAGCACCACCTTATCCACCCGGGGAATGCGATCTTTGTTCCAGTAGTCGGGGTTTTTCGCGAGGATCAGCTGCTGCCGCGGCACCAGCTTCTCCAGTTTGAACGGGCCGCTGCCCACCGCATGGGCGGCGAAGGCGGTCCATGCCTGTTTGCTGCGCGCGGCGCTATCCCCCGCGCTGGCCGGCACCGCGTCATACTGCTTCTGCCACGCCGTGGGCGAGACAATAAACAGGTTGGTGATGTTGTACGGCAGCAGCGCGTCCGGTTCCGAGGTGGTCAGCGCCACGGTGTGGTCGTCAATTTTCTCCGCGCCGGTGAGGGTCGGCATCCGCGACAGGGTGTTGCCGATCTGCCCCGGGGCGTACTGCGGCGCTGCTTTATTCAGCACCTTATCCACGTTCCAGACGATGGCGTCGGCGTTCACCTCCGTCCCATCATGGAACCTGACGCCCGGACGCAAGGTGAAAATCCAGCGGCTGGTGTTCTGCGGATCGATGTGCCACTCGGTCGCCAGCCCCGGCACCAGACCGCTGGGCTTTTCACCTTGCGACAGATCCCACTCCACCAGCGCGTCGTACAGCGGGATGCCGGTAAAGCGGTTGCCCTCATAGCCCTGATCCGGCTGGCCGAGGGTTAACGGAATATCCGCGGCGGTCATGGCGATCCGCAGCGTGGAGGCGTTGGCAGGTAAGGCGGCGCCCGCCAGGGCCAGTGCGCCGCTCACCGCCACGGCGAGACGACCGGCACGCGAAAATAACGTCTTTTTGTGCATCACATGATCCCTGTTAAATAAAGTGTCACGGATTAACAGGCAAAATGCGTACCAGCTCTTACGCGGGCGATAATAGGCCAAAACCGACCGGTAAAATAAGAAGGACTTATATTATCACCATGATAATTATGGGAAAATAATTGCACCTTATTCCGTCGCACCGCCAGCGGGAAATATGTTGCAGAATTGCACCAGCCGCTATATGGCAAATTTCAAATAATCACTCTGCGTCACTTTTTTATTCATCCCCGTCCTCCGCCGCGGCGTATTCTCCGTCGGGATCAATCCCTTCTATACTTCAGGGAACACATCGACCGGGAGAGACTATGCCTTTAGCCGATTTTCACCGCTCCGATCCTTTTACCCTCGGTATCGAACTGGAGCTGCAGGTGGTGAACCCGCCGGGTTACGACCTCAGCCAGGATGCCTCGACGCTGATTGCCGACGTCCAGCATGAGCTGACCGTGGGAGAAGCCAAGCACGATATCACCGAGAGCATGCTGGAGATCGCCACCGGGGTGTGCCGCGACATCAGCCATGCGCAAATCCAGCTCAGCGCCATCCAGCAGGCGGTCCAGCGCGCGGCGCTGCATCATCATCTGCAGATCTGCGGCGGGGGTTCCCACCCCTTTCATGCCTGGCAGCGTCAGCAGATCAGCGACAATCCGCGCTATGTCAAAACCGTCGAGCATTTTGGCTATCTGGCGCAACAGGCGACGGTCTTTGGCCAGCATGTGCACGTCGGCTGCCAGAGCGGCGACGACGCCATCTATCTGCTGCACGGCTTGTCGCGCTTTGTGCCGCACTTCATCGCCCTCAACGCCGCCTCGCCGTGGTTCGACAGCACCGACAGCCGCTTCGCCTGTTCGCGCCTCAACCGCTTCTCCTCTTATCCCGACAACGGTCCGATGCCGTGGGTGGCCGACTGGCAGGGGTTTCGTCGCCTGTTCCGCCAGCTGAGCTACACCAGCATGATCGACAGCATGAAAGATCTGCACTGGGATATTCGCCCCAGCCCGCAGTTTGGTACCGTCGAGGTGCGGGTGATGGACACCCCCCTGACCCTCGCCCAGGCGATCCATATCGCCGGCTTTATTCAGACCCTGGCCTGCTGGCTGTTGACGGAGCGTCCTTTTAAGCACCAGCCTGACGATTATCTGCTGTATCCTTTTAACCGCTATCAGGCCTGCCGCTACGGGCTGGACGGGACCCTTACCGACGTGCGCAGCGGGGAGCAGCGCAGCATCCGCCAGGAGATCCTGCAGCTCGCCGACCGGCTGGCACCTTTCGCCCATCAGCTGAAGGCGACGGCGGCGCTGGAGGCGGTGGTTCGCCAGGCGAAATCGCCGTACAGCGAGGCGCAGCAGATGCGCGAGTTTATCGCCAACGGCGGTTCGCTTTCCGGGCTGGTGCAAAAACACTGTGAGATTTGGGCGGCATAAGACAGCGAGGCGGGTATACTCGGCGCAGACCATAGAAAGGATTGCCCATGTTATTACGCTGCCTGCTCCCCCTGGCGCTGCTGCCCCTGGCCGCCGTCGCCAGCGCCGCCTGTACCCTCACCGACCCGACGCTAACCCTGCAGAGCTATCGGGTGGATGCGCAGAGAGAGCGCATTGCAATGTACTGGCTGGATCGGCACGGTAAAGCCTGGGGTTCCCTGCGTTCGCTGCTGGCGGGTATCGATGGCGATGGCCGGGTGCAGATGGCGATGAACGGCGGCATTTACGATAAGGCCTACGCGCCGCTGGGGCTGTATATCGAAGACGGCAAACGCCTGACGCCGGTAAACCGCTCCGCCGGCGGCGGGAACTTCTTTATCCGCCCCGGCGGCGTATTCCTGGTGGAGAACGGCCGGGCAAAAATCGTGCCGCTGCCGGCGTACAAACGCTCTCCCGCCATCCGCTATGCGGTGCAGTCCGGCCCGATGCTGATTGAGAATGGCGTCATCAACTGGCGGCTGAAGCCCTCCGCCAGCTCGCGCAAACTGCGCAACGGGGTTGGCATCGATAAGCAAGGCCGGGTGGTGTTTATGCTCAGCGATCGCGAGACCAACTTCTATGATTTTGCCTGCTATGCGCAGTCAAAGCTTGGGGTGCGGCAGATGCTTTATCTCGACGGCACCCTGTCGAAGATGTACCGCAAAGGCGGCAGCGTGCCGTGGCAATATCATCCGTTCGTGACCATGATAACGGTGGAGAGGAAATAGCGGGCGCGTTTGGGGGCGGCCATTCCAGCCAGGAGAGTGAATAAATTAACGGCAGGCCGGGCAAGGTATTGCCGCCGTGCCCGATGTCCTTGCCCGGTGGCGCTGCGCTTACCGGGCCTACAGAGTCTGTTCGCTATGATATGGCCCCTGAAATCTACGGGCGTGCAGCAGGGCCGATTCCCGCTGAAATCGGCGAACCGGAGGTCGGCAGATAAGGCGGGGCTCACGCCCAAACGCAACGTGAACGCAAAACCCCCCCTCACCCTCCCCCTCTCCCTCTCCCTAAGGGAGAGGGGACCGCCCGGTAGTCGTTGCAGCCTGGAGTATCCCCGTTACCGACCGGTAACGCCGCGCTTACCCCCGCCGATGCGCCCACTCGCGCATACGCTGAAACAGAACATACAGCGAAGGAATAAACAGGATGCCAACCATCGTCGCCACCAGCATTCCGCTGAACACCGTGGTGCCGATGATCCGCCGGCTCTGCGCCCCGGCGCCGGTGGCGAGCATCATCGGCATGATGCCGATAATAAACGACACCGCGGTCATCATCACCGCGCGGAAGCGGCGGGTGGCGCCCTCGCGCGCGGCGTCGACTATCGACAATCCCTCTTCGCGCCGGCTGCGGGCAAACTCAACGATCAGAATCGCATTCTTCGCCGCCAGGGCGATCAGCAGCACCAGTCCTATCTGGACATACACATCGTTGGCATAGCCCGCCGTCCACAGCCAGAGCAGCGCTCCGCCGATGGCGAACAGCACCGAAAGCATGACGCTCGCCGGCAGCGTCCAGCTCTCATACTGCGCCACCAGGAACAGCCACGCCATCGCCACCGCCGCCAGCACGATCCACACCGCCTGATTGCCGGTCTGCTGCTCCTGCCAGGAGATGCCGCTCCAGGCGTAGTCATACCCCGGCGGCAGATGGGCCTGCAGAATCTGCTCCATAGCCGCCATCGCCGTACGGCTGCTGACCCCCTCGGCCGCTGAACCGCTCACCGACACGGACGGGAACTGGTTGTACTGCTGAATAAACGGCGCCCCCACCGTCGGCGTAATGGTGACCAGATTGCTCAGCCGCACCCGCTCGCCGTCGCGGCTGCGGACGTACAGCTCGCTAATCTGCTCAGCCCGCTCGCGCCACTGCATCTCATTTTGCATCACCACATGATAGACACGGTTGTTAAGGCTGAAATCACCGGCGCGCGTGCCGCCGAACGCCGTCTGCAGGCTGCTGAAGATCTGCGCCACCGGCACATCCAGCAGCGCCGCCCGATCGCGGTCGACCGTCAGGGTCAGCTGCGGCACGTTGCTGCTCCAGGTGGTAAACACCCGGCTCAGCTGCGGATGCTGGTTCGCCAGTTGAAGGATCTCCTGCGTCACCTGCTCCAGCTCCGCCGACGACTGACCGGCCTGCGCCAGGATGCGCAGGTCAAATCCCGAGGCATTGCCCAGGCCCGGCAGGGTCGGCGGCGCGAAGGTCATGATCGTCGCCTCCGGCAGCGACAGCAGCTGGCGCTGGATATCCGCCATCACCGCATCCAGCGGCGGCCGCTGATGCCAGTCCTTGAGCATTACCGAGATAAACCCGCCGTTAGCGGCGCTGGTGCCGTTGAGAATGTTGAAGCCGGACACCTGAATCACATCCTCCACCGCCGGGTTAGCCATCAGCAGCTTGCGCGCCTGGGCCATCACCGCTTCGGTACGCTCCAGCGACGCCGCTTCCGGCAGCTGCACGCTGGCAAACAGGTAGCCCTGATCCTCCTGCGGCAGGAAGCCTTTCGGCATTGAGCTAAAGCTGAACGCCACCAGCGCGCCCGCCGCGACCGTCGCCGCCAGCGCCAGCCAGGGGCGGCGGTTCATCCAGCCAACCAGCCGGCCATAGCCGTCGCGGGTGCCGTCGAGGAGACGGTTAAACGCCCGCCACACCGCCGCCGGCCGGGCGGGACGCGGGCGCAGCAGTAGCGCGCAGAGGGCTGGGGTTAGGGTTAACGCCACCAGGCTCGACAGGGCCACCGCGGTGGAGAGCGTCACGGCAAACTGCCGGTACAGCTCGCCGACGATCCCCGGGAGCAGCGCCACCGGCACAAACACCGCCAGCAGCACCAGGGTCGTAGCGATCACCGGCCCGGCGATCTGCCGCAGCGCCTGGGCGGTGGCCTGCAGGCGATCCAGCCCTTCCGCCATTTTGGTTTCCACATTCTCCACCACCACAATGGCGTCATCCACCACCATCGTCAGGGCGAGAATGATCGCGAACAGGCTGAGGGTGTTGGCGCTGTAGCCCAGCAGATAGAGCACCGCAAAGGTGCCGATCAGTGACACCGGGATTGCCAGCACTACGATCAGCGTCGCCCGCCAGCTCTGCAGGAACAGCGACACCACCACGACCACCGCCAGCAGGGTCAGCGCCAGCGAGACGCCGATCTCTTTGATCGTCGCCGCCACAAAGCGGGTGGTATCGAACTTCACCTCCCAGGTGAGATCCGCCGGAAAGCGGGTGTGCAGGCGGTTAAGCTCAGCGCGCACTGCGCTGGCGACCTGCAGGGCATTGGCGGTGGGCGTCGGGTAGATACCCAGATAGGCCGACGCTTTACCGTTGAGCTGCGCGCCGGAGCTGTAGCTGCGGGCGCCCAGCTCGATGGTCGCCACGTCGGTGAGGCGCACCAGCTGTCCCTGCGCGCCGCGACGGAGGATAATCTCGCCAAAGCTGGCCGCCTCGTTCAGACGCCCCAGCCCGTTGATGGTCAGCGTCTGCTGCTGACCGTTGAATACCGGCGGGGTGCCCACCTGCCCCGCCGCGCCCTGCACATTCTGCTCGCGCAGCGCCTGGGCAACGTCATCCGTGGTGATGTTGAGGGCGTTCATGCGGTCCGGACGCAGCCAGATGCGCATACTGTAATCCCGGGCGCCAAACATCTGCACCTCGCCGACGCCGGGCAGGCGCGCCAGCGCCTCGCGCACCTGGGTGCTGGCGTAGTTACTGACAAACAGCGGCGACAGCGTGCCCAGCGGCGAGTAGAGGCTCACCCCCATCAGCAGGTTGCTGGCGCGCTTGCGTACCTGGACCCCATTCTGCTGCACCTCCGCCGGGAGCTGAGCCAGCGCCTGCGACACCCGGTTTTGCACGTCGATCGCCGCCAGGTCGGCGTCGGTGCCCGCCGCGAAGGTAATACTCAGACGGTACGTTCCCTCATCCGAGCTGGTGGACTCCATATACAGCATATGATCGACGCCGTTGAGCTGGGTCTCCAGCGGGGCGGCGATAGCCTCCGCCACGTCTGACGCGCTGGCGCCTGGCCAGCTGGCGGTAACGTTCACCACCGGAGGCGTGATCGCCGGGTACTGCTCCACCGGGATCAGCTTCAGCGACACCGCGCCGACAAAGGTCAGCAGCAGCGCGATCACCATGGCAAATCGCGGACGACGGATAAAAAAGGTCAGCATCCCTTCTCCTTACTTAGTTCAGCACCTGTACCGCGGCGCCTTCGCGTAAACGCTGCGCGCCGTCGGTGATCACCTGCTCGCCCGCCTGCAGCCCTTTCTCAACCGCAAACTGCTGCCCCTGCTGCCCGGCGAGGGTCAGACGACGCTGCCCGGCGGTATGGTCCGGCTTCAGCACCCAGCTGAAAAAGCCCTGCGGATCCTGCTGCACGGCGGCGGCCGGGATCATCACCCGTGACTGCAGCTCCTGCGGACGGAACAGGATTGTTACGCTGCCCCCCGGCAGCAGACGGTGCTGCGGATTGGCGAACTCAGCCCGCACCGCCACGCTGCCGGTGCGGGCATCAATCCGGTTATCGATGGAGGTCAACACCCCATCGCGCCGTTTGCCATCCACGTCAATCTGCGCCAGCCACGCCTGCTTCAGAGCGTGGATGTCGGCATGCTGGCCGGTTTTGCTGAAAAACGCGGCTTCGTCGAGGGCGAACGAGACCCGCACCGGATCCAGCTGCACAATGTCCACCAGCACTCCGCTGGATGGGTTAATCAGCGTCCCGACGTGAAAGGCGCTGTGGCCCACCCGTCCGGTCACCGGCGCCGCAATCCGGGTATAACTGAGCACAATCTGCTGGGCCTCGACGCGGGCTTTCGCCTGCTGCACAGCGGCGGCGGCGACGTCGCGCTGCATCCGGGCTGTGTCGACGTCGTTGCGGCTGATGGAGTGGTTGTTGATGAGTCGCTCGTAGCGAGTGAGCAGCTGTTGCGACTGGCGTAATGAGGCCTCTGCGCTTTTCAGCTCGGCCTGCGCCAGGGCCAGCGCCGCGCGGGGCTGTGCGTCGTCGAGGGTAAACAGCAGGTCGCCCTCGGTCACATACTGCCCGTCCTGGAAGTGGCGCTGAACAATCACCCCTTCGGTGCGCGCGCGAATGTCGACGGCGCGGATTGCCTCGACCCGTCCGGGGATGGCGCGTTCTTCAGCATGAGGAGCCAGTTCGGCTGTGGCGACGCGGACCGGCACCGCCGGCGCGGCGGTGGCCGTCAGGGCGCTGCTGGCCAGGGCGCTAGCCAGCAGCGCAAAGCGGAAGGTTTTAATCATAGGGGATCCTTGCGACAGTAACGCGCGCCTGCGGCGAGGCGCGCGAGATCGATCAGGCCGTTTTGCGGAACCGGCGCGTCAGACGCTTCTCGATTTCCACCACCAGGAACATGGCGATGCCGATGACCAGGGTGACAAACCAGTAGCGCAGCGGCAGCGCTTCCGTGCCAAACATGTTCTGCATCAGCGGGACATAGATAATCACCAGCTGCATCAGCAGCAGGACACCGGTCACCAGCCAGATGCCTTTGTTGCGCAGCAGGCCCATGCTCAGGGAGAAGCTGTCGCTGCTGCGGCAGTTGATCATGTAGACCCACTGCGCCGTCACCAGCATCTGCAGCAGCACGGTGCGGATAAACTCCGGACTGTGGCCGCGCGGCGCCAGCCAGGCCTCAAGGATAAAGGCGGCAATAGCAATCATAGACCCGACAAAAGCCACCCGCCACACGGCGAAACCATCCATCACGTGCTGGCCGGTTTTACGCGGCGGGCGGTTCATCACGTTGCGCTCCGCGGCCTCAAAGGCCAGGCCGAAGGAGAGCGTCGCCGACGTCGCCATGTTCATCCACAGGATCAGCACCGGGGTCAGCGGAATCATGTTCCCCGCCAGCAGGGCGATGATGATCAGCAGCCCCTGCGCCAGGTTGGTCGGCATGATGAAGAGGATGGTCTTCTTCAGGTTGTCATAGACCCGACGGCCCTCTTTTACCGAGCTGGCGATGGTGGCGAAGTTATCATCGGTCAACACCATGTCAGCCGCCTCTTTGGTGACTTCGGTACCTTTGATACCCATCGCGATACCCACGTCGGCCTGGCGCAGCGCCGGCGCGTCGTTGACGCCGTCGCCGGTCATGCCGACCACTTCGCCGTTATCCTGCAGGGCTTTCACCAGGCGCAGCTTATGCTCGGGGCTGGTGCGGGCAAAGATGTCGTACTCCACCGCCGCCTTCGCCAGCGCCGCATCGTCCATGTGCTCCAGCTGGTAGCCGGTCATGGCCTGGCTGCTGTTGGTGATCCCCAGCATCTGGCCGATGCTCATCGCCGTCTGCGGGTGGTCGCCGGTGATCATCTTCACGCGGATGCCGGCGGTCTGGCAGGCGTGGATAGCGTCAATAGCTTCCGGACGCGGCGGATCCATCATTCCGGCGATGCCGAGGAAAATCAGTCCCTCCTGCAGATCCTCATGGTTCAACGTGGTGGCATCAAGGCTGGCCGGCTTACAGGCCGCCGCCACCATGCGCAGCCCCTGACGGGCGAAGCGCGCCATCTCCTCTTCCCAGTACTGCGCCTCGAACGGCACCGCGCCCTGGCGGCTCATCTGCTCACGGCACATGCCGAAGATGACGTCCGGCGCACCGGTGATTAACACCCGGGCATCGCCATCGATGTGCTGCAGCGTGGACATATATTTGTACTGCGAGTCAAAGGGGATCTTGGCCACCAGACGGGCCTCCACCGCCGGGAGCTGCGCTTTCGCCGCCAGCACCTTCAGCGCCCCTTCGGTTGGCCCGCCGGTGATCCCCCACAGGCCGCGCTCATCCTGGATAAGCTGGCTGTCGTTGCACAGGTCGATGGTGCGCAGCCAGGTCTCCAGCACGGTACCCGGCTGAACCTGCACGGGCTCATCGCTCCCCTCAAGGAAGATCCGCCCCTGCGGCTCATAGCTGTCGCCTTCCACCCGGTAGCAGCAGTCGGCGGTGATGATCGCCTTGACGGTCATTTCGTTCATCGTCAGGGTGCCGGTTTTATCCGAGCAGACCACGGTCATGGCGCCGAGGGTTTCCACGGTCGGCAGCTTACGGATAATCGCCCGCTTGCGCGCCATCGTCTGCACGCCGAGCGACAGAATAATTGAGATGATCGCCGGCAGTCCTTCCGGTACCGCGGCCACCGCCAGGCTAATCAGCGACAGCAGCAGCTCGCCCATCGGGATATCCCGCAGCGCGAGGCTGAAGATAAACAGCGCCACCATCATGGCGAGGATAATGACGAAAATCGCTTTGCCGAGCTTATCCATCTGCACCAGCAGCGGGGTGCGGTGCTTCTCAATGCCCGCCATCATCTGGTTAATGTGGCCGAGTTCGGTCTGCGCGCCGGTGGCGGTCACCACGCCGACGCCGCCGCCGGCGCTGACGGTGGTCCCGGAGAAGACCATGTTCACCCGGTCGCCCAGCGGCAGGTCGCCTTCCAGCGCGTCGGTGATTTTATCCACCACCGTCGACTCGCCGGTGAGGATCGCCTCTTCCACCCGCAGGTTGTGCGTTTCAATTAGCCGCATGTCCGCCGGCACGCGGTCGCCGGCGCGCAGGATAACGATATCCCCCGGAACCAGGTCGCGCGTCGGGATAGTCTCATGTTTGCCGTTACGCTGGACGCGGGCATCGCTGGAGAGCATGTTGCGGATCCCCTGCAGGGACTTTTCGGCGTTGCTCTCCTGGATATGGCCGATCAGGGCGTTAATCACCGTCACGCCGAGGATCACCAGGGTATCGACCCAGTGACCCATGATGGCAGTCAGCGCCGCGGCGGCCAGCAGCACGTAAATCAGTACGTCGTTAAAGTGGGCAAGAAAGCGCAGCCAGGCCGGTTTCCCTTTCTTTTCCGGCAGCGCGTTCGGCCCACAGCTATTCAGGCGCTCGGCGGCGTCTGCGGAACTTAACCCAGCGGCCTGGCTTTTGGTCTGCGCCAGCACTGCGTCAACGGTCTGCTGCCAGACCTGCCGTGGCGCGGTGTCGCCCGAGGGCGTCGTAAACTTTGGGTTATTCATCTTGGTCAAATTACATTTTCCTTATAAATTCCGTGAGTCGGAAAGCCTGAAATCATTCCTGGCCAATGCAGTAAAAGGTGGCGAAAAAGCCGATAAAAATGTGAACCAATACAAGCCTAAATTTTTCGCAAAATAAAAAATATGTGGTAAGTTAATTCCACGAGCCAACTATTACAGAATATTAATAAACCAAAACTAAACGAGGTTAAATATGTTTGGAATCTACCGCGGACGCCGTCTGGCGCTGTACATCCTGCTGGCCATCATCGCTGCCACGCTGGTGGGATATAGCACTTATAGTTTTGTAAAAGCGCTGGCATAATAATGACAGTAATTTACAGGAGACTGATTTTAATTTAATTACAAATTATTTCAGATTAATTAACATGGGAATAAAAGGCAGGCCATAATATTAAACAGAAGCGCATTAAGGCGAGTAAAATACAAAGCATATTGCGTTAGGGATTATTTTGCCGGACAATATGTTTTTTAACTGATGATTAACATGACATGAAACATCCGCTGGAAACGCTCCTCTCCGCCGCCGGGATCCTGCTCCTGGCTCTGCTCTCCTGTCTGCTGTTGCCCGCGCCGTCGCTGGGCCTGACGCTGGCGCAAAAGCTGGTTGAGACATTCCATATGATGGATCTCAACCAGCTTTATACGGTGTTGTTTTGTTTGTGGTTCTTAGCACTGGGCGCCATTGAGTATCTGGTGCTGCGCTGGGTGTGGCGTCGCTGGTTTTCGCTCGAACGCTAAACCAGGAAGGGCGCGCCTCAGTGGGCGCGACTGTGGTTCTCTTTACGGTAGGCGCCCGGCGGCAGATTGAAGGTCCGGGTGAAGACGCGGGTAAAGGTCTGTTGCGAATCGAAGCCATACTTCAGGCAGATATCGTAGACCCGCTGATCGGTGTCACGCAGATCGCGGGCGGCCAGCAGCAGCTTCCTTTCGCGAATATAGCGCCCCAGGCTCTCCCCTTTATACTGTAAAAACAGCCGTTGCAGATGCCATTTCGAATACCCGGCATGGCGAGCGATATCATCAATACGCAGCGGTTGATGCAGGTTGTCATCAATCCACTCGACGATAGTATCAATCACCTGAGCGGAAATCGTCATATGCTCTCTCCTCTGATACTGCACTGGCGCTTAGCGCCACCAGGCGTTAAATGATTGCGTCTTATCGGCGACCCACACCGGCTCGCCCTGCACAGGCGTCAGCAGACGCCAGGCCCTTCCTTCGCTGGCAGCCGCCAGCCGTTGATACGGTTCATCCCAGCTGTGTTTCGCCAAAACGAATCGTCCTGCATGCCCAGGCAGCACCGCGCGAGCGCGCAGGTCGTCGGCGGCCTGAGCTGTTTCATCCGGCATCATGTGAATATATTTCCAGTCCTGGTCATACTGCCCGTTCTCCATGATCGCCAGATCGACCGGACCAAATTCATCGCCTATCGCTTTAAAGTGCGGCCCATAGCCGCTGTCGCCGCTGTAATAAATCTTTTGCTGCGGGGTAACGAACAGAAAACTGGCCCACAGCGTCTGGTTGCGCTTCAGCCCACGGCCGGAAAAGTGCCGCGCCGGCAGGACGTGGACGGTGAGCTCGTCGTTAACCGGAATCGCCTGCTGCCAGTCCGCTTCGGTAATCAGCGCCCCGTCCATCCCCCAGTAACGCAGGTGCGAGCCAACCCCCAGCGGCGTAATGACCCGCTTAATTTTCGGCAGCAGAGCGCGGATGGTGGCGTAATCCAGATGGTCGTAATGATCGTGGGAGATGATCAGCAGATCGATCTCCGGCATCCCTTCCGCCCGCCACGGATAGTCGCCGGGAAAAGCTTTATTAATAAAGGAGAACGGCGCCGCGTAATCGCTGAACACCGGGTCGATCAGGATGCGTTTTCCCGCCAGCTGCAGATACCAGGAGGAGTGGCCGAGCCAGACCATCACGTCCTGCCCGAGGGGCAGCGTCGCCAGATCGGTCTTCACCAGCGGCAGCGGCTGCGCGGGACGGGCGTTTTCCCGTTTAGTCATCAGGAAATCCCACCATGCCGCCAGCATATTTTTTTGCCCGGTGAACCCCGGCGTGGGCAGCTGGTTATGGAACTGGCCATCCCGGTAGTGGGGGGACGCTTCCACCTGGCTAAGCTGTGCCCCCTGCGGCGCCTTACCAAAACCGGCATTGAGGACAAACGGCAATGTCGTTGCTACTGCGAGTAACATGATGGCGACCACGCTGAAAGTGACACGGTTCATATCCTGACCAGACAAAAGCCCCCATCCCGGAGGCTTTATGATATAACTTGATTATGAGTGAGTACGCACTCATTATTAGGAATGTGATGAAAGTCGTCAAGACGATTTTCAATTTTTGCGTTCCGCCGTTGCAGCAACCAGGTCAGACGTGCAAAGATCGGCGGTTTGTTTAAACCTGCATGAGGAAAAAAGTAGTGGCTCGTCCAAAGAGTGAAGATAAAAAGCAAGCGTTACTGGAAGCTGCCACCGCGGCTTTCGCCCAGTCCGGCATCGCCGCCTCGACGTCGGCCATCGCCCGCAGCGCCGGTGTGGCCGAGGGGACGCTGTTTCGCTATTTCGCTACCAAGGATGAGTTGCTCAACGAACTGTACCTCGCCATTAAGCTGCGCCTGGTGCGCACCATGATCGCCGGGCTGGATCCGGACGAGAAGCGCCCGAAAGAGAATGCGCGCAATATCTGGAACAGCTATATCGACTGGGGCGTGCGCAACCCGATGGAGCACAAGGCGATCCGCCGTATGGCGCTCAGCGAGCGCATCACTGACGAAACCCGCCGCCAGGTGAAAGAGAGCTTTCCGGAGCTCAACGAAATGTGCCAGCTGTCGGTGAAAGAGATATTCCTCAGCGAGGCGTATCGCGCCTTTGGCGACGCCCTGTTTTTGTCGCTGGCGGAAACCACCATCGAATTCGCCAGCCACGATCCGCAGCGCGCCCGGGAGATTATCGCCCTCGGTTTTGAAGCCATGTGGAACGCCCTGCATGAGGCGGACGCCTAATGACGCCGGAAACACTGCATCCCTGCGCTCACCGTATCGCCCTGACCTACCCGTTTACCGAACACTGCTGGCCCTTTGGGCCGGAGTACGATGTGTTTAAGGTCGACGGCCGCATCTTTATGATCACCATGACCATTCGCGGGCGGGCGCTGGTCAACCTGAAGGCCGAGCCGCAGAAGTCGCTGCTCAATCAGGAAATTTATCGCAGTATCGAACCCGGCTACCATATGAACAAGAAACACTGGATCACGGTGGTGCCGGGCGACGACATCAGCGAGGATCTGCTGGCCGAGCTGATTGACGATTCGTGGCACCAGGTGGTGAACAAGCTGAGCAAAAAGGCGCAGCAGCGCCTGCGTCCGCGCTGATTTTCAGCCAAACGCGATAAGTGTTATCGCATTTTTCACCCTTATCATTTTGCGATCTTCGCTGTACTCTTCCTCTCCTGAACGCACCGGTAAGGTGCTGTAAACTGTGAGGAAGAGTTATGGATATCGTATCGGTCGCTTTGAAGCGCTATTCCACCAAGGCCTTTGACGCCACGAAAAAGCTGACTGCCGGGGAAGCGGAACAGCTGAAAACGCTGCTGCAGTACAGCCCGTCAAGCACCAACTCCCAGCCGTGGCACTTTATCGTTGCCAGCACCGATGAAGGCAAAGCCCGCGTGGCGAAAGCCGCCAGCGGTACCTACGTGTTCAACGAACGTAAAATTCTTGACGCCTCGCACGTGGTGGTGTTCTGCGCGAAAACCGCGATGGACGACGCCTGGCTGCAGCGCGTCGTGGATCAGGAAGAGGCCGATGGCCGTTTCGCCACTCCTGACGCAAAAGCCGCTAACCACAAGGGTCGCACCTTCTTTGCCGATATGCACCGCAAAGAGCTGAAAGATGACGATCAGTGGATGGCGAAGCAGGTGTATCTCAACGTCGGCAATTTCCTGCTGGGCGTAGCGGCGATGGGCCTCGACGCCGTGCCGATCGAAGGGGTTGATTTTGCGATCCTCGATGAGGAGTTTGACCTGAAAGCCAAGGGCTACACCAGCCTGGTGGTGGTCCCGGTTGGCCACCATAGCGTGGAGGATTTCAACGCTACCCTGCCGAAGTCGCGTCTGCCGCAGTCGACGACCATTACCGAGATTTAATTCCCTTCTGCCGGGAACGCCCGGGCCATGGCGCAGCAGCGTCTCGCCCGGGACTTTCTTCCCCCACTCTTTCCCCTCTTTTTCTGCCGTTTGTGCCAGGTTTCTGGCGCTAATGAGCCCGCTTGTGCCAGGAATAACGCCTTTAGTGTGAACCAGCTGGTTTAATTAATTGATAAATAATATTTTTTATTTCTGGCACGCCCTTTGCTCTTAACAGATACCGCTATCTGGATGAAGGAGAAACCGGGTGAAACATATCTATGTGGCCAGCCACGGCCATTTTGCTCGCGGACTGGTGAACAGTTTGTCGCTGCTGATTGGCGATGAACACGGCGTTATCCCGGTCTGCGCCTATGACGAAGATATCGTGACCACCGAACAGCTGGAGCAAACCCTGGAGCATCTCATCGTCCAGGCGAATGGTGATGAAGTGGTGATCTTCACCGACCTGCTTGGCGGCAGTATTAACAATAGCGCCGTGAGCGTCTTGATGCGACATCGCAACGTTTTCGTGGTCGCCGGCATCAATCTGACTCTGCTGCTGGAGTTTCTGCTGTGCGAAGAAGCCACTACCGAGGCCGCGATTATCTACGCCACCAGCGCGGCGCGTGAATCCATTGTTTTCATCAATCCTCTAATAACACAACCATCCTCTGACCCACAGGGAGAATCTCATGATTAAACTCGTGCGCATTGATTATCGGCTGCTGCACGGCCAGGTGGTTTTTGCCTGGACCCGAGCGCTGGATATCGACCATATCATCGTCGCCAACGCCAAAGCCGCGGCGGATGCCTTCATTACGATGTCGCTTAACCTGGCAAAGCCAGCGGGCGTCACGCTGGACATCGCCACCGTTGAACAAGCGGCGGAAAAGCTTAACAGCGGCAAGTTGGATCATAAAAAAGTCATGGTGGTCCTTGGCAATACTGCGGAAACCCTCGCGCTAGTGGAAAAAATCCCGGAAATTAGCGCAATTAATTACGGTGGTCTGCCACAGAAGGAAGGGGCAAGACAATTCGGCAAGGCCATCTATCTGACCGACGAGGAAATCGCCCATAGCAGAGCGCTAAAAGAAAAAGGCATTCGGCTGGAGATGCGTCAGGTACCCGCCCACTCGGCTGAACTCCTTAACGACCAACTTTAACTTCGGAGGTCACTATGTTGCTCACCGCAACGTTACTCGGCCTGATCGCCGCTCTGGGGATACTTGATGGCCGCCTGCTTGGGGTATCAATGATCGATCGACCGCTGGTGATGTGCGCCCTCACCGGTCTGGTCTGCGGTAATTTGCATGAGGGGATTCTGATTGGCGCTACGCTGGAGCTTATTTTCCTCGGCAACGTCGCCATCGGCGCCGCGCACCCGCCAGATATCGTGACCGGCTCCGTATTGGCCACCGCGTTTTCGATCATGTCCGGCCGCGGTCCGGAGGCTGCGCTCACCATCGCCATCCCTGTCTCAATGCTGGCGCAGACGCTGGGCATCCTGGTGCGCGTGGTGAACGCCCGCTTTGGTCATCTGGCGGATCGCTATGCGGCACAGGGTAATACCCGAATGGTCGGCCTGATGCACCTCGCCGGTCCGACGCTACTCTATTTTTTAAACGGATTTCTACCGGTTTTTTTTGCCATTCTGCTTGGTTCTTCGGCGGTAAGCTGGTTCCTGGAGGCCATTCCACCGGTGATAACCAACGGATTGATCGTCGCCAGTAAGATCCTGCCAGCGCTCGGCTTCGCCCTGCTGATCAGCATGATGCTCAGCAGCAAACTGATGCCGTATCTCGGTCTGGGATTTCTGATAGCGGCATATACCAAACTGGATATCATCGCCATTGCGCTATTCGCTGTGGTGTTGGCATTTATCATCAGCCAGTTCCTTAATCTTAAGCAGCAGGAGAGCTAATCATGAGCGAAATGACGCAAACTGTGACTGGCGCTAACCAGCCGCAAAGCGATGACGCAAGCCGCATCACCGCCCGCGATTTACGCAGCGTGTTCTGGCGCTCCTTTACGCTACAGGGCTCGTGGAACTACGAGCGCCAGCAGCATATGGGCTACGCCTTTGCCATGTCACCAGCCCTGAAGCGTATCTATCAGGACCCAACGGAGCTGGGGCGCGCCCTGCAGCGTCATCTGGTGCTGTTTAACACCACGCCCCATCTCTCGACCTTTATCTTCGGCCTGTCGATTGCCATGGAAGAAGAGAACCAGCGTAACCCCGAATTTAATGAGGAGTCGATAAACGCGATTAAAACCAGCCTGATGGGACCGCTGGCGGGCATCGGCGACTCCATTTTCTGGGGATCATTAAAGGTTATCGCCGCCGGGATGGGTATCTATTTCGCCCAGCAGGGCAGCCTGCTGGGACCGATACTGGCGCTGTTAGTTTATAACCTGCCGCATCTTTTGTGCCGCTGGTATGGCCTGAAGCTCGGCTACCGGGCGGGTACGACCTGGCTGATGAGAATTTACCAAAGCGGCCTTATGGACCGGGTGACCTATATCGCATCAATTGTTGGCCTCATGGTCGTCGGCGCGATGACCGCCAGCATGATAGATATCACCACCCCGCTCAGCTTTACCGCCGGGCAGACCACCATGAAGGCGCAGGAGTTTATTGACAAAATTCTTCCTTCGCTGCTGCCGCTGCTTTTCACCCTCGGGATGTACAAGTTGATCCGTAAGGGAGTCAATATTAACTGGATCCTGCTAGGAACCGTCGCGTTTGGCATGGCGGCCAGCGCGCTAGGCCTGCTTTAAGAAGAGGAATATCACCCATGCACGTAGAAGACTATATGAATGAAACACCCGCCCGTTTGCTCGCTATGCTGACGCAGACGCGGGAAGATCTCTGGCAGGCGGCGAAAGCGCTAACGGAGCGCGGCATCACGCGTATTATCCTGACCGGCTCCGGTACCTCTTATCACGGCGCGCTGACCGCCCGCTCGTTTATGCAGCAGTGGTGCGGGCTACCCGTTGATGTCTACTGGCCTTTTCTGCTGGATGATTCGGCGCTGACCCTCAGCGACAAAGCGCTGGTCATCGGCATTTCTCAGGGAGGCGGCAGCCTCTCTACCCTCGCCGCAATGGAACGCGCCCGGGCAGCCGGGCATCTCACCGCTTCCATGGCCGGGGAAGCGCCAGCCGTTATCGACCGGGCGGCAGATTTGGTCTTAACAGTACCCTGTGGAGAAGAGCGGGCTGGCGCTAAAACCAAAGGGTATCACTGCACCATACTTAATCTGATGCTGCTGGCGCTTGCTGTCGCCAGTCGCCAGCGGCGCCTGAGCGATGAGGAGCGCAAAGCGCTACTCATCCGCATGGATACCACGTTTAATCATTTGCCGACGCTCATTGAGGCCTCGCAGGCGTGGGTTCTCAACCATGCCCGACCGCTTATCGACAGCGCGGACATTCGCCTGACCGGTCCGGCAAGGCTGTTTGGCACCGTTCAGGAAGGTGCGCTAAAGATGCTTGAAACGCTACGCTGTCCGGTTGCCGGTTACGAATTTGAGGAGTTCATCCACGGGATCTATAACGCCTTCGACGAGCGCTCTACCCTGATCATGCTCGATCCGTTTCCCGATGAGCGTCAGGATCGCCTGGCGGAAATACTTGGCGGCTGGACTCAGCATATTTATCGCATTGGTCCACAAGTCGAAAATAACGGCAAAAATATGCCCTTCGCATTTATTAACGATCCCGACTTTGCGGTCTTTGAATATATCATTCCGTTACAAATGGTTTGTGCCCGACTGCCACCAGTGAAGGGCATCGATCCCGCGATACCGAAGGATCCGCAGTTCCACCAGAAAATGAAAAGTAAACAACCCAATTAATTGACGCATAGTAAAAGTTATCCGCTATTCAGCGGAGGACCCGTTACATCTCAAGGAGACCAATATGTCTATAGCTCATAAAAACGCACATACTATTATTCGCGATATTTTATCTAAGCAGCACATTGAGCGCGTATGGTTTGTTGGCTGCGGTGGTTCATTAACCGGTTTCTGGCCGGGGAAATATTTTCTCGATTGTGAAGCTAAAAAGCTGGCTGTCGGCTATGTTACCAGTAATGAATTTGTCCACGCGACGCCGAACGCGTTAGGTAAAAACAGCGTAGTGATCCTCGCCTCGCAGCAGGGCAACACCGCTGAAACGGTGGAAGCCGCCCGCATCGCGCGTCAGAAAGGCGCCGCCACTATTGGACTGGTATATACCCCCGGCACGCCGCTGTGCGAACACAGCGATTACACTATTGAATACTGCTGGGCGCGCTATCCCGAAACCGTCGATCCGACGCAGCAAAAAGCGGCATACAGCCTGTGGCTGGCGCTGGAAGTGCTTGCGCAAACTGAGGGATACGCCCATTACGATGAGATGGTCAGCGCCTTTGCCAGTTTTGAATCCGTGGTACGCGGCGCTCAGCAGCAGGTTCAGGCGGATGCGCGCCATTTTGCCGAAGCCTGGAAGAGCGAAAAGGTCATCTACATGATGGGCAGCGGCCCCTCATTCGGCGCCGCGCATCAGGAATCCATCTGTATTCTGCTGGAGATGCAGTGGATTAACTCCGCGAGCATCCATAGCGGCGAGTATTTCCACGGTCCCTTTGAGATTACCGAAGCGGGAACGCCGTTTATTTTATTAAAAAGCAGCGGCCGCACACGCCCGCTGGATGACCGCGCGATCCGCTTTATCGAACGTTACCAGGGAAAACTGCAGATTATTGACGTGGAAAAGGTGGGAATCGACACACTGCACGCCAGCGTGCGCGAATATTTCTGCGGCCTGCTGCACAACTGCGTACTGGATGTTTACAACCTGGCGCTGGCCACCGCCCGCAACCACCCGCTGACCACCCGCCGCTATATGTGGAAAGTCGAATATTGATTCGCTAACCGCCTGCCAGCCCCGGCGTAACTCTCCGGGGCTGCGTTGAGAATTACCAGCTAAAATCTTCAATACGCAATTCAAAAATATCGTGAATATAGCCAATTTCCGCTACCGGTAGCGCCACGTTATAGAGTATTTTCAGACGCTGGAACGAGTGATTCACCATGGCAATAAATTCGCCATGCTGGCGGGTAAATCGCTCAAGATCTTTATAATGGCTAATTTCATTACGCATTACCAGACGCTCAATCATACAGCTGAGATGCACATATAAACTGATAATTAAGTTATTATTAAAATGAAAACCAAGCGTATTTTGCCACTCAGCGATAATGGTTTCGATATGCCCCATGGTTTTTCCGGCATTCAGTATCGTCAGAGAGTTGACAACGTTATGCAGCGAAAACTCACGAACCATATTTTTATTAATCAGCGCAATTTGCTTTTCATTAAGATAGCCGCTTAAGAGCTGACTCAGATGTCGATGTCCCTGCTCGCCAAGTAGTTCCTCAATGCCAACCCAGGGCACTCCGGCCAGCTGCGGGTCGTGGGTACCCACGACCGCAATAACTTCATACTGGTGGAGCAACGATACCGCCGTACGACTGTTTTTTAAGCGCGTATACTCGCAGGCGATGATGTTAATATCAAAATCGTTGAGCAGGCTCTTCTCCATCAGATTTTTAAATTTAAATGCGGTACCGATACCTGTAATACAGGTCACCAACAGCGCACGCTCTTTTTTTTCTGCGGGCCAGAACACATCCCAACGCGACTGATTAAGCGGCACGATCTCTTCGGCGATTTGTTCGATGTTTTTTCCCAGCGCGATCTCGCTGGCAACGTTCAGCGCCATGCGGGTCGTGACGTTATCCACCACCACCAGCGGGCCGTGAATCACCGACAAAAGCGCATCGGCAATCTCCTTGGTGTAGCCCATATCAATAAGCACCATCACACCCGCACGCGTGTCCGTATGCTGGAGATAATCAACCACGGCGCGACTGACATCGTTAAACGCCACCTCCATCGGCATATCCATGGCCTGGTAGATCTTCTCGCCAATCAGGCGGTTGGCAACGCCGGCAATGCTGCTGGCGGTCGAATAACCGTGGGCGATTATCAGCGCTTTCACTTTTCCGCCGCTGGTCGCATCAATCGCATTGCTGACGATAGCGGCAACCGCCAGGCGGTCAAGCGTATCGATGAGCAGATCGTATTTATTATTGACGACATCCAGTAGTTTCTCCGCGATACGCTGCGCCAGCCCCGCCGAGGAGTCCAGCCAGCGCTGCATCACCAGACGCACGGGCTCAGCAACGCTACGCGGCGCCAGAGGGAGGCTGGTGAGGTAGCGGCCGGTAAGATAAGCGAATTCGACATTTAGCTGAAGGTCATAATTGACAGCGATTGCTTTGCCCACATCTTCAATAAAGCGCAGCCGTTTGTCCTGCAGAGAGACCGTACTCTCCTGATTCATCAGCGCATCAAGATAGAGCGTCACGTTCTGATAAATAAGCTTTTCAAAGGTCCGCACGCTAATATTATCCTGAGCCAACTCCTCGCACAGGCTACAAATATTTTCCGTTAGCCGTTGGTATTCATGGTGACGACCAGAAAAAAGAGGCTGCGCGTCGCCATCGCGGTAAATCATAACCCGCTCGCTATTTTGCTGAAGGGAAAAAGGCGCATCCGCCAGTAATCGGTCGGGCAGCAAACCCGCTTTTATGTGTAAAAGACCGCTATCACGTTCGCCAAATGTCCAGGCGCTGGCGCAAATATTGCGAATCAAATTTTCCAGCCCACCGACATTTCCTTCAAGCGTTTCACGCATGAGCTGGCTGACGATTTCGCCATCCAGCGCCAGATCGTGGTTCAAACGCTGGGCTTCACGGCGGAAAAAGTGGTGGATAAACGCCAGCCGCTCGAATTGGCCGCGTTCAGCGATCGGCAGAATTTTTACAATTACCGGAATACGGCGAATAAAGGTCGCCAGGAAATGTTTTTCCAGATCCTCGGTTGAAGCAAAAATTAGCCGCACCGTGGCGCTGCGCTCATCGGTGCTCTCCCCCAGCCGGCGCCAGCTACCGTTATCCATAAAATGAAACAGCTTTTCCTGACCTTCGGGCGGCAGCCGATGAACCTCATCGATAAACAACACCCCACCGTTGCTGGTCTCGATAAGACCAGGAACGGCTTTATCGGCGCCGGTAAAGGCCCCCTTCGCATGACCAAATAACTTCGAGGTCAGTAGTTCTGGATTATTCGCGTACTCGGCGCAGTTAAATACGGTAAAAGGCGCATCGGCAGGTAAAATGCCTTCATCTATTGCGTAGTGCCAGAGCTGGCGAGCTAGAAAACTTTTCCCAGTGCCAGTAGGGCCCCGCAGCAGCAGCGGCAGACCTGCGCCAGGGTAGCTGATGGCAGCCTTGCACTGGCGCAATGCTTCCTGCAGGCTGCCCTGCGCGCCAATCAGCTGCGCCAGACTATCCTGACGCTCCGCGCACAGCGCCTGAATGGAGGCGTATTCGCCGTGCCGAACCGCCAGGCGGTGATGATCGCGCAGAACGGTAACGGGTAAAAACAGCACCGGGCGACCATTCACTTTGACCACCCGCTGCTCGCGATGGAGATTATTCAGATGATGGCTGATGATGCTGCGTTTTTGCTTCAAGCTATCGGCAATGGCCATAGCGTTAAACTCGCCCAGCGCTTCCGCCGTCAGCGCTCGCCCGGCGATCCGTTGTTCTAGCTGGCGAAAAATCGACTCCTTGTTCATCTCGCTCCCCTGTCAAAAGCGTAAAATTCGCTTATACGACAATTCGCGCAGGACGTCGCTGCCGTCAGCCACACTTCTTTAAAAGCGCTTAATTTTTCATGGCTTAACGTTCCCCGCGTGCCAGATGCGCTCGGCATAGCGGCCAATCACCGCCAGCGAGACGGCAAGGATCAGGAAAAACAGCACCTTGTGCATCCCGTTCCAGAAAAACTCAAAGAAGCGGGTATAGAGATTGATCGCCAGGAAGGTTAACCCAAAGCCGCGCAGCATTGCGTCATCGGTTTTCAGACTGATAAAAATGCAGACGCCGGCCGCCGCGGCAAACAGCAGCCCCCACGGCAGGAGTCGCGCCTGGCTTACGTTGTACCAGCTGTCAGCGTCGTAATTGCCGAAAATCGACAGGATCCACAGCGCAATAAACAGATACGTGAGGCCCATCGCCTTGCTGACGGTAAACAGCTGCCGCTGGCGAAGCAGGGACTGCGCGCCGTAGCAGAGCGCCAGCAGCGCGCCGCCGAACAGGACGAAGCGAATCGGGTAGTTCATGCCCAGCCAGTAGGCGCCCCACCCCGAGACGTAGCCGGTTTCTGCGCCAAACCAGTTACCCAGCGCCAGCAGAAAAAAAAGCCACACCAGCCCGGAGCGGGCAACATAGCCGATAGCGCCGTAAATCATGCATCCGGCCAGAAACAGCGGCGCGATATGGCCGCTGCCGTTATCCAGCCGTTCACCCAACTGCCATAGCGCCACCGCGGTAAAGACGACGCCCAGAAACAAAATCGCCTCGGTGCTGTAGTGCCACTGCGTCTCCCGCTGCTGGCGGCGAAAACCCCAGCCGTAGCAGGCGACTGCCAGCAGTGCAGGCAGCAGGATCCGCGTCAGCGCCGAGTGGCTGAACAGGCTCAGCAGCCACGCCACCAGTTCGCTGTCGGCAAACAGACTGCCCAGAGCAATCAGCACGCAGGCCAGCGCGGTCCAGAAGGCATAGCGGCTCAGGCGCCGCCAGTCGAAGGGGGAGACGCGCAGCGTGTGCGCCAGCCGCTGACTGTCCGCCGGGGTTAACTCCCCGCTGGCCTGCCAGGCGTTCAGCGCGCGCTGAATAATGCGCTGCTCTTTTCGGGTTACGTTCATAGGCATTCCTTGAGACTGATGACAAACCTGTTTTCGCTAATGTGCTCGCCTTTTTGCCGGGTGGCGGCGTACGCCTTACCCGGCCTACAAACCCAAATCACCGCGGGTCCTGGGGCTGCTGAAACTGCCGGTGCTGGCGGCCTCAACATCGCTGAGACGTTCCCGGCAGGCCGGGGCAGCCCGCATGGATGCGGGCTGAGGGCCGTGTTTTGCATGGACGCTGCCTCGGCCCGACCCGAAGCCTGCAGGGATAAGTCGAAGGCACCACGAAGTGGCGATGTTGCTGGCCGGAGCCCGGGGGTACAGGGGGCGGCGGCGACTGGCCGCCCCCTGTGCGCTCCCTGCGCCATGAGAGATATAACGCAGAAGACTAACCGGGAGCGCAATGTGCGCTGAAGTCGCAGATAACATAAAAGACTTCCCTGCAGTGCTTTCCCTCACCCTGGCCCTCTCCCGGAGGGAGAGGGAACCGTCCAGCAGCCCGGCCGGGCAATACCCGAAGATGGCACATTCTCAACCATCTGAGTCCTTGTCATGAATGTTGGTCCAGCCACGCCAGCGCCTGCTCGCCCGCCTCGTCCATCGGCAGGTAGACCAGCAGACGCGAACCATTGCGCGGCGCCGAATACCAGTACATCTGCTGCAGGCTGAATCGCCCGAGCTGCGGGTGGTTAAAATGTTTAATCTGGTTTTCCACGCCGCGCACCTCGTAGCGCTGATGCCACAGCGCTTCAAACTCCGACGAGGCGGCGAAAAAGCGCGCCAGTTTGTTTTCCCATGCCGGATCGCCACGGTGCTCGGCCATCGCGGCGCGGAAATAGGAGACAAAAGTCGGCAGCACATCGCGATTTTCAATCCGGCTGCGCCAGGTCTCATGGGTCAGATACAGATAAATGCAGTTGCGATCTTCTTCCGCAAGGGTGGCGAAATCGACACCCATCAGGCGGCAGAAGCTGTCGTTCCAGGCCACAATATCAAAGTTCGGTTTTTGAATGCTGGCCGGCTGCGGCATCAGGCTGTCCAGCATGCGGCGGGTGCCGGGGCTGATGCCTTCGCACGCCGTCACCTGGGTGGCTTCCGGCGGGGTCAGCCCGGCGAGCACGAACAGATGCCGGGTCTCCAGCGGACTGCACTGCAGGGCATTCGCCACCCCCACCAGCACTGCCTCCGACGGATTCACCTCCCGCCCCTGCTCCAGCCAGGTGTACCAGGTAACGCCGACGTCGGCGAGCATCGCCACCTCTTCCCGGCGCAGACCCGGCGTGCGTCGGCGGCCCACCCGGGGTAACCCCAGGCGCTGCGGATCGAGGCTTTCACGGCGGGCGCGCAGAAACGCCCCCAGCTGTTTGCGCCGATCGTCCGGCACGGCGAACGTCGACTCCCGTTGCGGCATCGTGGTCATCACCCCTCCAGCATGGTAGTTCCAGTACCAGTATAGACAGGAACTGGTACCCGTTTAATTTATCGGTAATGCTACGTCGGTCTGCTGAATGACGCAATGGAGATTCCCATGAAAACGTCTGCTGTTTCACCCGGCCGCGCCGGTCTGTTGCTGCTGCTGGGCGGCCAGATGCTGCCGCTTATTGATACCTCGATCACCAATGTGGCGCTGGACGCCATCACCCATACCCTGGCGGCCAGCGCCACGCAGCTGGAACTTATCGTCGCGCTCTACGGTGTCGCCTTTGCCGTCTGCCTGGCGATGGGCAGTAAGCTTGGCGATAACTATGGCCGCCGGCGCCTCTTTATGTGGGGCGTCGCGCTCTTTGGCATTGCTTCCCTGCTGTGCGGCATAGCGAACAGCATCAGCGCCCTGCTGGCCGCCCGCACTCTGCAGGGCGCCGGTGCGGCGCTGATTGTGCCGCAGATCCTCGCCACCCTGCACGTCACCCTCAAAGGCCCGGCCCACGCCCGGGCTATCAGCCTGTACGGCGGGATCGGCGGGATCGCCTTTATTGTCGGACAGATGGGCGGCGGCTGGCTGGTATCGGCGGACATCGCCGGACTGGGCTGGCGCAACGCCTTTTTTATCAATGTGCCGATCTGCCTGCTGGTGCTGGCCCTGAGCCGCCGCTATGTGCCGGAAACCCGTCGTGAGACGCCGTCGCGGATTGACTGGCAGGGCACGCTGTACCTCGCCCTCATCCTCTGCTGCCTGCTGTTCCCGATGGCCCTCGGTCCGGAGCTGCGCTGGCCGCTGTGGCTGCAGCTGATGCTGGTGGCGGTCCTGCCGCTGCTGTTCGCCATGCGTCAGAGCGCCCTGCGCCAGCAGCAGCGCGGCGATCATCCCCTGCTGCCGCCGCGTCTGCTGCAGTTGACCAGCATCCGCTTCGGGATAGCCATCGCCCTGCTGTTTTTCAGCGCCTGGTCCGGCTTTATGTTCTGCATGGCGCTGACCATGCAGGAGGGGCTGGGGATGGCGCCGTGGCAGTCCGGCAATAGCTTTATCGCCCTCGGCGTGGCCTATTTTATTTCGGCGCTGTATGCCCCGCGGCTTATCGCCCGCTACAGCATGGGGCGGATCCTGCTGACCGGTCTGGCGGTGCAGATCGCCGGTCTACTGCTGCTGTGCGCCACCTTCTCCCGCTTCGGGATCGCCACCACCGCCCTGACGCTGGTCCCCGCCACGGCGCTGATCGGCTACGGCCAGGCGCTGATCGTCAACAGCTTTTACCGGATTGGCATGCGCGATATCAGCGCCTGCGACGCCGGGGCCGGGAGCGCCATCCTCAGTACCCTGCAGCAGGCGACTCTCGGCCTTGGGCCGGCTATCCTCGGCTCGCTGTTCCTGGCGCTGGCCCGTCGCGGCGGCGGAAACTATCCGCAGGCGCTGATTGATTTTCTGCTGGTCGAGGTGGCTATGATGCTGTTGCTGGGGGCCATCGCGCTGTGGCTGCGTCATCATCTCAACCGACAGCCGGCGACGGTAGCGTCGTAATACCGGCGGCGGTGATTTGCATAATCGTTATCCAGCGGTCATCATACCCGCTGGATATTCAGGAGACGTTATGCAGGAATTAATATCGCAAATTGCCGCCTTAGGAATCGAAATAACTCCCACCCGCTCGCTGATGATTATCTTCGGCATTATCTTGTTCACCGCCGTCGTCGTGCATCTGATATTGCACAAAGTGGTGCTGCGCGCTTTTGAAAAACGGGCATTGGCCAGCAGCCATCTGTGGCTGCAAATCATCACGCAGAATAAACTCTTTCACCGACTGGCCTTTACCCTGCAGGGGATCATCGTCAACGTGCAGGCGGTGCTGTGGCTGCAAAAAGGCAGCGAGGCCGCAGAAATATTAACCACCGTGGCTCAGCTATGGGTGATGATATATGCCATGCTGTCCTTCTTCTCGCTGCTGGATGTGATCTTAAAGCTGGCGCAGAAATTTCCCGCCGCCTCTCAGCTGCCGCTGAAGGGGATATTCCAGGGAATTAAGCTGGTGACGGCGATTATTATCGGCATCCTGATTATTTCCCTGCTGATAGGCCAGTCGCCAGCGATCCTGATTAGCGGGCTCGGCGCCATGGCCGCGGTGCTCATGCTGGTATTTAAAGATCCGATCCTTGGCCTGGTGGCCGGTATCCAGCTCTCGGCCAACGATATGCTCAAGCTTGGCGACTGGCTGGAGATGCCGAAGTACGGCGCCGACGGCGCGGTGATCGATATCGGCCTCACTACGGTCAAGGTACGTAACTGGGATAATACCATCACCACCATTCCGACCTGGTCGCTGGTCTCCGACTCGTTTAAAAACTGGAGCGGCATGTCGGCCTCCGGCGGCCGCCGCATTAAGCGCAGCCTCAACATCGACACCACCAGCATTCATTTCCTCGATGAACAGGAGCAGCAGCGCTTGATCCGGGCGAAGTTGCTTAAACCCTATATGGATTCGCGCCACGAGGAGATTAGCGCCTGGAACCAGCAGTATGCCGGGGAACAGTCGGTTCTCAATGAGCGGCGAATGACCAATGTCGGCACCTTCCGCGCCTATCTGCAGGAGTATTTACGTCATCATCCGCGCATCCGCCAGGATATGACCCTGATGGTGCGCCAGCTGGCGCCGGATGCCAACGGCTTGCCGATCGAGATCTATTGCTTCACCAACACCGTGGTGTGGGCGGAATATGAGGGGATCCAGGCGGATATTTTCGATCATGTCTTCGCCGTGGTGGAGGAGTTTGGCTTACGCATTCATCAGACGCCCACCGGCAACGACATTCGCGCGCTGGCGGGCGCCTTCTCCCGCTGACCTCAGGCGCTGGCGCGGGCTATCACGCGCCAGTCCATCATCACCCGCTCGACGGCAGCGTCGGGATCGTCGATGCGTTTCATTAACAGATCCACCGCCGTACGGCCGATCGCCCGGGAGGGCTGTTCGACGGTGGTCAGCTGCGGGGAGACCACTTCCGCCAGCTCGGTGCCGTCGAAGCCGATCACCGCGATATCCTCCGGCACCCGCAGTCCAGCCTGGTCAATTGCCCGCAGCGCCCCGGCGGCAAGGGAGTCCGAAACGGCAAACACCGCGTCGGGCTTCTCGTCTTGCGACAGTAGCTGCTCCATCGCCCGTTTACCGGCCGCCGCGCTAAGATCCTGCGCGTAGGTCACCTGCTGATACGCCAGGCCATGCACGTGCAGCACGCTTTTATAGCCGCGCTCGCGCAGGCGGGCGTAGCGATAGCTGAGGTCGTGATTAATGAGCGCGATGCGGCGGCGGCCGCCGTCGGCCAGTCGGGACACCGCCCCCTGAGCCGCCTCGACGTCGTTAATCCCGACGCAGGAGATGCTGCCGGTATCGGCATACTCCGCGCACTGCACCCAAGGTGCATCGCCAATCATGGTGGTCAGTTCCGGCAGGCTGGAGAGCGCGTTCATGGTAATAATGCCGTCGACCATTTTGCCGGAGAGCAGCTGCAGGCCCGAGGTCGAGCGGGCCAGATCCGACCCGGAATTACACAGCAGAATGCGGTAGCCGTTCTTCTCCGCCTCTTCTTCTATCCCTTTCACCACCTCGGCGCAAAAAGGGTTAGCGATATTGGAGACCATCACCAGGATCATATTGCTGCGGGCGGTTCGCAGCTGACGCGCCAGCAGGTTCGGCTGATAGTTGCTCTCTTTGATCGCCTGCAGCACGCGCTCACGGTTTTTGGCTTTTACCGTATCGCTGTTGTTCAGCACCCGCGACACCGTGGCCACCGAAACGCCGGCCAGACGAGCAATTTTCTGAATAGACATAAACCCTGCACTTCCTGCGATAGAGGTGGATCCTGCAGGCTATCATAAATGAGCTCTGGTTGGCCTGCCAGCCTGGCGCGAAAGCGTGGCTCAGTGAGACGGCGTCTCGGGACACTATTAATAATCAGGGCTTCTCTCCCGCCCCGATAACGCGCATCCTTTTGCCGTTTCATATTCTCATTAGCGCAGGAGGCGCAACAGACCGCCTGCGCCCCATTTGTGCTTTTATGATTAAGGATGATATCCCCATGAGGCTCTCCACCGCGATTCTCGCCCTCAGCTGTGCCCTGGCAACGATCACCGGCTGCACCTCGTCAAAATCGTCACCGGAACGCCACGCCTACGCGTTCGTCGCCCACCGCTCCGATTTTGTCGGCGGCAACTTCACCGTCAACCGTCAGGAAAATTACCGTTTAAACCTGCCGACCTTCACGGCGATGTACGCCCGCGGCCAGCAGGATAAAGCCGCTGGCATGAGCGAAAGCGACGCCCGCCGCACCGCGGAGGCCATCAAACAGCAGGCGGCGCAGGGCACTCGCACCGAGCACGCCTTTACCGGCAACGCCAGCGACAAATGGGATAATGCAATGGAAAATAAAGATGCCGTCCTGTTCGGCAACGAACTCTCCGGTGCCTATCTCGACGGCTATCTTGGGGTGAAATAATCCTTCGCTCCCCCGCCCTCAGCGTTCGACGCTCACCCAGCGCTGCTGCTGATGGCTTTTGACGATCGCCTCGATGATGTACATCACATCGGCGCCGTCGTCGAAAGCGGCGAAGCGCCGGGCCCCGGCCTCCGACATCTTCCCGGCGCGCACCGCCTGATAAAAATGCTCCATCATATTCTTAAAGGCGTCCGGCCAGCCCTCAATATGGCCGCCAGGGTAATGGGCGCTGTCAGCGATCTCCGGCCGCAGCAGGCTGGGGTCGTCGCTGAGCCGCCGATCCGGCTGCTCGCGGTGGCCGATCCACAGCCGCTGGGGCACTTCCTGATCCCAGGCCAGAGAACAGCGGCTGCCGTTAACCTCCACCGCCAGACGGTTTTTCCGCCCGGCGCTCACCTGAGAAACCATAAAGCTGCCTTTGCTGCCATCGTCAAAACGCAACAGCACCGAGCCAAAGTCCTCGGTATCGACAGGCCGGGTTTCATATCCCTGCGCCTCGTGAACGGCGCTGAAGGTCGCTTTGCCATTGACCGGCGCTTTACGCGTCGGCCAGACGATAGACAGATCCGCCATCACCTCGACAATCCGCCGACCGGTCATAAACTGCACGGTATCGCACCAGTGGGAGCCGATGTCAGCCACCGTCCGCGATGCGCCGCCCTGCGCCGAATCAACCCGCCAGTTGTAGTCGGTCTCCAGCAACATCCAGTCCTGTAAATAGCTGCCGTGCGCCGCGAAGATTCTGCCGACCTCGCCATGGCGGATCATCGCCGCCGCCTGCTGGACCATGGCGAACTGGCGATAGACGAAGCTGACGCCATGCACCACGCCGGCCCGGGCGGCAAGCGCCACCAGCTCCCGCGCCTCCTCCGCCGTCATACACAGCGGTTTTTCGGAGAAGACGTGCAGCCCGGCGGCGAGGATCTGCCGGTTAATCTGGGCATGCAGATGGTTCGGAGTACAGTTATGCACCACCTGCAGCCCCGGATGGGCCAGCAGCGCTGCCACGCTGTCGTAGGCATGGGCAATATTCAACGCTTGCGCCTTGCGCTGCGCCGCCTCAAGGCTGCTGTCGCACAGCGCCACCACCTCGATATCCCCCAGCCGCCGCAGCGCCTCCAGATGCGCCGGGCCAATAAACCCAGCCCCAATAATCGCGACCTGAATCATGTTATTCCCTCCCACCGGCGGCAAAGTCATCGAAGGCCCGTCCGGCAACGGGAATGATATGGCGACGAATAAACTCGCTGCCCTCGCGCGCGCCGGTCTCGGCATCCTTCAGGCAGCACTCCCACTCCAGCACCGCCCAGCCGTCAAAATCATATTCGGTCAGCTTACTGAACACCCCTTTGAAGTCGATCTGCCCGTCGCCGGGAGAGCGGAAACGGCCAGCCCGCTGCTGCCAGGGCTGATAGCCGCCGTAGACGCCATTGCGCCCGTTGCGGCGAAATTCGGCGTCCTTGACGTGAAACGCCTTAATACGCGCATGATAGATATCGATATAGGTCAGGTAATCCATTTGCTGCAGATGCAGGTGGCTCGGGTCATAGAGCATATTGCAGCGCGGATGGTTATCCACCCGCGCGAGAAAACGCTCAAAGGTCACGCCATCGTGCAGGTCTTCGCCGGGGTGGATCTCATAGCAGACATCGACCCCCTGCTCGTCGAAGAGGTCCAGCAGCGGCCGCCAGCGCCGGGCCAGCTCGGCAAAGGCCTCATCCAGAAGCGACTGATTATGCGGCGGCCACGGATAAAAAAAGGGCCATGCCAGCGCCCCGGAAAAGGTCGCATGCGCCTGCAGCCCCAGGCGGCCGGAGGCCACCGCCGCCTGGCGCACTTTCTCCACCGCCCAGCGCTGGCGCGCCTGCGGATCGCCGTGCAGCGCCGCCGGGGCGAAGGCGTCAAACGCCGCGTCATACGCCGGATGCACCGCCACCAGCTGTCCTTCAAGATGAGTGGACAGCTCGCTGATGACCAGCCCATGCTCCGCCAGGGTGCCGCGGACCTCGTCGCAGTAGGTCTGGCTCGCCGCCGCCCGCTCGACATCGAAAATCGCCGGGTGGTTGCAGGGGATCTGCAATGCCTTGTACCCCAGGCCGGCGGCCCACTGCGCCATCCCCGCCAGGGTGTTGAACGGCGCCTGCGGGCCGATAAACTGCGCCAGAAAAATGCCCGGTCCCTTGATCGTTTTCATACCCCCTCCTGTAAAATTAGTGCGGCTCTTTCTCGTTGTACTGGAAAGAGAAAAGGAAAATCAGCGCGATAACCGCGGCGGCCACCGCCGGGATCCACCAGAAGGTCACCCAGGCCTGCGGCACGCTCTGGCCGGCCACCAGATGGTTATACAGCGCGCCGGAGATCTGCGAGCCCAGCAGCATGCCGATCCCGTAGGTGAACATCACAATCATGCTCTGCGCCTGGCCTTTGACCTTCTCGCCCGCCACGCGGTCGGTGTAGATAAAGCCGACGACAAAGAAAAAGTCATAGCACACGCCGTGCAGCAAAATACCCAGATAGAGCAGGAAGCGCCCCTCTTCGCTGACCCCGAGGGCGAAAAAGGCATAGCGAACAAACCACGCCGCCATGCCGATAAGCAGCATGTATTTCACCCCGAGGCGACGGAACAGCAGCGGGATCACCAGCATAAAGACGATCTCTGACATCTGGCCGAAGGACATCGCGGTGCTGACATCCTTAACGCCGGCATCCGCCAGATACGACGCGGTATAGGCGTAATAGGTGCCTAACGGCACGGAAATTAAGGTGGCGCAGAGGGAGAAAATCAGGAAATGGCGGGTTTTCAGCAGCGCGAAGGCGTCCGCGCACAGCAGATCGCGAAACTGAACCGGCATGCCTTTGGCCGGCGCCGGGGTGTGGGGCAGCGTCAGGCTGTAGATCGCCAGCGCCACCGAACAGAGCGCCGCCACGGTGAAGATGCCGGTGGTGTCAGAGATGCCGGTCACCCCGATGCAGATCCCGGCGATAATCCAGCCGATGGTGCCGAACACGCGGACCACCGGAAAGGTTTTATCGACGTTAGCCAGGCTGTGGAAGGCGATATTGTTGGTCAGCGCCAGGGTCGGCATATAGCACAGCGTATAGCCGAACAGCAGGCCAATCAGCAGCGCGCCATTCTGCGCCACCAGCGCCTGGGGGACAAACCACAGGATCGCCGCCCCGGCCAGGTGCATCACCGCCATCACCTTCTGCGAGGCGAAAAAGCGATCCACCAGCATCCCTAGCACAAAGGGGGACAGGATGGAGGCGATCGGCCCGGCGGAGAACGCATCGCCGATCAGCAATGACATCTCATAGCGGGTCATCACCAGCCCCAGGGTCACCGACCAGCTGCCCCAGATAAAGAACTGCATAAACATCATTAACGACAGCCGCGGCACCAGAAAACGGTGGCTCACGCGGACACTTTCCCGACCTTCTGTTGTTGTGACCATGTTGCTCGCCCTCAGAAAAGTAATCGATTACAAAATCGCTCCAAACAAAAGTAATCGATTACAAAAAGAAGATCGCCAGGCAAATGCCCCACCTGCGAAGAGGATCACAATAAAAAGCCAGGCAGCCCCGCCGGACGGCGGGGCATCTCGCTTACGCCGGGCGGCGCAGCAGTTTGAAGGCGATAAACAGGAACAGGATCCACACCGGCAGCAGGATCGCCGACAGGCGCATCCCGTCGATAGTGCACATCAGCGCCAGAATCAGCCCAAGGAAAGCAATGCAGAAGTAGTTGCTGGCGGGCGCCAGCAGCGCTTTAAACTTCGATTCACGCCCTTTGCGGCGCTGGGCGGCGCGGAACTTCAGGTGCGCCATACAGATCATGATCCAGTTCAGCAGCAGCGTCGCCACCACCAGGGCCATCAGCAGTCCCAGCGCTTCATGCGGCAGCAGGTAGTTCAGCACCACCACCAGTGAGGTGATAATCCCCGAGAGCAGCAGAGAGTTCACCGGCACGCCGCGCTTGCTGACGCGGGCGAGGAACGTCGGCGCATTGCCCTGCACCGACAAGCCGAACAGCATCCGGCTGTTGGAGTACACGCCGCTGTTATACACCGACAGCGAGGCCACCAGAATGACGAAGTTCAGCGCGGAGGCCACCAGGTTGCTGTCGAGATGATGGAAAATCATCACGAACGGGCTACTGTCGGATTTGACCTCCACCCACGGGTAGAGCGCCAGCAGCACCACCAGCGAACCGATATAGAACAGCAGGATACGATAAACCACCTGGTTGACCGCTTTTGGAATGCTCTTTTCCGGGTTTTGCGCTTCAGCGGCGGTGATGCCGATAAGCTCCAGCCCGCCGAAGGAGAACATGATCACCGCCAGCGACAGGATAAGACCGTGCCAGCCGGTGGCGAGGAAGCCGCCGTGTTTCCACAGGTTGTCGAACCCGGCTTTGCTGCCGCCGTGGCCGCCAAACAGCATCCACAGGCCAAAGGCAATCATGCCGATAATCGCCAGCACTTTTATCAGCGCAAACCAGAACTCCGCTTCGCCATACAGGCGCACGTTGACGAGATTGACGGCGTTAATAATAAGGAAGAAGGCCGCCGCCCAGATCCAGGTCGGGACGTCGGGCAGCCAGTACTGCATGTAGATCCCGGCGGCGGTCAGCTCCGCCATTCCCACCAGCACGAACATCACCCAGTAGTTCCAGCCGGAAAGGAAGCCGGCGAACGGGCCCCAGTATTTGTAGGCAAAGTGGGCAAAGGAGCCGGATACCGGCTCTTCCACCACCATTTCGCCCAGCTGGCGCATGATCAGAAAAGCGACAATCCCGGCAACGGCGTAACCCAGTAATACCGCCGGACCGGCCATCTGGATAGCGGGACCAATGCCGAGAAACAGCCCGGTGCCAATCGCGCCGCCAAGGGCGATAAGTTGAATGTGTCGGTTCTGTAAACCGCGATGAAGCGTCGGGCCGCTCTCTTCTACGGCATCCGACGACGTTGACGCGTCTTTCACGTCGTTCCCCTGTGTGTTTTTGCGAAGGGGCACCTTTTATCACTAAGGGGGGATTGTCGCAAGTTGCGAGGGGTTATGGCGGCGGCGACATTAACCTTCGCTTGCACGGACTCAGGCCGTGCAAGGCGCCGTCGTCGCCTGGCACATTCGCGGCTGTCCATCCGCTGTCCTTGCCCGGAGGCGCTGCGCTTACCGGGCCTACGCAGACGCCTGAAGCCCGGTTAAGGCTACCTCCACCGACAAAACTTAATAGCGCACCATCACCGACTTCAGCTCCGTGTAGTCATCGATAAACGCGCTGCCGAATTCGCGCCCGATGCCCGAGCCCTTCATGCCGCCGAACGGTACCGCCGGGTCGAGGAAAGTATGCATATTGACCCACACGATGCCGGCCTCAATCGCCTCCGAGTAGCGCAGCGCCAGGCGAATATTATCCGACCAGACGCTGGCCGCCAGGCCATACGGCGAGGCATTGATCCGCGCCAGCGCTTCGTCTTCACTGTGATAGCCGATAAAGCTGCACACCGGACCGAAGGTCTCCTCGCGCATCAGAGTGCTCTCTTCGCTGCGCACTTTAACCGCCGTCGGCTGCAGGAAATAGCCCTCCCCCGGCAGGGCTTCACCGCCGCAGACGATGGTATCGCCCTCGTCGCGCGCGGTCTGAATGAGCCGCAACACTTTGTCATACTGCTGGCGGTTGGCCAGCGGCCCCATCAGCGTGCGCTCATCCAGCGGCGATCCCGGCGCGAAGGCGCTGAGCTTATCTTTCAGCAGCGCCAGCACCGCATCCAGTTTACCCTGCGGCAGATAAAAGCGCTCCGCGGCGGCGCAAATCTGCCCCTGGTTCAGGTAGCCGGCTTCCAGAATGCCGTTGACCATCGCCTCCGGCGTCAGATCATCCAGGAACAGCGCGGCGTTTTTGCCCCCCAGCTCAAGGGTCACCCGTTTACCTGACGCACTGGCCGACCGCTGGACTTTCTCGCCAGTGGCCACCGAGCCGGTGAAGCTCACCTTGGCGCAGGCCGGATGGGTAATCAGCCGCTGAGCAATCTCGCCGCCGGCGCCGTTGACCACGTTAATCACCCCGTCCGGAATACCTACCGCTTTCGCCAGCTCCGCCACGCGCAGCAGCGTCAGCGGCGTATACTCGCTCGGCTTGAGAACAATGGTGCAGCCGCAGACCAGGGCCGCCGCCAGCTTCCAGACGGCAATCATGATGGAGAAGTTCCACGGCACGATGCCCACCACTACCCCCAGCGGCTGACGGCGAGTGAAGGCGGTATATTTCTCCCCGGCCATCGACGGCAGCGACACATTCAGGGTTTCGCCGGTGACTTTCCCCGCCCAGCCGGCGAAGTAGCGCAGGAAAGCGACCGATTGATCCAGCTCGAGCATGCGCGCCAGCGTGATGGTCTTGCCGGAGCAGAGACTTTCCAGCTGCGCCAGCGCTTCGCGATGCTCAGCCAGGGCATCCGCCAGCTTCAGCAGCAAGGTTCCGCGCGCCAGCGTCGGCATTTCGCGCCACTGATTAAACGCCTGGCGGGCACTCTCTACCGCGCGATCCGCCTGGTCGCTATCCGCCGCGGTGACCTCGGCGATCGCCCGCCCGGTGGCAGGGTTGATCACCGCAAACGGCGCGCCGCGGCCCGCCTCTCGCTCACCGGCGATAAACTGCCCGTGCGGCTGGCGTAAAAAGGCGGTCACTTCCGCCAGTAAGGTTATCTCGCTCATCGTCAGTACCCGTTTTTTCAGCAACGTTGGCCCATCACAGCACGGCTTCCCGCCGCCGCCTATCGTTCTAAAGAACGTCATTCTTCCGGACGATATTCAACGCCCGCGCGGCGTGCTGTGATGAGGCACTTGAGCGAGGCAAGACCACAGGGTAACGCGATGAACATCAAAATCGATGCGCTGAACTACTACGGCGCGACGAAGAAATACCACCTCCATTTTCCGGCGCTGCGGGAAGATATTGAAGCCGACGTGGTGATTATCGGCGGCGGCTTCTCCGGTATTAACACCGCCCTTGAGCTGGCGGAACAGGGCATCACCAACGTGGTGGTGCTGGAAGCGCGCCATCTCGGCTATGGCGGCACCGGGCGCAATGGCGGCCAGGTGATGGCCGGTATCGGTCACGACATCGAAGCGGTGAAAAAGCACGTCGGCAAAGAAGGGCTGGAAACGCTGTTTAAAATCGCCAACCTTGGCGCGGGCATCATTCGCGAACGCATCCGCAAATATAATATCGACGCCGATTTCGTCCCCGGCTATGGCTATCTCGCTTATAACCAGCGGCAACTGAAAACGCTGCGCCAGTGGGAGAAGGAGTTTAAGGCTGCCACCCCGGATGAAGAGATCGAGCTGTATACCGGGAAAGAGGTGCAGCAGGTGGTGGGCTCCGAGGTCTACTGCGGCGCGCTGAAACATATGGGCGGCGGCCAGATCCATTCGCTCAATATGCTCCTCGGCTCGGCGCAGGCCGCCCATTCGCTGGGAGTGAAGATCTTCGAATCCTCGCCGGTGGTGGAGGTGAATTACGGCAAACAGGTGCGGGTACGTACCGCGATGGGCAGCGTCAAAGCCGCCAAACTGCTGTGGGCCTGCGACAGCTTCCTCAACAATATGGAGCCGGAGATCTACAACAAAACGCTGGTCACCTACTCCTATCAGGTATCGACCGAGCCGCTCTCCGATGAACTGATCGAGCGCATCAGCCCGCTGCGCGGCGCCTTCAGCGATATTCGCCCGGTGATTAACTACTACCGCGTCACCCGGGAAAACCGCCTGCTGTTCGGCAGCGCCACCCGCTTTGTGGAGTATACGCCGAACGATTTCGCCGCCTGGAACCGCACCCTGCTGGCGGAGGTCTTCCCCTATTTGAAGGATGTGAAGATCGATTTCGCCTGGGGCGGGCCAATGGCCTGTAGCGCCAACCTGTTTCCACAGATCGGCACGCTACGCGATCACAACAACGTCTTTTACGTCCAGGGGTACTCCGGTTTCGGCGTCACCCCATCGCACATCGTGTGCAAAATCCTCGCCGAAGGGATCAACGGCGGTTCAGACCGCTATCGTCTGCTGAGCAGCATCCCCCACGCGACCATCCACGGCCGTGACAGCCTGCGCCTGCTGCTGGTCACCGCCGGAAAATTGATGCATCAAACCGCCGGTTTCTGGAAAGGCCGGAGTTAACCAGGAGAACGCTATGCACGCTTTTAAACTTAAACACCCGGTGCCCGACCTGCAGCCAATCGGCAGCGTCAGCCTGCTCGGCGCGACGCCGACCGCCGGCGACCCGCAGGTGGCCGGGGCGATGATCTACGGCGAGCCGCAGGATGCCTTTACCTGCGGACTGTTTTCGTCCACTGAGGGGAGCTTTACCATGACCTATCCGTTTACCGAACACGCCACCGTGCTGGAAGGCGAAGTAGAGCTGACCGTCGCCGGCGGTGAACCGCAGCGCTTTGCGCCAGGCGATAGCTGGTTTGTTAAACAGGGCACCGAAGTGGAGTGGAAAATCCTGACGCCGCGCTTTGTGAAGCACTACCTGGCGAACGTCGAGACGCGCTAACGCGCTGATACTGCCCGGCGGCGCAGGGGGGGCCCCGGAGGCGGCGCATTGCGCCTTCTCCGGGCTACCAAATCGCACAGCGCTGTAGCCCCGGTAAGCGGCAGCGTCACCGGGGGTTTTGAGGCCGCCAACACCGGCAGTTTCAGTCAGCATGGTGAATACATTAAAGGCAGGCCGCGCGGACCGTAGGCCGGCTAAGGCGCTAGCCGCCACCCGGCAGAAACAGGCGCAACGTGGCAAGACGGATGGCCCCGGTTTTCGGGGTCATCTTGTTTATCCACCCTCACATTCATGGACTGCGTCACAGAATCATGCGCCACCCTCCACCTTCCGGACGATATTCGTTGAGCAGGATGCCCGCCTAAATTATGACTATCCGGGAGTGGCGCTGGCTATTCCCTGCCCTACCCCATTATTGTGCAGAGGTTGACTATGTTTAGTAACAGACTTGCCAGCCATCTTGAGCGCGGCGTCGTCGGCTTCCCGACCACCCTCGCCAGCTCCGTCGGGCTGATTATGGCCAGCCCGGTGATCCTGACGGTGACCAGCGGCTTCGGCATGGGCGGCGATACCTTCGCGCTGGCGGTGCTGCTGGCCTTTATTATGATGCAGGCGCAGGTCACCACCTTTGCCGAGGCGGCGACGCTCATTCCCACCACCGGTTCGGTGTACGACTATATCTCCTGCGGCATGGGCCGCTTTTTCGCTATCACCGGCGCGCTGTGCGCCTATCTGATCGTCCATATTTTCGCCGGGACGGCGGAGACGATCCTGGCGGGCATTATGGCGCTGGTGAACTTCGAATCGATCAACGCCCAAATGGCCGCTCACCAAAACACCTGGATGGTGGGCGTCGGCATGGTGGTGATTTTCGGCCTGCTGAACGCCATCGGCGTGGAAATCTTCGGCAAGGTCGAAGTGGTGCTGACCTTCGGCATGTGGACCACGCTGACCATTTTCGGCCTGTGCGGCATTTTTATGGCGCCGGTGACTCATCTTTCCGGCTGGTTCGGCACGCCGCTGAACGTTAGCGATATCAACGGCCTGTTCGGCTATATCGGCATGGCGATGTTTATGTTCGTCGGTTGCGAACTGGTGACGCCGATGGCGCCGGAGATCAAACAGGCCCACCGCACCATACCGCGGGCGATGGCGCTGGGCCTGCTGGGGG
Organism: Klebsiella pneumoniae complex sp. WS1778; assembly: GCF_049472055.1. Lineage (NCBI taxonomy): Bacteria > Pseudomonadati > Pseudomonadota > Gammaproteobacteria > Enterobacterales > Enterobacteriaceae > Klebsiella > Klebsiella pneumoniae complex sp. WS1778. The sequence continues at coordinate 580,089 of NZ_JBKGTJ010000002.1, forward strand.
TCGCCAGCTGCATGTTTATCTACGGTGCGGCGATCAACCGCCAGGTGGAGAATACCGTGCTCGACGCGGCCAACAACGTCCATCTGCTGGATACGCCGATGGCGATCCCGGCCTTCGCCGAGCGGGTGATGGGCCACGCCGGCCAGTACTGGCTGGGGGTCGGGCTGCTGCTGGCGGGCTGCGCCACCATCAATACGCTGATGGCCGCCGTGCCGCGCATTATCTACGGTATGGCGCTGGACGGCGCGCTGCCCCGCTTCCTGACCTGGCTGCATCCGCGCTTTAAAACGCCGGTAATCGCCATCGCCATCGGGGTGGCGATCCCCTGCCTGCACGCCTGGTATCTGAACGGCGATCTGGACCGCATCGTGCCGCTGATCCTCGCCGCGGTCTGCGCCTGGGGCGTCGCCTATCTGCTGGTGACGCTGTCGGTGGTGATGCTGCGCATTCGCCGCCCGGACCTGCCGCGCGCCTACCGCTCGCCGTGGTTCCCACTGCCGCAGATTATCTCCAGCGTCGGCATTATCATCGCTATCGTCAATATCACCCCGCCGGGGATGGACAGTCGCCAGGTGCTGGTGCCGTTCGGCATTATGCTCGGCCTGACCGCCGCCTACGCCCTGTTCTGGACGGTGTGCGTGCAGCGCGTCAATCCGTTCAAGCCGCTGGTGGTGGAAGAGGTAGTGGAGCGCGCCATCAACAACTACGAAAAACAGACCCGCGGGGAGATGACGCCAGATGTCCTCCGTCCCCTGGTTTGAAACGCCGTTAATGAACGCGGTGCAGCGCGATCTGGCCGGCTGGCCCTGCGAAAAGCTGAGCGAGCGCAGCGCGCTGCTGCGCTTGAACAACGCCACCGCCGTGACCTTCAGCGTGCGTCAGAAGCGGCTGTTTATGGCCAGCATTCACAGCTGCGAGTTTGTCGTCGAGGGGCCGGTGACCCGGCCCGTACGCGGTAAAATTCGCGCCCATCAATCCGGCTGGTGGAAACGCCAGCCGATCCGCTTTATCGGCGGCAAAGGCAGCGAGGCACTCGCCGGCTATCTCAATGGTTTCCCTAATCTCCAGCAGACCTTAAGCGAGCTGGACTACCGCCGCTTTTCGCTGACCTTTAACGGTCGCGGCTGGCGCTGCAGCATTGAACCCTTGGCCGCCAGCGAAGTGGTCTGTAAAATGCCGCCGCTGCGCCGTTATCTGCGGCTGGAAGCGCAGCAGCGGATGCTGCTGCTCAGCGTGCTGGCGATGATTAATCAGGCGGTAAGTCAGTGGATGCATGAATGAGCCGGATGCCCGCGCCATCACGCGCCGATCAGGCTCTCCAGAGGAATGCCGAACTGTGCGTGAAGTCGGCGAATCATCGGGAGCGTCAGGTTACGCGTACCATTGAGAATTTCATACACGCGATTAGATTTACCAATCGCCGGCTCCAGATCTTTGACGGTCAGCCCCTGCTGCTCCATGCGAAACTTGATCGCCTCTATCGGCGTCGGCGGCTCGATGGGATAGTGCTTTTTTTCATACTCAGCAATCAGCAGGCACATCACCTCAAAAAAATCCCCTTCCGGCGTGTCCGGCGCAGGTTCATTATCAAAAAAAGGTTCGACCGCGCTTAACGCGGCTTCGTAATCTTGTTCAGTGCGGATAGGCTTCACATTCATCATTTACTTCCTCTCTATCGTCTCAGCGTTTATCTCGTCAAATTCCTTATGCGAACCGATAAACTTAACGAACACCCACCCCCGCAGATAAGCAACGGCTACGATTAACCGGTAATCATTTCCTTTAATGTTGAATACCACCCGCTTATTTTTCAGAATACTTGCGCTGCGGTATTGGTCCTTTATCTCCGCCGAGGTTTTCCAGTCGGCTTTTGTCGCTTCGTCTACCCAGGCCTTTAGCGGTTGTTCAGCGTCGGGATTCTCCGCCCAGAAGTCCCTTAAGGTTTTCACTGAGATTATCTTCATGTGCAGAGACTAGTCCCATTTCGGGACTAAGCAAAGTAAAAGTCCCATATTGGGACTTTAGGGATCAACGTGAGCGGGAGCGACTACTGCAGGCCAAACTGCTGCGCCAGCCGATCGAGAGCCTGCCTCTGGAACTGCGCAAACTCCGCCCGCGGCTGTTGTTGTTGAATAAATTCCCGCAGCGGATCCTGGACCTCGGTGCGGATGCCGCTCAGAGCCTCCATCACCGCCAGGCCGCAGAACGGCACGTAGGATTCGGCGTAGCCGCCTTCGTGCACCATCACCAGTTTCCCGCCGCACAGGCGATCCGCCGCCTGCTGGACCTGTTCAGTCATCGCCCGGAAGCTGTCGCTGTGCAGCTGCATGCGCGCCAGCGGATCCATGGCGTTGGCATCATAGCCGCAGGCGATGATAATCAGCTCCGGCTCAAAGCGCGCCAGCGCCGGAATAACGATGGTTTCCAGCGCATAGCGCCAGCTGTCATCCCCCGCGCCGGCCAGCAGCGGAATATTGATGTTGTAACCCTCCCCCGCCCCCACGCCGCGATCCTCCTCGCCAGAGTAGCCCGGCGGGAAGCAGCCGTCCTGATGCAAGGAGATAGTCAGCACGTCGTCGCGCTGCAGGTAGATATGCTGGGTGCCGTTGCCGTGGTGAACGTCCCAGTCAATGATCGCCACCTTGCCGAGCCCGAGCAGCGCTTTCGCTCGCTCCACGGCAATGGGGATATTGGCGAGAAAACAGAAGCCCATCGACTGGTCCGGCAGGCAGTGGTGTCCGGGCGGACGCGACAGCGAATAGGCGTTATCCAGTTCTCCCTTCAGCACCGCTTCCACCGCCGCGCAGGCCAGCCCGGCGGAAAGACAGGCGATTTCATAACTGCCCGGCCCCAGCGGCGCCTCTTTGCCGAGCATGCCGCCGCCGTTATCGCTTATCGCCTTGAAGCGCTCCAGATAACTGTCGGGATGGATCCGCCGCAGGTCCGAAAGGCTCGCCGGCGCCGCGCTGCGCAGCGCCAGCTGCGGCGTCAGCCCGGAGACATCCATCAGGTTTTTCATCCGCCGTTTGGTCTCCGGCGATTCGGCATGACCGCCGCCGGCGGGTGGCTGTACCCACCCGCCCACCGGCAGCGTCACTGCGTGCAGCCCGGTACTGTGCCAGAAACAACGTTCATCAAAGAAGAAACCGGTTTTTCTTTTCACTCTATCCTCCCGTGGGCTAACCCTTCCCGGCGGCGGAAGCCGCCACAATTAAAATCAGTGACAGCAGCGCGCAGACACCTGCCGCCGCCAGCAGCGGGTCGGCGCTGGCGAAGTGTTGCAGTAAGGCCCCCGCGAGCGCCGGGCCGGCCGCCATGCCGCCGCCGATCACCAGATTGATGCTGTTCATCAGCCGACCGCTGTTATCGAGCCCGGCGACGCGGGCGAGAATAAAGGGTAGCACGAAGGTCCAGGTGAACTTAAACAGCAGCGCCGCGATGGCGTAGCGCGCCAGCAGCGGCTGGCCAACCAGCAGCCCGACGCTGACTATCAGCAGCCCATAGCCCAACCACACCGGTAAGCGATCGGCGCGCCGGGTGCCGCGCAGGGCCGCGCCGCCGGCGCCGATAATGCCGCAAACCGTCGCCGCCGCCAGCACCAGCCCCACCTGCGTCGGGCTCAGCCCCGCCGTGCTGCCGATGGTGCCGATAAAGGTCCACACTGCGCTGAGGCTGATATAGAAAGTGAGCACCGCCAGCACCGCCAGCGCCTGACGCCACAGCGCCGTCGACGGCTGCTGGCGGGAGGCAGAGAGCGGTTGAAAGCGCGGCGGGAAAGCGGACACCAGCGGCAGGCAGCAGAGCATGATGGCGGCGAGGATCAGATACACCACCTTCAGGCCAAAGGTCGCGAACAGGCCGGGCAGCGCCAGCAGGCCAAGCATCCCCAACAGCAGTTGCCCGAGCACCCAAAAGGCGTAGACCCGCGACGGGTTCGGCGTTCCCGCCGCGCAGCTGATGCACAGAATCATCAGCGTGCCGCCCGCCAGTGAGGCGATAAAGCGCGCCGCCAGCAGCGTCTCATACTGGGTGACCACCGCCGAGGCGAGGTTGGCGGTCAGAAACACCGCCCCGGCCATCAGGGCGACCCGCCGCCAGTCGAGGCGACTCATCCACCACCACGCCGGGAGCGTCGCCAGGCTCATCGCCCCCAGCTCCGCTGAGAACAGCCAGCCTACCTGCCCGGGTTTTAGCTGCCATTCGCTGGCCAGCTGCGCCGCCACCGCCGGCGCGGTCATCAGAATACCCGGCGCAATAGCGGCAAAAATCACAATCGCCGCCAGCAAACGCAGGGACACCACCAGCCCGGCGGGCCGGGAAAGCGCATTATCAGTGACAGGTGTACTCGACATCGTAGGGCGTGCTCCGGTCAAAAAAGCCTCCCCCCGGAGGATCCTCCAGGGAGTGATACCCACAGGCATCAGGAAAACGCCGTGTTGCCACGGCGCGCGCGGGATGTGAAAGTCAGATCACAGATGCAGCGTACGCTGAGCAGCCGGCATCCAGGTTCGGGAAACCAGTTCGGTACGATTGACCACTTCGGTCTTGGCGAAGATATTGCGCAGGTGCGTTTTCACCGTCGAGAGCGAGATATCCAGCTGGCGGGCAATCAGCTTATTACTGGCCCCTTCGCGCACCATGCCGACGATTTCCCGCTCTTTGGCGGTCAGGATAGCGGGCAGGTCATCTTCTTCCTGCAGGCAGTCGCGGATCGCCAACTCCACCAGCGGCAGCACCGCCTGGGCCCGATGACGCTCTTCGCTGGAAAAAGGCACGTCGCGCATCAGCGAGATACCGGCGATGATCCGCCGCTCGCGGCGGATGAAGATCTCGGTCATGTCACGCACGTTATTCGGCAACATAAATTCATGATAATAATGCCGGTTGCGATCGCAGAGCCGCGGCGTCATCGCCGCCACGGTGGTGTTCTGGTGGCTAAAGTGCGCCGGTAAATGCGGATCCAGCGGCTGGAAGTTTTCCAGATATTGTTGGTGCGTATTATCGGAAATATTATGCAATATATAGTTTTCGGGTTTTAACCGGTTATTTACTCGATAAAACACCGCTGAAGTCAGTGGAATTAACTGAGAAATAGTCTGTAAACAACGGGCTATTATCGCATCATTACGGCTGGCTTTTAACAAAGCAGACATGATAGGGCCTCCCCGTCGAGATGATGGTGCATGACACATGGATGACTACCGATAATTGAAGCATACATTTCACATTTAAGTAACACAATCATTAACATATTAACAATGTGATAGCCGTTACAAAATTTTCAGCAATGCATTGTTATATAAAGCATTTAAAAAACACACTCGCCATGCCTTACGATAGCGGCGTTAAAACATAAACAAAAAAGATTAATACCCGGCGTACCTGCCTCTGGTGATAAAAAAACCCTATCCCGGACGCGTCTCTCTCATCCTTAAGAACGATGGATTTCTGTTTTTTTTCACTTATACCCTTAACAGGATGCCATTAATTTTCGCCGCGGCTTAATCATGTGATTACGCCTGACCCGCTGTTGCCAAAATAATAGCAACAGCGCCGGTCATTAACCGAGGATAAGCCGATGCTGAATATCGCCGCCCTGCGCCAGCAGCAAATTCCGCTGGCCGCTGAGCCGCGCTCGCCGGTGCCGTTTCATATTCTGATGAAGCCGATTGGCCCCGCCTGCAATCTCGCCTGCCGCTACTGCTATTACCCCCAGGATGAAACGCCGGTCAACAAGATGGACGAGGCGCGGCTGGAGCAGTTTATCCGCCGCTACATCGCGGCCCAGCCCGTCGGCGCGCGGGAAATCAACTTTGTCTGGCAGGGCGGTGAGCCGCTGCTGGCCGGCCTGAGCTTTTACAAAAAAGCGCTCGCCCTGCAGGCGCGTTATGCCCCCGACGGCGTCACCATCAGCAACAGTCTGCAGACCAATGGCACGCTGATCAACGACGCCTGGTGCCGGCTGTTCCGCGAGCATCGCTTTATTATCGGCTTGAGCCTCGAAGGCAGCGAAGCGCTACAGGACCAGCATCGTCCGGATAAACGCGGCCGGGCCAGCTGGCCGGCGGCACTGCGCGGCATCGGCTTTCTCCACCAGCATCAGGTGGATTTTAACCTGCTGGTGGTGGTGCATAACGAGATGGCGGCCCACGCGGCGGCGATTTATGACCGGCTGGTCAGCCTCGGCGCGCGCTATCTACAGTTTCAGCCGCTGATGAGCGAAGGCGCAGCGTTGCGCGAGGGCTATCAGCTGAGTGCCGATAACTGGGGGCGTTTTATGGTCGGCATCTGGCGGCAGTGGCAGAAGCGCTGCGACAAGGGGCGGGTGTTCGTCATCAATATCGAGCAGGCGTGGGCGCAGTACTTCACTCACACCAGCGGCAGCTGCGTGCACAGCGCCCGCTGCGGCAGCAATCTGGTGATGGAGCCCGACGGAGAGCTCTACGCCTGCGACCATCTGATCAACGCCGAACATCGGCTGGGCCGCCTTGACGACATGACGCTGGCGCACGCGGTCGACGCCTCGGTGCAGCTGCCTTTCGGTCAGCAGAAAAGCCTGCGCCGCGAATGCCAGACCTGCGCGGTCAAAATGGTCTGCCAGGGCGGCTGCCCGGCGCATCTGAACGCCGCGGGCAACAACCGCCTCTGCGGCGGCTACTACCGCTTCTTTAGCGAAATTCTGGCGCCCGTGCGCCCCTTTTCCCGCGACCTTCAAGGGCTACAAGCCTGGCGGGCCGCGTTTGTCGGGGCCGCGCATCCGGCGTAGCCCATTGCTCTGAAAGTGATACCCGCAGAAACAGGAGAATCCGTTGTGAATAAAACAGCCATGGCCGCGGCGGTCAGTGTGATCCTCGCCGGTGGCGCGCACGCCGCCCAGCAAGAGCGTCCGAACGTCATCGTGATTATCGCCGATGATATGGGCTACTCTGACATCAGCCCCTTCGGCGGCGAAATCCCCACCCCCAACCTGCAGGCGATGGCCGAGCAGGGGATGCGCATGAGCCAGTATTACACCTCGCCGATGTCGGCCCCGGCGCGTTCGATGCTGCTCACCGGTAACAGCAACCAGCAGGCCGGGATGGGCGGTATGTGGTGGTACGACAGCACCATTGGCAAGGAGGGCTACGAGCTGCGGCTGACCGACCGCGTCACCACCATGGCCGAGCGTTTTAAAGACGCGGGCTATAACACCCTGATGGCCGGCAAGTGGCACCTCGGTTTTGTTCCCGGCGCCACGCCGAAGGACCGCGGCTTTAACCACTCCTTCGCCTTTATGGGCGGCGGCACCAGCCATTTTAACGACGCCGTCCCGCTCGGGACCGTTGAAGCCTTCCACACCTACTACACCCGCGACGGCGAGCGCGTCTCCCTGCCGGACGATTTCTACTCCAGCGAGGCCTACGCCCGGCAGATGAATAGCTGGATTAAAGATACGCCGCCGGAACAACCGGTCTTCGCCTGGCTGGCCTTCACCGCCCCGCACGACCCGCTGCAGGCCCCCGACGAGTGGATTAAGCGCTTCAAAGGCCAGTATGAGCAGGGTTACGCCGAGGTCTATCGCCAGCGCATCGCCCGCCTGAAAGCGCTGGGAATTATCCATGACGATACCCCGCTGCCGCATCTGGAGCTGGATAAAGAGTGGGAGGCGCTAACGCTAGAGCAGCAGAAATATACGGCGAAAGTGATGCAGGTGTATGCGGCGATGATCGCCAATATGGACGCGCAAATCGGCACCCTGATGGAGACGCTGAAACAAACCGGGCGCGATAAAAATACCCTGCTGGTCTTTTTAACCGATAACGGCGCCAACCCGGCGCAGGGTTTCTACTACGAATCTACCCCGGAATTCTGGAAGCAGTTCGATAACCGCTATGACAACATCGGCCGCAAAGGCTCGTTTGTCTCCTACGGCCCGCACTGGGCCAACGTCAGCAACGCCCCCTACGCCAACTACCATAAGACCACCAGCGCCCAGGGCGGGATTAACACCGACTTTATGATCGCCGGTCCCGGGATCACGCGCCACGGTCACATCGACGCCTCGACGATGGCGGTGTACGACGTAGCGCCGACCCTGTATGAATTCGCCGGTATCGATCCGAACAAATCGCTGGCGAAGAAGCCGGTGTTGCCGATGATCGGCGTCAGCTTTAAGCGCTATCTCACCGGCGAAGTACAGGCGCCGCCGCGCGGGAAATACGGCGTTGAGCTGCACCATCAGGCGGCGTGGGTCGATGGTGAATGGAAGCTGCGGCGGCTGGTGCCGCGGGGCCTCACTGCCGGTGACGCGCCGTGGCAGCTGTTTAATCTGCACGACGACCCGCTGGAGACCCATGACGTCGCGGCCCAACATCCCGATCGGGTCAAAGCGATGAGCGAGGCCTACGAGGCGTTCGCCAGACGCACCATGGTCACCCGGGCGCAGGGCAAGATGATCGATTACGTCGGTATCGACAGCAAAACCGGGCGCTATCTGGCGGTCGATCCCGCCACCATGAAGCCGGTTCCGGCGCCGCAGGCGATCCCGGTGAGCGAGATCCATTAACCCCGCGGCTATCGTTCTTCCGGGCGATAGCCGGGAGCTGACGCGCTTTTTAAGGTAATCGGAAACCCCATTACAGGAGAGAGCGAATGGCGAGAGTCGTGGTGATCACCGGCGGCGGAACCGGAATTGGCGCCGCCTGCGCGCGGCTGATGCGCGCCGCGGGCGACCGGGTGTTTATTACCGGACGGCGCGAGGCGCCGCTGCAGGCTGTCGCCGATGAGACCGGCGCCACGGCGCTGATGGGCGATGCCGCCGACGGCGAGGTGTGGCGCCAGCGGCTGTTGCCGGCCATTCTCGACCAGAGCGGCGGTGTTGATGTCCTCATCTGCAGCGCCGGCGGGATGGGCAACAGCCCCGCCGCCGAGACCAGCGACCGCCAGTGGCGCGAGGCGCTGGACGGCAATCTCACCAGCGCCTTCGCCAGCGTTCGCGCCTGCCTGCCCTCGCTGATTACCCGCCGTGGCAACGTGCTGTTTGTCGCCTCCATCGCCTCGCTGGCCGCCGGTCCGCAGGCCTGCGGCTACGTCACCGCCAAACACGCCTTAATCGGCCTGATGCGCTCCGTCGCCCGCGATTACGGTCCCCAGGGGGTGCGCGCCAACGCCGTCTGCCCCGGCTGGGTCACCACGCCGATGGCGGATGAAGAGATGCTCCCGCTGATGCAGGCGGAAGGGCTATCGTTGACTGAGGCTTATCAGCGAGTCTGTCGCGACGTTCCGCTGCGCCGCCCCGCCAGCCCCGAGGAGATAGCCGAGGCTTGTCAGTTTCTCTGTTCGCCGCAGGCCGCCATCATCAGCGGCGCCACGCTGGTCGCCGACGGCGGCGCCAGTATCGTCGATGTTCCCACTCTGGCGTTTGCCTAACGCCCTACTCTGTTCAGGAGCCCCTATGACTTCAGAAGCCGTATTTATCCAGGTCGGCGCGCTGGCCGATGGTTTTGCGCCACACGGTAATTTACTCGCCACCGCCAGCCTGCCCGCAGGCGAGCGCTTTACCTTTTATGTCGCCGGAAGTGAGCCGCAGCAGCTGATCATCGAAGATGAGCAGACGCTAAGCTGGAACGGCAAGCGCGCCCCCTGGCGGGCGACCGCCCTGCGCCCGGATATTCTGTTTATCGACTTCCTTGACCCGGAGCGGGATAACGCCAGCGTCAGCGCGGTATGCAACCTGACGCAGCGCAACGCCACCCTGGTCTACGGCCAGCTGCCGGACGAAGCCGCCGCGCGGCTGGACGCTTTCAGCCGGGTAGAGCGAGGCCTGCCGCTGACCGCGGTAGAAGCGCGCTTTGTCTTCGCCCGCCTGGATGCGCAGCCGGGGCCGCTGCCGGGCTTTACCGATGCGCTGGTCGGCATGCGCAATCAGTACACCTACAGCCCGACTGAGCGCTATGAGCACATCTATCTCAACGATAATTTTTACGCCTGGCAGTGTCTGGACGGCGTGGAAAAGGGGCTGGCGGATGTCGACCGCTGCCACTACGTGCAGGTGGCGGAGGATCTCTATCTGTTCGTCTGGCGCGAGAAAATCATTCCCACGCTGGGGGTGATCCTCATCGATCTTCAGCAGATGCGCACCGACGGCAAGATCATGGGCTATCAGGGCAGCGACTTCGGCGCCCTCAGCAATTTCCCGGTCGGCGCCAGCGCGAAGATCCTCAATCTCACCCGCCATCAGGAATAAAGGGCCGCCGCCGGGCACGCTTTCAGGCCCCCTGCCCGTCATGTTGCCGGGTGGCGGCTACGCCTTACCCGGCCTACAGGGTTCGTGCGACCTGTCCTTGATTTACCCACTTGCACGACTGAAACTGCCAGTGCTGACGGCCTCAAAATCGCTGAGACGTTCCCGGAAGGCCGGGGCAGCCCGCATGGATGCGGGCTGAGGGCCGTGTTTTGCACGGACGCTGCCTCGGCCCGACCCGAAGCCTGCAGGGATAAGTCGAAGGGACCGCGCAGCGGCGATTTTGCTGGCCGGAGCCCGGGGGTACAGGGGGCGGCGGCGACTGGCCGCCCCCTGTGCGCTCCCTGCGCCATGAAAGACATATCGGGAGCGCAATCTGTCCGGAAATCACATAGAAGTTGTAGCCCTGCCAGGCGCATTGCAAACAGGGAAATTGACGATTGTGCCGTTATTTCGCCGGGTGGCGGCTGCGCCTTACCCGACCTGCGGTCCGCGCCATTTGTCCACCCTCTCCCCGCCGGGAAGAGGGCGTGACTCAGGCGCTAGCGCTGTCCAGTCGCGCCACCTGCTCCGCGCTCAGGCTCAGCGCCACCGCGCGGGCAAAACTTTCCACCTGGGCCACGCTGGTGGCGCTGGCGATCGGCGCGGTCACCCCTTCGCGGCCGATCAGCCACGCGAGGGCCACTTCCGCCGGCTTCGCCCCCTGCTCATCCGCGACCGCCACCAGGGTATCGATAATCCGCATCCCGCGCGGATTCAGGTACTTACCAATCCCCCCTCCGCGCTGGCTCTGCGCCAGATCCGACGGCTGACGGTACTTACCGGTTAAAAATCCCGAGGCCAGGCTGTAGTAGGTCACCACCCCGATATCGCGGCTGACGCAGAGATCGCACAGCGCGCCTTCAAACGCGGAGCGGTGATAGAGGTTATATTCCGGCTGCAGCACCTGCCAGGCAGGCAAGCCGCCCTTGCGCGCTACCTCCAGCGCCCCCGCCAGCTGCATTGCATCGAGGTTAGAGGCCCCCATCGCGCGAATTTTCCCCGCCTGTTGCAGGCTGTGGAAAGCCTCCAGCGTTTCCGCTACCGGTGTTTGCGGATCCGGCCAGTGGGAAAAGTAGAGGTCGATGTAGTCGGTATTGAGGCGGCGCAGGGAGTCGTCTACCGCCTGCTGGATCCAGGCTTTGCTGAGTCCCTTATGGCCGGGAAGGCCGAGATCGGAGCCGACTTTGGTGAAAATTTTGACTTTATCGCGCATGCCGGGGCGCGCCTGCAGCCAGCGGCCAATAATGGTTTCGGATTCGCCGCCCTGGTTGCCCTCTGCCCAGCGGGAATAAACATCCGCCGTATCGATAGCGTCAAAGCCGTGGTCAACAAAAGCATCAAGAAGGGCAAAACTGGTTTTTTCATCAATGGTCCAGCCAAAGACGTTACCGCCAAACACTAACGGGGCGATGGAAAATCCGGTTTTGCCCAAGGGACGTGTCATCATGCCGAGTACTCCTTAGCTTATATTCTGCTTCCCTCAGGTAACCACAGGGGTCAGGAGAGGAGGTCGATTGGATAATCAGAAAAGGAATCTTACGGCGGGCGATCCATGCCCGCGGGTACACTCAGACATTATGTCCCGGAATAAACATCAAAGCTAAAATATTTGCTGGCTAATTTTTTATAGGTGCCGTCGGCAAGGATCTTCGCAATCGCGCCGTTTATTTCCTGACGCAGCGCCTCATCGTCTTTACGTAAGCCGATAGCCGCCCCGGCGCCAAACAGCGTATCATCCTGCAGATGGCCGCCGACAAAGGCGAATTCCTTACCCTGCGGCTGCTGCAGGAAGCTGTAGTCGGCCATCATGCCGGAGAGCACCGCGCCGTCGATGCGCCCGGACTCCAGATCGCGCACCACGCTATCGGCCCCCTGGTAGGCCACAATGTTGATCCCCTGCGGACGCCAGTGCTGATTAACGTAAGTCTCCTGCGCCGAGCCCTGCTCGACGCCAATGGTTTTGCCCTTCAGCTGCTCCGGCGTATTGCCTTTCAGGGTATTTTTACGCGCCACGAGGAACACCGGCCCGTTATACAGCTTGTCGCTAAAGGCAATCTGCGCTTTACGCTTCTCGGTCATGTACATCCCGGAAAGGATGGCGTCGAATTTCCGCGCCTTCAGCGCCGGGATAATGCCGTCGAAATTGCTTTCCACCCACACGCATTTCGCCTGCAGCTGCTGGCAAATGGCGTTGCCTAAATCGATATCAAACCCCGCCAGCTTGCCCTGCGGATCCTTCCATTCAAACGGCGCGAAGGTCGGGTCGACGCCAAAGCGGATCGCCTTTCCCCCTTCGGCCAGCGCCGACGTCGACGCCATTAACGCCAGCCATAGCAGTAGTGATTTTTTCATTCCAGTTCTTCTCCAGAGGTTAACGGCAGTGCTTTTCCACCAGACGGGCGAACAGCGTCGCGCCGGTGGTGATAATGTCATCGTTGAAGTCGTAGCCGGGGTTATGCACCATGCAGCCGCCTTTCTCCCCCTTCTCGCCGTTGCCCAGCAGGAAGTAGCAGCCCGGACGTTCGCGCAGCATAAAAGCGAAATCCTCGCTGGCGTTCATCGGCGAGACCGACTCCAGCACCCCTTCGCGGCCAAACACCTCCAGAGCCAGCGCCCGGGCGAAGTCAGTCTCTTCAGGGCTGTTGGTTAATACCGGGTAGGAGTCGTAAACCTCCACCGCGCTGCTGGCACCATAGCTTTTAGCGGTAAATTCGCTGAGCTCGTGAATACGTTTGATCAGCAGGTCGCGGATTTCCGGCTTCATCGCCCGCACGCTGAGCTCCATCACCGCGCTCTCCGGAATGACGTTGGAGGCGATACCGGCCTGGAAGGTGCCGACGCTGACCACCGCCGTTTCGCCCGGCGGCACGTTGCGCGCCACGATGCTCTGCAGGGCCATCACCAGCGCCGCGCCGGCGACGATCGGGTCGACGGTGCGCTCCGGATGGGCGCCGTGGCCGCCGTAGCCGGTAAGGGTGATTTTGACGGTGTCCGCCGAGGCCATAAAGTTGCCGGCATAGAAGCCCAGCTTACCCACCGGCAACCCCGGCATGTTGTGCAGACCGAAAATGCGTTCGCAGGGGAACTGCTCAAACAGGCCGTCTTTAATCATTAAATCGGCGCCGCCGATAGCCTCTTCCGCCGGCTGAAAAATCAGATGCACCGTGCCATTGAACTGACAGGCCGGCGAGGCGATGTATTTCGCCGCCGCCAGCAGAATGGTGGTATGGCCGTCATGACCGCAGGCATGCATTTTCCCCGATACCGTACTGGCCCAGGGTAAACCGGTGGTTTCCTCGATCGGCAGTGCGTCCATATCGGCGCGCAGGCCGATGGTGCGCGGCGAATCGCCTTTGCTCAGGCTGCCGACCACCCCGGTCTTGCCGAGGCCGCGCGTCACCTGATAGCCCCACTCGGTCAGCTTGCTGGCGACCAGTTCGCTGGTATTAAACTCTTCCAGACTTAATTCCGGATTGGCATGTAAATAATGACGCAGAGAAATCATTTCCGCTTCCGTCGCTTTAATTTCTGGAATTACATAATCACTCATGCCGCTCTCCGGGAAATATCGTAAGGACTTAACACGGTAGCGTGGTGAAAACTTTATGCAAGCAGGATTTCTAATATCGGAAATGACGGCATCTTATTTAATAATGCGTTCGCGGCAGTGAAAAAAGCATTCGAAACGGTGAAATTTAAAAATAAACGTTTATTTTATGGAGGATTAACCGTTATTTACCCTACTATTTCCGGCCGTATTCAGATTTAAATAAAAAAACTCTATGAGATTACAGACGCTTTTCCTCGTCGCCATGACCGCGCTGGCGGGCTGCAGCGCGCAGGGGGATACCGCCAGCCAGCAGCGGGCCAGTATTCAGAAGATGCGCAACGAAACCCTCAATAAACTTTACACCCTGCAGCCCGAGGCCCGCAGCGATATTCAGCATGCGAAGGGTTATGCGGTCTTCGCCAACAACAGCAGCAAGATCCTGCTGTTCGGATTTGGCAGCGGCTACGGCGTGGTGCGGGATAAGGCCACCGGGAAGGACACCTATATGAAAATGGCCCAGGGCGGCGCCGGCCTGGGGATGGGGATTAAACAGCAACGCACGGTGCTGGTTTTCCATGATAAAGCGGCCCTGGAGACCTTTATCCGCCAGGGATATATGGTCGGCGCCGATGCGAACGCCGCGGCGAAATATGATGACAAAGGCATCGCGCCGATCGCCGCCTCCGCGAACGGCGTAGCGAAGGACACCTCCTCGCTGCCGTCAAAAGTGAACGTCTATGAAATCACCGACAAGGGGCTGGCCGCCCAGGCGATGGTCAATGGCTATAAATACTGGCCGGATGACGAACTGAACCCGTAGCCCCGGCGGTGATCCATCGCCGGGTCAGGTGTTCCCTGCCCGGCGTTGGGAGACGTGCATTTAGTGGCCGAGGGCGCCGCTCACCAGAATCGAGGTGATGATCCCGGTCGCCGCGGCGATCAGCACATAGTTACCGTCGATATAGGACCAGTGATGGCCCTCCGGCGGGGGCGGCAGGCCGCGGTCGCTCCAGTCACGGACGCGATACTCATCGCCACGGAACGGCGCCGGAGCCGGGTGGCCTTTGCGGAAATCGTTACCGCGCCAGGCGAAATGGTCCTGCTCATGCCGTGCCTGATCGCGTTTGTCATGCCCGTCACGATCCGGGCCACGCTGGTCATGGTCACCCTGATGATGCGCGTCAGGTCCGCCCTGCGGCGCATGCCCATGATGATCCGAACCGTTCTGCCACACCGTTGGCTGCCCCGGACGATGGCCGTCGTTTGGGCCATCGGCAAAGGCCTGGACGCTCAGCACAGTGGATAATATTACCGCCAGAGAAATCATCTTTTTCATCGTACACCTCCTGATTGAAGTTCTTTGTAACGGGAAAATGTGAAGAAAGAGTGAGTATCCGCTTAACCAGGACGATTCCTGGCATCTGGGGTTTCTGCTGTCGGGGAAGGCATTATGGGGGAGTACGAGCAATAAAAAAGGCCGCTCTCGCGACCTTTATTCAGACTGATATCAGGACTTACTCAGTCACTTTATTTTTTAACTCTTCAGCGCCGGTTTTGGTTTTATCCCAGCCCTTTTCTGCGCCGGATTTGGTGGCGTTCCAGCCTTTTTCGCTGACCTCTTTGGTCTTATCCCAACCTTTCTCAGTCCCTTCTTTGGTCTTGTTCCAGGTCTTCTGCGCGCCTTCGCTCACCTGGCTGCCGACGCTATCCTGTTTGCCTTCGGCCGCATGTTTCGCCTTCAGCTGCTGCTCTTCACCTTCGTGCTGGGCCTGATGCAGCTTCTCTTTGGCGGTGTTGGCGTTGGCATTGGCCGCCGCGACGGTATCATCTGTTGCATGTGTTGTCGCAGCAAAAACCGGAGCCGCAACCAGAATAGCCGATAACGCAATCATTGCTTTTTTCATAATATCCTCTCTCACGTGTCGTGTTATGAGTCGTATTCAGGATGGCACAACGAACCGGGGATGACATTAGGAATTAGCCTGAAAAACGTCTTCGACCTGCAACCATGGCAGAAAATGCTGCCGCTGCGCACCCTGTCGGCGTTGGCATAATTTCCATCATGTTTGTTACATTTCGTGAAATTTGCGCTTGATATACTTGCCGTTGACGTTTACTCGAGAATAATTCTCAGAATCATTATATTTATAAATTGGCAAACGGAACTCATTTTATGGCAAGAAAATCAGTAAGATCGCTGTTGCTTACTGCGCTGATCGCGACTCCCTTCCTCAGCTATGCGACCCAATATCCTCTGACGGTTACCGACCTTGACGGCCGGCAGGTCACCCTGGCTAAAGAGCCGCAGCGTATTATTTTGCAGGATGGCCGCGACATTATGACCCTCGCCCTGCTGGACCGGGACAATCCGTTTAAGCGGCTGGTGGCATGGAATAATCTGGCGAAAAAGCAGGACGTTGCCACCTGGCAGATGCTGAAAACGACGTGGCCGCAGTCGGCCACGATCCTTGACATGGGCTTCAGCGACAAGGGGAATGTCGATCTTGAAAGCGTCATCGCCCGCCAGCCGGATCTGATGATCGCCCAGCTGCGCGCCAGGCCAGCGCTGATGGAGAGCGGCGTCATCGACAAGCTCAGCGCCCTGCACGTTCCGGTGCTGTTTGTCGACTATGAGATCGACCCGGCGAAAGATACCGCTCCCAGCATCGACCTGCTGGGCAAAGTCCTCAACCGCGAGAGCCAGGCCAAAGCCTTTACCGATTACTATCGTCAGCAGCTGCAGTCGATTCGCCAGAAAACCGCGACCATCACGCCGAAGGCCAACGTCTTCGTGGAAGCGCTGGCCGGCAACAGCGACGCCTGCTGCTTTACTCACGGCCACAGCGGCTGGGGCGGGCTGGTGGAGGCGGTCGGGGCGAACAATATCGGTTCGCAGCTGCTGCCGGGCGCCTCCGGGTTCGTCTCGCTGGAGAAAATCATCAGCATGAAGCCCGACGCCTGGATCATGACCGGCTCGAAGCGCGGAAACAGCCAGGTGCTGCCCCTCGGCTATGAGGTTAAGCCGGAGGCGGTGAAAGCCCAGGCGCAGACGCTGCTGGCGCGACCGGGGGTCAGCCAGATCCCGGCGGTGCAGGAAAAGCGGGCCTATGGCGTCTATCACCACTTCTATAACCATCCGTGGAATATTGTCGGCATGGAATATCTGGCGAAAGATATCTATCCGCAGGCCTTCCGCGATCTCAACCCCGATGAGACTTACCATTATATCGTGCGTCACTTCACCGACCTGCCGGACCAGCCGTTCGTCTTTTCCTGGCAGCAGAGCGAGTAATCCGGCATGCGTTTAACCTCCGACTCCGTGCTCGACGAGCTGCCCGCCGGGACTTCTGGCGTGATGGATCATTATCGCCATATCGTGCGTCGCCGCCTGCTGCTGTTGCTGCTGCTGGCGCTGTTGATTGTCGCTTCACTGCTGTTCGATTTTATGCTCGGCCCTTCCGGACTGCCGCTGCAGAGCCTGTGGCAGACGTTAACCGATCCGGCCAGCGCCGATCCGGGCATTCGCGCCATCGTCTGGGATATCCGCCTACCCTATGCGGTGATGGCGATTATCGTCGGTCTGGCGCTGGGACTGGCTGGTGCCGAAATGCAGACCATCCTCAATAACCCGCTGGCCAGCCCGTTTACCCTGGGCGTCTCCTCGGCTGCGGCGTTTGGCGCCGCGCTGGCGATTGTGCTGGGTATTGGTCTGCCCGGTATTCCCGGCCAGTGGTTTATCTCGGCCAACGCCTTTATCTTCGCCCTGCTGGCGGCCCTGCTGCTGGATGGCATTACCCGCTGGACCCAGGTGGCTACCTCCGGCGTCATTCTGTTCGGCATCGCGCTGGTCTTTACCTTTAACGCCCTGGTCTCGATGCTGCAGTTCATCGCCAATGAAGACACTCTGCAGGGGCTGGTGTTCTGGACCATGGGCAGCATCGACCGCGCCTCCTGGAGCAAAGTCGCCATCCTGCTGGTCGCCCTGGCGCTGGTGATGCCCCTGTCGCTGCGCAGCGCGTGGGCGCTGACCGCCCTAAGGCTGGGCGAGGACCGGGCCATCAGCTTTGGCATTAACGTTCGCCGTCTGCGCCTGACCACGCTGCTGCGGATCAGCATTCTGTCGGCGCTTTCGGTGGCCTTTGTCGGGCCAATCGGCTTTATCGGCCTGGTGGCGCCGCATATTGCGCGGATGCTCTTCGGCGAAGATCATCGCTTTTACCTGCCCGCCAGCGCGCTGATCGGCGCCCTGGTGCTCTCCCTGGCCTCCATCGCCTCGAAGAACCTGATACCGGGGGCCATTATTCCGGTGGGGATCGTCACTTCCCTGGTAGGGGTCCCGTTCTTTTTGAGCATTATTTTACGTCACCGGGGGCAAGTATGAGCGACCAGACGTTATCCGGGCTGTCGCTGTCTCACTTCAGCGCTGGCTACCCCAGACGTAAGGTGATCGAGAACCTGACAGTTCCCCATCTGCCGCGGGGGAAAATCACCGCGCTGCTGGGGCCAAACGGCAGCGGTAAATCGACGTTAATGCGAGCGATGGCGGGACTGGGCCCCTGCCGCGGCGAGCTGCGCCTGGAGGGAGAAAATCTGCTGACGCAGCCGTTCTCACGTCGCGCAGAACAGGTGGTCTATCTTCCGCAGACGCTGCCCGCCGGCGTGCATCTGCATGTGCTGGAGTCGATTATCGTGGCCCAGCGCGCCGCCGGGGGACGCCACAGCGCCCAGCAGCAGGAAGAGGTGATGGCGCTGCTGCGACAGCTGGGAATTGCCCACCTGGCGATGAGCTACCTCGATCAGCTCTCCGGCGGGCAAAAACAGTTGGTGGGTCTCGCCCAGTCGCTGATTCGCCAGCCGCGCCTGCTACTACTCGATGAACCGCTCAGCGCGCTTGACCTCAACTACCAGTTTCACGTGATGGATCTGGTGCGCCGGGAGACCCGGCGGCGCAACATCGTGACTCTGGTGGTGGTGCACGACATCAATATTGCCCTGCGTCACGCCGACCACGTGCTGATGCTCAAAGCGGGCCAGCTGCTCGGCGACGGCACCCCGGCCACGGTCATCACCCCTGAGACCCTGGCGGCCGTCTATGGCGTGCGCGGCCGTATTGAACCCTGTTCGCAGGGGGTACGGCAGGTGATTATTGACGGGCTGGTGGACCGCGAGGCCTGACCGCGGCGCGGGGATGGTTGGTCCTCCCCGCGCCCGCCAGCTTAGTGATCGAGATAGATGTAGTTTTCCCAGCTCTTCATGCGGATCAGGATCTTCCTGATCAGCGACAGCTCTTTCAGGTGATCTGAGTAGACCGCCGCCTCGAGGGTAGCACCCTGCGGCAGAGCGTATTCGGCAAAACGTGGATCGGTCACCTTTAGTACCACCAGCGCCCGGCCATGGGTATTGAGCGCGTCCGTGGTCAGCAGTTTGCCCTGGCCCTGAAACTGACTCTCGCCAATCGCCGGCAGCACATCGGCCACTTCCCCGCGGAAGACGGTGCCCGGGATGGCCGGAAACATCAGCTCCGCGGGCTCGCCTTTGTACAGACGCTGCAGGGCGTTCTGGCGAAATGCCGCGACATACTCCCGCGAGGCGTCGCCCTCCAACGGCACAAAGGTCATCAGCGGCAGCATTCCCAGCGCGGTGGACATGGTGCCAGGGCGTAAGCCGACGGTGCTGACATAGCCGTCTTCCGGGGCGCGGACGACGGTGTTATCCAGCTGAAACTGCGCCTTCTGCAGCTGCGCCAGCAGGGAGGCCACGGTGGTATTTTTGCCCTTCACCACCGAGTCCAGCGCGTTACGCGCCTGAACCACTTTCGCCTGAGCCGCGCTGACGCTGGCTTCATCGGCTTTCCACGTCTGCAGACGGGTATCGACCATTTGATCGGAGAAGGCGCCCTGGGCATGCCCCTCCCGAAAGCGGGCATACTCCCGCCGCGACTGGTCGCGCTGAGCCACCGCTCTGCTCAGCTCGGCCTCCGCCTGGCTTAACGCGGCGTTGAGGGAGAGCGCATCCTGGCTGGCCGCTTTAATCTGCGCCTGCAGATCGTCCACCTTTGCCTGGAACGGCGTCGGGTCGAGAGTAAACAGCACATCGCCCTTATGCAGCCTCTGGTTAGGTCTCACCGGTACGCTCTGCACCCGACCGCGCACCTGCGACACAATCGGTACGGTGCGAAACACCTGATTGCCGACGTCGGTATAGGGGAAGTTGTAATTCATCCCGAAGATCACCGCGCCAATCAGGGCGATACCGCCGAGCACCGCCGTCGGCACGGTCCACTTATTGAGCGGGATGCGGAAGACTTTAAACACCACGATGCATAGCGCGGCGTAGGTCAGCAACATTAACGTTTCCATTATTTTGCCTCCTTCGCTTTCAGAAGGTCCACTTCGCGCTGCACCTGCTCCAGCCGCTGGACCACCGTTTCCAGACGCTGATGCAGCACCTGCTGGTCGTCGGCGATGCGGCGCATCCCCCATCCGCGGTCTTCGCGCCACAGCGTCGCCCAGATCCACAACAAGGGCCACAGGGCATGCAGGGTAAATAAGCTGACCCAGCCGGCATAATGAATCGCATCCTGATGAGGATGGCGCCGCTCTTTGGCGATTTCATAAGGAATATCGTGAATAACAATCACGCCATAAAAAAGTATTAAGGCCACGGCGATCAGAATCGCCAGCGCCACATAGTCCAGGGTCATAAAATAACTCCAGAGTGCAAGGTTAAATAAATAAAACGGCCAGATTCAGGCGTAGCAGGGCCGGGAGAAAACGCGCGCTTAGCGCTTTCCCCGGGCGGGTTTTAGCGACGTTATGTCGGGGAACCGACGAATCTGAATCAAAATTTCTCAGGAATAGGGCGGTCGATGGAAATCAGTTTGCCTTTTTTCACCGTGATATATCCCCCCTCGCGCAGGGCGGCCAGCACCTGATAAACATAGCTGCGCGAGAGATTGGTCCGTTTAATAATAAATGCCGACAGACTTTCATGTTGCCCACCATCGATTTCACCGCGATATAAATAGCGCGACAGCATCGACTTAATAGTCTGAAAGCTAGTCTGGCTGCCGCGTTCATAGTGGGCATCAAGGGCAAATATACCCATATAGGCCAGGATCGTGGTCAGCTCTTGCATATAGCCCGGCGACGAATGAAAGAATATCCGTTCAAAATCGCTGGCGGATATTTTCGCCAGCTGGCATTCGCCCAGACACTGATAATAGAGCGCCACCGACGGACAATAATGTTCCAGCAACCCTAACGGCATATGCGCGATAACAATCCCGATCAGGTTCTGCTCGTCACCAAAGGCCAGCGTCATTTGCCCCTGCAGCAAAAAATAGAGATAGCCCGGCTGCGGCAGAAACGGCTGGTCTTTACTCAGGCTCAGGGTTTCACTGCAGGCGATCACCGCCGGCAGGTGCGTGGTCAGCGTCAGCTTCTGGTACCGATCGTAAATATCGCCAAAACTGGGGTTCATCGCGCTACGCACTCCTTCACCTTTTATCACCGCGGCGGGGCTAACCGCGGCCTGTGGAACTATACCTAAGCGGGTCAGGAAGGAAAAGTCCAGATCTGGAGTGGCGAAATATTCCGCCTGGCTCACATTTTTCACCCTCGCCCCGCCCTTTCGTCCGCCAATCGTTCCGCTTGCCGCCAGGCTGTGCTTTAATTAGCTAAAACGGTTTAACAAAGTTTAGCTAAGAGGAACTAGTCCTATGAATGGTAAAATCTGGGTACTCGGCGATGCGGTCGTCGATCTCCTGCCCGACGGAGAGGGCCGCCTGCTGCAATGCCCCGGCGGCGCGCCGGCCAACGTCGCGGTCGGCGTGGCGCGGCTCGGCGGCGATAGCGGGTTTATCGGCCGCGTCGGCGACGATCCCTTCGGCCGCTTTATGCGTCACACCCTGGCGCAGGAGAAGGTGGATGTGAACTATATGCGCCTCGATGCGGCGCAGCGCACCTCCACGGTGGTGGTCGATCTCGATCGCCACGGGGAGCGCACCTTTACCTTTATGGTCCGTCCGAGCGCCGACCTGTTTCTTGCGCCTGAGGATCTTCCGCCGTTTTCCGCGGGTCAGTGGCTGCACGTTTGCTCTATCGCTCTCAGCGCGGAGCCGAGCCGCAGCACGGCATTCGCGGCGATGGAGGCGATAAAGCGCGCCGGGGGCTATGTCAGCTTCGACCCCAATATCCGCAGCGACCTGTGGCAGGATCCGCAGGAACTGCGCGACTGTCTCGACCGGGCGCTGGCCCTCGCCGACGCCATAAAACTCTCGGAAGAGGAGCTGGCTTTTATCAGCGGCAGCGACGACATCGTCAGCGGCATCGCCCGGCTGAACGCCCGCTACCAGCCGACGCTGTTGCTGGTGACCCAGGGCAAAGCGGGGGTGCAGGCCGCGCTGCGCGGGCAGGTTAGCCACTTCCCTGCCCGCCCGGTGGTCGCCGTCGATACTACCGGCGCCGGCGATGCCTTTGTCGCCGGGCTGCTCGCCGGACTCGCCGCCCATGGTATCCCTGACAACCTCGCCGCCCTGGCTCCCGACCTCACGCTGGCGCAAACCTGCGGCGCGCTGGCCACCACCGCCAAAGGCGCCATGACCGCCCTGCCCTACAGGGACGATCTTCAGCGCTCGCTGTGATCCCGTTGGGCCGGCTAACGGCCCACTTTGCTGGCGACATCACAATTCTTAAACCGGTTTAGCAATTTTTATTTTCACCGCATTACCGACATGTTTACCATATTAACTAAACCGGTTTAGCAAACGTTAGCACACTCACTGATTTACCTTTGGATGTCACCAACATGTATAAAAAACGGAAGTTAGCCATTCTTATTGCTTTGCTAACCGGCGCCGCCGCCGCCCATGGGCAGACAGACCTGAACAGCATTGAAGCGCGTCTCGCCGCCCTGGAAAAACGTCTGCAGGATGCCGAGACTCGCGCCAGCACTGCCGAAAGCCGCGCCGCCTCGGCGGAGCAGAAAGTTCAGCAGCTAACCCAGCAGCAGCAACAAACCCAGGCCACCACCCAGCAGGTGGCCAAACGCACCACCCAACTGGAAGAAAAAGCCGAACGGCCCGGCGGCTTTGAGTTCCACGGCTACGCCCGCTCCGGGGTGATCATGAACGACTCCGCCGCCAGCACGAAATCCGGGGCCTATATGACCCCCGCCGGGGAAACCGGCGGCGCCATTGGTCGTCTGGGCAACCAGGCCGATACCTATGTGGAAATGAACCTCGAACATAAGCAGACCCTGGACAACGGGGCGACCACCCGGTTCAAAGTGATGGTGGCCGATGGGCAAACCACCTATAACGACTGGACGGCGAGCAGCAGCGACCTGAACGTGCGCCAGGCGTTCGTCGAGCTGGGCAACCTGCCGACCTTCGAGGGTCCGTTCAAAGGCTCGACCCTGTGGGCCGGGAAGCGCTTTGACCGCGACAACTTCGATATCCACTGGATTGACTCGGATGTGGTGTTCCTCGCCGGGACCGGCGGCGGGATCTACGACGTGAAGTGGAACGACAGCCTGCGCAGCAACTTCTCGTTATACGGCCGCAACTTTGGCGATATCGCCGACAGCAGCAACAGCGTGCAGAACTATATCGTCAGCATGAATAACTTTGCCGGCCCGGTGCAGATGATGGTCAGCGGGATGCGGGCGAAAGATAATGACGACCGCCAGGACGCAAACGGCAATCTGGTGAAAGGCGATGCCGCTAACACCGGGGTTCATGCCCTGCTGGGTCTGCACAATGAGAGCTTCTATGGCCTGCGCGACGGGACCAGCAAAACGGCCCTGCTGTACGGTCACGGCCTGGGCGCCGAGGTCAAAGGCATCGGCTCCGACGGCGCGCTGCGTCCGGGAGCCAACACCTGGCGTTTCGCCAGCTACGGCACCACCCCGCTGAGCGATCGCTGGTTTATTGCCCCGGCCGTGCTGGCGCAGAGCAGTAAAGATCGCTATGTCGATGGCGACAGCTATCAGTGGGCCACTCTCAACCTGCGTCTGATTCAGGAAGTGACGCAGAACTTCGCCCTCGCCTGGGAGGGCAGCTATCAGTACATGGATCTGCAGCCTGAAGGCTACAACGATCGCCATGCGGTCAATGGCAGCTTCTACAAGCTGACCTTCGCCCCGACCTTCAAGGTCGGCAGCATCGGCGACTTCTTCTCGCGCCCGGAGATCCGCTTCTATACATCGTGGATGGACTGGAGCAAAAAGCTGGATAACTACGCCAACGACGACGCGTTAGGCAGCAACGGGTTCAAATCGGGCGGCGAATGGTCGTTCGGTATGCAAATGGAGACCTGGTTCTGACGTGAACCCGGGCGACAGGGTAAGTAAAACATAAATATAAGGTTCGCGGTGCCAGCCATGGCCGGCGCCGCCCACGCCATATCATCATGCATTCAGAGGGTACTATGGATTTTGAACAGATTTCCCGCTCACTGCTTCCCCTGCTGGGCGGCAAGGAAAATATCGCCAGCGCCGCGCACTGCGCCACCCGGCTGCGGCTGGTGCTGGTCGACGACGCGCTCGCCGACCAGCAGGCGATTGGCAAAATCGACGGCGTGAAAGGCTGCTTTCGTAATGCCGGACAGATGCAGATCATCTTCGGCACCGGGGTGGTCAATAAAGTCTATGCTGCCTTTATCCAGGCGGCGGGCATCAGCGAATCGAGCAAATCCGAAGCCGCCGACCTGGCGGCGAAAAAGCTGAACCCGTTCCAGCGCATTGCCCGCCTGCTGTCCAACATCTTCGTGCCGATTATTCCCGCCATCGTCGCCTCCGGCCTGCTGATGGGCCTGCTGGGGATGGTGAAAACCTACGGCTGGGTCGACCCGGGCAACGCTATCTATATCATGCTGGATATGTGCAGCTCGGCGGCGTTTATTATTCTGCCAATCCTGATCGGCTTTACCGCCGCCCGCGAATTTGGCGGTAACCCTTATCTGGGCGCGACCCTCGGCGGGATCCTCACCCACCCGGCGTTGACCAACGCCTGGGGCGTCGCCGCCGGCTTCCACACCATGAATTTCTTCGGCATCGAAGTGGCGATGATCGGCTATCAGGGCACGGTCTTCCCGGTGCTGCTGGCGGTGTGGTTTATGAGCCTTGTCGAAAAACGGCTGCGCCGCGTTATTCCTGACGCGCTGGATCTGATCCTCACGCCGTTCCTGACGGTGATTATCTCTGGCTTTATCGCCCTGCTGCTGATCGGCCCGGCCGGCCGCGCGCTCGGCGACGGCATTTCGTTTATCCTCAGCACGCTTATCAGCCATGCCGGCTGGCTGGCGGGCCTGCTGTTCGGCGGCCTCTATTCGGTGATCGTCATTACCGGTATCCACCACAGCTTCCATGCCATTGAGGCGGGTCTGCTCGGCAATCCGTCGATCGGCGTCAACTTCCTGCTGCCTATCTGGGCGATGGCCAACGTCGCTCAGGGCGGCGCCTGCTTTGCCGTGTGGTTTAAAACCAAAGATGCCAAAATCAAAGCCATTACCTTGCCGTCGGCGTTTTCGGCGATGCTGGGGATCACCGAGGCGGCGATCTTCGGGATTAACCTGCGCTTTGTGAAACCGTTCATCGCCGCGCTGGTGGGCGGTGCCGCCGGCGGCGCCTGGGTGGTGTCGATGCACGTCTACATGACCGCGGTGGGCCTGACGGCGATCCCGGGAATGGCCATCGTGCAGGCCAGTTCGCTGCTGAACTACATTATCGGGATGGCGATCGCCTTCGCCGTGGCATTCGTACTCTCTCTGACGCTGAAATACAAAACGGACGCTGAATAATGTCATTACCGTCACGCCTGCCTGCGATCCTGCAGGCCGTTATGCAGGGCCAGCCGCAGGCGCTGGCCGACGACCATTACCCGCAATGGCATCTGGCGCCGGTCAGCGGACTGCTGAACGATCCCAACGGCTTTTGCCAGGTCGCCGGGCGTTATCACCTGTTTTATCAGTGGAACCCGCTCGCCTGCGACCACACCTATAAGTGCTGGGGACACTGGAGCTCAGCCGACCTGCTGCACTGGCGGCATGAACCTATCGCCCTGATGCCGGATGAAGAGTATGACCGCAACGGCTGCTACTCCGGCAGCGCAGTCGAGTTCGAGGGTACCCTGACCCTGTGCTACACCGGCAACGTGAAATTCCCCGACGGCGGGCGCACCGCCTGGCAGTGCCTGGCGACAGAGAATGCCGATGGCACCTTCCGCAAGCTGGGGCCGGTGCTGCCGCTCCCTGACGGTTACACCGGCCATGTACGCGACCCTAAGGTGTGGCGCCAGGACGGGCGCTGGTACATGGTCCTCGGGGCGCAGGATGTGCACCAGCGCGGCAAAGTGCTGCTGTTTACCGCCAGCGACCTGCGGGATTGGCGCCTGGTGGGCGAGATAGCCGGGCATGACGTTAACGGCCTGGCGAACGGTGGCTACATGTGGGAGTGCCCGGACCTGTTTCCGCTGGCGGACACCCACCTGCTGATCTGCTGCCCGCAGGGGCTGGCCCGCGAAGCACAGCGTTTTCTCAATACCTATCCTGCGGTGTGGATGGCAGGCCGTTTCGACGCCGAACGCGGCGCCTTCGACCATGGCCCGCTGCACGAGCTGGACAGCGGATTTGAGTTCTACGCGCCGCAGACCATGCTGGCCGAAGATGGCCGCCGCCTGCTGGTCGGCTGGATGGGCGTCCCGGACGGGGAAGAGATGCATCAGCCCACACGCGCGCAGGGATGGATCCACCAGATGACCTGCGTGCGCGAACTGGAGTGGCGGTCGGGTGCCCTGTATCAGCGTCCGCTGCGCGAACTGACCGCCCTGCGCGGGGAAGCCCAGGGCTGGCGCGGGCAGACCCTGCCCCTCGCCCCGATGGAGCTGGCCTTTGACATCGCCCCCAACAGCACGCTGGGGCTGGATTTTGCCGGCGCCCTGCAGCTCACCGTCAACCGCGACGGCCTGCGCCTGTCGCGCCGCGGCCTGCAGACGGCGGAGATGCATCATCGCTACTGGCGCGGCGAGGCGCGGCGGCTGCAGATCTTTATCGACCGCTCCAGTGTGGAAATTTTCATCAACGATGGCGAAGGGGTAATGAGCAGCCGCTTCTTCCCGGGCTATCCGGGGCAGCTCATCTTCAGCGGTGCGACGCCGGTGGCATTCTGCCGCTGGCTGCTGCGGCCATGCATGGTAGAATAAGCGTTTTGCTTTCAGGCTCCCGAGTGCTGATGAAAACCAAACGCGTAACTATCAAAGATATCGCCGAACTGGCGGGCGTCTCCAAAGCGACCGCCAGCCTGGTACTCAACGGTCGTGGCAAAGAGCTGCGCGTGGCGCAGGAGACGCGCGAGCGCGTGCTGGCGATCGCCCGCGAGCAGCACTATCAGCCGAGCATTCACGCGCGCTCGCTGCGTGATAACCGCAGCCATACCATTGGCCTGGTGGTGCCGGAAATCACCAACTACGGGTTTGCCGTTTTCTCCCATGAGCTTGAGACGCTCTGCCGGGAAGCCGGCGTGCAGCTGCTTATCTCCTGCACCGACGAAAACCCCGGCCAGGAGAGCGTGGTGGTCAATAACATGATTGCCCGCCAGGTCGACGGCCTGATCGTCGCCTCGTGCATGCACAGCGATGCCGACTACCTGAAGCTCAGCGAACAGCTGCCGGTGGTGCTGTTTGACCGCTCCCCCAGCGACAGCGCCCTGCCGCTGGTGATGACTGACTCGGTCACCCCAACGGCCGAACTGATCTCCCGCATCGCCCCTCAGCATGCGGACGAGTTCTGGTTTCTCGGCGGCCAGCCGCGGCTATCGCCTTCGCGCGACCGGCTGGCGGGATTCACCCAAGGCCTGGCTCAGGCGGGGGTTACGCTGCGTCCCGAATGGGTGATCAACGGCAACTATCACCCCAGCTCCGGCTACGAGATGTTCGCCGCGCTCTGCGCGCGGCTGGGACGGCCGCCGAAGGCGCTGTTCACCGCGGCCTGCGGCCTGCTGGAAGGGGTCCTGCGCTATATGAGCCAGCACCATCTGCTGGACTCCAATATTCATCTCGCCAGCTTCGACGATCACTATCTGTACGATTCACTTTCCCTGCGCATTGATACCGTGCAGCAGGATAATCGCCAGCTGGCCTGGCACTGCTACGATCTGCTCAGCCAGCTGATCGACGGCCAGGCGCCGGAGCCGCTCCAGCGCTATCTGCCCGCTACCCTGCAGTTTCGCCATGCCTGACGGCGCCGGCGGCGATTAGCGTTTTCGCCGGGCGCGCGCCGCCTGCCTCAGCGTCAGCAGCACGCTGGCGAGCACCACGCCGAGGCCAATTGTTACCTGCCAGCGGTAAGCCATCAGCAGCGAGGGCAATCCGCCGTCCGGCGCCAGCATCACGAGATTCCAGCCCGCCAGGCCGGCATTGCCGTTCAGCGCCCGGCTTAACATCCGCTGATGCGGGGCGAAGGGCTGAATGGTCTGGTAATGGCTGCCGAACAGCGGCGGCTGCATCTCCCGCGGGAACTGTGCCTGCACCTGGGCCAGCACGCTGGCCGGCAGCGCATGCGATGCCGCCAGCAGATGCCCGTCGCCATTCACCAGCAGTAGCCGATAATGCCGCTGCCGGGCCAGGGTATGCAGATCGGCGCGCATCACCGCCAGCGGCCAGGTCGCTTCCCGCTGCGGAGCGGGGGTGTTCATCCGCTGTTCAAGTCGTTCCGCCACCCACCGCGCATCCTCCTCCAGCTGCCGGGTATGCATCTCACGGTAAACCTCTCTGGCCGGCAGGTTCACGCCCCGACTGAGGATCAGGATCGCCAGTCCCGCCAGCAGGCTGACGATAATGCCCCTTCTCCCCGGTCGCGAGAGCGGCGAGGATTTGATTAAGGATGGTGTATTCATACGACTCCAGAAACAGGGGGCAAGGCGTGGCCCCCTGGCGAATGGACAACAAAAGTCGCGAAACTGTACAGGATGCGCAGCGCGGGAAAAATAGACAGCCGGCGCCTGGCGGGACGTATTTTGTTTATTTCTGGACAGGGCTGGCGGCAACGACGCGCTTCGCCGTTGCCGCCAGTTGATAAGATTAGCGTTTTTTCCGGTTGCGGCGCATGTCGATGGTCACCGCCGCGACGATAATGATCCCTTTAATAATATCCTGCACGTAGGCATCGACGCCGACAAAGGTAAAGCCGCTCTTGATCAGGCCAAGGATCATCGCGCCAATCAGGGTGCCGGTAATGCGCCCCACCCCACCCATTAAGCTGCTGCCGCCGATCACCGCCGCGGCAATCGCGTCCAGCTCGTAGGACATCCCCATGCTCGACTGGCCACTGCTGACGCGCGCCGCCAGCACTACCCCAGCCAGCCCGGAGAGCGCCCCGGCGATGGTGTAGACGATCACCAGGTATTTATTCACGTTGATGCCGGACACTTTGGCCGAGGTCATGTTGCCGCCGATGGCATACACATATTTGCCATACCGGGTATGCTTCAGCGCAATGTGAAACACTGCGGCAATCACGAAGAAGATGATCACCGGCATCGCCCCCTGGCCTATCGCCGTAAAACTGTCGGAGAGGAAGCTTATCGGATTGCCCTGGGTGTAATACTGCGCCAGACCGCGCGCCGAGACCATCATCCCGAGGGTGGCGATAAATGGCGGGATGCCGGTTCGCGTCACCAGGAAACCGTTGGTCAGCCCGCACAGCAGGCCGACGCCGATCCCCGCGCAAATCGGGATCACCGCCGGCAGGTTGACCAGCGCCGGGAACATTGGCGACAGGCTGTCGGAGGTTTGCGCCAGGCTCGCCGCCACCACCGCCGCGAGGGCGATAACCGAGCCGGAGGAGAGGTCAATCCCGGTGGTGATGATCACCTGGGTGACGCCGACGGCGATGATGCCGATGATCGCCACCTGCAGCACAATCAGCACCAGGCGGTTGGTATTGAGCAGGAACGACTGGTCGCGAACATACCAGCCGGCGATTTCAAAGGTCAGGGCAATCACCAGCATCACCACAAAGATGCCGGTATCTTTCGGCATTTTATGCCGCAAATTAGCGAAGAAGGAGGAACCCTCGCTGGCCGGAGCCGCCGTTAATTTCATATTACTCATTCTCTGTGCCTCAATGGGATGCCAACGACAAAATGGTTTCCTGGTCGGCTTCGTCTTTTTCCAGGATGCCGGTGATACGGCCTTCATGCATCACCATGACCCGGTCACTCATGCCAAGGATTTCCGGCAGCTCAGAGGAGACCATAATGACCGCCACCCCCCGGTTCGCCAGTTCACTGATAAGATGATAAATTTCCGCCTTCGCCCCGACGTCGATGCCGCGGGTCGGCTCATCGAGAATTAAGATTTTCGGTTGCGCTAACAGCCAGCGCGCAATCAGAACTTTTTGCTGATTCCCCCCGCTCAGGTTATTAATAATTTGATCCATCGTCGGCGTTTTAATATTGAGCCGACGGATTTGCTCCATGCAGTCTTCGGCCATTTTCACGTGCTGGACAAAACCGCTCTTGCCGATATATTCCGGCATTTTGACGATACTCATATTTTCCAGCACCGACAGCACCAGAAACAGGCCCGACTTTTTACGGTCTTCGGTTAATAACGCCATTCCCTTTTCAATCGCCACGGAGGGGGAATCAATGGTCACCGGCGCCCCGTCGATCAGCACTTCGCCGCTGTCGAAGCGTTCCATGCCAAACAGGCTTTCCATCACCTCGCTGCGCCCGGCGCCCACCAGCCCAGCCACGCCGAGGATCTCGCCGCGACGCACGGTAAAGCTGACATCATGGAACACGCCCTGGCGCGTCAGATTGCGCACCGTCAGCACCTCTTCGCCGATGGTGTTATTAAATTTCGGGAACAGCTGGGTTAATTCGCGGCCCACCATCTGGGTGATCAGCGACTGGCGGGTAAATTCGGTGGTGTTTTTGCTCCCCACCCAGGTCCCATCGCGAAAGACGCTGATCTCATCGGTGATAGCGAAGATCTCATCCATTTTATGGCTGATATAGATGATCGCTTTGCCCTGGGCCCGCAGGTCGCGGATGATGGTGAACAGGTGAGCCACCTCGCCTTCGGTCAGCGCCGAAGTGGGCTCATCCATGATCACAATATCCGCGTTCCATGAGACCGCTTTGGCAATCTCCACCATCTGCTGGGCGGCGATGCTCAGGTCGCCCACCAGCCGGTCGGCGGTTAAGCGAATATTCAGCTTATCCAGCAGCGCCTGGGTCTGGCGGGTCAGCTGGCCGTGGTCGACAAAGCCGTACTTCATCGGCTCGCGCCCCAGCCAGATATTCTCCGCCACCGTCATATGCGGCACCAGATTCAGCTCCTGGTGGATCATCGATATCCCCGAGCGCAGCGCATCCATGGTGTCGGTAAACTCCACCGGCTCACCTTTCACGCGAATCGATCCTTTATCCGGGCGATAGATACCGATCAGGCACTTCATCAGCGTGGATTTACCGGCGCCGTTCTCACCCATCAGGGCGTGCACCGTTCCCGGGCGCACGCGTAATGAGACATTATCGAGCGCCTTCACGCCGGGGAAGAACTTACTGATACCTTCGGCTTCAAGGGCAAAAGCGTTCATACATCCACCTCCGTACAGCGGGTTGGCCAGGATTATTTCTGATTACGATTGGTAAATTCAGCCATGTTCTCTTTGGTGATCAGCTGATACGGCACGTCGATGATTTTCTCCACTTTCTCACCGTTCGCCAGCTTGATGGCCGCGTCTACGGCGCCCTCACCCTGGCCTTTCGCATCCTGGAAGATGGTGGCGATCATCTTGCCGCTCTTCAGCATCTGCAGCGCATCGGGGGTGCCATCCACGCCGGCGATAAGAATATGGTTCGGGTTTTTACCCAGCGCCTGCAGGGCGCCGATCGCCATTTCATCGTTGTTGGAGGCGATGGCCTGGATATCCTCGCCGCTGGTCATCCAGTTGCTGACCACGTCCACGGCGTCATTGCGGGTGAATTTCGCGGTCTGCTTCTGCACGATTTTGATGTTCGGGTATTTGGCGACAACCTCTTCCACCCCTTTGGTGCGGTCGCGAGTGGATTCATTCGCCAGGTCGCCGAGCAGGATCGCCACATTGCCCTTGCCGTTCATCGCTTTCGCCAGCGCTTCCATCTGCAGACGGCCGGCGAGAATCGAGTCCGACCCCACATAGGCCATCTTGTCGGTCAGCTCCGCCTGCGGGCGACGGTTCACAAATACCAGCGGGATCCCGGCCTTGGTGGCCTGATCCATGATCGGTTTCACCGCATTGGTATCCACCGGGTTAACGATAATGGCGTCCACCCCCTGGCCGATAAAGTTCTGCACCTGCTGCAGCTGCTGGGAGACATCCCCTTTCGCGTCCTCGATCTGCGATTTCACCCCATCTTTTTTCATCTCTTTTTGCATCGAGGTACGCAGGATCGTCAGGAAGTTATCGTCAAACAGCGCCATCGAGACGCCAATGGAGACATCTTTTGCCATAACCACCGCAGGCAGCATGCAGGCTAACAAAGAGGCAACAATCGTTTTCTTAATATTCATAGTTGATCCTTGATTTTGTAGGTACGCCGGTGAATGAAACAAAATGAAAAATTAATTTCAGTCAGGTTGCGACAAATGTCTGTTGTAACGGCGACGGCGCTGCGGGGTTTTCCGCATTTCGTCGTGATCGGAATCACAAATAATGGCTGTTTTATCATCACTTTTTTGAAACATCAGTCCATTTATGCCACACCGTGAATTCCAGACCATTTATTTCATTAACAAGACATTTGAAACTTTTATAAGTAAATAACTGAAATGAAAATTTTAAAACTATGCAGTAACAGAATTTTGACAGACATCTAACATTGCTGCATAAATGAGCGAAAAATGAGAGGCAGACAACGCTTTAAAGCGATCGCCCCCGGCGGGGTTGGCATTTACCCGCCGGGGAAATCCGTGTTGTCAGGAAGGGAGGCGCCGCACGCCTTAGTCCACGTTCTCGGCGCTGTAGAGGATAAAGTCGACTTTCCCGTCGGCATAGGTTTGCGGCTGATAGCCGGACTCCAGATGGCGCAGCATCAGGTCGATCGCCAGCTGGGCGTGCTGGCGGGTGTTCTGATCGAGCGTTAACGCCAGGCTGCCCCGGGCCAGCTGCTGGCGGGTGGTATTGTAGCGCTCATGGGTGATCCAGCAGACGTCGCTTTCGCGGCGGTGGCGAGCCAGCGCCTCGGCAATCTGAGTATTGCCAAGCCCGGTGTTATAGATCCCGACAATATGCCGGCTGCGGCACAGAGCCTGCTCCAGCAGGCGGGTGATCTGCTCCCGCCGCTCCTCGCCCGCCAGCACCTCATTAAGCTGCAGGTGGGGAAAGCGCTGGCTCAGCACCTCGCGGAACCCCTGGATGCGCAGGCGATGCGCGCTGTAATCCTCCCGGCCGCTCACCATCAGCACCTCCCCGGGCCGCGGCGTCATTCTCCCCATCATTAATCCCGCGGTGCGGCCAGCCTGCAGCTGATTGATCCCGACGTGGCAGAGCCGGTCGGCGCCGGGCAGATCCGTCGCCAGGGTGATGACGGGAACGCCCGCTTCCCGGCAGCGGCGCAGCGCGTCATGCACCACAGGGTGGTCATTGCCGAAGACGATGATCCCCTGACGCTGCTGGCAGCTGCGCATAATGCGCCGGGCCAGGGTCGCCGGCTGCGACTCCGGGACAAAGGTGCGGTGCAGGGTCAGACGGCGATAGCCGAGGCTATCCGCGACGGCGGCGAAATCCTGCGCCAGCTGCGGAAAAAAGAACGAGTCATTGCTGCTGAGAAAGAGCTCAATTTGCCACGGAAAGCGGTGCTCCTCCGGCAGGATCCGCTTCAGCCCCGCCTCCCGCGCCGCCTGCAGCACTTTGCGCGTGGTCTGCGGCGATACGCCGCCGCGTTCGTTCAGCACCCGGTCCACAGTGGCCACGCCGACGCCAATCTGTCTGGCCAGCATCGCCAGTGACATGTTTTTCATCGCCCCTCTCTTCAATGATGGAAATACATCAAAACGGCAGTGTCAGTGAGTTTAGCAAACCGATTATGGTGGGCACCGTCCCTTCGCCATTCTGGAGAAAAATAATGAATTGCAAACGTTTTGCCCTGGTAGGCAGTGGTTTTATCGGTCAGGTTCATGCCGCCAGCCTCGCCCGTCATGACGGGAGCGAGTTGACGATGGTAGCCGATGTCGCGCCGGAGCGCGCCCAGGCGCTGGCCGCCCGCTATGGCGCCCGGGCGGTGACGGTGAGCGAGGCTCTCCGTAGCGACGCCATCGACGCTGTGCTGATCGCCAGCTCGACCCCGTCGCATGCCGAACTGCTGGAAGCCGCCGCCCGGGCGGGCAAGGCGGTCTATTGCGAAAAACCGATCGACCTCTCCCTGGCGCGCGCCCGCGAGGTGGTGGAGCGGGTGCTTCCCCTGAACGTGCCGGTCACCGTCGGCTTTAACCGGCGCTTCGACAGCAGCCATCAGCAGCTCCGCCGCCAGCTGGAGCAGGGCGCGATCGGTCGGGTGGAGCTGGTGCAGATGGTCTGCCGCGCCTCCAGCATGCCGCCGCTCGACTATCTGCGCAGCTCCGGCGGTCAGATGCGCGATCAGGCGATTCACTTCTTCGACCTTCTGCGCTTTCTCACCGGCGATGAAGTGCATACCGTGGCGGCGATGGGCGCGGCGCTGGCCCTGCCGGAAATCGCCGAATTTGGCGATGTTGACACCTCCATCCTGATGATGCAGATGCGCGGCGGCGCGCTGGCGCAGCTGGACAACACCCGCCGCACCGGCCACGGGTATGATGAACGGATCACCCTGCTGGGCGCAGAGGGCGCGCTGGAGTCCGGCAGCCAGTCGCCGGTGGGCCCTACCCTGTGGCGCGGCAATCAGCGCATTGAGCCAGGCCTGTGGCCGGACTGGTTCAGCCGGGTGCAAGGATCTTATTACCAGCATCTTGACGCCTTTATCCGCGCTCTGAATGGCGAAACCGTGGCCGACCTGCCCGGCCTGGTGGACGGCCTGCAGGCGCAGGCGATTGCCGAAGCGGCGGTTCAGTCTCTGCAGCGCGGCCAGTTTGTCGCCGTCGACGACTGTCGATGAGGGGTTGCGTGGCACCAGCTATCAGGCTCTGAACCTGCCTTTATGCCGGGCGGCGGCAACGCCTTGCCCGGCCTACATAACACAGGCATTAATCTGCTTTAATATCAAATGGTTGCATAGATATCCCAGGCCCGCGCAAGCGCAGCGCCGCCGGGCAAGGACAGCCGGCACCGTGCGCGTCCCGCTGCCGGGCAATGGCGGACACGCTCGCGCTGCCTGCAAACCAAAGCCCGGCCGGCCCCTTAGCGTTCTTCGTTAAACACCGCGCCCACCTGGCGCCGCACCTCATCCATCACCTGCAGATTCTGCAGCACCCGACTGAGCGGCCGCAGCGGCGAGTCCTGCAGCCCCTGACCGACGCACCAGGCAAAATGCTCCGCCTGCCAGAACAGCTGGTCGTAGCGATTGCGCGGCTCTTCCCAGCGCAGCGCCTGCCCGCCCTGGCTGGCAGCGAGGGTGAACCCGCCGGGGGCGTAAAACTGACCGTCGATCGTCAGGGTCGCCTGGCGTCCGGCCACCACCGCCCCGCCCGGCGTGTTGCTGAACAACGTCGTGTTTAACAGCCCCTGCATCCCGTTCCGCCAGCTGAACAGCATCGACGTCTGACCGTTAAGCCCCTCTGCCGTCGCGCTGCCGCGGGCGACTATCTCCTGCGGCATACCGCCCACCATTAGCGCAAACGAGGTCAGATAGCTGCCGAGATCCATCATCGGCCCGCCGGCAAGGTCGGCATTAAAGATGCGGTGGTCAGTAGTAAAATACTCGCCGTGATCGGCCAGCAGGGTATGCAGGTCGCCGAGTACCCCATCCTCCAGCAGCTGACGGATCACATCATACTTCGGCGCGTAATCGCACCACATCGCCTCCAGCGCCAGTTTTCCCTGGCGGGCGGCTTCGGCCTGCAGTTCACGTCCTTCGCCAAGGTTGAGCGCGAAGGGCTTCTCAATCAGCACGTGTTTGCCCGCCTTAAGCGCCTGCATGCCGTCGGGAAAGTGATGGTTGTGCGGCGTCGCAATATACACCGCATCAATATCCGGACGCGCCAGCATCTCCGCCACATGGCCGTAAGCCTGGGGGATCCCCCATTCCGCAGCTACCCGGTCGGCCTTCGCCTGGCTGCGGGAGGCAACGGCCACCACCTGCTGCCGGCTCTGGGTTTTCAATGAGTGCACAAAGCGCTCGGCGATCCAGCCTGGACCGATGATGCCCCAGCGCAGGGAGGGAATGCTCTGCGCCGCCGGGCGGCGCGGGGTCGGTAATTGTGAGGGAAACATAGCGGCTCCTTAATCCTTAACCACGTTAACCCAGCGACGGCTGACCATCGAGGCTTCAATCGCCGACAGCACACGCTGATTCTGTAAACCAAATTCAAAGCTGGGATAGCAGTCGTCGTCCCCGCAAATCCCCTGCACCAGGTCATGCACTTCAATCACCTTGACGTCAAAATAGCCCAGCCCGCCGCCGCCAAAATCGAAGCCGAAGAAGCCGGCATAGGCCGGGATCTGGCTCCCGGCATACAGCGTTTTAAAGCCGCGGTCGTGTTTGTCATCGCGGAAGCGATAGACCTGCAGTTCGTTAAAGCGCTCCCCGTCCATATACAGCGTGCCTTCGGTGCCGGAGACCTCCCAAAAGACGCCGAAGATGCGCCCGGCGGCGATGCGCGAGGCTTCAATCACCCCCGCGGCGCCGCTGTCAAAATTGACCAGACACTGAACCTGATCGTCATTTTCCACTTCCCGCCACTCGGCATCGGCCGCGACCCGGCTGGCATACCCGGCATCGGTCTGCGGTACCGGACGCTGGCGCAGACAGGTTTGCGCGCTGGCGGTCACTTCACGGATCCCGCCCATCAAAAACTGGGCGACGGACAGGGTATGGGCGCCGAGGTCGCCAAGCGCCCCGCTGCCGCCGAGGGTTTTCGAGCAGCGCCAGGACCAGGGCAGGTTCGGGTCGTTATAAAACCCCTGATCAAAGGTGCCGCGAAAGCGCACCGGTTCGCCAATATCGCCCCGTGCGATAATCTGCTTTGCCAGCAGCGCCGCCGGGGTTTTGATGTTATTAAAGGCCACCATGGTCTTCACCCCCGCGCGCCGGGCCGCCTGCGCCATCTCCTGCGCCTGCTGCTCGTTAACCGCCAGCGGCTTCTCGCAATAGACATGTTTACCCGCCGCGATCGCCGCCATCGCCATCGTGTAGTGCAGATGGTTCGGCGAGGTAATATCCACCACGTCCACCAGCGGATCGTTCACCAGTTCGCGCCAGTCACCGTAAGCCTTCTCCGCCCCCAGCTTCACCGCATGACGTTCGGCCAGCGCCTGATCCTGATCCGCCAGCGCGTAAAGATAGGGGCGCTTCGGCAGATCGGGATAGAACATGGCCGCGCGACGGTAAGCGTCGGCGTGCGCCTGGCCCATAAAACCGGAGCCGATGAGACCAATATTTAACCGCGCGCTCATGATGCGTGCTCCTCTGATGATGAAGGGGACGAGAAATGGTGTGCCAGCCAGGCGAAGGCGCGGCGGGCGGTGGCCAACGGCGGCGCCATCGCCGGGTCCTGCTCGGCTTCGATAATCAGCCAGCCGCGGTAGTCGCTGTCGCGGGCAAAGTCGAGGATCGGCGCATAGTCGATGCAGCCGTCGCCTGGGATGGTAAACAGCCCCGCGCGCACCGCCTCGTTAAAGCTCAGGTTTTCGCGATACAGGCGCCCCAGCACCTGCGGACGGACGTCTTTCAGATGCAGATGGCGTATACGGTGACCATATTTTTCCAGCACGCGCGGGATATCGACCCCGGCGACGAAGGCGTGTCCGGTATCAAACGCCAGCCCGACGTTGTCATGGGTCTGTGACAGAAACCGCTCCAGCTCATCGTCGTGCTCCACCAGCATCATCAGGTGATGGTGATAGGCCAGCCGCAGACCGTAGTCCCGCAGAAGCAGGTCGGCAAAGGTATTCAGCTTATGGCAATACGCCGTCAGACTGACGCGGCTTAACGGCGGTGAGAGCGAGATCGGCTCATCAAGCGGCGTTTCACCGGGCAGTTGCCCGCACTCGCCATAGACCATGACCCTGGCGCCGAGCTGCTGGAGGAGCTGCGCGTGGCCCCGCACCGCCTCCAGCTCCGCTTCCACGCTGCGGTCAGCCAGTAAGCCGCTGTACCAGCCGGACGCCAGCCGCAGGTCAGCCGCCGCCAGCAGAGGCCCCAGCGTCTCCGTTTGGCGGGGAAACTTGCGCCCTAACTCAATGCCCTGAAATCCCGCCTCCCGCGCCTCGCGCAGACAGGTGTCGAGAGGGATATCGCCGCCTAAATCCTCCAGCACATCGTTGGTCCAGCACAG
Organism: Klebsiella pneumoniae complex sp. WS1778; assembly: GCF_049472055.1. Classification (NCBI taxonomy): domain Bacteria; kingdom Pseudomonadati; phylum Pseudomonadota; class Gammaproteobacteria; order Enterobacterales; family Enterobacteriaceae; genus Klebsiella; species Klebsiella pneumoniae complex sp. WS1778. The sequence continues at coordinate 618,360 of NZ_JBKGTJ010000002.1, forward strand.
GGGGCTAATGCCCCACTGCAGGTGCTCTGTCGCCATGTTTATCTCCTTTTCAGCCAGTCGTCTGGTGTGCCGTCACTATAAGCAGGCGACGACCAGCGATGAAAACGGAGAAATGATGGAAATCCATCATTGCCGCGGGCGGAATATCCGTTGTCGCCAGTAGCCCTGAAAAATTAATGGAAATAATGCTTGCCGCAGGCTTATTTTGCAGATAAAAATTACTGGCTTAATAACCCGTTTCAGAGGTTATCCCTTTCATTCGAAATATGATGATAGCAATATGAAAAAAACTCAATACCGCACCAGCGCGGGCTTTAGCCCTGCGCCCAGGCCTGGCCTGCTGTTATTTGCGTAAGTGACAAATAATCGCTTTTAAAACATCAATTACTTAACATTCTCTCTGCAATAATATGACAAGCAGCGGGAAGATACGGTGATAAATAAAATCAGGGTAATGATGTTTTTACAAATAAATAACCCTTCGCCTTTCTGCTCATTATTTGACAGGAATGGCTGCGGTTATATTTATTCTGACGCCCCCGGAGAATACACCAATGTGTATCAACCTTTATGACAATGCGCGCCGCTATCGCAATGAGAAACAATAAGATGAATAAGACCTGGCTTTTCACCACCCTCACCCTGGCGCTGGTCGCCGCCGCGCCGGCCCACGCCATTAGCGCGAAATACCGGGAGCAGCTTGAACGCTCCGGCTGTACGCAGATGACCGACGGGACCACCTGCGATATTCATAAAACCAAAGCCGAGAATGCCGCCGCCGCGCAGCAGGCCAGCAGCGGCTTCGGCCCCTGGCTGGGCACCTGGTATGTTTATACTGAATATGGCGATAAAATTGATGAGATTACCGTCACCGCTAAAACGGTGAAAACTCATGGTCATCTGGCGGAGGACGCGAAAGCGAGCCAGGGTAAGCTGACTTTCCGGGTGAAAAACTCAACCTTTACTCTCAACGACGCCTTTAACGGCAACTGGACAAACGGCAGCCAGCGCGGCACGTTGCAAAAAATAGAGTAAACTCCCTGCTCCCCAGCGTGGGCACACCATGCCGATAGACTGCGGTGACCGGTTCGTCCGGCCAGGCAAGCAATGTGATGTGACGCATGCGGGGAGACCTCCCGGCGCGGGCCGGGAGGGAGTGCAACAGATTACTTCTGCGGACGCATGGCCGGGAAGAGGATTACGTCGCGGATGGTATGGCTGTTGGTAAACAGCATCACCATGCGGTCGATACCGATGCCCAGACCGGCGGTCGGCGGCAGGCCGTACTCCAGCGCGGTGACGTAGTCTTCGTCATAGAACATCGCTTCGTCATCGCCCGCCGCTTTGGCGTTGACCTGATCCTGGAAACGCTGCGCCTGATCTTCCGCATCGTTCAGCTCGCTGAAACCGTTACCGATTTCGCGGCCGCCGATGAAGAACTCGAAGCGGTCGGTGATTTCCGGGTTCACGTCGTTGCGGCGCGCCAGCGGGGAGACTTCCGCCGGGTATTCGGTAATGAAGGTCGGCTGGATGAGGTGCGCTTCCGCCACTTCATCGAAGATTTCGGTGACGATGCGCCCCAGACCCCAGCTTTTCTCTACCTGAATGCCGAGAGATTCCGCCAGCGCTTTCGCCGCGTCGAAGTTATCCAGATCCGCCATGTTGGTTTCCGGACGATGTTTTTTGATCGCCTCGCGCATGGTCAGTTTTTCAAACGGCTTGCCGAAGTCAAACACCTGGTCGCCATACGGCACTTCGGTTTTGCCCAGCACCGTCTGCGCCAGGGTGCGGAACAGCGACTCGGTCAGTTCGATCAGGTCTTTGTAGTCCGCGTACGCCATGTACAGTTCCATCATGGTGAACTCTGGGTTATGACGTACCGAGATCCCTTCGTTGCGGAAGTTACGGTTGATTTCAAACACGCGTTCGAAACCGCCGACCACCAGACGTTTCAGATACAGTTCCGGCGCGATGCGCAGGTACATATCGAGATCGAGCGCGTTGTGATGAGTGATAAACGGACGGGCGGACGCGCCGCCAGGGATCACCTGCATCATCGGGGTTTCCACTTCCATAAAGCCGCGAGCCACCATGAACTGACGCATGGTCGCGAGGATCTGCGAGCGGATGCGGAACGTATGGCGCGACTCTTCGTTAGCGATCAGATCCAGATAGCGCTGGCGATAGCGGACTTCCTGATCCTGCAGGCCGTGGAATTTATCCGGCAGCGGGCGCAGGGCTTTGGTCAGCAGGCGCAGCTCGGTGCAGTGGATGGAGAGTTCGCCGGTTTGCGTTTTGAACAGCTTGCCGCGGGCGGCAATGATGTCGCCGAGATCCCATTTCTTAAACTGTTCGTTGTAGACGCCTTCCGGCAGGTCATCGCGGGCCACGTACAGCTGGATACGGCCGCCGACGTCCTGGAGGGTGACGAAGGAGGCTTTGCCCATCACGCGGCGGGTCATCATCCGGCCGGCCACCGCAACTTCAACGTTCAGGGAAGCGAGTTCATCGTTATCCTTCGCATCGAATTCAGCGTGCAATTGGTCAGAGGTATGATCGCGACGGAAATCGTTGGGGAAAGCTACGCCCTGCTCACGCAGCGCAGCCAGTTTTTCGCGACGAGTTTTCAGTTCATTATTAAGGTCAATGGCCTCATCGGCACCTTGTGCTTGTTGTTCAGACATATGGGTTCCTCATAACCTTGCTTTCAAACTAGCTTCGATAAATTGAACCAGGTCACCCTTCCGCGCGGCCTGTCTCCGGCTTTACACCGAAGAACAAGAGTAACGAATCTGGCTTCACTTCAAGCTGATCTCACTCAGCTATGCCTTCACTAACGGTATTTTTTATCGTTGGCTTCCGCGCCTGCCAGAATATCCTCCTCCTGTTCACTACGCTGTGCAAGGAGCGGCTTTGCGCTCCGCTGTTGATGGAATACCCCCGGTCGCGCTGCGCTTACCGGGGCGATAAATCGCGCTGGCCGATAGCCCGCCGGGACGCGCATCAGGCGCCGCCGCCGGGAAGTTCGCCAGCCGCCGCGCGGCGTTTGCCGACGCTACAGGCTGCGGCAAAGGCGATAATCACCATCACCGCCACGCAGCCGAGGGTCCATTCGCCCATCTGCGAGAAAAAATGCTGATAGGCGGCAATCGCCGTATCGCTGATTTGCGATTCGGTGGTCTGCTGGGCGACCACGCCCGCCAGCCAGTTGGCCACCGCGCCGGTGGCCAGCATGTAGATCCCGGTCAACACCCCGGTGACGCCGGGCATGTTCAGGCGGGTGATTTGCGCCATCGCCACCGGGTCGATAAACAGTTCGGCAAAGCCCATCATCGCCAGCCCGGCGACCATCATGCCCATCGAGGCCTGACCGTCAGCGGCGCCGTGGCGGGCATTAAGCGCCAGCAGCATAAAGCCGCCGCCCATCAGCAGCAGGCCGAAAGCGAATTTCAACCAGACGCGCAGCACCGAACGTACGCTGCCTTCCGGGCGCATCAGCCACGCCAGTACCACGCCGGCCGCCATCACCGCCACCGCATTAACCGACTGGAACAGCGCCGTCGGCACCTCCCAGTTCAGCAGGCGGCGGTTAACAAAGTGGTCGATAAACAGGCTAATCGAGCTCCCGCCCTGCTGAGCCAGCACCCAGAACAGCGTCCCGGCAAGCATCAGCAGGACGATCTGCCATAGCGCGCGACGATGCTCGGGCGCTTTGATCATGATCCGCGCCACCATCTGGGCGGCAAACAAGCAGACGATCGCCAGCAGATAGCCGGACCAGTTGTTTTGCAGTAGCAGTGTGAAGAACACCGGCGCAAGGCATAGCATCACCAGCAGCCAACCCCAGGTCGGCAGCACGAATTTCACCGCCCGCAGCGCCGGTTTATCGACGCCGCGGGTATGCCGGAAATGGCGGCTGCCGCTTAAGAAAATCATCAGTCCGATGAACATACCGATTCCCGCCAGGGCGAAGCCGATATGCCAGCCGTACCACTGGGCCGCCAGCCCGCAGGCGATGGGCGCGGCGATGGAGCCGACATTGCCGGCGGCGTACAGCAGCGAGAAGCCGCCGTCGCGACGCGGATCGTCGTGGGCGTAGAGTTCGCCAAGCAGGCAGCTGATATTGGATTTGAACAGGCCATAGCCGCAGATAATGATCGCCAGCGCGACGTACAGGCTCCATGCGGAGGTCGACTCAACGCCCAGCACCACGTGGCCGAGAGTCATCAACAGCGCCCCGGCAATCACCGCCGTGCGGTTGCCGAGCAGGCGGTCGGCAAGCCAGCCGCCGAGAATAGGGGTAACGTAAACCAGAGATGCGTAAGCGCTGAACAGGCTGATGGCGTGGCTGTCGTCGAAGCCAAGCTGGTGGGTGAGGTAGAGGATGAGTAAGGCGCGCATGCCGTAAAAGCTGAAGTACTCCCAGATCTGGATCGCAACGATGTAGTAAATCGCGCGCGGCTGTGAGGGTGTTTTCATGTGTTCTCCTTGCAGCGTGAAAAAGGGAAGTGGCAAGCCACTTCCCTGGTGTGCGTCTATTACTTGTTATTCTCTTCTTTCAGCACTTTAACGGTGTAACGACCATCCGCCTGACGATAGGCGCCGTGGATATCGGTTTCGAAGCCCGGGTAGTGGGCGCCGATTTCGCACAGCATCTGCAGGAACTCCAGCACCGGACGGCTCTCTTCGGTGATCATTTCACCCGGCATCACCAGCGGCACTCCCGGAGGATACGGCAGGATCATGTTGGCGTTGACGCGGCCGACCATCTCTTCGAGGTACACTTCTTCCGTCTGACCGTGCAGCTCTTTCTGGAACGCGGCATACGGGGTCATCACCATCGATGGCAGCACTTCGAAGGCGCGGAACATCAGATCCGGCAGGTTGTGGTGCTCAATCAGTTTGTGAATGTTCTGCGCCAGGTCCTGAATACGCATGTTCTCATAGAATTCAGGATCTTCACGGTACAGCGACGGCAGCATGTTTTTCACCCGCAGGTTCAGGTCGAACGCGCGTTTGAAGTCGGTCAGCGCACGCAGCAGGCTCAGCGCTTTGGTTTTGTCGATACCGATGCTGAACAGGAACAGCAGGTTGTACGGACCGGTTTTCTCCACCACGATGCCGTGTTCGTCGAGATATTTCGCCACGATGCTTGCCGGAATACCGAAGTCATCCATGGTGCCGTCTTTCTTCATCCCCGGAGTCAGCAGCGTGACTTTGATCGGGTCGAGGTACATGTGTTCGTTATCGATGTTTTTGAAACCGTGCCATGCGCTGTCGGAGCGCAGCGGCCAGCATTCAGGGCCGTCGATATGTTCCGGCTGCCATACGTCGAAGAACCAGCCGTCAGACTCGCCTTTCAGACGTTTGATCTCTTTACGGAACTTGATGGAACGTTCGATAGAGCCGTCGATCAGGCGCTTACCGGCGTTGCCTTTCATCATCGCTGCCGCGGTTTCGGTGGACGCCACGATCCCGTAGTGCGGAGAGGTGGTGGTGTGCATCATGTAGGCTTCGTTAAAGGTCTCTTCGTTAACGTCGCCTTTCACGTGGATCATCGACGCCTGAGAGAACGCCGCCAGCAGTTTGTGCGTGGACTGGGTTTCGTAAATCACTTTCCCTTCGACGCGGCCGCCGCTCATCCCGCATTTGCCTTCATAGATCGGCGAGAAGTTGGTGTAAGGCACCCACGCGGAGTCAAAGTGGATGGATTTCACATCCAGGGTTTTCTTGATGAAGTCAGTGTTGTACAGCAGACCATCGTAAGTCGAGTTGGTGATCACCGCGTGTACCGGCCAGGTCGCGTTCGGCGTCTCTTTCACACGCTTGGCGATAGTCGCGTGCTGGAATTCGCTCTGCGGGATACCGCCGAGGATGCCGTAGGCGTTACGGGTCGGACGGAAGTAGATCGGCGTAATGTCGCTCATCATCATCAGGTGAGTCAGCGATTTGTGGCAGTTACGGTCAATCAATACGGTGCTGCCGGCCGGCGCGGAGTACATACCGACGATTTTGTTGGCGGTAGAGGTGCCGTTGGTCACCATATAGCTGCGTTCAGCATTGAATACGCGAGCGATATACTCTTCCGCTTCTTTGTGCGGGCCGCTGTGGTCCAGCAGGGAACCCAGTTCAGAAACCGAAATCGAGATATCGGATTTCATGGTGTTGGAGCCAAAGAAATCGTAGAAGATGCTGCCTACCGGGCTTTTCTGGAAGGCGGTACCGCCCATGTGGCCCGGGGTACAGAAGGTGTATTTGCCTTCACGCACATATTTGAACAGCGCTTTGGTCAGCGGCGGCAGAATGGTGTCGATATATTCGTCAGTGTTCTGTTTGATTTTGTTCGCGATATCTTCCGCAGCGCCCAGCGCATATTCGAAGAAGCGAACCTGCATGCGCAGATCGTTCAGGCTAACGTCCAGCGTGGAGTAGGTGTTAGCGAACGCATACAGCGGCATGTACTCGTTCATTTTGCTGATTTCTTCGCACAGCTCGAGATTGTATTTATCCCAGTCGAAGATCACGCCGCACAGACGAGAGTTGTTTTCGATCAGTTTTAATAAGTCGTCACGGTCGTTCGGGTAGACAATGCGGAAGTCCAGGCGTTCGAGAGCACGATGCAGTTCACGGATGGGTTCTTCTTTGAAGTAAACCCCCATGTGATTCATGATTGCAATAACGTTCATAGTCAAATCTCCAGATGTAGAAAGCCCCTCCCGTCGCGCTATGACAGGTGATGGAAGGAGCCTCAGGAAAAAGGGTTACTGATTAGTGCGCGTTAGCGGGGCTGTTGCTATCCGATGTGTTGTTCTGGCGCTGGTGCATTTTGCGACCGTAGAACATCAGGATAATCAGGCTAACGATAAAGGTGCCGGCCAGTTCGAAGGAGCTTGCGCCCATCAGCGCGATGAAGCAGAACACGCAACCCAGTACCGAACAAATCAGGCTGACAAAGTTACGGATGTTGATGCCTTCAAAACGAATCAGGTCAACACAGGAGTAGAAGTAAGGCAGCATGGTCAGCAGTACCGCGATACCGGTCAGTTCGCCGAACAGGTCAGAGGCTTTACCACCGGCGGAGTTCATCAGGGTAATCAGTACCATCAGCGCGGTCATTTTCACTGCGGCCAGCAGCAGGCCTTTTTTCGGGATACCGTTGCTATCAACTTCGCCATACACTTTCGGGAAGTTACCGTCGTTGGCGGCGCGGACACCGGCCTGGCCAACCAGCATCATCCACGAGCCCAGAGAAGTCAGGCAGGCAAAGGCGGTGAAAGCGGATACCATCGGCGCAGCCCAGCCGCCGAGAATAGTAGAGGCGCTAATCGCGAACGGCGCACCCGACGCGGCCATCTGAGAAGCAGGATACATACCGGCGATAACCTGAGTCGCGGCGATATAGACGATACCGGCCATCGCAGTACCCAGCATGGTAGCCAGCGGTACGGTACGTTTCGGGTTTTTCACCATCCCGGTACTCACGGCGGCGGATTCTACGCCAACGAAGGCCCACAGGCAGAGCAGGATACTTTTAATGACCGCGTGGCTATCGGTGGTGCTGGAGGTGTTCCAGTTCGCCTGATAGGTAGCGACATCAAACCAGTGCCAGCCGACGACCGCGGTCATCACCACTGGAATAAGCACCAGCACCAGACCAATAGTGGTCAGACGGCTGACCCAGGTCCCGCCGAGCATATTAACGAAAGTAAAGATCCACACGATGGCAATACAGGCAATCCCTGCTGGCACCGGGTTATTTAAAATGGGGAAGAACGTAGACAGATAAGAAACCGCGGTAATCCCGATAGCCAGGTTACCAATCCAGTTTGCATGATAATAAAGCACACCGGTCTGGAAACCGAATGCCGGAGATATTTCCCCTGCGTAAGCAATTGGGCCACCCTGCTGCGGGTTTTTAGTGGCCAGTCGGGCATAAACATAAGCCAGAGACATCGCACCAATAATTGAAATCACCCAGCCCCAAATGGCAATACCACCGATGCTGGCCAGGTTCGCAGGTAATAATGCAATACCGCTCCCCATCATATTACCGGCGACAACACCGGTACAGGCAAATAGCCCGATCTTCTTGGCAGAACTCATGGTTGTTTTTCTCCTAAGTTTATTTGGGAGGTACAGATCATGATACAGAACCATTAATTGACCCGACCAACTGCCAACAAGATTACTGATTTGTACGAGATAAGTCCTAAAGATAAAGTGAAATAACAACAAACATCAGACAAATGATATTTTGACCTTTTTCGCTTAACATATAAACATGACAACAGGGTGTCATAAAAAGATAAACATTGTTGTTTTACATGCACTTAAACCAGATGCAGTGTGTTGCCGAACTGTTATTTAAAGCCTCCTGAATGCTAAATACAAATAACAACAAGAGGCTTCATGAGAAACATAAATTTAACCTCATCATGCCCAAAACCTTGTACACGATGAGGGTTTACTTATTCTGAAGAGAGGAAATTATCGAGATACGGAACCACCCGGTTGACCGACGTCTGGAAAACCCCGTTTTCAATCCAGTACAATGTGTCTCCCCCGGGGCGTAAATTAAACGCCGTAATGTAAGAATCTGCTGCCAGCCGGTTCTCACCTTTCATCTCATAGACTTTGCCTAACAGCACATAATTCAGCCACGACATCTCTAAATCGATCGCACTGTTAATCGCGGTATTCGCTTCATCGACTTTGCCCTTCCCCAGCAAATCCACCGCTTTTATTTGATAATAAATCGCCATGTCTTTAATACCTGGCATCTCCCCTACCCGCTCAACTTCGCTGTAGAGGGCTGCCAGCTGTTTATCATCCAGCGGCTGTTGCGAATGGCGTAATACATCCACCAGCGTCTTTTCGGCATACGCATAAATAAAATCAGGCGCCCGTTTAATCACGTCATCCAGCAGGCTGCTGGCCTTGCTTAATGAGTCAACATCGCCCTTCATTAACAGCTGATGCGACTGGTAGAAATAGGTTAACGCCACGCTTTGCGAGGGTTGATACTGCCTGAGCATCGCCTGCATCCGCGCCGGCCACGGCTGCGTCAGGGCATCCGACAGGCTGTTCATCAGATCGTTCTGGATGGTGAGCTGGTTGTCATTGGTCACAAAGTAGCGCTTATCGAGCATCGTCGAGCTGTCGGCATTATCCACCAACTGTACCGACATAAAGCACTGCTGCGCCCGGTAGTGGCGCTGATTGACGAACTCAATGGTTAGCGTTTTACCGGAACTGCTCGGCTCATTGATGTTGTAGTCCGTTTTGTCATGCACCATAAAGGTCGAGAAGGTGTTCAGCGAGGTGGTGATCAGGCTGGCCAGGCCGACCGCGTAGGAGTGCTGCGACGACCAGTTGGTGCAGGAGTTACCATTCACCAGGTGGATATCGATATCGCGCGGATTAAGCAACAGGCGCGCCTTGTTGACCGGCGGCCGCGATTCCATGCTCGACAGCGCCACCAGCGCCACGCAGGTGCCCAGCGCCAACAGGAACAGTCCCCACACCAGGGCGGTGGTGAGCCGTTTACGCACTGACGGCGCACTGGCCACTGTCGGAGCGGGAGCTGGCACGGCGGGATCGGCGGCGGAGACGGGCGCATCGGGCGGCGCACCGGCAGCCGGCGGCGCGGTCGCGGCGACCGAAGGCGAAGGCGTCAGCGCCTCCATCTGTGGGGCGAGTTCCTCCCCTTCTTCGGTGCACCAGATCACCGGCACCGTGAGCTTATACCCCCGTTTGGGTACCGTCGCGATGTACTCAAGGCTAACGTCGTCGCCGTCTTTGAGCGACTTGCGCAGTTCAGAAATACTCTGCGTGACGACGTGGCTGGTCACAACGTTCCGGGTCCAGACGTTTTCGATAAGCTCGTCCCGACTAAGCACTTCCCCCGGATGGCGAGCGAAAAAGACCAGAAGGTCGATTAAACGCGGTTCAAGGGTAAGCTGGCGCCCCTTCCTGCTGATTTGGTTTACAGAGGGGGTTACCAGCCATTCACCGACGCGAACAACAGGTTGTAGCATACAAGAAAGCCCCAGACAAAAAGGGAAAGGCGCGATGATAACACATTTGTCCTACCTATTTTTGCCAGGGGTCACTCCCTCAGGCATTAGGTTGGAATTCGCCTTTTAGCGACAATAAAAAGCAATATTTCATTAACATCGTGATCATCAAATTGATATATAGCGATAAAAAACGTTTTCGCTTCCGCTTAGCCGTCGGAACGTGGGCAGCGGAAAAAAATAAGCCCGGAGGCGTAATGCGCTCCAGGCTCAGTCAGTGGCGTGCCGTTATGGCACGCGGAAGAATCGATTATTTATACACTTCCGCTGTGGCTTCAAAGTTAGGACCATGCTCACGCGCAGCAGTAATCACGTAGTACTTTCCGCCTTTCTCATCGGCCAGCTTGGAGAGCTGATCGTGCAGATCGGAAGGTGAAGAGAACTGCCCACCTGACGGCCCCACCGAGATCGGTCCGACCTTGGTCAGTTTAAAGTGTTTAGCTTCTTCTTTGGTGATCAACTGCGCGGCGGACGCGCCAAACGCAACGGCGGAAAGGGCTAACGCGACTATCACTTTTTTCATCCTGCAATCTCCTTGGAATGGGCCTTAGATCAGGCTCTTTCAGTATAGACGGCGATTTAATAAGCGTGCTACCGGTGCGCTGATTTTTTGGCCGCAGCGTTCAGTAACGCGGCGGCACCCCTTCCGGGCGGGTCTTAAAGCGCCGGTGCAGCCACATATATTGTTCAGGCGCCATCAGGATGCACTGTTCGATAATCTGGTTCATCCACGCCGCGGTAACCTCGGCGCTGGCTAGCGGCGGCGTGCGCTCCGGCGTCAGGGAGATCAGCTCATATCCCATACCGTTAGGCTTGCGTCGCGGAACAAACGGCACAATCGTCGCCCCGGACATCTTCGCCAGCATCCAGGTGCCGGTGGTGGTCGCCGCCTGCTCGACAGCAAACAGCGGCGCAAAAACGCTGCTGGCCGGCCCGTAATCATGATCCGGCGCGTACCAGAGGATCTCTCCCTCTTTCAGCGCCCTGACCATGCCTTTCAGATTTTTTCGATCCAGCATGGTCTTGTTCGAGCGCAAGCGTCCCCAGGTCTGCAGCCAGTCAATCAGCGGGTTATCATTGGGCCGGTAGACGCCGATCCCCGGGGTAAACATGCCATACATTCTCGCCCCCATTTCGAGGGTCAGAAAATGGATACCGATCAGTAAGATGCCCTGCTTTTGTTCCAGAAGTTCGACCACCTCGTTTACGCCGCTGGTCTCGGTCCAGCGCGCCACCCGGTGCGTCGGCCAGAACCAGGCCATGCCGGTCTCCATCAGCCCCATGCCCAGCGATTCAAAGTTTTTCACCAGCAGTGCCTCACGCTCGGCGACGCTCATCGCGGGAAAGCAGAGTTCGAGATTACGTCTGGCAATCCGTGCGCGGCTTTTCATCACCCGCATTGCCAGCCGCCCGAGCGCAGTGCCCAGTCGGTAGATCACCGGATACGGTAATTGCACCAGCAGCCATAAGAGGCCAATTCCCAGCCATAACAGCCAGTAACGCGGGTGCAACAGCGCGCGGGAAAATTTGGGTAAATTTGACATAGTAATCCTGTTAATTCACTCAATAATAGCTGAGCAAAAACCGCGAAATAAAGTAGCGGATCCTGCCGGTTGTATTTTTCCAATTTGTGCGGTAACACTAAGACACAAAGCACGATATTATACGTTGTTCAATCACTAATTTCAGTCTTGTGATTGCGGCTACTCTATTATTAGCCACTTCGCGTAAAACTTCCTTTTTTATGCATAAAAAAATAAACCAGACCTCTACACCGCGACTGGTTGCCCAAAAAACAAACAGCATATTTTCTCATCGCCTGTTGCATTGGCCCCGTGGTTGCTCTGCAGCACGGAGATAACGTGCTGCGCGGCGGGATGTTCAACGTCATTTGTGACGCCTTCATGCGGTTATTTGTGACTCGGGCAAAGGTTAAGCATCGACATTGCGGATCCTTTTCCCAGATATGCTACGTTTACAGCGCTCATTCGACGCAAGTGCCTTTGCCGACGTCGTCGCTTTCAGAAGCCATAGTGAGAAGGAACTATGACAATGAATTATCAATTAGTGAAGCAAGTCAGAGAAAATAACATATTAAGAAAAAGCTTCATTGACCTTGCCGTTAAGACTTTCGACCTGTCTTTTGAAGAGTGGTATCAGCAAGGTTACTGGACCGACGCCTATATCCCCTACGCCTTTGTCGAACGTAATAAAATTATCGCTAACGCCTCGGCCAACATCATCGATCTGCGCTGGCAGGGCGAGCCCCGGCGGTATATTCAGATTGGTACCGTGATGACCGAACCGGACCACCGCAATAAGGGATTAGCCGGCCAGCTTATCCACCATATTCTGCAGGACTGGCAGCAGGAGGCGGACGCCTTCTTTTTATTTGCCAATCCCACCACGGTGGATTTTTACCCCAAATTTGGTTTCACCCGCAGCGAAGAGCATCAATATATTATGCCGGTCGCTCCGCGCGCTGGTGATTTTCGCAAACTGGATATGGACAGCGCTGACGATGTCGCCCTGCTCCGCCATTACTATGAAAAATCCAACCCGTTCTCACCGCTGCGGGTGGAGCACAACTTTGGCCTGCTGATGTTTTATTGCTCAGCCTTTATGAAGCATTTCGTTTACTATTCGGCAAAAAATGAGGCAGTGGTTATCGCCATGCAAAACGGTCCGGTGCTGATCTGCTTTGACCTGTTCTGCGATGCGGGCAAAAGCCTGTCGACGCTGGTCAACGAGCTGGCCGATGACCATGTTTACCAGGCTATCCTCGGCTTTACCCCCAATGAAGACCGGCTCGGCGAGTACGAGAAGATTGAAGGAGAAGATATCCTCTTTGTCTATGATCAGAAGGAAAACTTGTTTAAAGACAGGAAGTTGATGTTTCCTTTACTGGCGCATGCCTGACGGCGCCGCGCCGTCAGGCCGATCAGTTATAGGTCACCACGAAGGTCGCGCTGGCGTTCGCCTCACCCGCTGTCACTGCGGGCCCGTTGACCGCTCGCCGCGTCGGGAGACGTAATCCCGATAGCCCTCGCCAACGTAAATCTGCCGTGGCCGGTAGATGGTCAGCGGCGCCTGGTGCATCTCGTTCCAGTGCGCCACCCAGCCGACCGTCCGACCGACCGCGGTGACCACCGCAAACATCGACGAAGGCAGATTCATCGCCTTGAGGATCACCGCGGTATAAAAATCCACGCTCGGCGACAGGCCATTGTCCACAAAATAGGGGTCGGTCAGCGCCACGTCCTCAAGGGCCATCGCCACCTGCAGCAGACGGTCAGACATGCCTACCTCCGCCAGGACCCGATGGCTGGTTTCACGCAGGATATCGGCGCGCGGGTCACGGTGACGGTAGCGCGAGTTGCCAAAACCGAGGCGGCGAAATGCCTGCGGGTCGCGCTTTGCCTGACGCAGAAACGCCGGAACCTGATCGACGCTTTCAATTTCCTCCAGCATCCGCATGCTCGACTCATTGGCGCCGCCGTGCATCGGTCCCCATAATGATGCCAGCCCGGCGGCGACGCAGGCGAATAAGTTCGCTCCGGAGGAGCCCGCCGCGCGCACCGTGGTGGTGGAGGCGCACTGCCCGTGATCGGCATGCAGGACCAGGATCTGGTTCATCGCCTGCTCGATAACCGGATTGAGGACGTACTTTTCGGCCGGGATAGCAAACAGCATCTGCAGGAAATTTCCGGCATAGGAGAGATCGTTGCGCGGATAGGCGGCGGGTTGTTCAATGGTGTACTTGTAGCTCATGGCGGCGATAGTGGGCATTTTCGACAGCAGCCGCGTGGCGGCCAGCGCCCGGTGCTGCGGATTTTCCACGTCCAGAACATCATGATAGAACGCCGCCAGCGCCCCCACCAGAGCACACATCAGCGCCATCGGGTGCGAATCGCGGCGAAAGCCGCTGCACATGCGGGCTATCTGCTCGTGCACCAGGGTATGGCGGGTGATGGTCTCGCGAAACGTTTGATAGCTGGCCTCATCCGGCGCGTCGCCCCGCAGCATGATGTACGCCACCTCGAGAAAATCACACTGGCGAGCCAGCTGATCCACCGGATAGCCGCGGTGCAGCAGCACGCTGTTTTCCGTATCGATCCACGAGATCGCCGACTGGCATCCGGCGGTGTTGGCGAAGCCGGGGTCGTAGCTGCAGAATCCGGAGTGATTCAGCTCGCGTATGTCGACTCCCACATGGCCCCGGGTTCCCGGCACCTGCGGCAGGGTGATGGGCGTCGGTTGCCCGGCAATAGAAAGCGTTAACGGTGTGGTGCTCATCCTGTCAGTTCCCCCAGCAGCTTATCAGCGACCTGAAGTCATTCTTCAGGCGGAAAGACCAACATAACCAATGTGATGCAGCTTATTCATTGATGTCATCACTATAACTCTGACAAAGAGGATATTTTGCTGGCCTTCCCGGGGAAACAGGCCATCTTTCCCCACCCCATCGTCGGATAGCGGCACAAATCGCCAAGGATAAAGGCGATCAGCGCTGTCAAAATTTACGCTGAGTACAGAAAGGATGAAGAGGAGCTACCATGAATTTTGTGCTGTCGATGACGCTTATCTGCATCGCCATCGCCTGGCTGATGATGAGCCTCCTGCCGGTGTAGGCGCAGCGCTTTCCGGCCCGCCAGAGATTTATCCCTGGTATTGACCTTTCCTCACGGTCTGCGTATCTGAGGATTTCCCACCCTGCCAGCGATGTCCGGCGAGGCCATTAACACGTAAAAGAGGAAGAGACCGAGCGTTAGGCGTGGAGGTCGTTGTGCGGGGAAAGGGTGACGCCTGCGGGAGACGCGCAGGCGTTGGCTGGATAGCGGCTTGGGTCATCAGCTGCCGCGGTAGGTAGAGTATCCGTACTGACTGAGCAGCAGCGGGATATGCAGTTTTTGATTTTGCTTTGTTACATTGAAAATAACCGGAATCACCGGGAAGAACGTATTCATGTTTTGGCTTTTAAAATAGTCACCGGTTTTAAACGTCACTTTATAAACCCCCGGCTCCATATTCTCCGCCTGCGGATAGAGCGATTTAATCCGCCCATCGGCATCCGTTTTGCCGGTGGCGATATGCTGCCAGCTCTCCCCTTGCTGCTTATCCAGCTCAATCTGCACCCCCGGCGAAGGGAGCCCGGTTTGCTGATTAAGAATGTGTACGCTGAGCGTGCCCTCTGGCGCCGCCAGCGCGCTGAAGCTGAGAAGGGAAATTACGGAGGCGATAACTAATTTCATAATCGTGACCTTTTGGGCAAGTGAAAGTGCCCTAACTATAGTCAGGGCGGCGGGGAAAAAAATTAAACTTTTTGTTATCAGATTGAGTTGATGGGTACTGTCTCCACACACAACACGCTGAACCGGTTTTGTCGTGAGAAGAGGGAGTATCTGATGTGTGAGTAATCCGGTGCTCTTCGTAACAGGATACGTGGCACTTAATCCGTCAGAGAGGGAAAAAGATTAGCTGGGGTCAAATATCACAAGGTTAAATAATATATGCCGTGGCCTCTGCCGCCTCTAACAGAACAGTGCTTACTGCAAATGGCCTGCCGTATTCGAAATAATCATTTAATATTATTTCACCTACTATTCCAGTGTAAGTAATCACCTGGTTCAGATAATGATTAGTATCATTGATTCTCTTGTCGCCACGCCTTCACCATCTCCTTTGTTACCTCTTTCTTGTAGCAAATAGGTGAGTACCCACCAGCTTTGCTCCAGGCACTGCGGCCACCGCACGAGCTGCCGTTCCGGGCGGTATTGAAGGGACAGGCACAGGTACCGGGATAGGATGCGACAGAGTCATCAATAATTCTTTGCCTGACCTGATCATCGCTTAAGGAATTCGATTTGGCGATGGAAATATCTGATGCAAAGACACACACAACAGCGAATACGGAGATGACGACGAATTTGATGTTCATTTGGATCTTTCCAGGCAGTGGATGAACATCGAGGGTATGCTTTCAAATAGTGTTCAATATTGATCTTTAACAACTGTACTTCACGCCAGCTTAAAATGCGATACTTAACCCAGTCAGACATAACCTAAAGCTATAATGACTATTAGCCTGTTATCGTCAACATATTTTCACATTCCTGCAGAGCGCTTATTCTGCACTCAGCTATAACCAGCATTAACTATTCTGTTCGATATTACAGAGCCGTAATGCTGTACTCTCACTGGCCATCGTCCGACAGATACTGCAAGACATTAGAATCATCGAAATGGTCCGTCGCTATGCTCACCTGGCGCCAAACCACCTGACTGAACACGCACGGAAAATTGACTCGATTTTTGCAGAAGATGTCCCACATATGTCCCACATATGTCCCACAAGAAAAAATCAGCGACTGGAGGAAGTAATTAAGTGATTGATTATTAATGGCACGCCCTACAGGATTCGAACCTGTGACCTACGGCTTAGAAGGCCGTTGCTCTATCCAGCTGAGCTAAGGGCGCCCTGAGAAGCGAGTGCTTCGCGGAGTGAAACGCCTGGAATTATACGGTCCACGTCGGTTGAGTCAATCCATTTTGCCAGGAAACTGTGGAGCTTATACGACGCTGGCGAAATATCCTCCACCAACTGTACAAGAAGCGTACCAGCGGGGCTCTTACGCCAGTAAATCGACTAAGTGGCCAGGCGCAACGCACCAATAACCATGTAATAACCAGGGTCAAAACAGGCTAAATTCGCCCCGGACAGGATAAAACAGCAAACGAGGACTGACAGCGAGGCCGGCTTCTGACAAAATATCCTCATCCCCCTTTCGTAAAGATACAGATGGAATCCTCTCTCTGATGGCAGCAAAAATTATTGACGGTAAAACGATTGCGCAGCAGGTACGCTCTGAGGTTGCGGAAAAAGTGAAGGCTCGCGTTGCGGCCGGAAAACGCGCCCCTGGGCTGGCCGTCGTGCTGGTCGGCAGCAACCCGGCCTCGCAGATTTATGTCGGCAGCAAGCGCAAAGCATGTGAAGAAGTGGGCTTCGTCTCCCGCTCTTACGATCTCCCGGAAACCACCAGCGAAGCCGAGCTGCTGGAGCTTATCGACACCCTGAATGCCGATAAGACCATCGACGGTATTCTGGTTCAGCTGCCCCTGCCTGCAGGGATAGATAACGTCAAAGTTCTTGAGCGCATCGCGCCGGATAAAGACGTTGACGGCTTCCATCCTTACAACGTTGGCCGCCTGTGCCAGCGGGCGCCGCGCCTGCGTCCGTGCACCCCACGCGGTATCGTGACGCTGCTGGAACGCTACAATATCGACACCTACGGCCTGAATGCGGTGGTCATTGGCGCCTCCAATATCGTTGGCCGCCCAATGAGCATGGAGCTGCTGCTGGCCGGCTGCACCACCACCGTCACCCACCGCTTTACCAAAAACCTGCGCCATCATGTCGAAAACGCCGACCTGCTGATCGTCGCGGTGGGTAAACCGGGCTTTATTCCTGGCGAATGGATCAAAGAAGGGGCGATTGTGGTCGATGTCGGCATTAACCGTCTGGAAAGCGGCAAAGTGGTCGGCGACGTGGTGTATGAAGATGCCGCTGAACGCGCCTCCTACATCACCCCGGTTCCCGGCGGCGTTGGCCCGATGACCGTCGCCACTCTGATTCAGAACACGCTGCAGGCGTGCGAAGAGTACCACGACGTTGAGGAGGCCTGAGATGGCGACATTTTCCTTAGGAAAACACCCGCACGTTGAGCTGTGCGATCTGCTGAAACTCGAAGGCTGGAGCGAAAGCGGCGCCCAGGCGAAGATCGCCATCGCCGACGGGCTGGTAAAAGTCGACGGCGCGGTGGAAACCCGCAAACGCTGCAAAATCGTCGCTGGTCAGACGGTGAGCTTTGAAGGCCAGAGCGTGACCGTCACGGCCTGACAGCGAAAAGAAAAACGCCCGCTTTTGCGGGCGTTTTTTTATGGCTTACTTCCGGCGCCAGGTGGTGCCCTGCGGGCCATCTTCCAGCACGATACCCATCTCGTTAAGACGATCGCGCGCCGCATCCGCCGCCGCCCAGTCTTTCGCTTTACGCGCGTCCAGACGCTGCTGGATAAGCGATTCAATTTCCGCCACTTCCGCGTCGTCAGCCTGCGCACCGCTCTGCAGGAAAGCGTCCGGCTCCTGCTCCAGCAGCCCCAGCACCGACGCAAGCTTACGCAGGTGGGCCGCCATGGCGTTCGCCGCGACCGCGTCCTCGGTTTTCAGACGGTTCACTTCGCGAGCCATATCGAACAGCACCGAGTAGGCTTCCGGGGTGTTGAAGTCATCGTCCATCGCCTCGATAAAGCGTGCTTCGAAGGCTTCGCCACCCGCCGCGTCGACGGATTTGTCGGTACCGCGCAGCGAGGTGTACAGACGCTCCAGCGCCGAACGCGCCTGCTTGAGGTTCTCTTCGCTATAGTTCAGCTGGCTGCGATAGTGGCCGGACATCAGGAAGTAGCGAATGGTCTCGGCATCGTAATACTTCAGCACGTCGCGGACGGTAAAAAAGTTGCCCAGCGATTTCGACATCTTCTCGCGGTCGACCATCACCATGCCGGAGTGCATCCAGTAGTTAACGTACTCGCCGTCATGGGCGCAGGTGGACTGAGCGATTTCGTTTTCGTGATGCGGGAACATCAGATCGGAACCGCCGCCGTGAATGTCAAAATGGTTGCCCAGCTGTTTGCAGTTCATCGCCGAGCACTCGATATGCCATCCCGGACGGCCTGCGCCCCACGGCGACGGCCAGCTTGGCTCGCCCTCTTTCGACATCTTCCACAGGACGAAGTCCATCGGATTACGCTTGACGTCAACCACGTCGACGCGCGCCCCCGCCTGCAGCTGATCGAGATCCTGACGCGACAGCAAACCGTAGTTCGGGTCTGTCGGCACATCGAACATTACGTCGCCGTTATCCGCCACATAGGCATGGCCTTTGGCGATCAGTTGCTCGGTAATCTCTATGATCTCCGCAATATGATGCGTCGCGCGCGGCTCGCTGTCGGGACGCAAAATATTCAGGGCGTCAAAATCCTTGTGCATTTCGGCGATCATCCGATCGACCAGCGCGACAAAGCTTTCGCCGTTTTCATTAGCGCGCTTAATGATTTTGTCGTCGATATCGGTGATATTGCGCACGTACTTCAGCTTATAGCCGAGAAAACGCAGATAACGCGCCACAACGTCAAAGGAGACGAAGGTACGCCCATGGCCGATGTGACAGAGATCGTAAACGGTAATACCACACACGTACATGCCGACTTCCCCGGCATGGATAGGTTTAAATTCCTCTTTCTGGCGCGTCAGTGTATTAAAAATTTTTAACATCGAAGATTCCGTGTAGACGTGTGTGGGTAATGAAGCCTCTATAATACCCATAATTCAGACAGGACGCAGCACACATTGCAAGGTGCATCGACCCCCGCGGTTATGCTATAACACCCCCCTATATCTCACCCGACACCGGGTGCTGGCACCACACTCATCGGAACAGGATGCAAAAATGGTTACTTTCCACACCAATCATGGCGATATCGTAATCAAAACGTTTGACGACAAAGCGCCGGAAACAGTTAAAAACTTCCTGGACTACTGCCGCGAAGGTTTCTACGACAACACCATTTTCCACCGTGTTATCAACGGCTTCATGATTCAGGGCGGCGGTTTTGAACCTGGCATGAAACAAAAAGCGACCAAATCTCCGATTCAGAACGAAGCGAACAACGGTCTGAAAAACACCCGCGGCACGCTGGCGATGGCCCGTACTCAGGCGCCGCACTCTGCCACCGCGCAGTTCTTCATCAACGTGGTTGACAACGACTTCCTGAACTTCTCCGGCGAAAGCCTGCAGGGCTGGGGCTACTGCGTCTTCGCGGAAGTGGTTGAAGGCATGGACGTGGTTGACAAAATCAAAGCGGTTGCCACCGGCCGCAGCGGCATGCACCAGGATGTGCCGAAAGACGATGTGATCATCAAAAGCGTCACCGTCAGCGAGTAATTCGTGGCGACACTTTTTATTGCAGATTTGCACCTGCAAACAGAAGAACCGGCGATCACCGCCGGTTTTCTGCGTTTTTTACAGGGGGAAGCCCGTCAGGCGGACGCCCTGTATATCCTTGGCGATCTGTTTGAGGCGTGGATCGGCGATGACGATCCCAACCCGTTGCATCAGCAAATCGCTACGGCAATCAAAGCCGTCGTCGACGCCGGCGTGCCCTGCTACTTCATTCACGGCAACCGTGATTTTCTCGTCGGCCAGCGCTTCGCCCGTCAGAGCGGGATGATCCTGCTCGCCGAAGAAGAGCGACTGGACCTCTATGGCCGTGACGTCTTGATTATGCATGGCGACACGCTGTGCACCGATGACCAAGGCTATCTGGCGTTTCGCGCGAAAGTCCACACCCCGTGGATCCAGCGTCTATTCCTGGCTCTGCCGCTGTTTGTCCGCCGCCGCATCGCCGCCCGCATGCGCGCCGACAGCAAAGCCGCCAATAGCAGCAAATCAATGGAAATTATGGATGTGAATCCACAGGCGGTGGTTAACGCCATGGAGCGGCATCACGTGCAGTGGCTGATCCACGGCCATACCCATCGCCCGGCGGTCCATGACCTGCAGGCCAACGGCCAGCCCGCATGGCGCGTGGTACTCGGCGCCTGGCACAGCGAAGGTTCGATGGTGAAGGTGACGCCGGACGACGTCGAACTGATCCATTTCCCGTTCTAATTCCTGCGCGAGCACAATTCTGAAATCCCCTCTCGCCTGGACGGAGATATGCTCCTGCCGGCATTGCGCATGCTAGTCTTCCACAACATCACTCTCAAGGAACGAGCATGAGCAGGAAAAAGTGGAGCCAGCCGCTGATCTGGGGAATGATCATCGCGATCCTCAATCCGTTAGGGATAAGTTATATCGCCTTAATCGGCGTCGCTCTCGGCAACACGCTGACGTTTGTCTGGTGTGCGATGCTGGCGTGGGTTATTTATTTCTATGCCATTTATTTGCTCTGTACCCGCCCTCACGAGAGCCGACTGGTACAAATCTATTTACTGATGATGGGCACCCTGATGCTCCCCTGGGGGTTAGTACTGCTTATCACTTGTTGCATGAATGAGATCAAGGCCGATAAGCCGCGATCGTCGTCATCGCAGAGTGAGACAAAAGACGGCTAACCATGCACACGCAACCGTTTTCCTTGCCGGCAGTTCATGCTATTCTCTGTGGCCTCTAAAGCAGTGTGAAACACACCCACAGGAGTTTTAAGACGCATGTCTTCCCGCAATAATTCGGCGCGTATCGCCATCGTGATGGGGTCCAAAAGCGACTGGGCTACCATGCAATTTACCGCAGAAATTCTTGATGCCCTGAACGTTCCGTACCATGTCGAAGTGGTCTCCGCCCATCGCACGCCCGATAAGCTGTTCAGCTTCGCTGAAAGCGCCGAAAGCAATGGCTATCAGGTGATTATTGCTGGGGCAGGCGGCGCGGCGCATCTGCCGGGCATGATTGCGGCGAAAACCCTGGTGCCAGTGCTCGGCGTACCGGTTCAGAGCGCAGCCTTAAGCGGTGTCGACAGCCTTTACTCCATTGTTCAGATGCCGCGCGGTATTCCGGTCGGCACACTGGCCATCGGCAAAGCCGGCGCCGCGAACGCCGGTCTGCTTGCCGCGCAGATCCTCGCCCAGCATGATGCTGAACTCCACCAGCGCCTGAGCGCCTGGCGCCAGGCGCAAACCGATGAAGTGCTGGATAACCCGGACCCGCGGGGTGCGGCATGAAACAGGTATGCGTACTCGGCAACGGCCAGTTAGGCCGTATGCTGCGCCAGGCCGGCGAGCCGCTGGGTATCGCCGTCTGGCCGGTGGGGCTGGAAGCCGATCCGGAAGCGGTGCCATTCCAGCAGAGCGTCATCACGGCAGAAATTGAACGCTGGCCGGAAACCGCCCTCACCCGCGAGCTGGCCCGCCACCCGGCGTTCGTCAACCGCGACGTCTTCCCAATTATCGCCGATCGCCTGACGCAAAAGCAGCTGTTTGACAAGCTTGGTCTCGCCACTGCCCCGTGGCAGCTGCTGGCGGATAAAAGCGAGTGGCCGGCGGTGTTTGCCCGCCTTGGCGAACTGGCGATCGTTAAGCGTCGCGTTGGCGGTTACGACGGCCGCGGCCAGTGGCGTCTGCGGGAAAACGAGATCGATCAGCTACCGGCCGATAACTACGGCGAGTGCATCGTCGAGCAGGGGATTAACTTCTCCGGCGAAGTGTCGCTGGTGGGTGCCCGCGCCCATGACGGCAGCACCGTCTTCTACCCGCTGACCCGCAACCTGCATCAGGACGGTATTCTGCGCGCCAGCGTCGCCTTCCCGCAGGCCAATGTCCGCCAGCAGGAGCAAGCGGAAAGCATGCTGACGGCGATCATGAACGAGCTGAACTACGTCGGCGTGATGGCGATGGAGTGCTTCGTCACTGCCGAGGGACTGCTGATCAACGAGCTGGCGCCGCGCGTGCACAACAGCGGCCACTGGACGCAAAATGGCGCCTCCATCAGCCAGTTTGAGCTGCATCTGCGAGCGATTACCGGCCTGCCGCTGCCGCCGCCAGTGGTTAACAGCCCGTCGGTAATGATCAACCTGATCGGCACCGATCTCAATTACGACTGGCTGAAGCTGCCGCTGGTCCACCTGCACTGGTACGATAAAGAGGTGCGCCCGGGTCGTAAAGTCGGCCACCTGAACCTGACCGACAGCGATACTGACCGTCTGAGCGCGACGCTGGAAGCGATCAAGCCGCTGCTGCCAGCGGAGTACACCAGCGGTCTGTTCTGGGCGCAATCGCAACTGGCGTAACGCCTCACCTTTGTCTTGCCGGGCGGCGGCTGACGCTTGCCCGGCCGATAAAAGCCCAGCTATTCAGAATTCGTCGCCCTGGCAACGCGTCGCCGTCGCGGGGCAGAATGCACGATATTCAGGCATCCTCACCGACAGTAGTCCCCCGTCAGGGCTTGATACAGGTTCCCGCCTGACCGGCGAGAGTCTCCTCAATGCGTGATAACGCGCCAATCCACGCCCGCTTGCCCCTGCGGCGAACATAGCTGCTGACTGCCGAAATTTTCGGTCCCATCGCGCCATCGTCGCGAGCAAAAGGCGCCAGCGCCTCCGGGGTCGCTTCACGGATCGGTCGCTGCATTGGGGTGCCCCAGTGTTCATATACCGCATCCGCATCGGTGAGGATCACCAGACCATCGGCATCAATCTGTTCCGCCAGTAGCGCTGCGGCCAAATCTTTATCGATAACCGCCTCTGCGCCCTGCCCGCTCTCGAGCACCGGAATGCCTCCGCCGCCACAGCAGATCACGACATGCCCCTCATTCAGCAGACGCTCAATCGAGTCGCTCTCCTCAATTCTCACCGGCCGTGGCGAGGCGACAACCCGACGCAAGTATTTGCCGTCGCGCTTCATCGTCCAGCCGTACTCCTCTTCCAGCTGCTGCTGTAACTCAGGGTCATAGACCGGACCGATAAATTTCTCCGGCGCCGAAAAGGCCGGATCGTTCGATGCCACAGTAATACGCGTCATCACTGTCGATACCGGCGGTACCGACGATTCCTGCGCCAGGCATTGGGCCAGCATATAGCCAATCATGCCCTGGCTCTCCGCCACCAGCACGTCCAGCGGGTAAGGTTCGACGTCGCTATAGGCCAGATTTTGCAGCGCCAGCAGGCCTACCTGCGGCCCGTTGCCGTGCACAATGGCCAAACGGTAATGCTGCGCCAGACGCGCCAGCGCGGGAACGGCACTGTGAATATTGCGATATTGATTTTCTACCGTCAGCGCTTCTCCGCGCTGTAATAAAGCGTTACCCCCGAGGGCAACAACCAGCGTTTTCATAAAAGTCCTTACATTATTTGTTGCGCCAGCCAGAACCCCAGAAGCGTGTCGGCACCAGAGGTGTGCCCCATCGCCAGCAGGGCTTCGACGGCAGGTTCAATTCGTCGTCCGCACTGAAGCGCGTTAACAACATGCAGTAGCGGTGAAGCGAAGCATCCCTTACTGGCGTAGCGTAAATAGTTGACGCTGACCTGCGTTGTGGCGGCATGCAGATCGCCGGAGGCACGAAAGAAATGGTGTCCGCTGTTGCGCGACATCAGTCCAGAACACCACGCGGACAGCATCATGCCGATCAGCATATCGTCCATGCTCGGCGTCAGGCCTGGCCCCTTCCCCAGCCACAGCCGCCAGTCAACGGCGCTCCCGGCCAACGCAGAAGCAAAACAGTGGCGTAATTGCCGCAACTCAGGATGATGCGGCAGATGGATAGCCTGTGACAGCGGCCCGAACAGGCCCGTCTCTTCCGGGCGCTTCATGAGCGCTGTCGGTAGATAAGGGCCACCAGGCTGATATCGAGGCCGCAGGGAGCAGCGCCTTCGCGGTGGTAACAGCAACAGGTTATCGACCTGAATGCCGTCATCCCGTGCTATCGGCAGCCCCCCCGCCTTCAGCGCCGCGTGTAAACGGATAAAATCATGGTGACGTAATACCCATCCGCCGGGGCTCACGCCTTGTCCCCGATGATGCAGCGTCAGCAGCGCGCCGTCTGCAACATAGAGATTGATGGTGCGCTGCCAGAGGCCGCCGGTTCGCCATGGCTGGCGATGGTCCGGCGCGTCAATGCTGCCTGTTAGCGGACGGATCTTATCCATTGTGTGCCTCAGCTCACGCCCAGCTCGTCCGCCAGCGCTTCCAGCGCCAGTTCAAAGCAGGCCAGTGGGGCTCTGACGGTTCCGGCGCCAATCTGGCCGATCCCCGCCTCTTTATGCGCGATACCAGTGTTGATAAGCGGTGTAATGCCAGTTTCAACCACCCGGCGAATATCCAACCCCAGACAGGCGCCCTGGAAATCCCAGCCCGGAATTTGCAGTTGCATATTGCGTTCAAGGAAGATTTCCGCCATCTCCTCGGAGACCGATTTCGCCGCCTCCATCCCACCCGCGCCGACAAAGCGAGTCACGCCCGGGGCCGCGATCATCGCCGCCCCGCCGATGCCGAAAGTTTCAGTAATGGCGCTATCGCCCATATCCGGGTTGGCCTGCTCCTGCGAGAAGCCAGTGAAAAACAGCCCCTGCGGCGTATTGACCGGCGCGGTAAACCAACGGTCGCCCAGCCCGCTGACGCGAATACCGAACATATCGCCGTTGCGGGTCATCGCGGTGACGATACTGCCCGCGCGGATCTGCGCCCCGGCATCCATCGCCGATTTACAGTAGGCCATCGCCAGGTTGAGGAAGAACTGGTCGGTAATGGCGAGGAAATCCATCACTTCAGCTATCTGCTGTTTGTCGTGATTTAGGCGCGCCAAATGCGGTGCCAGCGTGCGCATTAGCAGCGCGGAGGTGGCGATATTACGCTGGTGAAACTCATCCCCCATGGTGATGCCCTGCGCCATCATCGCCGTCAAATCGATACCGCGCTCCATCTGTTTCAGCGCTGCGCTAAGCACCGGCATCAGCACATCGCGCATCCAGCGCAGGCGCTGCTGCACATCTTCACCGTAAGCGCCGAAACGCATCACCTTGCCAATTCCTTCGTTCAGGTTGCAATAGGCGCGGTTGCCTTCAGCGATGTTTTCCACCACCAGCATCGGCATGTTCGGCGAAGTAATGCCGCCCATTGGCCCCACGGCGTTAACGTGATGGCATGGGATAAAGGTAATTTCGCCGCTTTCCAGCATCGCATGGGCGGTTTTTTCATCCTGCGCCCAGCCTTCGAACAGGCATGCGCCAATGCAGGCCCCTTTCATTGGGCCGGTCATCGCCTGCCAGCGCATCGGCGGCCCGGCGTGGAGCAACGTTTTGTTCTGATTCAGCGCCCCGATTAGCGCACCTGCCGGCTTCACATCCAGCCAGTGCGGACGTGCATTCCGAATTCGTTCAATTACTGCCTCATTGGCCTGCGCCACTGATGTAAACATAGGGACCTCTTATTGCAAACGCTCTAATAAACGAGCCAGTTTTTTATTTCCTCCGGCAATCGGCGCCCACTGATAGTGAACAACCGGCGTTCCGGCGGACTGTAAATCGATCGCAAAACTGCGCAGACCGGCATTAATTACCGCCACCCCGTCCAGCAGACTGGAACGCGGTGCGGGCTCCGCCATCCGCTGAGGGCTAATCAGCGCAACAGCAAGCAGCGCGGCTTCCGGGAGGCTATCGACCACCACCACGCCGGCATCTTCCAGCTCGGCAATCTGTCGGGAACGACACTGCGGGTCATTTTCGGTACCGGTCACGGTCGCGATAACGTGCAGCGGATGGCTTTCACTCCTCAATGCCCAGGCCCGCCGGCATGCTTCCACCAGCGATCCCGCCGGGTCGGCGGTGGCGCCATAGCCAATCACCACATCCAGCAGCAATACACCCACCTGCGTTTGCTCGCCGAGTTCAGCAATCAGTTGGTTACGCAGGGAGGGATCAATCATCGGGTGTGGACGACCGACGGTGTAGAAATCATCGCCGAGGTCGACGACCTGGTGGCCTAGGGCGTTGAGCATCATGCCCTGCGGGTGATGCTCATCGGGAGTGATGTTCAGGCGCTCAGCCAGCAGCCCGGCGGATTCCGCCGCCAGCGTGCCGCCGGTGTATAAACCGCGAATATGCTTACCCGCGACTGCGGTCAGATTTTCCTGATGGCGTACCACTCGCGCTAACAGACACGCCAGCCGACCGGCCTCGTCCAGCGTGCGGGCAAACCAGACGTTTTCATCACGGTTGACTGGCGAGACATAGCCAAGAAATAGCGCCACCACCGGTTTAGCACTGCGTTTCATTGCGTTAATTATCTTCAGGCGCACCGCCTCAGCAGGTGGCTTGGAAACAAAGGCCAGTACCTGGTTCTGTGCATCCTGGGTTAGCATTTCCAGCGCCGTTTGCGCACTAAGCCCCCCCACTTCCGCGCTCAGGTCACGGCCGCCGAGACCAATCGCATGGCTGATCCCTTCGCCGCCGAGGGCAATTTGCGAGACCAGTTCCTGGATACCGGTACCGGAAGCGCCAATCACGCCGATGTTGCCCTCCGGTGTGACGTTGGCGAAGGCCAGCGGGGTGCCGGCGATCATGGCGGTGCCGCAGTCCGGCCCCATCACCAACAATCCTTTGTCACGGGCACGGGTTTTGAGGGCAATTTCATCTTCCAGGGTGACGTTGTCGGAGAAGATCATCACGTTTTTCTCGCTACTGAGCGCCTGATGGGCCAGCTCCGCGGCATATTCTCCGGCAACGGAAATTAAGGTCATATTGGCCTGCGGCAGTTTTTGCATCGCACTTTGCCAGCGGCGAACCACGTTCAGACTCTGACTTTGTCCGCTTCCCTGCGCCAGGGCGGATAAGGCTTCATCCAGAAGGGCGATAATCATTTCCGTCACCGACGCATCTACGCAATCGGTACGGATCGCCACGCAAATATCATTCGGCGTCGCCGTGGCAAAATCGTCATGCCAAAAACCGGTAGTTTCCAGCAGCGCTTTATTTGCCGGCGTGCCCATCATGACCGAAACATCGTCGACATTTTCTGACTCACTCAGCTTGCGTGAAATAATCATTAAACTGACTGAATCCTGAAAACAGCCCTTTTTAATAAAGGCATGGATCATAATAACTCCCCAATAATTGCACCCATTGCAATTGAATGAGCATGGTTAATCTGCCATCAGGCTAACGAGATGAAATTCTTAATGGTGTGACCAAAATCACATGAGGATTATTACCACAGGCTTTCA
Source organism: Klebsiella pneumoniae complex sp. WS1778 (assembly GCF_049472055.1). NCBI lineage: Bacteria > Pseudomonadati > Pseudomonadota > Gammaproteobacteria > Enterobacterales > Enterobacteriaceae > Klebsiella > Klebsiella pneumoniae complex sp. WS1778. The sequence continues at coordinate 646,201 of NZ_JBKGTJ010000002.1, forward strand.
AACAAACCACCTGACATTAGCAGTGATTTTTTAATAAATCGATTACACGGCCATTTATGATAAATCCGTTACGATTATCAAATAAAATCTAACACTGGTCATTTAACTATACAGATCACAATTTCAGTTTCTTTTCCCCGTATTTTAATCAGCAGTCAGGCTCTACACCGTCGTTAAAAGGAAGACAGATGAAAGTCAGTCGGGAAACACTTCATCAGCTTATTGCTAATAAGCTGAACGCAGCAGGACTTACTCATAATCACGCGGATATTATTGCCGATGTGTTGGTTTATGCTGATGCCAGAGGCATTCATTCGCACGGCGCGGTTCGTGTTGAATATTATGCTGAACGAATTTCAAAAGGCGGCACCAATCGTCATCCCACCTTTAGCTTTGAAAAAACCGGCCCCTGCAGCGGCATTTTGCATGCCGATAACGCCGCCGGCCAGGTCGCCGCCAAAATGGGCATGGAACATGCCATTGAGATCGCCCGGCAAAATGGCGTAGCCGTAGTGGGTATCCGCCGCATGGGACACAGCGGGGCCATCTCGTACTTCACACAGCAGGCGGCTCGCGCCGGGCTGATTGGCCTCTCGCTGTGTCAGTCAGACCCGATGGTCGTCCCTTTTGGCGGGGCGGAGATCTACTACGGCACAAACCCGCTGGCCTTCGCCGCCCCCGGCGAGGGCGACGATATCATCACCTTCGATATGGCCACCACCGTCCAGGCGTGGGGAAAGATCCTTGATGCTCGTTCTCGCCATGAAAGCATTCCCGATAGCTGGGCGGTGGACAAAAACGGCGCCCCAACCACGGATCCCTTTGCCGTCCATGCTCTGCTTCCTGCCGCCGGCCCGAAAGGTTACGGGCTGATGATGATGATTGACGTCCTATCCGGCATTTTGCTCAACCTTCCTTTTGGTCGCCAGGTCAGCTCGATGTACGACAACCTGAGCCAGGGGCGTGAGTTAGGACAATTGCATATTGTGATTAATCCTGACTTTTTCTCCTCCAGCGCCTTATTTCGCCAGCACATTAGCGACACCATGCGCGAATTAAGCGCCATTACGCCAGCGCCTGGATTTAGTCAGGTTTATTACCCGGGGCAGAATCTGGATATCAATGAGAAAAACAGCGCGGTCAACGGGATCGAAATCGTTGATGAGATTTATGACTATCTGGTTTCAGACGCTTTATATAACCGCTCTTATGAAACCAATTCCCCTTTTGCTCAATAAAATAAGTAACAGGAGTTATGTATGACTCATTCTTTTCGACAGGCAATTGAAGAAACATTGCCCTGGCTTTCATCCTTCGGCGCCGATCCTACCGGCGGACTCACCCGCTTGCTTTATTCGCCGGAGTGGCTGCAGGCGCAGCAGGCGTTTAAACAAAAGATGAGCGACAGCGGGCTGGAAACACGCTTCGATGAAGTGGGTAACCTTTATGGCCGCCTGCCCGGTAGCCGTTTTCCCGACGACGTTATCCTCAGCGGCTCGCATATTGATAGCGTCGTCAACGGCGGTAATCTTGACGGTCAGTTTGGCGCGCTGGCGGCCTGGCTGGCGGTCCGCTGGCTAAAAGAGACCTACGGGGCGCCGCTGCGTACCGTGGAGGTGCTGGCGTTAGCGGAAGAAGAAGGCAGCCGCTTCCCTTACGTCTTCTGGGGCAGCAAAAATATCGTCGGCATCGCTAACCCGGCGGACGTGCGTGAGATTAAAGACGCCAAAGGCGTGGCGTTTGTCGATGCGATGAAGCAGTGCGGTTTCAGCCTGCCCGCCGCCCCGCTGGCGCCGCGCCGGGATATTAAAGCCTTCGTTGAACTGCATATCGAACAGGGCCGCGTGCTGGAAACCAACAAGCAGTCCATCGGTGTGGTCAACGCCATCGTCGGTCAGCGCCGCTACACCATTACCCTCAACGGCGAGTCTAACCATGCCGGCACCACCCCAATGGGCTACCGCCGCGACACCGTCCATGCTTTCAGCCGCATCTGCTGCGAATCTATCGCCAAAGCGAAAGCCCACGGCGACCCGCTGGTGCTCACTTTCGGTAAAGTCGACCCGCAGCCGAATACGGTCAACGTGGTGCCGGGTAAAACGGTCTTTACCATGGATTGCCGCCACACCGATGCCCTTGCATTAACGGCATTTACTGAAGTGATCGAAGGCGATATGCGGCGGATCTGCAAGGAAATGGATATTGGCATTGAAATCGACCTGTGGATGGATGAAGCTCCGGTTCCCATGGACAAGAGGCTGGTCGCCCAGCTCACTGCCCTGTGCGAAAAGGAGAAGGTGAATTTCCGCGTGATGCACAGCGGCGCGGGGCACGACGCGCAAATTTTCGCCCCCTGCTTCCCGACCTGCATGATCTTTATGCCGAGCATTAAAGGTATTAGCCATAACCCGGCGGAGAGTACGCATATCGACGATTTGGCGGAAGGCGTAAAAACGCTCGCCTTAATGCTGCACCAACTGGCCTGGACTGAATAAGGAAAAGATAATGGGATATTTAAATAATGTCGTGGGTTATCGCGATGATTTACTGGCCAGCCGTTCCATCGTGCGCCACGGTAATTATGCCCTGCTGACGCCGGACGGTCTGGTCAAAAATATTATTCCGGGTTTTGCTAACTGTGATGTGACTATTCTGTCGACGCCGAAATTAGGCGCATCCTTCGTTGATTATCTGGTGACGCTGCATGAAAACGGCGGCAATCAAAGCGGGTTTGGCGGCGAAGGCATTGAAACCTTCCTGTATGTCATAAAGGGGGAAATCACCGCCGGGGCGCAGGGTAAAACCTTTGCGCTGACCGAAGGCGGCTATCTTTACTGCCCACCGGGTGAACGGATGACGTTCAGTAATAGCCATTCAGCCGACAGTCAGCTATTTCTCTATAAGCGCCGCTATATTCCGACAGAGGGCCGTGCGCCTTATCTGGTCACCGGCAACGTCAGCCAGCTGGAGCGTATTCATTATGAAGGAATGGAAGACGTTATTCTGATCGACTTCCTGCCAAAAGAGCTGGGCTTCGATATGAATATGCATATCCTCTCTTTCGAGCCGGGCGCCAGCCACGGCTATATCGAAACTCATGTGCAGGAGCACGGCGCCTATATTCTTTCCGGCCAGGGCGTGTATAACCTCGATAACAACTGGGTTCCGGTGAAGAAAGGCGACTATATCTTTATGGGCGCTTATTCCCTACAGGCGGGATACGGCGTTGGGCGCGAGGCGTTCAGCTATATCTACTCGAAAGATTGCAACCGTGACGTTGAGATCTGATTGCTAACAATCTGCGCTCGTTGGTATTGCCCGGCGGCGCTTTGCTTGCGTGTTCCTACGGGTACATCTCGCCGCTTTCGTCGGCCGGGTAAGGCGTCATCCGCCACCCGGTGAAATGCGGACACAACGGTAAAGGCGGATTTGTTACCCATCGCATAACATTCTTTTTTGTTTAGCTATGTTGGATTTTGCCACGGTGAGAACCGTGGCATTTTTTATTCAGGCGGGAATGTTCTGGCCGAGCTTGATAGCACAGGCAATATTGCGCGCGCAGGCATACAGATTTTGCTCACCGCGATCCAGCACTTCGGCAAGCGGCGCCAGCGCGGGCAGAATGCTGAATACCGCATCAATGCCATGCTGATGCACCGCTTCCACGCCGTCCCCCAGAACGCCAGCGATACCGATCACCGGGATGCCATGCTTTTTCGCAAGCCGCGCCACGCCAATCGGCGCTTTGCCGCCGACGGTTTGCGAATCCATTCGCCCTTCACCGGTAATCACCAGATCCGCGTCGCGCAGCGCCTCCTCCAGTTGCATCGCCTCAATCACGATATCGATACCCGGCTTCAGCGCCGCGTTAAGGAATACGCAGGCCGCCACGCCCATTCCGCCCGCCGCGCCGCCGCCGACAATCTTCGTCACCTCCGCACCCGTTGCCATGAGCAGCACCTGCGCGTAATTTTGCAAACCGCGCTCGAGGGCAGCGACCATCTCTGCGCTGGCTCCTTTTTGCGGGCCAAAGACCGCCGCCGCGCCGCGTTCGCCGAGCAGTGGATTATCCACATCGCAGGCCACATCAATCCGGCATTTGCGCAGGCGCGGATCGAGGTCGCGTAAGTCAATGCTCGCCAACCGAGCCAGCGCGCCGCCACCGAATCCTACGCTCTCGCCGCGCTCGTCAAGAAAACGTGCCCCCAGGGCCTGCGCCATGCCCATTCCACCATCTACCGTGGCGCTGCCGCCTATACCGAGGATAATATGGCGAACGCCGGCGTCCAGCGCGTGGCGAATCAACTCCCCGGTCCCGAAGCTGGTGGCCCGCAAGGGATCGCGTCTCCCGGCGGGAACCAGCATCAGCCCGCTGGCTGCCGCCATTTCAATAAACGCGGTTTGCCCGTCGCCGCTCAGGCCATAGAAGGCGCCTACCACCTCCCCCAGCGGCCCCATCGCCGGCAGCATCACCATTTTGCCGTCGGTCGCCTCAACCATTGCCTCAACCGTCCCCTCGCCGCCGTCGGCGATCGGCAGGCAGATGCACTCCGCCTGAGGGAAAATGGAGACGAAGCCCGCCTTAATCGCCTGAGCGCAGCGACTGGCGCTGACGCTTTCTTTGAACGAGTCTGGTGCAATAATAATTTTCATTGTTCATCCTTTTAATGTCATGACTTAATACGATCCCAGGGAATGAGATTCTCCATGGCTACCGCCAGCAGCACCCCGATTAGTAAGCCGTTACCTACGAGGGGTCTGATTGTCAGAGGCAACGTCTGGAGATAAACCGGCGGTAGTCCCATCAAAAAAATGCCGACAAATAACGGTAGAGCCAGCCGATAGATATTTCGCGCGGTAAAGGTAATTTGCTTACTGAAAGATAAACTGGAATATAACAACGGCAGATAAGAGACCAGCATAACCGCACTGCTGATCGGTAAAGGCAGGGTGGTAAAAAAGTGGGTCAGCGGCGTAAATAATCCAACCAGCAGACAGCACAAGCAGCCGATAATAAATGGCCGGCGCGAGGTGTCGCCCGTTTGAGTTAATAAAGCTGTCGACGAAACAAACGGGGAAAATGGCACCACGTTGAGCGGAACCGTTATTAATGTTATCAAACCGGAGATCATAAAGCTGCGTCGATAGCGGGTATTACTGGCCCCCTGTTGGGGGTAAAAAACATCGGTGCTGCGAATGGCGCCATAGGTATTGGTAATATTAACCAGTCCCGCCAGCAGGGCGGTTAAAATGATGCCGGGTCGTAGCTGGCCGCCATAACCCAGCGGGAACCACTGCCAGTGAATGGGGCCTGAGGCTACCGTAGCGGGAGGTATGCGAAACAGCAGATACCAGCCTGCCCAGCCCGCCAGAGTGCCGATCAGCAGGGCGTAGCGAGCGATACCATCCGGGAGAAAAATGATCATTCCCAGCACCAGAATCATCACCGACAGCGCCAGGCAAAATGGCGCCAGCTGAATACCCGGATTAACCTGCGTCGAACTAAAGGGCAGCCCAAGCATGCCTTTAAAAAAGATGGTAGTCAGCTGCGCGCCCAGCAGCAGCATGAAAAAGACCATTACCGTTGGGCTGAAGAGCTTAGCCAGGCGATGGCCAATGCCGCTTACGCCAATGATGATGGTGAGCACCGCCGAGAAAAATATGCCGACAGCCAGGCTGGAGGCGATGCTGTCGAACGGCGTCCCCCGTGCGGCTTCGCCCACGGTGACCGTCAGAATGGTGCTCCACCACAGGCCCGTCGGTCCTTCCATAATCGCCCGACGATGTCCCAGTAACGCCTGTGCCAGACAGGCCAACCCGGTGGTGATAAACCCGTACTGGGTAAGCGTAATTAACGCGCTGGCAGGGAGCTGAAAAGCAGACTGTAATGTTGGCGGTACCACAACGGTGTTGCAGAAAATAAAGAAGAACCATTGAAACCCCGCCAGGGTGTTACGTTTATTTAGCGGCAATACCACCATGATGAAATCCTGAAAAAGCGCCTGCCGTTAAACAGGCGCTAAATATGGAATGGGGCGAGAAACGGTCCCCTCTCCCTTTTGGGAAGAGGGATAGGGTGAGGCGAAATGTACCCACCTATGCCCTCACCCCGGCCCTCTCCCAAAGAGAGAGGGAGAAAACCATCCCAACTGTTTATTCACCCGTTACTGCTGATGCTTAAGGATAAATTTCCCCTTCGGTGCGCGCGGGAAGCCCTGTTCGATGTCATAGATCACCTCGCCGCGCAGGATGGTTTTAGCAATCCGAGCGCCAATCTTGCGACCAACGTAAGGGCTGACTTTATGGCGATATTCGAGGTCTTCTGCTCGTAAGACGTAGCTGCTGTTCGGCTGAATAAACACCAGGTCGGCATCTTTACCCGGGGCAATGCGGCCCTTATGCTTCAGGCCGAAAATATCGGCGGCGTTGGTCGCCATCAGACGGGCAAACTGCGGCAGAGACATACCGCGTTTCTGCACCGCTTCATCAAACATCACGTCCATGCAGTTTTGCAGACCGGCAATCCCGCCCCAGGCCTGCATGATATTGCCAGCCTTCATCTCCGGTGGGCACGGCGAATGGTCGGAGACCAGGCAGTCGATTTCTCCGTTGAACAGCTTTTCCCACATGCCTTTCTGGTTTTCCGCATCGCGGATCGGCGGAGAGCACTTCGCCAGGGTACCAATCTCTTCGAACTGATCGGTATCGAGCACAAAGTAGTGCGGGCAGGATTCACAGGTGACGTCCTGCCCTTCCTGACGGGCGCGGGTCACTTCGGCGACCCCTTCCGGGCTGCTGACATGACACACGTGCAAGCGGCAACCGGCGACTTTCGCCAGATACAGAACGCGGCGAATGGCTTCCACTTCGGTGAAGACCGGACGAGAGGCTACGTAATCATGCGCCGTCACGCGGCCTTCCCTTTTCGCCTCTTCGCCCAACTCGTCGCAGATCAGCGCGTTTTCGCAGTGCACCAGCACGGTCTGCTTCATTTCGGCCAGCTTTTGTATGCCTTTGAAGAATTGCCAGTCGTTGACGTCGCGGAAGTCGTTATCGATCCCGCGGTCTCCGCAGGTGGCGACGAAGCATTTGAATCCCACTACCCCCACTTCATCCAGCTCATGCAGTCGGTCGAGGTTATAAGAGACCAGGCCGCCAAGCTGCGCAGCATCGATGGTCAATTTGCCTTTCGCCGCGTCGAATTTCAGCTCAATGGTCTGCCGGTCGACGGTGGCCGGTAGCTGATTCAGCGGCATTTCGATCATCGTGGTGATGCCGCCTTTTGCCGCAGCGCGGGTCCCGGTTTCGTAACCTTCCCAGTGGGTACGGCCAGGTTCAGAGATATGCGTATGCGCATCGACCATGCCCGGCGAAACGATCAGGCCCGTGGCATCCATGACCTGCTTCGCCTCGCCCAGGTGTTCACCGATAGCGGCGATTTTGCCGTCGTTCACCGCGATATCGACTACCCGGGATTCGTTTTCCAGAATAACAGTGCCGTTTTTAATGATTAAATCAAAAGACATAATAACTCCTTGTATGTGTACAGATGGGTCAGCCGCCATACTTCTGCTGCGACATTGCGTGCCGCAATAACAATGGCTTTGGCCGGTAATGCTTCATCCATGAAATAAACTTTCCTGGTTAAAATTAACTTAACTAACCGTATTTGGCCGTGTCAGATTATTGGGTTGCGCCCGTTTCTTCAGCAACGCGTACGCAACAAAAGCGACAATAACACCGACAAACCATGACACACGGGAGAAGGGTTCCAGCAAAGCAATAAACTTTCCACCGAGCGATAAAATGACCGCCACAATGGTTACCAGGAATGCGGTAACATTAAAACCATTATCAAAATATTTATAATCTCCTGGCGCGGTATAAAGTTCATCAAGATTTATTTGCCCACGCATAACGATGAAATAGTGCGCCATCATTACACCAATAACCGGCCCTAACATCCCGCCAATAATATCGAGGAAGAGATAAATACTGTCTTGATTCTCCATTAATTTCCATGGACAAATCAGCAAGCTAATAATACTGGCGATAAGCACGCCATTTTTATAGGTCAGTTTGGCTGGGGCGATCGCCGCGATCTGATAACCTGCCGGTATAATATTACCGGTAGCATTGGTGGAGATCGTGGTCATCAATATCACCAACACCGCAAAGAACGAGGCAAACAGGCTGTCCCATTTCTGCACAATATCCAGCACGTTCCAGGTATCCATACCATAGTGGATACTTGCCCCGGCGATAATACAGACGCCGGCGACCGCAAACAAAATATAAGCCACCACGAGTCCAAGCGTCTGACCAATAGCCTGCTCGCGAAATGAGCGCGCGTTCTGGGTGAAATCCGAGGCACTGACAGCCGGAGCGGCCCAGACGGCCACCACCGCGTTGATCACCACCAGGAACAAGAAACCGGTATGTTCCGCTTTTGCCACCCCGGTAGGCAGGTAGTCGAGGATCGGGCCGAATCCTACCAGCGAAATGGCCCAGATAGCCATGCCGCCGAAGACAATATAGATGCAGGGGTTGAGGATTGCGGTAAATTTATTCAGCACTTTTCCGCCACCAAAGCCAATCCCGACGTTAATCAACCAGAACACCAGAAAGGCGATCAACCCCGGCAACGACAGCCCCAGCAGCTTAAAATCACCGCCAAGCGTCAGAAACGCAGGCCATAATTTGCCTAATAAGATCAGAAATGCCAGCGATCCGGCGTAGCATTGCAAGCCAAACCACATAATCGCCGCGATACCGCCTCTGAGCAGTCCGGGCAATAATGCACCGCGTACTCCATATGAGGCTCTTAATATCATCGCGAAGGGTACGCCATATTTACTTCCGGCAGCACCATTAAACACCATGACCAGGGCAATAATAAAGGCACTTAATATTATCGCCATCATGATGCTAAAAGTGGAAAGTCCAAGGATAAAAAAACCACCCACCATCACATAATTTGGTACGTTGTGTACAGAACCCATCCACAACGTGAAATAATTGAATGTTTTCCAGTTACGCTGAGTGTCTGATTTCGGCAATAGATCATCACTATAGCCCCTGGTTTTGTATAGGTCTTGAGTTTGTTCCATAATTCCCTCTTAATACGCATCGGATTACGTTTGTAGGTTTAGCTATGTGGAACAACAATTTTTATTATTTATTTTTATTATACGGTGATGGTCTTTGACGGTATTTTATTCTTGCGCAAGGTGATCAGAGCAAAAAGTATCGTCCCGGTAACAACCAATCCGGCAGACATCACAAAACTAATTTCTTTCGATCCGGTCAGGTCGGAAATAAAGCCGGTGAGCGTCGGTGCAACTACCGCAGAACTCATACCAAAGAAATTAAATAAGCTGAAGGCGCGGCCTAACGTTTTCGCTGACGCCTGCTCGGAGACGAACGAGATAAGAATCGGATCAACGGCCATTTTGCCCAGCAGCCCGTACAGTACCAGGCTAATCATCAGCATGGTGGTATTCGGCGACAGAACGGTAAACATCAACATGGCCGCTGCGACTATCTCCAGCCCGAGAATAACTTTGACTTTACTGTCACGGAATTTATCCGAGAGATGGCTAAAGAACAGCGCGCCCGGTACCCCGACCACCGCCACCAGCGCGGAAGCAAAACCAATCGCCCCACCGTCAAACCCGCGTTCGGTCTGAAGATAAGAGGGCAGCCAGGTTACAATCAGATAGTAGCCGTAGCAGGTACAGAAATAGAGAAAGTACACGCTGCACAGTAATGGCGAGAACAGCGGCGTCGATTTCTCTTCCGCAACCGGCGCTGACGCCGCTGCGCTCGTTTTATTTTCCGCCGTGGCGGGTTCTTTCAGTTTGCGGCGAATGACCAGGGTAAACACGCAGAGCATCACCAGTAAAATCGCAGCGACGATAAACAACACATTTTGCCAGGCCATGTGCATGCTCTTGACCAGAATACTTGAGCCAATCAGGCCAATCCCCATGCCAATGGCAGAGCCGCTGTTGATGATGGCATTCGCCAGCGCCCGGCGTTCCTGCGGCACGTTGGCCGAGGAGAGCGAATAGGCGGAACTAAAGAAGGAGGCACAACCGGCGCCGGCCAGTAGCGAGCCGATATAAATCAGCGTCAGATTTCCGGCATTAGCGATACTCAGGGTACCGATAATAAATAGCGAAAAACCGCACATCAGCATAATTTTCTGGCCCAGTTTATCCACCAGAATGCCGCAGGGGATCTGCATGCCGCAGTAGGCCAGAAAATAGAAGCTGGCAATCGCGCCAATTTCAGCATTACTGACGTTACCCAATGACGCCTGAATCTCCGGATAAATCGGCGTTAACACGGTACGATAGATCCAAATTGCCACCCAGCCCAGACTCATTACCACGACTATTTGTTTCCAATAGTCGACACCTTTTTTATTGATCGTATCCATAAAGTCACCTGTGAGGTTCAAATAAAGCTGCCGATTTCGGCAGCTTTACGCTTATTATGCTATTTGATGATTTGCCATTAATTCCAGAGCCTGAATCAGAGACGAGTGATCTAATTCGCTGCCGCCATTCGCGGCACAGGTATTAAATAGCTCCTGACAGGTAGCTGTATTCGGCAGATTAAGCGCCAGGGCTTTAGCGCTCTGCAGAGCCAGATTGAGATCCTTCTGGTGCAGAGAAATTTTAAAGCCTGGATTAAAGGTGCGGTTAAGCATTCTTTCACCATGCACTTCCAGAATACGTGAGGAAGCGAAACCGCCCATCAACGCCTGACGAACGCGAGCGGGGTCCGCCCCGGCTTTAGAGGCAAAAACCAGCGCTTCGGACACCGCTTCAATATTCAGCGCGACGATAATCTGATTGGCGACTTTACAGGTCTGACCGTCGCCGTTTCCTCCGACGAGGGTGATATTTTTACCCAAAATCTCAAACAGCGGTTTTACGCGGGCAAAGATGTTTTCATCGCCGCCAACCATAATGGAGAGGGTGCCTTCACGTGCGCCAATTTCGCCGCCGGAGACCGGGGCATCAAGGTAATCGGCGCCCAGATCCCGCACCTGCTGCGCAAAACGTTTGGTTTCTATCGGTGAGATAGAGCTCATATCCACGATAATTTTGCCCTTCAGCGCCGCTTTAGCACAACCATGTTCGCCAAACAGCACCTCGGCAACCTGCGGGGTATCGGGTACCATAATAAAAATAATGTCTGACTGCTCCGCCACCTGTTCCGCGCAGGCCAGATGTTGTGCCCCGTGCTTGAGCAATTCGTCAGCAACAGGCCCAATGGTGGTAACGTGCAGTGCGTGCCCTGCTTTAGCAAGACGGAGCGCCATCGGGGTGCCCATAATCCCCAAACCAATAAATCCCAGCTTCATAAGTGTCCTCTCACAATGTGTATTTTGATTTATCTGGGCAATAGCTATCCCTTCCTGTTGTCAGGAAATAAAATCCCTGAGTCTGGAATAATAAATACTGCCCAACGATAAATTAAAAATTAGCGGTAGCGATTAAACCAAGTCAGTCCCGCTTCGGTGGTGGTCAATGGTTTATATTCACAACCTACCCAACCGTCATAATTTGATTTATCGATGAAATTAAAAAGATACTCATAATTAATTTCACCGGTCCCGGGTTCGCCTCGATTCGGATTATCCGCGATCTGTAAGTGACCAATACGATTAGCATATGTTTGCATCGTATGGGTTAATTCCCCCTCCATACGCTGCATATGGTAAATATCGTACTGAATTTTCAGATTATCATTACCCACTTCATCAAGCAGCGCCAACGCCTGATGCGTGGTATTCAGATAAAAGCCCGGCATGTCGAAGTAATTGATCGGCTCAATTAGCAACAGAATACCTTCCTGGGCCAGCGCGGCGGCGGCAAAACGTAGATTCGCCACCAGCGTTGAGCGAATATGTTCTTCGCGATAGCCCACCGGCGTTTTGCCGACCAGACAGTTAACTTTACGATTGCCCAGCGCTTTGGCGTAGCGGATTGCGGCGTCGACACCTTCGCGAAACTCCGCTTCGCGGCCTGGAATACAGGCGATGCCGCGTTCCCCTGCCGCCCAGTCGCCAGCGGGTAAATTGTGTAAAGTATGCTCCAGCTGGTTGTCGCTCAGCTTTTGCTTTAATAGCTCGGGCGCATAGTCATAGGGAAACATAAATTCGACAGCGCGAAAACCACAGGCCGCCGCTTTCTCAAAGCGATCCAGAAAATCATATTCCTGAAATAACATGGAAAGGTTGGCAGAAAAGCGCAACATAATGTCACCTCATTTATTCATATTTCATGAAACAAGTTTCGGTTGGTGCGTCAATGGCGCTATCGGCAACGTCTTCGAACTCCATGACGTTATCCAGTTCGCTGCCCATGGAGATATTGGTTACGCGCTCGAGGATCACTTCCACAACGACCGGCACGCGATAGGCTTTCATCCAGGCTTTGGCCTGCTCAAACGCGGGAGCAATATCCTCAGGCTTGAAGACGCGAATGGCTTTACAACCGAGTCCCTCCGCGACCTTCACATGATCGACGCCGTAGCCGTTTACTTCGCTGGAGTTAATATTTTCAAACGCCAGCTGAACGCAGTAGTCCATGTCAAAGGCGCGTTGCGACTGGCGGATCAAGCCGAGATAGGCGTTGTTCACCAGGACATGGATATAGGGAATATTGAACTGGGCGCCTACCGCCAGCTCTTCAATCAGAAACTGGAAGTCAAAGTCGCCGGAAATCGCGACCACGTTGCGCTCAGGATCGGCAGCGCAAACGCCCAGCGCGGCGGGAAGCGTCCAGCCCAGCGGCCCCGCCTGACCGCAGTTGATCCAGTGGCGGTCTTTGAACACATGCAGCATCTGCGCGGCGGCGATTTGCGACAGGCCAATGGTGGTGACATAGCATACGTCCCGGCCAAACGCTTTGTTCATCTCTTCATAGACGCGCTGCGGTTTAACCGGCACGTTATCGAAGTGGGTTTTACGCAGCAGCGTACGCTTGCGTGCCTGGCACTCGCTAACCCAGCTCTCGCGACGTGGCAGGCGACCCTCTTTTTGCATCTGCTGCGCAATGTCTACCAGCTGAATTAACGCCGCTTTGGCATCGGAGACAATGCCTAAGTCCGGGCACAGTACACGGCCAATCTGCGTCGGTTCAATGTCGATATGAATAATTTTGCGGCCTGCGGTGTACTTCTCGACCGAGCCGGTATGACGATTAGCAAAGCGGTTGCCGATCCCGAACACCAGATCTGAGGCCAACAGCGTGGCGTTGCCGTAGCGATGCGCGGTTTGTAAGCCGACCATTCCGGCCATCAGTTCATGGTCGTCCGGTATACAGCCCCAGCCCATCAGGGTCGGGATCACCGGGACATGGGTGATTTCCGCAAATCGTTGCAGCAGCGCGGCGGCATCGGCGTTAATCACCCCGCCACCGGCAACAATCACCGGGCGTTCCGCCTGGACTAACAGCGCCAGTGCCTTTTCAATTTGCGGACGCGTGGCGACCGGTTTATAAGCCGGCAGCGGCGAGTAAAGCTCAGGGTCGAATTCGATTTCTGCCACCTGGACATCATAAGGCAGATCGATGAGCACCGGTCCCGGTCTGCCGGAGCGCATCAGATGGAAAGCCTGCTGCAGCACGCCCGGAACCAGCGCCGCCTCACGCACCGTCACCGCCATCTTGGTGACCGGTTTAGCAATGGATTCAATATCCACCGCCTGAAAGTCCTCTTTATGCAGACGCGCGCGCGGCGCCTGGCCGGTGATGCACAGAATGGGAATCGAGTCCGCGGAGGCAGAATACAGAGCGGTGATCATATCCGTACCGGCCGGGCCGGAGGTCCCCAGACAGACACCGATATTACCGGCAGTCGCGCGGGTATAGCCTTCAGCCATATGAGACGCGCCTTCAACATGGCGGGCAAGAATATGGCGGATCCCGCCGTGCTTACGCATCGCAGAATAGAACGGGTTAATAGCCGCGCCAGGCACGCCAAATGCTGTGTTAACCCCTTCTTTTTCCAGAACATACATTGCCGCGTCAACGGCTCTCATTTTTGCCATTTTTACAACCTCACTGTATTGGAAAATTTTTCCAAATTTAAACATAACCAAAAAAGTCCCGCTCAAGAGAGCGGGTTGGATCGGCGATCAGTCGGCCTGGGGTTTAAGGCCCAGCGCGGTACTGATATTCCTTGCCGTCTCCCTTACCAGCTCGCCCTGGCTGACAAAACGGTCCGGGGTTAGCCTGGACGCAGGTCCGGAAATCGAAATTGCCGCTACCACAGAGCCCACATCATCGTAAACCGCTGAAGCAATACAGTTTAATCCTGTCACATGCTCCTCCTGGTCAATGCTGTAGCCGCAGGCTCGCGCCTCATCCAGATTTCGCTGCAGGACCGGCAAATCCACAATCGTCGTCGGCGTAAACCGCTGCAGGCCGGTCTTCACAATCACATCCACCAGCTCTTCCGCAGGGAGCGGATACAACAGCGCTTTCCCGGCGCCTGAAGCATGGAGCGGGAGTCGACTGCCGAGCGGCGCGCACATTCGCACCATCGACTTACACTCCTGCTGACCAATCAGCACTGCTTCGTTGCCGTTGCGAATCGCCACGTTGACTGTCTCCCCCGACATCAGCATCAGCCGCCGCATAAAGGGCCCGCCGACGGATAAAACGTCCCGGTTATGGATGTAGGCCGAGCCGATATTGAACGCGCCAAGACCGATATGCCACCAACCTAACTGGCTGTCCTGATAGACAAAATCCGCGCCTTCCAGCACTTTTAGCAGGCGAAAGGTGGTCGATAACGGTAAGTCCAGATTCAGGGAAATATCGCTAACCGACGAGCTGCCGCCGCTCTTTTCCAGGTATTGCAATATCGCGATCCCTCTCTCCAGCGCCTGTGCGCCTTTTTGCGCGGAAGGCTCCTGCTGGCCAGGCCTTCCACGCCTTCTCACTTCTGTCATACCTCGATTATCTCCGGCTCAAAACCTGAGCATAAATAGTGTGTAAGCGCCCACATGTTATGCAAGATAATCGACAGCGTCACGTGTAACCTCACGCAAAGCTCAGCTCCACGGTCGGGATCTTTACGACATCGCAGTTGTCTTTTCCGCCGCGATCGACGGTTAAAAAATCGGTTTCCGTCTGCCAGGCAAACAGCGGATGGTGCCAGACATTACGGTGGTAATTCACCCCCTGACGGCCATTTGAGATAAACGCACGCAGCGTGTTCATGTCCGGCTCATCGCCGCCTGCCGCGACCACCACGACAAAGGCCTCCCCCCGCATCGGCACAAACGCCTGGGTACCCAGCGGATGGCGCTCCAGTTCGGTGACAATAATCGGCAGCGCGGCGGGTTGCGCACGATTAATGCTGATGAGCGTACGATCCTGCTGTAACGTCTCCACCATCGCCAGATCGTGAAAACGCTGTACTTTTCCATCATTGATGTGAAAAAAATCCTGTCCTTCCGTTTCGATAACATCCCCATACGGGCGGAATGCATCTCGCGTCAGGGGCAATACTTCAAGCTTCATGAGCTGTTCCTTATTCATTTAAAACCGTTCCCCTTCCTAACGTTGAAGGGGGTAGAGAAGCTGCACAATCCACAGCCATCTAAGCGTGACAACACTATAAGTTGGAATAATTTTCCAAAATCTGATTTAACCCACATTATTGAAAAGGTTATTATGAAAAAATACTTAAAAATCATGGGTGAATTATTAAATAACGAGGAATATGGCGATGCTCGATCCCGAAACACTACGCACCTTTGTCAGCGTCGCTGAGACCGGCAGCTTCTCAAGAGCAGCGGAAAAACTTTATAAAACAACCGCCACCATCAGCTATCGCATCAAATTACTGGAGGACAACACCGGTGTCGCACTCTTTTCCCGCACAACGCGCAGCGTACTGTTGACGCCGGCCGGGATGCACCTGCTGGCGCAAGCCAGAGAGTGGCTGGGGTGGATTGATAGTATGCCCGGTGAGCTTCAGCAGATAAACGACGGGGTAGAGCGCCAGGTCAATATTGTGGTGAATAACCTGATGTACGACCCGCAGGCCATTGCCCGGCTGCTGGCCTGGCTCACCCAGCGCTACCCTTTTACGCAATTTCATTTTTCACGACAAATCTATATGGGCGTCTGGGATACGCTGCTGCATGACGACTTCTCCCTGGCGATTGGCGTGACCGGCACCGAACCGTTAGCGGAAAACATGGCCGTCTACCCACTGGGTGAGGTGACCTGGCTCTTCGTGATGTCGCCGCATCACCCGCTAAGCCAGCAACCCGACCCGCTATCAGAGGCGCAATTGCGGCGCTATCCGGCGGTGAATATTGAGGACAGCGCCCGACGGCTGACGAAGCGCGTCGCCTGGCGTCTGCCCGGGCAAAAAGAGATAGTGGTTCCCGATATCGAAACCAAAGTTGCCGCCCATCTCGCCGGCGTCGGCATCGGCTTTTTACCGGAACCGCTCTGCCTGCCGCTTATCGCTCAGGGCAAGCTGATCGCCCGACACATTCCGACCATGCGTCCCCCTTCGCCATTGAGTCTCGCCTGGCGCAAAGATCATCATGGTAAAGCGGTGCAGGATATCGCCTCGCTGTTCAGCCATTCTGCGCCGGAAATAACGGGGTTCCTGACGCTATTCAGCAATACACCGTGAAAAATCAATCCTCCCGAGCGCTCACCGCGTACAATAGGAGAATTATCGCGTCGAGCGACGCGTCTGGATTGCCTAACGGTTTAAATGATGGAATCAGTACTAAAAAATATTCTGCACATCCTCGCCAGCGATACGCCACTGATTGACGTACGCGCCCCGGTGGAGTTTAGCCAAAGCGCGATGCCGGCGGCGATCAACCTGCCGCTGATGAATGATGAAGAACGCGCCGCGGTCGGCACCTGCTACAAGCGCCAGGGGCCGGAAGCGGCGCTGGCGCTCGGCCATAAGCTGGTTCAGGGCGATCTGCGCGCCAGCCGGATCCGGTCATGGCTGGAAGCATGCGCCCGTTACCCGCACGGTTACCTGTGCTGCGCCCGCGGCGGCCAGCGCTCGCATATTGTCCAGCAGTGGCTGAAAGAAGCTGGCGTGGATTACCCCCTGATCGTCGGCGGCTATAAAGCGCTGCGCCAGGCGGCGATCCAGGCTACCGACGCGCTGGTACAGCGGCCGATCGTGCTGATTGGCGGCTGCACCGGCAACGGCAAAACCCAGCTGGTTTGCTCGCGACCGGACGGTATCGATTTGGAGGGCCATGCCCACCACCGCGGCTCTTCGTTTGGCCGCACGCTACAGCCGCAGCATCCGCAAGCCACCTTTGAAAACCACCTGGCGGTCAGCCTGCTCAAAAAAGCCGAACAGCAGACGCGCTGGGTGCTGGAAGATGAAGGCCATATGATCGGCGCCAACCATCTGCCGGAGTGCCTGCGCATCCGCATGGCGCAATCGCCGCTGGCGGTGGTGGAAGATCCGTTTGACGTTCGCCTCGAACGGCTGCGCGAGGAGTATTTCGATCGCATGTATCGCGACTTTATCGCCGCGTATGGCGAAGAGAAAGGCTGGCAGGCATACGGCGAGTATCTGCATCACGGCCTGTTTGCCATCCGCCGTCGCCTGGGGCTGCAGCGTTTTGCCCAGCTCACTGAACGCCTCGATGAGGCGCTGGCGCAGCAGCAGCGCACCGCCAGCACCGAGGCGCACTTCGCCTGGCTGGTGCCGCTACTGGAAGAATACTACGACCCGATGTATCGCTATCAGTTGGGGAAAAAAGCCGGGAAGATTATTTTTCGCGGCAGCTGGCAGGAGGTCGCCGCCTGGCTGGAGAAGTAATCGCATGCTCGATTGTCCCGGCTTGCGGCGTAAACGCCTTAGCCGGGCTACCGGTCGGCATGATTTGTAGCCCCGGTGAGCGCATCGCGACCGGGGAGATGTGACCGCTTAGAAGTCGTAGCGCAGACGCACCAGGTTCATATCGCCCAGATTGTCGGTGCTGGAGGTAAACACGTGCTCGTAGTCAACGCGGAAACCATAATCCAGCTGGAAGCTAATCCCCAGACCGTTATCGATACGCTGGTAGTTGCGGCCATTCACATACTGCAGGCGGTCGCCCATAAAGTACGGCTGAATAGATTTAACGGCATACTGATTGATCGGGAATTTATAGCCCGCAAAATATTCAATCCCCCAGGCGTCGCCGGCGAAGTAATTATGCACATCGGTTTTTTTGGTGGTGAGGAAGTTCTGATACCAGCCGCCGCCGAAGGAGAAGGTCCAGTTATCCGGGGTCCAGCTCAGCGCGGTACCGACGATGTTCTGGTCATAGGTTTTGCTGTCGGAAGTTGACGGGTCGCGCATTTCGGCGCGGGTGTAGTTCCACGCAGTCCCCCAGGTCAGATCCTTCATGATGTGGTAGTCCGCGCCAACAGAACCGCCGCCTTTACGTTTATAGCGCAGACCGTTACCCGGCAGGTATTCGCTGTCTTCGAACAGATAAG
This sequence comes from Klebsiella pneumoniae complex sp. WS1778, assembly GCF_049472055.1. NCBI lineage: Bacteria > Pseudomonadati > Pseudomonadota > Gammaproteobacteria > Enterobacterales > Enterobacteriaceae > Klebsiella > Klebsiella pneumoniae complex sp. WS1778. The sequence goes on from NZ_JBKGTJ010000002.1 coordinate 664,713, forward strand.
AGCCGTAAAGATCGACATCGCCAACGGTTTTCTTATATTTCAGCATATTACGTGAACGATAAGAACCATCGTAATCGCCGTTAATACCGTTGCCCGGGGCCTGGCCGATCATGTCGTAGTCCCAGATATCGGTTTTCACCCCCACCACATCATAGTAAATGCTGTTCTGCTGCCCGTAGGTTAACGTCCCCCAGGTATCGCTTTTCAGGCCGGTATACAGCATGCGGCGGGTAGTATTGTTCGCCCCTTCTGCGTAGTGGTTATCCCAGTCAAACAGCGCCGGAATGTTCACCCCCAGTTCGTAGTAGCTGATCCAGCTAATATCATCGAACAGGTAGTAATCCGCCGCGAAGCGGAAACGAGTGCCGCCGTCGAAACCGTTACGCTTATAGGAGCCTTTATCGCCATCGCCGGTCATCATGTTGAATTGCGGACGAATACTCCCGCCGACGGTAAAGTTAAGCCGGCTTAACGGATCGCCCGCCTGCGGATCTTGTTTCAGCAGCGTGATCTCCGCGTGAGAAGCAAATGAAGCGAACACCAGTGTTGCGCCGATCGAGATCGCCAGCGCTTTTATTTTATGTGCCATAGTTTTTCCTTGATTAATAAGCAACCTTATATTTACCAGCTGAATATTAACCGCGAATCAGTACAGCGTGTTGTCGGTTTTTTAATGTTTTGTGCGCTTAAAAATCAACGAGTTATCAATTTGTGCGCTTAAAATAAAAGCGCCGCCAAAAACGGCGGCGCATCATCAAAATGCAATAATCTTACTGGCTAAACTGACGGAACAACGCTTTCCCTTTTAACAAACGCAGCCCCAGCCCGCCGCCGCACAGGGATAACAACACCGCCCCCGTCAGCGGCAGCATCACCCACAGCCGCCAGTCCGGCGTCCAGGGGAAATCAAAGACTTTCGTCTGCAGCATCGCCAGCGCCACTTCGGCGCCTACCGCCGCCACCAGGCCGGAGACCAGCCCCAGCAGGGCAAACTCCGCCCACAGCGTGGCGCGCAGCAGCGATTTTCCGGCCCCCAGCGTGCGCCAGACCACCAGCTCCTGATGCCGCTGGCGCATACCGACCTGGACCTGCGCCAGCAACAGCAGCACGCCGCAGGCCGTGACCAGGCCCACCATCACCTCCAGCGCCCGGCTGACCTGGGAGAGCACCTGGCCGACCTGACGCAGGATGGCGCCGATATCCAGCAGGCTGACTGTAGGAAACTCGCGGTTCAACTGGGTCAACATCGCGGGACCGTTATCCCAGCGGAAGCTGGTGAGCCAGCTCTGCGGCTGCCCGTCCAGCGCCCCGGAGGGGAAAATAAAGAAGAAGTTGGGCCGCAGGCTCTCCCAGTCAACTTTGCGCACGCTGCTCACCTTCGCGCTGAAGTCCTGAGTATCGCCGGTAAAGGTCACCGTATCGCCGATCTTCACCCCCAGCCGCTGCGCCAGCCCCTCCTCAATCGATACCTCGCCCGGCTTCGGCGGCCAGCTGCCGGCCACCAGCGGATTATGATCCGGACGCTGTTCGCTCCAGGTGAGATTAAGCTCGCGATTCAGCGCTTCGTCTTTGTTCCCGTCCGTGGAGTGGCCGTTGATCTGCGTCAGACGAGCCCGGACGATCGGATAAAATTCCGCCGCCCGCGTCTGATGTTCGGCGAGGAAGGTCTTCACCGGCATTATCTGCTCAGGGGCGATATTGATCAGGAAGTAGTTTGGGCTCTCCGGGGGCAGCTGCTGCTGCCAGCGGTCGAGCAGATCGCCGCGCAGCACCAGCAGCAGCGCCAGCAGCATAAACGACAGGGAAAACGCCGCCAGCTGGCTGAGGGTCGACCACGGCTGGCGCAGCAGGCGGTTCACCGCCAGACGCAGCGGCAAGGCGCTGAGCGTCAGGCGTTTGAGCAGCCACAGCAATCCCCAGCCCACCAGGCCGCACAGCAGCGCCAGCACCACCGCCCCGGCCAGCACCGACCACAGCAGGGGGCTGCCGCCCATCAGCCACGCCAGCAGGCCCACCACCACGGCGCTGACCGTCGGGATCCAGATTTTCAGCGGCCAGACGTTAGCCACCACGTCCTGGCGCAGCACCCGCAGCGGCAGGGTCGCCAGCAGCAGCCGATAGGGGCGCAGGCCCACCAGCAGGGAAATCACGCCGGTCGCGCCCACCGCCCACAGCCACGGCCAGCCGCTGGCCGGCGGGAGCGCGGCGGGCAGAACCGGTTTGAGCATCAGCAACAGCAGGCGCTCCAGCGCTAGCCCTGCTGCCCCGCCGGTTATCAGCGACAGCGTCAACAGCAGCAGCCATTGGCCGACAATCAGCTTGCGCAGCTGCGCCCGTCCGGCGCCCAGCGTCTTGAGTATGGCGACCAGATCGTAGCGGCTGCGGCAGTAGTGGCCCATCGCCACGGCCACCGCCGCGACGGCCAACAGCAGCGTCAGCAGCGCGGATAACAACAGGAATTGCTGCGAGCGTTCGAGGGATTTGCCCAGCGCGCTGTCGTCCTGGTCAAGACCAATCCAGCGATGCTCCGGGCCGAGTTTCGGCAGCAGCCACTGCTCATAATTGGCCAGCTGTTCAGCGTCGCCGGCGAACTTATAGCGCCATGCGACGCGACTCCCGGGCTGCACGGCGCCGGTCTTTGCCACGTCGGCCATATTCATCATCAGCCGCGGCGCCATCTGGAAGGGGTTGAACCCCGCATCCGGCTCCTGAATCACTTCCCCGGCAATGCGCAGCGTGGCGTCGCCAACGTCAATCGTATCGCCGGTTTTCAGGTTCAGCAGCGCCATCAACCTTGGCGCCAGCAGCACGCTGCCCGCCTGGGGCTTCAGCCCCGGCGGCTGCGTCTCGAGAGTGCCATACAGCGGATAGCGGTCATCCACCGCCTTGACGTCCGCCAGCTGCGGCGTATCGCCCGCAAAGGTCATGGTGGCGAAGCTCAGCTGTTCGCTGACGCTCAGCCCTGACTGGCGCGCATGCGCGATCCACTCAGCGGGCACCTCGCGCGAACTGCGCAGCGTGCGGTCGCCTGCCATAAACTCACGGCTTTGCTGGCTGAGGCCTTTCTCCATCCGATCGCTTATCGACCCCAGGGCCAGCACGCAGGCCACGGCGAGGCTTAACGCCAGCCAGACGATCAGCAGCGACGGCGAGCGCCATTCGCGCCAGAACCAGCGGGCGATCATGCTTCCTCCCGCAGCTGGCCATCCACCAGGCGCAGACGACGGTCGCAGCGCGCCGCCAGCAGCGGATCGTGAGTGACGAGGATCAGGGTGGTGCCGTGTTCGCGATTAAGCGAGAACAGCAGATCGGCAATTTTATCCCCGGTCTGGCGATCGAGGTTGCCGGTGGGCTCATCGGCGAACAGAATGGCCGGACGACCATTGAAGGCCCGGGCCAGCGCGACCCGCTGCTGTTCACCGCCGGAGAGCTGTGCCGGCAGGTGGTGCAGGCGTTTGCCAAGCCCCAGCTGCTCAAGTAGCGCGCGGGCATCGCCCCGGCTCTGGCTATCGCTGGCGCCACGCAGCAGCGCCGGCAGCTCGACGTTCTCCAGGGCGTTGAGCGTCGGGATCAGCATAAACGACTGAAAGACAAAACCGACGTGCTGCGCCCGCAGCGCCGCCCGCGCCTCCTCATCCATCCGATGCAGCGGTTTGCCCAGCATCGATACTTCCCCACTGCTGCCATCGTCCAGGCCGGCGAGGATCGCCAACAGGGTCGATTTACCGGAGCCCGACTCGCCGATCAGGGCGATGGTCTGCCGCGGTTTGACAACCAGCTCAACTCCGGTAAGGATGGAGAGCTGATGCTCCCCCTGACCGACGGACTTCTTAAGATGATGAACTTCAAGTATGTTTTCCGCTGGCATGTGCCTTTCCTGTTTTTGTTCCTGTTTACCTGCCGCGCGATGGCGGCGGATACGCTGCTGATCCTCGGCGACAGCCTGAGCGCTGGCTATCGGATGGCGGCCAACGCCGCGTGGCCTGCGCTGCTCAATGAGAAGTGGCAGGCGAAAACGCCAGTGGTGAACGCCAGCATCAGCGGCGATACCTCCCAGCAAGGGCTGGCCCGTCTGCCTGCGCTGCTTAAACAGCATCAGCCGCGCTGGGTGCTGGTTGAGCTCGGCGGCAATGACGGGCTACGCGGCTTTCCGCCGCAGCAGACCGAGCAGACGCTGCGCACCATTATTAAGGATATCAAAGCGGCCAACGCCGAGCCGCTGCTGATGCAAATTCACCTGCCGGCGAACTATGGCCGCCGCTATAATGAAGCCTTCGGCGCGATTTACCCGGCCCTGGCCAAAGAGTTCGCTATTCCTCTCCTGCCCTTTTTTATGGAGGAGGTGTATCTGAAACCCCAGTGGATGCAGGACGACGGCATTCACCCGAATCGCGACGCGCAGCCGTTTATCGCCGAGTGGATGGCGAACCGGCTGGCTCCCTTAGTTAATCATGACTCCTGAACGCCAGGGGTCGCTGACAGGTAAAGTTATGCAAAAAACGGTTTTAGTGACAGGCTGTTCCAGCGGAATTGGTCTGGAAAGCGCACTGGATTTAACCCGCCAGGGCTTTCGCGTGCTGGCGGCCTGCCGCAAGGCAGAGGACGTGGCGCGGATGCAGGAGCTGGGGCTAACCGGTATTTTGCTCGATCTGGACGACCCGCAGAGCGTGGAGCGCGCGGCGGCGGAGGTGCTTGCGCTGACCGATAATCGTCTCTACGGCCTGTTCAATAACGCCGGATACGGCGTCTATGGCCCGCTGAACACCATCAGCCGCCAGCAGATGGAACAGCAGTTTTCCGCTAACTTTTTCGGTGCCCATCAGCTCACCATGCTGCTGCTGCCAGCGATGACGCCGCACGGCGAAGGTCGCATCGTGATGACCTCGTCGGTGATGGGGCTTATCGCCAGCCCCGGCCGCGGCGCCTACGCCGCCAGTAAATACGCCCTCGAGGCATGGTCCGACGCACTGCGCATGGAGCTGCGTCACAGCGGTATCAAGGTCAGCCTGATTGAGCCGGGCCCGATCCGCACCCGCTTTACCGATAACGTCAACCAGACGCAAAGCGACAAGCCCGTTGAAAACCCGGGCATCGCCGCCCGTTTTACCCTCGGGCCGGAGGCGGTAGTGGAAAAAGTGCGCCACGCTTTTATCAGCGATAAGCCGAAGCTGCGCTACCCGGTCACCCTGGTCACCCACGCGGTGGCGCTGCTCAAACGCCTGCTGCCAGCCCGCGCGATGGACAAAATTATCCACGGCTGAGTTGAAGCGCGGCATGCCGCCCCCATGTAAAACAGAAATCGACTAACGAGAAATGCCCATGTCCGAACAGAATATTGTCAACATTAGCGAAGCGAACCTGCAGCAGACGCTACAGCAGTCCATGAACGTCCCGGTGCTGTTTTACTTCTGGTCTGCCCGCAGCCAGCACTGCGAACAGCTGACCCCGGTTCTTGAGCGCCTGGCCGCTCAATACAACGGCCAGTTTACGCTGGCGAAGGTCGATTGCGACGCCGAGCAGATGCTCGCTTCACAGTTTGGTCTGCGCGCCATCCCTACGGTTTATCTGTTCCAGAACGGCCAACCAGTGGACGGTTTTGAAGGCCCGCAGCCGGAAGAAGCGATCCGCGCCCTGCTGGATAAAGTCCTGCCTCGCGAAGAGGAGCTGAAAGCGCAGCAGGCCCTGGCCCTGATGCAGGAAGAAAAATACGCCGATGCCCTGCCGCTGCTGAAGGAGGCCTGGCAGCTGTCGAATCAGGACAGCCAGATTGGCCTGCTGTTGGCGGAAACGCTGATTGCTCTGCACCGTTCCGATGAAGCGGAAAACGTACTGAAGACTATTCCGCTGCAGGATCAGGATACCCACTATCAGGGTCTGGTGGCGCAGATTGAGCTACTCAAACAGGCCGCCGACACGCCGGAAATCCAGCAGCTGCAGCAGCAGGTGGAACAGAATCCGGAGGACGCGCAGCTGGCCTCCCAGCTGGCGCTACAGCTGCATCAGGTCGGGCGTAACGAAGAAGCGCTGGCGCTGCTGTTCAGCCATCTGCAGAAGGATTTAGGCGCTGGCGACGGCCAGGCGCGCAAGATGCTGCAGGAGATCCTCGCCGCCCTCGGTACCGGCGATGCGCTGGCCGCCAAATACCGCCGTCAGCTCTATTCGCTGCTGTACTAATCCGTTGCCAGCCCCGGATAGCGCTGCGCTTATCCGGGCTACGCGAACGATGCGGAACCTAGCCTTAGTCGCCCGGGTGAGGCGTGAACGCCGCAACCCGGGATCGTTCACGGGCGCTTTTTCAGCTGCGTCACCACCAGCTGATGGCGGGCGTTGAAGAACTTCCGGTAGGTCAGATAGCCGGCGATAATCGTCGACAGACTGGCGGTCGACAGCAGCATAAAGGTCACCATGATCTGGTACTTAATCGCCTTTACCGGGTCAATACCGGCAAAAATTAGCCCCGACATCATCCCTGGCAAGCTCACCAAGCCGACCGTTTTCGCTGAATCGACGGTGGGTATCAATGACGCGCGAATGCTGTCGCGAATCAGCCGCGCCGAGGCCATTTTCGGCGTCGCGCCGAGGCTCAGCTTCTCCTGAATCTGCTGCTGCTCGCTGCTGAAGCGCTGGCCCATATTGTTGTAGCACAGTCCCACCGCTACCATGGCGTTCCCGGCCACCATCCCGGCAATCGGGATCACCTGCATCGGGACAAAGGCTATCGAGCCAGAGAACACCAGCACCGCCAGCGTCAGCCCGGCGCCGGTGGTGATGGCGATAAATGACGAGACAAAAGCCTTATCGATATACTTGCTGCGCTTTTTGGCATTCCACGCCGCGTTAAAGCAGATAAACAGCACCATCAACAGCGTCAGAACCGCATGATTGACGTTAAAGATATATTTCAATACATAGCCGACGATAATCAGCTGCACGATCGCCCGGCAGATGCTCCAGAGAATATCTTTTTCCAGCGCCAGCTTTTCCCGATAGCTCACCAGAATAGCGATCAGCACCAGCACCATCGACAGCGCCAGCGATTCGTTCGTAATGTTATGCCCGTTCATGCCGTACCTCCTGCATGTTTCCGCCGGCAGGCTGCAAGGTAATCACTTCATCGGCATGCGAAATTTCGTTGCGATCGTGGGTGACCCACAGAACAGCGACCTGCTTTTCCGTCGCATAGCCATGAATAATGTCATTCACATTCTGTTTATTACTGTCATCCAGCGCGCTGGTAATTTCGTCCAGCAGCAGCACGCGCGGCAGAAATTGTAAATTGCGGATCAGCGAGACGCGCTGCTTTTCCCCGCCGGATAGTTCATTAATCGATTTTTCCAGCATATTTTCGCCAAGACCAAAGCGCTGCAGGTCGGCCACCAGCGCCTGCGGATCCGGTTGTTTATTGCGGATCTGCCACGGAAAAATCAGGTTATCGTAAACCGAATCCCCGAACAGCGCCGGCGTCTGCGCACAGTAAGAGACCTGCTGGCGATACCTTTCCGGCGACAGCGTCGCGACATCGGCATTGTCGAAAAACAGGCGTCCGGAGGTCGGACTGAGCAGCGAGGCGATAATTTTCAGCAAGGTGCTTTTCCCGCAGCCGGAAGGCCCGGTAATCAACTTAAATTCCCCGGGTCTGAGCTCAAGATTGATATTGTGTAAAATAACTGCGTCGTCGGTCTTAAATCCCACACCCTCGAGACGCAAAAGCGCGTTATTTTCCTTCATGAGGCTTCCTGATTATTTTCTGAAACACCGCTAGTTTACCGCACTTTCCTTTCTCCCGGTGGTGGAGAAAGATATACTCAGTTTAAACACGCGCTATTTCTTTGTAGCGCTTCACCAGGCAACAAGACAGGAGGTTTTTGATGCTGATTTTTATTCCTATCCTTATTTTCGTCGCGCTGGTCATTGTGGCCGCGGCGGTGAAAATCGTCCCGCAGGGCTACCAGTGGACGGTGGAGCGCTTCGGGCGTTTTACCCAGACGCTGCAGCCGGGATTAAGCTTAGTCGTGCCGTTTATGGACCGCATCGGCCGCAAAGTGAACATGATGGAGCAGGTGCTCGACATCCCCTCACAGGAGGTTATCTCCAGAGATAACGCCAACGTCACCATCGACGCCGTTTGCTTTATTCAGGTGGTTGACGCGCCAAAGGCCGCCTACGAGGTCAGCAATCTTGAGCAGGCGATCGTCAACCTGACGATGACCAACATTCGTACCGTGCTCGGCTCGATGGAGCTGGACGAAATGCTCTCCCAGCGCGACAGCATTAACACCCGCCTGCTGCATATCGTTGACGACGCCACCAACCCGTGGGGGGTGAAAATCACCCGCGTCGAAATTCGCGACGTTCGCCCACCGGCGGAGCTTATCGCCTCGATGAACGCCCAGATGAAAGCCGAACGTACCAAACGCGCCTATATCCTTGAGGCCGAAGGGGTGCGTCAGGCGGAAATTCTGAAAGCGGAAGGGGAAAAGCAGTCGCAGATCCTCAAGGCGGAGGGCGAGCGGCAGTCCGCCTTCCTGCAGGCGGAGGCCCGCGAGCGTTCCGCTGAAGCGGAAGCCCGCGCCACCCAGATGGTCTCCTCGGCGATCGCCTCAGGCGATATTCAGGCGATCAACTACTTCGTGGCGCAGAAATACACCGATGCGCTGCAGCAGATTGGCGCCGCCAACAACAGTAAAGTGGTGCTGATGCCGCTGGATGCCAGCAGCCTGATGGGATCGATCGCCGGGATCAGCGAGCTGATCAAAGAAGGCGCTGGCGATCGGAAAAAATCATGATCGACATGATCCTCGCCCACCCTCATCTGTTCTGGCTAAGCCTCGGCGGGCTGCTGCTGGCGGCCGAGATGCTGGGCGGCAGCGGATACCTGCTGTGGAGCGGCGTCGCCGGCGTGGTGACCGGCGCCCTGACCTGGCTCCTGCCGCTGAGCTGGGAATGGCAAGGCACGCTGTTTGCCGTCCTCACTCTGCTGGCGGCGTGGCTGTGGTCGAAGTGGCTGCGCAAGCGCGTCAAACTGCAGCGTCCTGCCGATGCTCAACTCAACCAGCGCGGGCAGCAGCTGATAGGCCGCCGTTTGACGCTGGATGCCCCGCTGGTAAACGGCCGCGGCCACGTGCGCGTGGGCGACAGCTCATGGCCGGTGATGGCTGACGAGGACCTCACCCCAGGCAGTCAAGTCGAAGTGGTCGCCGTGGAAGGGATTACGCTACGGATCAGACCCGTCGTTCGTTAAGCCTGCGCCTTGCGATGACAGCAGCCGGAAAGATTATCGATAATCGGGCATTCCGCGCTGTCGTCGCCGGGACAGGATTCGGCCAGCGCCAGCAGGTGCGCGCGCATATTTTGCAGCTCGCGGATATGGTTCTCGATATCCGCCACTTTCTCCAGCGTGCGTTTTTTCACATCGGCGCTGTGCCGCGACGGGTCGTTGAACAAGGCCACCAGCTCGCGGCACTCTTCCAGATTAAACCCCACCTGCCGCGCCTGGCGCAGCAGCGTCAGTTCATCGAGATGCTGCTGACCGTAGGTGCGGTAGCCGTTTTCGCTGCGCAACGGCGGCGTCACCAGCCCCTTTTCTTCGTAAAAACGAATCGCTTTGCTGGTTAAGCCGGTTTTTTTCGCCACATCGCTGATATTCATTTTTTCTCCTTGACCTTCCCCTTGCTGGAAGGTTTAACCTTCTTAATACTCGATGAAAGAGTGGTTCTGGTCAATCGTTGACCGGAAAATTATTCAGGAGTTATTTATGTCTAACACTATCGACCTGACGCTGGATGGCCTCTCCTGCGGCCACTGCGTCAAACGCGTGAAAGAGAGTCTGGAGCAGCGTCCTGACGTTGAGCAAGCGGAAGTCACCCTCACTGAAGCCCATGTGACGGGCAGCGCCAGCGCACAAGCGCTGATTGAAACCGTTAAACAAGCCGGATACGGCGCGGAGCTCAGCCACCCAAAGGCTAAACCGCTGGCAGAATCATCAATCCCGTCGGAAGCACTGACAGCGGCCACTCCTGAGCTTCCGGCAGCCCATGACGAAGATGACAGTCAACAGCTGCTGATCAACGGCATGAGCTGCGCCAGCTGCGTCTCCCGGGTACAGAACGCGCTTGCCGCGGTGCCGGGCGTCTCACAGGCGCGGGTTAACCTGGCGGAACGCACGGCGCTGGTGATGGGCAGTGCGTCCGCCGCAGAATTAGTGCAGGCGGTGGAGAAAGCGGGCTACGGCGCGGAGGCGATCGAGGACGATCTGGAACGCCGCGAACGTCAGCAGGAAACCGCCATCGCCACCATGAAACGTTTTCGCTGGCAGGCGATTGTCGCCCTGCTGGTCGGCGTGCCGGTGATGGTCTGGGGCATGATCGGCGATAACATGATGGTCAGCGACGACAACCGTTCGCTGTGGCTGGTCATCGGCCTCGTCACCCTTGCGGTGATGGTCTTCGCCGGTGGGCACTTCTACCGCAGCGCGTGGAAAAGCCTGAAAAACGGCACCGCCACCATGGATACGCTGGTGGCCCTCGGTACCGGCGTCGCCTGGCTGTACTCGATGAGCGTCAACCTGTGGCCACAGTGGTTCCCGATGGAAGCCCGCCATCTCTATTACGAAGCCAGCGCAATGATTATCGGCCTGATTAACCTCGGCCATATGCTGGAGGCCCGCGCCCGCCAGCGCTCCTCAAAAGCGCTGGAAAAACTGCTCGACCTGACGCCGCCTTCAGCCCGCGTGGTGACCCCTGAGGGAGAAAAGGATCTGCCGCTCGCTGAAGTTCAGGCCGGCATGACGCTGCGCCTGACCACTGGCGATCGCGTTCCGGTTGACGGCGTGATAAGCCAGGGCGAAGCCTGGTTTGATGAAGCGATGCTCACCGGCGAACCGGTACCACAGCAAAAAGGCGATGGCGATGCCATTCACGCCGGCACCGTGGTGCAGGACGGCAGCGTGCTGTTCACCGCCAGCGCCGTCGGCAGCCAGACCACGCTGGCACGTATTATCCGCATGGTGCGCCAGGCGCAGAGCAGCAAGCCGGAGATCGGCCAGCTGGCGGATAAAATCTCCGCGGTGTTTGTCCCGGCGGTGGTCGCCATTGCGCTGATTAGCGCGGCGATCTGGTACTTCTTCGGCCCGGCGCCGCAGATCGTCTATACCCTGGTGATCGCCACCACGGTGCTGATTATCGCCTGTCCGTGCGCCTTAGGGCTGGCGACGCCAATGTCGATCATCTCCGGCGTTGGCCGGGCGGCGGAATACGGCGTACTGGTGCGCGACGCCGATGCGCTGCAGCGCGCCAGTGAACTCGACACCCTGGTGTTCGATAAAACCGGCACCCTGACCGAAGGTAAGCCGCAGGTGGTGGCGGTGAAAACTTTCGCTGGCGTTGATGAGATTACCGCGCTGCGTCTTGCCGCCGCGCTCGAGCAGGGCTCAAGCCATCCGCTGGCGCGAGCGATCCTCGATAAAGCCGGAGACAGCCCGTTGCCGGAAGTGAGCGGCTTCCGCACCCTGCGCGGCCTTGGCGTTAGCGGTGAGGCGGAAGGTCATCGCCTGCTGCTCGGCAACCAGGCGCTGCTCAACGAGCAGCATATCGCCACCAGCGATATAGAAAGCGAGATGATGGCGCAGGCCTCGCGCGGCGCTACGCCGGTGCTGCTGGCGGTGGATGGTCAGGCGGCCGCGCTGTTCGCCATCCATGACCCACTGCGCGAAGACAGCGTCGACGCCCTGGCGCGCCTGCATCGTCAGGGCTACCGCCTGGTGATGCTCACCGGGGATAACCCCACTACCGCGAATGCCATCGCCAAAGAAGCCGGCATTGATGAAGTGATTGCCGGCGTGCTGCCGGACGGTAAAGCCGACGCCATTAAGCGTCTGCAGAGCCAGGGACACAAAGTGGCGATGGTTGGCGATGGGATTAACGATGCCCCCGCGCTGGCGCAGGCGGATGTCGGGATCGCCATGGGCGGCGGCAGCGATGTCGCTATTGAAACCGCGGCGATCACCCTGATGCGCCATAGTCTTCACGGCGTGGCCGATGCGCTGGCGATTTCGAAGGCGACCTTACGCAATATGAAGCAGAACCTGCTGGGGGCCTTTGTCTACAACTCGCTGGGCATCCCGATTGCCGCCGGGATCCTCTGGCCGCTGACCGGCACGCTGCTCAATCCGGTGGTCGCCGGCGCGGCGATGGCGCTATCGTCGATCACCGTGGTGAGTAACGCTAACCGCCTGTTGCGCTTTAAACCAAAAGAGTAAACGCTGCTGCAGGAAAGCGGACGCTGACAGGATCGGCGCCCGCTTTTTTTCCGGGACAAGAAAAGCCCGCCGGAAGGGTGACGTGTATCACCATATGCGCTAGCATGAATGCCTCACACTTCGGAGCGCGTATGGGCCTGTTAAACCGGATAAAAATGCTGTGGCGAGCCGCCGTCGGCTCGTCTTATTCCTGGCCTGCGATGGATATCGTCCTGCCCGGCGAACGCTATCTGCACCTCGTCGGCAGCATCCATATGGGCACCCGCGACATGGCGCCGCCGCCAGCGAAACTGCTGAAAAAAATACGTCAGGCCGATGCGTTAATCGTCGAGGCCGATATCAGCGGCAATGAAACCCCGTTTAGCAATCTCCCCGCTTATCCGCCGCTGGCGGAGCGCCTGAGCGACGCGCAGCTGAGCGAGCTACAAGCGCGAGCCGGCGAGCTGGGCCTGTCGGTCGAGCTGTTCGACAGCCAGCCGCTGTGGCAGGTGGCGATGGTTCTGCAGGCCACCCAGGCGCAGAAGCTGGGGCTGCGGCCGGATTACGGTATCGATTATCAGTTGCTGATGGCCGCCCGCGAGAGCAACATAGCGGTGATGGAGCTGGAAGGCGCCGACAGCCAGATCGCGCTGCTGCGCGACCTGCCCGATGGCGGAATGGCGCTGCTGGAAGATACGCTGACCCACTGGCGCACCAACGCCCGTTTACTGCAGGTCATGATCGGCTGGTGGCTGGAGCAACCGCCGTCGCGCGGTGCGGTATCGCTGCCGACGACCTTCAGCCAGTCTTTATATGATGTGCTGATGCATCAGCGCAATCTCGCCTGGCGCGAGACGCTGCTGGCCTTGCCGCCGGGGCGCTACGTGGTCGCCGTCGGCGCGCTGCATCTGTATGGCGAAGGGAATCTGCCGGATATGCTGACATAAAAAAATGGCCAATATTGCTATTGGCCCGTCAAAGAGGAATTTCATCATTATTATTATCCCGGGATTTGTATCCCGGATCGTCTGATTGTCGCTCAAAGTGACCATCACTGCCAACACTATTGCGCAAGATGGTACTATTTTTTAGACAACCTGCGGGCGTATTCTGACGTCACGCAAAACCGGTTGGTAAGAAGGATAGCTATGACTCCCGCCGTTAAATTACTCGAAATAAACAAAATTCCCTTTCAGATCCACAGTTACGATCACGATCCCAATGAGACCAACTTCGGTGATGAAGTGGTGCGCAAGCTCGGCCTCAATGCCGATCAGGTTTACAAGACCCTGCTGGTCGCCGTTAATGGCGATATGAAGCATCTGGCGGTCGCTGTCACCCCGGTCGCCGGGCAACTGGATTTGAAGAAAGTGGCGAAAGCGCTGGGCGCCAAGAAAGTCGACATGGCCGACCCGATGGTGGCGCAGCGTATCACCGGCTATCTGGTAGGCGGTATCAGTCCGCTGGGGCAGAAGAAGCGCCTGCCGACGGTGATTGACTCCCCGGCGCAGGAATTTGCCACTATCTATATTTCCGGCGGCAAACGCGGGCTGGATATTGAGCTGGCGGCCAGCGATCTGGCGCAGCTTTTGGATGCGAAGTTCGCCGATATCGCCCGCCGCGATTGATAACACTATCCCGGATAGCGGCGCACGCGCCTTATCCGGGCTCCCCAACTCATAGCCACGGTAAGCGTAGCGCCACCGTGGAAATAGCTCACCCGAAACCCAGGCTTACTGCCAGCTCACCTCGCCTTTCGGCTCATAGGCGGCGGCATCCAGCGGCGAGTTCTTCTCGATATACTCTTTCAGCACTTCGGCATCGATAAAGCCGGTATTCACATACCCAGGTTTATCGGCGATGTTCGGGTAACCATCGCCGCCGGTGGCGTTAAAGCTCAGCGTCGCCATCCGATAGGTCTTCGACGGATCCACCGGTTCGCCTTTGATTTTCAGATCGTTCAACTTGCCGTCTTTGGCCACAAAGCTGACGTTGGCAAACTGCGGATAGGCGCCGGAATCTGGCTTCATCTGCGCGACGGCGGTCAGGTAATCCACCACCTCCTTGCCGCTCATATCGACATAGGTCAGCACATTGCCAAACGGCTGGACCTTCATCACATCCTTGTAGGTGATATCGCCCGCCTCAATGGAGTCGCGGATCCCGCCGCCGCTCATCACCGCGAAATCCGCATTACTGCGCGCCATCTGCGCCGCCAGCAGCAGGTGGCCCATATTGGTCTGCACGAAACGCACTTTACTGCGATCGCCCTCCAGATGACCATTCACGCTGCCGATCTTGACCTGCAGTTGCGCCTTACCTTTGTTCTGGAACGGCGTCAGCAGCGACATCATCTGCGGGTTCTCCGCGATCTGCGGCGTATACAGCACCCGCTCGCTTTGGCCGTTATCGTAAGTCACTTTTTTCTTCAGGTTGACCGGGATCAGCTGATAGTGCACCAGCTTCATCTCGCCGTTGCGGAACTCAAAATCGGCGCGGCCGACGTATTTGCCCCACTCATGCGCCTGGACGATCCAGATGCCGTTCTGACGATCCGGGGCGCACGGCGTCCCTGGCACATAGTCGACCTGCTTTTTATTTTCCGACGCCATGCACACCGGATCCTGCGAGTGACCGCCGACGATCATCGCCAGCGAGCCCGTGGGTAAACTCCGCGCCATCTCGACATCCCCCGGCGCGTTAGAGCCGTGGTTGCCGTTGTCATAGTGGCCCATATGGGTGGTGGCCAGGATCACGTCCGGCTTTTCATTCTGCTGCAGCTCCTGGATCACCAGCTTCGCCTCTTCCGCCGGTTTGCGGAATTCGATATCGGTGAAATATTCTGGATTGCCAATCTTGGCCGTATCGTCAGTGGTTAAGCCAATCACCGCGATTTTTAACCCGCCGCGCTTAAACTGCGCCCAGGGTTTGAACAGCCGTTCGCCGGTGCTTTTCTGATAAATATTGGCCGACAGGAACGGGAACTTCGCCCACTTTTCCTGCTGGCGCAGCACGCTCAGCGGATTATCAAACTCGTGGTTCCCCACCGCCATCGCGTCGTAGCCGATCAGGTTCATGCCGCGAAAATCGGGCTCTGCATCCTGTAAATCAGACTCCGGCACCCCGGTATTGATATCCCCGCCGGACAGCAGCAGAACGCTACCGCCTTCAGCCGCCACCTCTTTACGAATACCGTCCACCAGCGTTTTCTGCGCCGCGAGGCCATATTCGCCGTAGTCATTGCGCCAGAAATGGCCGTGGTGATCGTTGGTGTGCAGGATGGTAATTTTATAGGTTTTATCCTGCTCATAGGCCTGCGCGGACAGGCTGCCCAGCGATAACGCGGCGAATAACGCCAGCGCCACGCTGTGTTTTAAACAATGCATGCTTCACTCCCTGACTTAATCCCAAGTGCCGAAAGTATAGCGAGTTAGCCGCATTGACAAATATGTTTTCAGAATTGCGACTTCCTTCAAACCTTGTCAGCAGGTATGTTAGTTGGATAATAATTCCACCTGCATCCTCTATACGCCTTCGCGTTGTATGGCAGTGCGTTAGCCCGTTCGTCATATTTCCCATGCAGTAGCCGGGAAAATCAGGGCAGTCGCATGGCGTACAAATAACGAAAGCTATATAAAAAAGTGACGTGAACCTATGGCAATCAATCAGACCGCTCAACCCGTGTCCGGCCCCGCTGCGCCGCCGCAAAAAGCGCGCACCTCGTTTGGCATCTTAGGCGCGATCAGCCTGTCCCATTTGCTTAACGATATGATCCAGTCGCTCATTCTCGCGATCTACCCGCTGCTGCAGGCCGAGTTCTCCCTTACCTTTGTGCAGATCGGGATGATCACTCTCACCTTCCAGCTCACCTCATCGCTGTTCCAGCCGGTGATTGGCTATATTACCGATAAACGATCGATGCCGTGGTCGCTGCCGGTGGGCATGTGCTTTACCCTCTGCGGTTTGATCCTCCTGGCGCTGGCCGGTAGCTTCGGTATGGTGCTGCTGGCCGCCGCGCTGGTGGGTACCGGTTCCTCGGTTTTCCATCCGGAATCGTCCCGCGTAGCGCGGATGGCCTCCGGCGGCCGTCACGGCCTGGCCCAGTCGCTGTTCCAGGTCGGCGGCAACTTCGGCAGTTCGCTTGGTCCGCTGCTGGCGGCGGTGATCATCGCCCCGTATGGTAAAGGCAACGTCGCCTGGTTCGTACTGGCCGCCCTGCTGGCTATCGTCGTGCTGTCGCAAATCAGCCGCTGGTACGCCGCACAGCACCGGATGAATAAGGGCAAACCGAAGCCGGCGATCGTCAATCCGCTGCCGCGCAATAAGGTGATTCTGGCGGTAGGTATTCTGCTGATGCTGATTTTCTCGAAATATTTCTATATGGCGAGCATCAGCAGCTATTACACGTTTTATCTGATGCATAAGTTCGGCTTATCGGTGCAAAATGCCCAGCTGCATCTGTTTGCCTTCCTGTTCGCGGTGGCCGCCGGGACGGTGATTGGCGGGCCCGTTGGCGATAAGATTGGGCGAAAATACGTTATTTGGGGCTCTATCCTCGGCGTGGCGCCCTTCACCCTTGTTTTACCCTACGCCAGCCTTGAATGGACCGGGATTTTAACGGTGATCATTGGTTTTATCCTCGCCTCGGCCTTCTCCGCTATCCTGGTCTATGCCCAGGAGCTGCTGCCGGGACGTATCGGTATGGTTTCTGGTCTGTTTTTCGGCTTCGCCTTTGGCATGGGCGGCCTTGGCGCCGCGGTGCTGGGCCTGCTGGCGGACCATACCAGTATCGACCTGGTGTATAAAATCTGCGCCTTCCTGCCGCTGCTGGGATTCCTGACGATATTTCTTCCTGATAACCGGCAAAAAGCCTGATTATCCGGCGGCCAAAGTGTAACGTTGGCCGCCGTTACCCCTTGCGCCATCGGCCTGATGCGCGCATTCCTCCCTCGATTTTCCCTTCTGTGCCTTTTCATCCCCTAATTGCATTTTTTTGCACAATTCAAGAATTATTCATAAACAAAGTGAACGTTTTTGTCATAAACTATTACGCGGACAGGGTAGCAAAATGGACCGATTCACCACTGGAAAGGAGACGGAATGCACCACGCAACACCGCTAATCACCACCATTGTCGGCGGCCTCGTGCTCGCCTTTATTCTCGGCATGATTGCCAATAAGCTACGTATTTCTCCTCTGGTGGGATATCTCTTAGCGGGCGTGCTGGCCGGACCTTTCACCCCTGGCTTTGTTGCTGACACCAAACTGGCTCCGGAACTGGCGGAACTCGGCGTGATCCTGCTGATGTTCGGCGTCGGGCTGCATTTTTCCCTCAAGGATCTGATGGCGGTAAAGTCGATCGCCATTCCCGGGGCCATCGCCCAGATAGCTGTGGCGACGCTGTTGGGTATGGCGCTCTCCGCCGCCCTTGGCTGGTCGCTGATGACCGGCATCGTCTTTGGCCTGTGTCTCTCCACCGCCAGTACCGTGGTGCTGCTGCGCGCCCTGGAGGAACGACAGCTGATTGACAGTCAGCGCGGGCAGATCGCCATCGGCTGGCTGATTGTGGAAGACCTGGTGATGGTCCTGACGCTGGTCCTGCTGCCGGCAGTGGCCGGTATGGCGGAGAAAGGCAACGTCGGCTTCGCTTCCCTCGCCCTCGACCTCGGGATCACCATTGGCAAAGTGGTGGCCTTTATCGCCATCATGATGCTGGTCGGCCGTCGGCTGGTGCCGTGGATCATGTCCCGCAGCGCGGCCACCGGCTCGCGCGAGCTGTTCACCCTGTCGGTGCTGGCCCTGGCGCTGGGCATCGCCTTCGGCGCCGTGGAGCTGTTTGATGTCTCCTTCGCCCTCGGCGCCTTCTTTGCCGGCATGGTGCTTAATGAATCCGAGCTGAGCCACCGCGCCGCCCATGACACCCTGCCGCTGCGCGACGCCTTCGCGGTGCTGTTCTTTGTCTCCGTCGGCATGCTGTTTGACCCAATGGTGCTGGTCCAGCAGCCGCTGGCGGTGCTGGCGACGCTGGCGATCATTATCTTTGGTAAATCCGCAGCCGCCTTTTTCCTCGTGCGTATGTTTGGCCACTCGCCGCGTACCGCACTGACGATTGCCGCCAGCCTGGCGCAGATTGGTGAATTTGCCTTTATTCTCGCCGGCCTGGGGATGGCGCTTAACCTGCTGCCGCAGGCCGGGCAAAACCTGGTGCTGGCCGGGGCGATCATCTCGATTATGCTCAACCCGGTGCTGTTTACCCTGCTGGAGAAATATCTCGATAAAACCGAAACCCTCGACGAGCAGACCCTGGAAGAGGTGCTGGAAGACGAGAAGCAGGTGCCGGTCGATATCTGCAACCACGCGCTGCTGGTCGGCTTCGGCCGCGTCGGCAGCCTGCTGGGCGAGAAGCTGATGGCCCAGGGGATCCCGCTGGTGGTGGTTGAAACCTCGCGCACCCGCGTGGATGAGCTACGCGAGCGCGGGATCAGCGCGGTGCTGGGCAATGCCGCCAATGAAGAGATCATGGAGCTGGCGCATCTCGACTGCGCTCGCTGGCTGCTGCTGACCATTCCCAACGGCTATGAGGCCGGCGAGATTGTCGCCTCCGCACGGGAAAAATGTCCGAATATCGAGATTATCGCCCGCGCCCATTACGATGATGAAGTGGATTACATTATCGACCGTGGGGCCAATCAGGTGGTGATGGGCGAGCGGGAAATTGCCCGCGCCATGCTGCAGCTTCTGGAAACGCCACCCGCCGGTGAAGTGGTCACTGGCTGATGTACAGCCCTCTCCCATCGGGAGAGGGACTCGCTTATCGATCCCAGTACGCCTCTTCCAGGCTGTCCTCACGTTCCGGCAGGCCGCGGGTTAAACGCGGCGAGTGCTGGTTCAGCACCTGATAGCTCACGCGGTTGGCATATTTACACACCTGCGCCAGCGAGGAGTAGGTCAGCCATTTGCATTTGTGTTTGCTGGAGTTGGGTACGTTATTGCGATGGTAGTTATTGGCGGTGATGTCATGCAGCAGCGCCGCCAGCGCGCCGTCGCCTGCGCCGTTGGTGTTCATGATCTTCTCCGGGCCGCCCATATACGGCGCGATGTGCGAATAAATACGCAGCGGATTGACGCAGTCCTGGTGACGCATCGCGCGACTGAATTCAAACTGGTTAAATTCCGGGATCGCCCCCGGCAGCAGCGGATGCTGGGTTTTACGCTTCGCCTCTTCTTCGGTGAAGCCCGCCATATATAGCCCCGCCGGTCCGGCGGTGCACAGCACCAGGTCGACCCAGTCCAGCGCTTTGTCCGCCGCCGACAGCGGATCGGCAAAACCGGTCAGCGCTTCCCCTTCCTCTTCATTCATCGCCAGAATCGAGACATGATCCTGCAGGAACTGCTGCCACCACGCCGGGTTATCGGCAATCACGTATTTGGTACCAAGAGTTAACACCACCGGCACATCATGCTTTTTGGCATACTCGATGGCTTTCATCGTCGCGTCCGGCATCGGCTCGCCCGGCTTGCAGCGTACCAGGTAGGAGGTCAGCACCAGCGCCGAGGCGCCAGCGATCACCGCTTCCGGAATGCTTTCCGGGCGCAGCTTGTTCATATGACCCGGGCTAATGGCGAAGGTGCGCTCGCCGCTATCGCTGATCAGGGTGAAGCAGCGGCCAATGGCGCCGTCAACGCCCTGCAGATAGTTCAGATCGGTACGGCTGGAGGTATTGCACAGGTAGCGATAGGCATAGCCGCCGATTTCGATATTACTGCACATGACGCCAAGCAGCACCGAGCGATCGTCCGCCAGCACCGAGTAGTTGTGCATGGTATTGCCGATCGTGCCGCCGGCAAACTGATGAGTAATAAGATTATTGCGCACCAGCTCCTGGTACAGCGCCTCGGCGACATCATCTTCAATCACCAGAGAGTGGCCCGCGCTCAGGCCGTAGCGCACGATAAACGCCTCATCCACTTTCGCTTCGATATCCACCAGCGTCTGGTCGATACCCACCACCCAGGAGACGCTGGATTCATTCTCCGGCTGAATTTGCTGTAGCAGCGGGTCGCGGGCGTTAACGGGAAAATAGTGTTTGGATTTGCGTTTACCGGGAAATTTCATAGTGGCGCTTAAATAACAGGGAACAAGCGGGAAATAGTAGCATATTCCCCGCCCTGCGCGCGATCAGCGATAAGGCGCGGTCAGGTTGACCATCATCTCAATATGCGCGGCGTCCGCGTTAAGCGCCGGAATGTATTCATATTGCTTGCCACCCGCTTCGAGGAAGATTTCCCGGTTCTGGACGGCGATCTCTTCCAGCGTTTCGAGACAGTCGGCGGCAAAGCCCGGGCACAGCACCTGAATATGCTTCGTCCCTTTCTCGCCGAGCATCTTCAGCGTCTCATCGGTGTACGGCGTCAGCCAGGGTTCCCGGCCAAAGCGCGACTGGAAGGTCATCATCACCCGCTCCGGTGGCAGCCCCAGCGCGGAGACCAGTTCCCGCGTGGTATCACGACAGCGCTGAGGATAATCATCTCCCTGGTTGGCATAGCGCTGCGGGATCCCATGATAGGAAAGCAGCAGCAGATCCGGTTCCCCATGAACGGCAAACGAGGCGCGCACGCTGGCCGCCAAAGCATGGATATAGTCCGGGTGCCCGGCGTAATCGCGAATAAACGAGATACCGGGAATGGCGCGTTTTTTCGCGAGGATCCGCGCCAGCTCATCCCAGACGGCAGCCACCGTCGAGCAGGAATATTGCGGATACAGCGGCAGCACCACGATGTGCCCCACCCCTTGCGCCAGTAAATCATCCACCGCGCTGGCCAGCGACGGCGTTCCATAGCTCATGCCCAGCGCCACCGGGGTATCCGGCAGTCTGGCGGCCAGCGCCTGCTGCTGGCGACGGCTGTATACCATCAGCGGCGACCCCTCTTCCATCCAGACGGACTGATAGAGTTTAGCCACGCGGGGAGAGCGAATCGGCAGTATGACGCCGCGCAGCAGCGGCCACCATAGCAGACGAGACGTATCCACCACCCGTTTGTCGCTGAGGAATTGTCGCAGATAACGCTTCACCGCACCGGGGGTGGGCGCATCGGGAGTGCCTAAATTGGCCAGCAAGATACCTGTTTTCGTCTGATCCATTACCGCCTCTTAACCATTTGAATCGCAGCCAATTGTAGCTGAAATGGCGCTAAACGGAACCAATCATAGCAAAAGGTAGGAATGAGAGGAGTTCTCATCCTGCCGCAGCAGGATGAGAAAAGGCTTTATCAGCCGAGGATTTTTTCCAGTTCGGCGCGCACGTCAGCCACCGCTTTGGTGCCGTCAACTTTGGCGTATTTGGTGTTGCCCGCCTGCGCTTCTTTGGTGTAGTAGCCGATCAGCGGCGCCGTCATCTGATGATATTCCACCAGACGCTTACGCACGGTCTCTTCCTGGTCGTCTTTACGGGTGGTCAGCTCTTCGCCGGTCACGTCGTCTTTGCCTTCAACCTTCGGCGGATTGAATTTGATGTGGTATACGCGACCGGATGCCGCGTGAACGCGACGGCCAACGATACGGTCGACAATCAGTTCGTCCGGCACGTCGAATTCCAGCACGTAATCAACGGTAATGCCCGCTTCTTTCATGGCGTCAGCCTGCGGAATAGTGCGCGGGAAACCGTCCAGCAGGAAGCCGTTACGGCAATCTTCCTGGGCGATACGCTCTTTAACCAGCGCGATAACCAGCTCATCGGTCACCAGCTTGCCGGCGTCCATGATGTCTTTCGCCTGCTTACCGAGCTCAGAGCCGGATTTTACCGCAGCGCGCAGCATATCGCCGGTGGAGATTTGCGGAATACCGTATTTCTCCATGATGAACTGAGCCTGAGTTCCTTTACCCGCGCCCGGAGCGCCAAGCAGAATAATACGCATTACGAAAATCCCCTCAAAAGTCGATTCAATTTTTCAAAAACGCTAAACCATACCACCAGAACGGCGATGGCTCAAGGAAGGCGGTGCGGCTGAAACGGTTAATGGTGAGATATTTTATGCAATCCAATGTGAAATGCCCCGTCTGAGCAAATCGCTCAGACGGGGCATTTA
The DNA here is from genome assembly GCF_049472055.1 of Klebsiella pneumoniae complex sp. WS1778. Taxonomy (NCBI): domain Bacteria; kingdom Pseudomonadati; phylum Pseudomonadota; class Gammaproteobacteria; order Enterobacterales; family Enterobacteriaceae; genus Klebsiella; species Klebsiella pneumoniae complex sp. WS1778. Next base: position 687,034 of record NZ_JBKGTJ010000002.1, read on the forward strand.
TCCCGTTCCCGGCGTCGCGTCGCTCGGCCGGGCTACTCGTTCAGGTTCGCGTCAGGAAGCCAGCAGCTGGTTCATACGGCGGATAAACTGGTTCGGATCTTCCAGCGTGCCGCGCTCGGCCAGCAGCGCCTGATCCAGCAGCAGTTCCACCCATTCGCCGAACTGCGCGTCATCCTGGGTATCGGCTGCGCGTTTCACCAGCTGATGCGCCGGGTTCAGTTCGAAGATGTATTTCACTTCCGGCGCCGCCTGGCCCGCAGCCGCGAAAAGCTTCGCCATCTGGGTGCTCATCTCGTCGGCATCGGTGGTGACAATCGCCGGGGTATCGGTCAGACGATGGGTCAGACGCACCTCTTTGACCCGGTCGCCAAGCAGGTTTTTCACACGCTCAACGAACGGCTCCAGCGCTTTTTCGGCTTCTTTGGTGGACTCGTCCACTTCATCCGCCAGCTTGTCCAGCGACTCGTCGGCTTTAGCGACAGACTGGAACGCTTTGCCGTCGAACTCGGTCAGGTAGCTCATCATCCACTCGTCGATGCGATCGGAGAGCAGCAGCACTTCGATCCCTTTCTTACGCAGCAGCTCGAGGTGCGGGCTGCTCTTCGCCGCCGCATAGCTGTCGGCAGTGATGTAGTAGATCTTCTCCTGACCTTCTTTCATGCGTGAGACGTACTCTTCCAGCGACACGGTCTGCGCGGAGGAGTCAGTATGGGTGGTCGCGAAGCGCAGCAGTTTGGCGATCGCCTCCTGGTTGCTCGGATCTTCCGCCGGCCCCTCTTTCAGCACCAGGCCGAACTGTTTCCAGAAGGTCTGATATTTTTCGGCGTCGTCTTTCGCCAGCTTATCCAGCATCTGCAGCGCGCGTTTGGTCAGCGCGGTGCGCAGGTTGCGGGTCACGCTGCTGTCCTGCAGAATTTCACGGGAGACGTTCAGCGGCAGATCGTTGGAGTCTATCAGGCCGCGTACGAAGCGCAGGTAGTTCGGCATAAACTGCTCGGCGTCGTCCATGATGAACACACGCTGGACGTACAGCTTCAGGCCGTGTTTATGATCGCGGTTCCACATATCCCACGGCGCCTGCGACGGGATATACAGCAGGCTGGTGTACTCCTGCTTACCTTCCACGCGGTTGTGGCTCCAGGTCAGCGGGTCGCTATAGTCATGGGCAATGTGCTTGTAGAATTCTTTGTATTCGTCGTCGTTAACTTCAGACTTGCTGCGAGTCCACAGGGCCTGCGCCTTGTTGATTTTTTCCCAACTGATAACGGTTTCACCGTCTTTCTCTTCCCGTTTCTCAATCTCAACCGGCAGCGCGATATGGTCGGAATACTTGCTGATGATGGAGCGCACGCGCCAGTCGTTAAGGAAATCGTCCTCACCTTCGCGCAGATGCAGGGTGATTTCGGTCCCGCGATCGGCTTTGGTGATGTCGGCCACGGTATATTCCCCTTCGCCGGCGGATTCCCAGAACACGCCGTTCTCAGGTTTATCGCCTGCCGCACGGGTACGGACGGTCACTTTATCCGCCACGATGAAGGCCGAATAGAAGCCGACGCCGAACTGGCCAATCAGCTGGCTATCTTTTGCCTGGTCGGAACCCATCGATTCGAGGAACGCTTTGGTGCCGGATTTGGCGATGGTGCCGAGATGGTCGATAACCTCTTCCCGGTTCATACCGATACCGTTATCGGCAATGGTCAGGGTACGGTTGTCTTTATCAAACGAAACCCGCACGCGCAGCTCGCCGTCTCCCTCATACAAATCCGGCTGCGACAGCGCGCGGAAACGCAGCTTATCGGCCGCATCAGAGGCGTTGGAAATCAGCTCACGCAGAAAGATTTCTTTGTTGGAATAGAGGGAATGGATCATCAGGTGCAGAAGCTGTTTTACTTCTGACTGAAAACCACGAGTTTCTTGTCCTTTCATCTGATTCAACCTCAACAATGCCATTTTAAATGGGTAAAAAACCGTTGAGTGGGAGATGGGGACAGCGGGGAAATTTTTCAAGCGGAGGCGGCGATAGCCGCCTCCATTTGTTCAGAAACTAATCTTGTGGCGACCGGCCAGCGAGTGGGACAGCGTGGTGCCGTCGACCATCTCCAGCTCGCCGCCCACCGGCACGCCGTGGGCGATTCGGCTGGCGTCGACGCCATACTGCGCGCACAGCTCCGCGATATAGTTGGCTGTCGCCTCGCCCTCAACGGTCGGGTTGGTGGCAAGGATCACCTCGGTGATCGACTCCGCCTCCAGCCGTTGCTCCAGGCGATCGAGCCCGATGTCATCAGGCCCGATGCCGTCGAGCGGCGACAGGTGCCCCATCAGCACGAAGTAGCGGCCGGAATACTGCCCGGTCTGCTCAATGGCGTAGATGTCCGCCGGACTCTCCACCACGCAGATCTGGCCGTTTTCCTGGCGACGCGGGTTGCTGCAGATATTGCACACCTCCTGCTCGGTGAAGGTGCGGCAATCGGCACAGTGGCCGATCTCCGACATCGCGCGCGTCAGCGCCTGCGCCAGACGCATCCCGCCGCTGCGATCGCGCTGCAGCAGGGTAAACGCCATGCGCTGCGCCGACTTCGGGCCGACGCCCGGCAGACAGCGCAGTGCTTCCATAAGCTGAGTTAACAGCGGGCTGGTTTGCATCAGAACGGCATCTTGAAGCCTGGCGGCAGCTGCATACCGGCAGAGACGGAAGCCATCTTCTCTTTCTGGGTCTCTTCGATACGGCGCGCAGCGTCGTTGAACGCGGCAGCCACCAGATCTTCCAGCATCTCTTTGTCATCTTCCAGCAGGCTTGGGTCGATCTCCACGCGGCGGCAGTTGTGCGCGCCGTTAATGGTCACTTTCACCAGACCCGCGCCGGATTCGCCGGTCACTTCCAGCTGAGCGATCTCTTCCTGCATCTTCTGCATTTTTTCTTGCATCTGCTGGGCCTGCTTCATCAGGTTACCCAGGCCGCCTTTTCCACCAAACATAGGCTTCTCTCTCAGTCAGTCATCATTAAAGGTACTGACTGCAAGTCAAACTTGCAGTCAAATGGGGCGGATACTCTCTTCATCCAGATCGGCGTCAAAGAAACGACGCAGGGTCTGAATGTTATTATCCGCAATAATCGCTTCGCGCGCCTGCGCGAGCTTCTCTTCATAAATAGCCTGCCGCCACTCCAGCGGCGTGCGCATCGCGGGATTATCGTCTTCCACGATGGTCAATTCAACGGGCGTACCGTACAACACCCCCAGCGCTTCAGCCAGCTTTTGCTGTGCGCCGGCGGAATTGAGGTGGCGCTGGCTGGTGCGCAGATGCAGACAGACGCGATTGCCCTCCTGCTCTTTCCACGCGTTGAGCGCCACCTGCTCGACCAGCTTCGGTACTGCCAACTGGCTCACTTCTGCCGCCCAGCTGTCGCGCTCGACCGCTTCAACGGCAAGCTTGGCCGCCAGCTCAGGCGTTTTTTCATGCTCCAGCGCTTTTTTCAGCGCTTTAGGCGTGGCGACTTCGACTTTGGTCTCTTCAACCACCGTCGTCGCCTTCCAGCGATAAGCCTCTTTCTTCGCCGGGGCCTGCTCCAGCGCCGCCGCGGCCGGACGAGCCTGGACGCGCTCGGTAATCGAACTCAGTCGCTCCAGCGCAGCGTTATTCACCGGCCGCGCGCGGGAAGCGGCTGCCGGTTCACTCTTTTTTGGGGTGGTTGCTCCCTGGCTGCGCTGCAGGTGGCTGCGGGCCGCCAGCACCTGGCTGGTGGTCGGCGGCAAACTCTGCGGCGGCTGTTGCGGCGCTGCGGGGGAAACCGGCTGGCGCGGCGCGGGCGCGGCGGCCTGCGCCGGCTGCACCTCGGGCTCCGGCAGCGGCTTACGCGGATGAAACGCCAGGGCGCGCAGCAGCGTCATTTCGACGCCCATCCGCCGGTCCGGGGCATAGGGTAGCTCTTTGCGGCCAATCAGCAGCGTTTGGTAGTAGAGCTGAACGTCGCCCGGCGGTACGGTGCGCGCCAGTTCGCGCATGCGCACTTCGACCGCGGCCATGTCGGCGCCCAGCGCCGAAGGGGACAGCTGAACCATGGCGATGCGGTGCAGCAGGCTCTGCATCTCCACCAGCAGCGCCTCCCATTCAACGCCGCGCGCGGCGGCGTCATTGACGCCCGCCATGACTCGCTCGCCATCGGCGGCGACCAGGGCTTCAATCAACGACAGTGCCTGATCGTCATCGAGGGTGCCGAGCATGGTGCTCACCGACGCCGCCGTCAGTTGCCCTTCTCCACTGGCAATAGCCTGATCGGTCAGGCTTAAGGCATCGCGCAGGCTGCCGTCGGCGGCGCGCGACAACAGCTGCAGCGCGCGGGGCTCGAAGGCAATCTGCTCTTCGCCAAGAATATGCTCCAGCTGATGGCGGATCTGTTCAACGTCCAGCGCCTTCAGGTGGAACTGCAGGCAGCGGGATAAGATCGTCACCGGCAGCTTCTGCGGATCCGTCGTCGCCAGCAGGAATTTGACGTGCGCCGGCGGCTCCTCCAGCGTCTTTAATAACGCATTGAAGCTGTGGCGCGACAGCATATGAACTTCGTCGATGAGATAGACCTTGAAGCGGCCCCGGGCCGGCGCGTACTGGACGTTATCCAGCAGGTCGCGGGTATCTTCGACTTTGGTGCGTGAGGCGGCGTCAATCTCAATCAGATCGACAAAGCGCCCCTGTTCAATTTCCCGGCAGTTATCGCACACGCCGCAGGGGGTGGCGGTGATGCCGGTTTCACAGTTTAACCCTTTCGCCAGCAGGCGGGCGATGGAGGTCTTACCGACTCCGCGGGTACCGGAAAAGAGATAAGCGTGATGAATGCGCCCTAACGACAAGCCGTTCGCCAGTGCGGTCAGCACATGTTCCTGGCCGACGACGTCAGCAAAGGTTTGTGGGCGCCATTTACGGGCTAAGACCTGATAACTCATGGGCTGGCTCTGAAACGCTGGAAGGTGAAATCACGAAGGGGTCATGCTATCACAGCCCCGCCCGATCGGCGAGGCTATGTGGAGGGATTTGCTTAGTGGCCCGGGAACGGCACCAGACTGAAGCAGTGGATCCCCAGCTTCTCCAGGCGCTGTTCGCCGCCCAGATCGAAGAGATTGATAATGAAAGCGGCATCCTGCACTTCGCCGCCGAGACGGCGGATCAGTTTGACCGTCGCGTCGATGGTTCCGCCGGTCGCCAGCAGATCGTCCACCACCAGCACTTTGTCGCCCGGTTTGATGGCGTCAACGTGGATCTCCAGCTGATCGGTGCCGTACTCCAGCTCATAGCTCTCAGCGATGGTTTCACGCGGCAACTTACGCGGCTTGCGTACCGGAACAAAGCCCACGCCCAGCGCCAGCGCAACCGGTGCGCCGAAAAGGAAGCCACGCGCCTCAGTCCCTACCACTTTGGTAATTCCCGCGTCTTTGTAGCGCTCGGTCAGCAGTTCAATGCTGAGCGCGTAAGCTTTCGGGTCTTCCAGTAAACTGGTGACATCGCGGAAAAGAATGCCCGGTTTTGGATAATCCTCGATACTCTGGATGCTGTTCTTCAGATATTCAAGCTGCTGTGCAGTTGCGGTCATAAGTGTATGCCTGATTGAAACGGTGTTACCCACGGGCGTGCAAAAGGGGCCAAAGAAACATTTGTTTAACCTTTGACCAGGCTTACCCGCGCTCGAAAACGCCAGAATTTACTGGCTGTCAGCAACAATTGCAACAGGCATTATTGCGCATCAGTGTTTTGTTGCTTTGCGTCAACCACCGGAATGCGCCACATAAAGATCAGCAGACAGGCCAGAATGACCAACAGCATGATGCGCACCCACGTAAGCTTAACCAGCCACAGCGAAATAGCAAAAGTCGCCACGATCATGGCAATGGCGCGCGGTTTGGCGCCGCGAGGCATGGCGCGGTACTGTTGCCAGTGGCGAAGATAGCCGCCGAACCATGAGCGATACAGCAGCCACTGGTGAAAGCGCGGCGATGAGCGGGCAAAGCACCAGGCAGCAAGCAGAATAAACGGCGTCGTCGGCAGCAACGGTAAGAAGACGCCCAGCGTACCCAGCGCTACCGCCAGCCAGCCGATAATGGTTAAAATAACAGGTGGCATAATGCGAATCGTTATCAAACAGATACGGCTACTGTAGCACAGTTGGCTGATGGAGAATGGAGGGGGTTGGTGAAAACAGCTCAACTTTTACAAACGCTGAACAATCAGCTCAGCGAGCTGGCCGCGCAGGTGGCGCCGCTGGCGGAGCACGCGACCCTCAGCCCGCGCTTTGACCGCCAGCTCTTCCACACCCGCAGCACGCTGATGCAGGCCTATCTGGCGGAAGCCCAACACAACTTTCACCAACTCCGCCAGGCCGTCGAGCGCCAGCAGTTGCCGCAGGTAGCCTGGATCGCCGAGCGTCTGGCGGCGCAAATCGCTGCGCTGCGTCGCGAAACCGCCACCTGGTCGCTGCGCAGTTGGGACCATGCCTCGCCAACGCTGAGCCGCTGGCAGCGCCGTCGCCTACAGCATCAGGAGTATGAGCGCCGCCTGCTGGCGATGCGCGACCAACGCCAGCGCCAGCTGACGCAGGCTACCAGCCTCGACGAGCAGCAGCGGCTGGCCAGGGAAGTCGAGGTCTACAGTGGACGGCTGGCACGCTGCCGACAGGCGCTGGATAAGATTGAAAACGTACTGGCGCGGCTGACGCGCTAACAGGAGAGTCCGATGTCGCTGGAAAATGCCCCCGATGAGGTCAAACTGGCCGTCGATTTAATCATGTTGCTGGAATCACATCAGATCCCGGCGCAAACCGTGCTGGACGCGCTGGAAATTGTCAGGCGGGATTATGCAAACAAGTTAAAAAACGCGGAAAGCGCCTCGCAAACGCCGCAGAAGTAAGATGTTGCCCACGGCGGAGTGCTGGCAGAGTGGTCCTCTGCGCATGACGCCGATGGAGGCAATATTGATGGAAAAGGTCAGTCAAACCCCGCACGATGCGGTTTTTCGCCAGATGCTGATGCATCATGCGGTGGCGAAGGATTTCATGCAGCTGTATCTGCCCGCGCCGTTTCTGGCAATCTGCGAGCTGGATTCGCTGCAGCTGGTCTCCGGTAGCTTTGTTGAAGAGGACCTGCGCGCCAGCTATTCCGATATCCTTTACTCACTGCGCACCCGCCACGGACCGGGCTATGTTTACGCGCTGATTGAGCACCAGAGTACCCCGGACAAGCTGATGGCGTTTCGCCTGCTGCGCTACGCGCTGGCCGCCATGCAGCGTCATCTGGACGCTGGCCACGACACGCTGCCGCTGGTGGTGCCGATTCTGTTTTATCACGGCAAGGTCAGCCCCTGGCCCTGGCCCCGCAACTGGCAACAGCTATTCGCCGAACCGGCGCTGGCGAAGGCGCTCTATAGCGGTGATTTTCCGCTGGTGGACCTCACCGTTATGCCAGATAATCAGATAGTCCGTCATCGGCGGATGGCCATGCTGGAGCTGTTGCAAAAGCATATCCGCCATCGCGATCTGGCCGAGCTGCAGGTGCCGCTGATCGCGCTGATGACGCAAGGCTATCTGACAGAAGCGCAGTTGAATACGCTGCTGCGCTATATGTTGCAGGCGGGTACAACGGAACATCCGGGGGCGCTGATCCGCGCGCTGGCGGCGCAGTCGCCCAGGCATAAGGAGCTGATGATGACCATTGCCGAATGGCTGGAAGAGAAAGGCCGTAAACAGGGGCAGCAGGAGGGCGAGCAGGAAGGTCGAGAAGCCGCCACTCGCAGCATCGCCGCCAGAATGCTGGCGCGCGGCCTCGAACGACAAATCGTGAGGGAACTCACCGGGCTTAGCGACGAGGAGCTCGCCGCGCTGGCGCCCTGATGCAACAGGGGCGGCGTTGCGCCGCCCCTCTTCAGTTAAGACGCGACGGAGGGTGCTAAATCGTCGCCCTTTCCATCCCGCTTCACTTCCGTGACTTCATCACCCTTTTCATTTCGCAGATGGACTTCCAGCTGGTTAAAGGCAATGTTGATGTCATTCTCCCGGCACAGACGGTCGATGGCGCGGTTGAGCTCATCCACCGTGTAGCTGCGATCGCGCAGTTCACGGACATACAGACGTAGTTCATGATCCAGCGTACTGGGGCCGAAGGTGGTGAAGAAGACCGCCGGCGCTGGCTCCTGCATCACTTTCGGATGATCGTGCGCCACCTTCAGCAGCACCTCCTTCACCTTATCCAGGTCGGAACCGTAGGCGACGCCGAGGCGGATTACCACGCGGGTCACGGTGTCGGAGAGCGACCAGTTGATCAAGCGCTCGGTAACGAACGCCTTGTTCGGGATGATCACCTCTTTGCGATCGAAGTCGGTAATGGTGGTGGCGCGAATACGGATTTTGCTTACCGTACCGGAGAAGGTGCCGATAGTCACCGTATCCCCGATGCGCACCGGACGTTCGAACAGAATAATCAGGCCGGAGACAAAGTTACCGAAGATCTCCTGCAGACCAAAACCCAAACCAACCGACAGCGCGGCCGCCAGCCATTGCAGTTTGTCCCAGGAGACGCCCAGCGACCCGAATACCGTCATCGCCCCAATGGCGATAATCGCATAGTTAAGAATGGTGGTGATGGCGTAGGAAGTCCCCTGACGCATATTGAGCCGCGACAGGACCAGCACCTCCAGCAGCCCCGGCAGGTTGCGGATTAGCGCCCAGGCAACCATCGACGCCACAATGGCAAACAGCAGGCTGCCCATCGTCACGCTGCGCACCACGCTGGCCCCCGCCTCGGTGCCGTTGTAATGCCAGAGGGTGATGCTGTCGAGATAGGCGAAAACGGTGATCAAATCCGACCAAATCGCCCAGAACATGACCGCGAACAGCGCGATCATCACCAGCATGGTGATGCGCAACGTCTGCTGGTTAACCTGCTCGAGGGCGATAGTCGGCTCCTCCTGCGGCTCGGCGCCTTCCGCGCCCTCCTTCACCAGATGCTGACGGCGCGCCAGCGCCCGGCGCCAGGCGATACGCCGCGCCGCCACGCTCAGGCCACGCAGCACGGTCTGGTACAGCAGGTTCCAGATCATTACCAGATAAACCGTCTCGATCCAGCGTCCCGCCAGGCGCAGCGTGGTGTAGAAGTAGCCGGTCGCCGTCAGCACCATCAGGGCCACCGGAACGATAGACAGCACCGTGATCGTCAGCAGGCGCAGGCTGTGCGACTCTTTATCGCGCCAGCTTTCGCGGCACATCGGCCAGACCAGCACCGCGATCAGCAGTAAGTTGAAGAAAATCACCAGCTGCCCCAGCACATCGTCCATCAGGTTCAGCGGCGACAGCTCGGAAATCACCGACCAGAAATTCAGCGGCAGCAGCGCCAGGCTGACGCGGACAATCTGCCGCCGCCAGTGGCTGGTCAACTGCGCCGGCATATTAAAGTGGCTGACCGCCACGCCGTTCTTTTCCAGCACTTTCCAGCACAGGCCAAACACCAGCCAGAACATCGCCAGTTTTTTACTGTACGCCCACAGCAGTCCGCTAATATTTAACTGCATGGTGAGTAAGATCAGGCCAATCGCCAGAATCACCAGCACCACCGGTAAGGCGCGGATCAGGTCGATAAAGATCGCCTTCGGCGTATGCAGTTGGGTATCATTGCGTAGTTGGCCTACCTGAGAAGCCAGCTTCGCCTGATAATCCTTGAGCCACTGCAAACGCCAGCGGATCAGGCCGGCAATTAGCAGCAGCGGTAATCCGGCGAGGAAAGCGATAAATACCGCCGGCCACGCTTTTTCCCAGTTCACGGTGATTTTCATCGCCTTAAACTGACCTTTCAGCGCTTCCGGGAAGGCCTTAATCCACTCCCAGTCCATCGGTTTATTGCTGTTCACCCAGAAAATTTGCTGGGTCAGGATTTCTTTCAGGCTGCTGGAGACGCTCATCAGCTGCTGCTGATTGATCTGCAGGTTGATGGCCATCATCAGCTGGTTCCCCAGCTGTTTATTGAACTGGTCAAGCAGCTCGCGACGCATGTCGATCACTTCCAGCAGCGCGGCGTGCACTTCATCGGTTACTTCAGCGCTGTGCCCCTCTTCCAGCTTAGCGACATAGGCATCGCTCTGGAACAGGGCGTCGCGCTGCTGGTTAACTTCAAACTGTTCGAGCCGCAGGTCGGCAATGCGATTAGTCATATCCTGCAGCTCATCCGCCGACGGCAGCGTCTGCTGCTGCTGATAAAGAATGCGCGACAGCAGCAGGCTGCCCTTGAGCACGGAAATTTGCTCTTTAATATCCCGCTCAGACTGCAGAGCGCGGTCGAGCCAGTTCTTTACCTGTATATTGCGCTGCACCAGCTGGTTGCCATTCTCCGTCGCCTGGATCAGCTTCTCGCTCAACTGGTGGTTAACATCCAGCTCCTGCTTGACCAGCGGGTTGGCCTGAATACGCGTGGTTTCATCCGGCGTGACCGCCTCCTGGGCGGTTTTCTCAGTCAGCGTCAGCCGCTTGCTGTTCACCGCCTCCTGCAGCAGCTGCAGCTGATGCTCCAGCCGGTTGCTCCAGGCGGTCACATAGTCACGCTGCTTCTGCAGGGTATCCTGCAGGATAGTGTTGCCTTCGAGGCTCTTACGCTGCTGCTCGATCTGCGCGTTGAGCAACGCCTGCTGGACCTGCAGCAACACCTGCTGGGTCGGACGCAGAGTCTCATCGCCCACCGAGGTGCCATTCAGACGATTACGGATCTGCTGCAGCTGCTGGGAGGCGTTGTACATCGCATTTTGCACCCGTTCCGGCTGCGTTTGCAGGGAAACCAGCTGGCTGTTGTAGGTTGCCAGATCGTTTTGCGCATTCTGCAGATCGTCCAGCGTTTGGGTGACGCGTGATTCCAGCTGACGCAGGGAGAGCGTGCTCAGCGTCTTGCGCGTCGCGTCGTCGTTCGGGACATCGCTCAGGTTGTTAAGGTTATCCACCGCCTGGCGCAGCTTCGCCGGGGCTTGCTCGACCTGCTGGCGGAGCTGCGTCGTCTCGCTCTTGATGCGATCGATTTTATCCAATGTTTCCAGGGTCTGGGTCAAATCCTGCTGGACCAGTTTATCCTGCGGAGTCAGTTCCTTTTGCTTGTTTAATGTGTTGAGCTGACTCTGCACCTCCGCCCGGTCAGGGAGGTCTGCGGCGCGGCCCTGAACTGGACTGAAAAGGCCAATAAAACAGAGCAGCATAATGGTAAAGATGAACGTGGCGCGTTGCCTGGAGATCGTGTGCAGCATAGTTAATATGAATGAATGCAAATGCCGGAGAATACCGGGGGTCGTCGCAAGCGCGCAGAATAGCACTTCTCATCGCTGGCGAATAGCGGCGGACCGCGCTAAAAATTCACGCTCATCCGCACGCTTCGTTAAGCTGGCAGGCTCTCCGGGCCGCGAAGCGTGGGGCAGAATTGATACATCTCCAGCAGGATGGCGACGTAGTCACGCGCTTCCGCATGCAGGTCGAACGAGTCGGGAGCAAACAGCCAGTTCTCCATCAGGCCTGAAAGGTAGCTGCGCATTAAAATCGCCGCTCGCCGGGTGAGTAAATTGGCAGGCAACAGCTTCGCCGCGATACACTCTTTTAAGGTTTGCTCGATACGCTCGTAGCTCGCCAGGGAGAGCTGCCGCTGGGCCTGCTGCACTACGGTCATTTCTCCGACGAATTCGCACTTATGGAAGATAATCTCCATCATCAACCGACGACGCTCTTCTGTCACTGTCGCTTCAAGAACATAGACTAATATCTCCCTGATAACTGAGAGTGGATCGTTGGGGAATTTTGCCCGATACTCAATTTCGAGATCGCTAATACTGGCGTCTGACAGCTCCCAAATTTCGTTGAATAAATCTGATTTATTCTTGAAATGCCAGTAGATAGCCCCCCTCGTTACACCCGCAGCTTTTGCAATTGTTGCCAACGAGGTAGATGATACGCCTTGCTGCGAAAACAGACGCAGAGCAACATCCAGAATCAGTTGCCGGGTTTCACGTGCCTGTTGTTTGGTTTTTCGTGCCATAGGTTAATGACTTTACAGAGGTTACGTTTACATACATTTGTGAATGTATGTACCATAGCACGACCATAATAGAAAGACTGTAGTGGGTTTGTGGTTGTTTGAGCCACTGAACATTTTGAAATTGGACACTCGAGGTTTACATATGAACAAAAACAGAGGGTTAACGCCTCTGGCGGTCGTTCTGATGCTCTCAGGCAGCTTAGCGCTAACAGGATGTGACGATAAACCGGCTCAACAAGGAGCCCAGCACATGCCGGAAGTCGGTATTGTGACGCTCAAATCCGCACCTCTACAAATAACCACCGAACTGCCAGGCCGCACCAGCGCCTATCGCATTGCGGAAGTTCGTCCTCAGGTCAGTGGCATTATTTTAAAACGTAACTTCGTGGAAGGTAGCGATATCCAGGCCGGCGTTTCCCTGTATCAGATCGATCCAGCCACCTATCAGGCCAGCTATGACAGCGCCAAAGGCGACCTGGCAAAAGCCCAGGCGGCGGCAAACATGGATCAACTGACGGTCAAGCGTTATCAGAAACTGTTAGGCACTAAATATATCAGTCAACAAGACTACGATACCGCCGTCGCGACGGCGCAGCAGAGCAATGCGGCCGTGGTCGCGGCGAAAGCAGCCGTTGAAACCGCGCGCATCAATCTGGCCTACACCAAAGTCACCTCGCCGATTAGCGGCCGCATTGGTAAATCCGCAGTGACCGAAGGGGCGCTGGTGCAAAATGGTCAAACAACCGCCCTGGCAACCGTTCAGCAGTTGGATCCGATCTATGTCGACGTCACCCAGTCGAGCAATGATTTCCTGCGCCTGAAACAGGAGCTGGCCGATGGCCGTCTGAAACAGGAAAACGGGAAAGCGAAAGTGGAGCTGGTGACTAACGACGGTCTTAAGTATCCGCAGGCCGGCACGCTGGAATTCTCGGATGTCACCGTCGATCAGACCACCGGCTCTATCACGCTGCGCGCTATTTTCCCTAACCCGGATCACACCCTGCTACCGGGGATGTTTGTCCGTGCCCGTCTGGAAGAAGGGGTTAACCCTGACGCCCTGCTGGTGCCGCAACAGGGTGTCACCCGTACGCCGCGCGGCGATGCCAGCGTCATGGTAGTGGGTGAAGGCGATAAGGTCGAAGTCCGCCAGGTCACTGCTTCTCAAGCGATTGGCGATAAATGGCTGGTCACTGACGGTCTGAAATCCGGCGATCGCGTTATCGTCACCGGCCTGCAAAAAATCAAACCAGGCGTGCAGGTAAAAGCGCAGGAAGTAGCTTCTGATGATAAACAGCAAGCCGCAGGCAACGCGCCATCAGAACAAACCAAGTCTTAACTTAAACAGGAGCCGTTAAGACATGCCTAATTTCTTTATCGATCGCCCCATATTTGCATGGGTGATCGCCATCATCATCATGCTGGCTGGGGGATTATCGATCCTCAAATTGCCGGTGGCGCAATATCCGACGATTGCGCCGCCAGCAATTTCCATTACCGCCATGTACCCCGGTGCTGACGCCGAAACCGTGCAGAACACCGTGACTCAGGTTATCGAACAGAATATGAACGGTATCGATCACCTGATGTACATGTCCTCGAATGGCGACTCCACCGGTACGGCGACCATCACCCTGACCTTCGAATCCGGTACCGATCCGGACATCGCCCAGGTTCAGGTTCAGAACAAGCTGGCCCTGGCCACCCCTCTGCTGCCGCAAGAAGTACAGCAGCAAGGGATCAGCGTTGAGAAAGCGTCCAGCAGCTTCCTGATGGTTGTCGGCGTTATTAACACCAACGGCACCATGAACCAGGACGATATTTCGGACTACGTGGCGGCCAACATGAAGGACCCGATCAGCCGTACCAGCGGCGTCGGCGACGTTCAGCTTTTCGGTTCCCAGTACGCGATGCGTATCTGGATGGATCCGAATAAACTGAATAACTTCCAGCTCACGCCGGTGGACGTGATCAGCGCTCTGAAAGCGCAGAACGCCCAGGTAGCCGCTGGTCAGTTAGGCGGTACGCCGCCGGTGAAAGGCCAGCAGCTCAACGCGTCCATCGTCGCACAGACGCGTCTGACCAATACGGAAGAGTTTGGCAACATCCTGCTGAAGGTGAACCAGGATGGTTCCCAGGTTCGTCTGCGTGATGTCGCCAAAATTGAGCTGGGTGGCGAAAGCTATGACGTGGTGGCGAAGTATAACGGCCAGCCAGCGTCCGGTCTGGGTATTAAACTGGCTACCGGCGCGAACGCGCTGGATACCGCCAACGCGATCCGCGCTGAACTGGCGAAGATGGAGCCGTTTTTCCCGTCGGGGATGAAAATCGTTTACCCGTATGACACCACCCCGTTCGTGAAAATCTCTATTCACGAAGTGGTTAAAACGCTGGTGGAAGCGATCATCCTGGTCTTCCTGGTGATGTATCTGTTCCTGCAGAACTTCCGCGCCACGCTGATCCCGACCATCGCGGTGCCGGTGGTCCTGTTAGGGACCTTCGCTGTGCTGGCGGCGTTTGGCTTCTCGATAAACACCCTGACGATGTTCGGGATGGTGCTCGCCATCGGCCTGCTGGTGGATGACGCCATCGTGGTGGTCGAGAACGTCGAGCGCGTCATGGCCGAAGAAGGCCTGCCGCCGAAAGAAGCGACGCGTAAATCGATGGGGCAGATTCAGGGCGCGCTGGTAGGTATCGCCATGGTGCTGTCGGCGGTATTTATCCCGATGGCATTCTTCGGCGGTTCAACCGGCGCCATCTATCGCCAGTTCTCCATCACCATTGTTTCCGCAATGGCGCTATCGGTACTGGTCGCGCTGATCCTGACGCCGGCGCTGTGCGCCACGATGCTGAAGCCGATTCAGAAAGGCAGCCACGGCGCGACCACCGGTTTCTTCGGCTGGTTTAACCGCATGTTCGATAAGAGCACGCACCATTACACCGACAGCGTAGGCAACATTCTGCGCAGCACCGGTCGCTATCTGGTGCTGTATCTGATCATCGTGGTGGGCATGGCGTGGCTGTTCGTTCGTCTGCCGAGCTCGTTCCTGCCGGACGAAGACCAGGGGGTATTCCTGAGTATGGCCCAGCTGCCTGCCGGCGCCACCCAGGAGCGCACGCAGAAAGTGCTGGATGAGATGACGAATTACTATCTCACCAAAGAGAAGGACAACGTGGAATCCGTGTTTGCGGTTAACGGCTTCGGCTTCGCCGGCCGCGGCCAGAACACCGGTATCGCGTTCGTCTCGCTGAAAGACTGGAGCCAACGTCCGGGCGAAGAAAACAAAGTTGAAGCGATCACCGGTCGGGCGATGGGCTACTTCTCGCAGATTAAAGACGCGATGGTCTTCGCCTTTAACCTGCCGGCTATCGTTGAACTGGGTACCGCGACCGGCTTTGACTTCCAGCTGATTGATCAGGGCGGCCTGGGACACGAAAAACTGACCCAGGCACGTAATCAGCTGTTTGGCATGGTGGCGCAGCATCCTGACGTGCTGACCGGCGTGCGTCCTAACGGTCTGGAAGATACACCGCAGTTCAAAGTCGATATCGATCAGGAAAAAGCCCAGGCGCTGGGCGTCTCCATCAGCGACATTAACACCACGCTGGGCGCTGCCTGGGGCGGAAGCTATGTCAACGACTTTATCGACCGCGGCCGCGTGAAGAAAGTGTACATCATGTCCGAAGCGAAATACCGTATGCTGCCTGAGGACATCGGCAAGTGGTATGTTCGCGGCAGTGATGGCCAGATGGTGCCGTTCTCCGCCTTCTCCACCTCGCGTTGGGAATACGGTTCGCCGCGTCTGGAACGCTACAACGGTCTGCCATCGATGGAAATTCTTGGCCAGGCAGCGCCAGGCAAGAGTACCGGTGAGGCGATGAGCCTGATGGAAGAGCTGGCGGGTAAACTGCCGTCGGGTATCGGCTACGACTGGACCGGGATGTCTTATCAGGAGCGGCTGTCCGGTAACCAGGCCCCTGCCCTGTATGCCATCTCGCTGATTGTCGTCTTCCTGTGTCTGGCAGCGCTGTATGAGAGCTGGTCGATTCCGTTCTCGGTCATGCTGGTCGTACCGTTAGGTGTGGTCGGCGCGCTGTTAGCCGCCACCCTCCGCGGTTTAACCAATGACGTTTACTTCCAGGTTGGCCTGTTGACCACCATCGGCCTGTCGGCGAAGAACGCGATACTGATCGTTGAATTCGCCAAAGACCTGATGGAGAAAGAGGGCAAAGGGCTGATTGAGGCGACGCTTGAAGCGGTGCGTATGCGTCTGCGTCCGATCCTGATGACCTCTCTGGCGTTTATCCTTGGGGTTATGCCGCTGGTTATCAGCTCCGGTGCTGGCTCCGGTGCGCAGAACGCCGTCGGTACAGGCGTAATGGGCGGGATGGTGACCGCGACGATCCTGGCTATCTTCTTCGTGCCGGTGTTCTTTGTGGTGGTTCGTCGCCGCTTTAGTAAGAAAACGGAAGATATTGAGCACAGCCATCAGGTTGAGCATCATTAATCTGCACTACTGAACAAAGGGCCGCCACCGCGGCCCTTTTTTTGTTCATTACCGACAGGGCACATATTGCCATTGTTTATTTTTCGCGCTGCATTTAATATCTATTGATGTGTTGCAGACTATATCTATCGCGCTGTTTAGCCCTTAGGATCTTCTTACGCTCATTTACCAGGAATAATCCTAATATCATCATTCACGGCCGGCGGTTTCTGAACGCGACGACTGCCTGTCTTAAGCCAATGATTGATAAGACATCTCTATTTTTCAGGCTGCGCGCCCGGGCCGCAGAAATTAATTCGTCTATTTTTAAGATAATTTCTCTCTGATAATTGTAATTTTTCGTAATAGCACGATGAAATCTCCTGGAGAGTGGATTATAGTTAAATCAGCAGGATTACTCAGTTAGTGTCAGGTCAGTTAGTCGTGTTCATCCCACAACGGTGTTTGTTAGTCGTCGTTTAAACCACTCAAAAGGGGATGCGTTATGGACGAATACTCGCCAAAAAGACATGATATCGCACAACTACGCTTTCTCTGCGAAACGCTGTATCATGACTGCCTTGCAAACCTGGAAGAGAGCAACCATGGCTGGGTCAACGACCCGACATCGGCTGTCAATCTCCAGTTAAATGAACTGATCGAGCACATTGCCACATTCGCCCTTAATTATAAAATTAAGTACGCTGAGGATAATAAGCTGATCGCTCAGGTTGACGAATATCTGGACGACACATTTACGTTGTTCAGTAACTACGGCATTAACTCTACGGATTTGCAAAAGTGGAAAAAATCCGGTAATCGGTTATTTCGTTGTTTTGTCAACGCCAGCCGGGAAAATCCGGCCAGTCTTTCGTGTTAGGATTATTACAATCAAAAGGTGGAATTATGTCTGATAAGCCATTAACTAAAACAGACTATTTGATGCGCTTACGTCGTTGCCAGACAATTGACACGCTGGAGCGCGTCATTGAAAAAAACAAATATGAACTTTCTGATAATGAGCTGGCGGTATTTTACTCAGCCGCCGATCATCGTCTGGCTGAACTGACTATGAATAAGCTGTACGATAAAATCCCGACGTCCGTCTGGAAATTTATCCGCTAATTAGTGCGCCCGACGCGGTCTGCTGACCGGATGGTAATCGCCAGCCTCAGCAGGACATCTTTGTGATAGTCATCACAGCATTCAGCCAACAGCAAACTTGTAACCGGTTTCTTTTTTATACTGTTGCGACCCTCTAACGTCAGGTATAAGGAAGACCAATGAGTGAAGAAAAACGCAAAATGATCGCCGGTGAGCTCTATTTATCTGGCGACCCAACGCTTCGCGCCGATCGCCTGCGCGCCAGACAGCTGCTGCACCGTTATAATCATTCCGCCCCGAATGCGCAGGAAGAGCGTCAGCATATTCTGGCCGAGCTGTTCGGTCGCGCTGGCGATGCGTATATCGAGCCAAGCTTTCGCTGCGACTACGGCTACAATATCTTTCTCGGCGCCGGTTTTTACGCCAATTTCGACTGTGTGATGCTGGACGTCTGCCCTATCCATATTGGCGATAACTGCATGCTGGCGCCGGGCGTCCATATCTATACCGCCACCCATCCGCTGGATGCTGAGGCCCGAAACAGCGGCCAGGAATATGGCAAACCGGTGACCATTGGCCACAATGTGTGGATTGGTGGTCGGGCGGTGATCAATCCCGGGGTGACCATTGGCGATAATGCGGTCATCGCCTCCGGAGCGGTGGTCACTAAAGACGTTCCCGCCAGTACCGTTGTCGGCGGCAACCCGGCGCAGATCATCAAGCGCCTTCCGCCGCCGAATGCGTAACTGTTATGCTTTTCTGTAACTGATCTGTTACTTTCTCCGCAGAATACTGCAACATAAAATAACCTTCAGGCTGAGCCTGCCGCACCTGATCCATCGGGCGCACGGGGCGGGCTTATTGCAGAATTCGGGGACCAAGATGACAGAAATACAACGCCTGCTGACTCACACCATTGACGAACTTAACGTGCAGGAAAAACGCGATAATCGCCCGCGTTTTAGCATCAGTTTCATCCGCAACCATCCGGGCCTGTTTGTTGCCATGTATGCCGCGTTTCTGGCGACGCTGGTGGTCATGCTGCGCTCTGAAACGCTGGTGGATTCGGTCTGGTTGTTGGTAGTGCTGTTCATCCTGTTCAACGCTTTTTTCTTCTTTGACGTCTATCCACGCTATCGTTACGAAGATATCGATGTCCTCGACTTTCGCGTGTGTTACAACGGCGAATGGTACAACACCCGCTTTGTCCCCCGACAGCTGATCGACCGTATCCTGCAGTCGCCGGACGTCGATAGCGAGCAGAAGGCACAGCTTAAAAAAATGGTCGACACCAAAGGCGAGCTCTCCTTTTACGATGTCTTTACGCTGACCCGCGCCGGTACTGCGCAATAAGACGATTCAGCGTCCGCAGCGCCAGCGGATAGCGGGAAGTCGAAGTATTGCCATACCCCAGCACCAGCCCGCTCCGCCCCCGCCGCGGGTCGAGATAGAAATGACTTAGCGCAGCGGGCGCCAGCTGAAACTGACGCGCCTGCTGCGCAATCGTTCGATCGTCGATCCCCTCTATGGCCAACGTCAGATGGAGTCCCCCTTCCCCACCGAGGACTTCGCACGGCACGGTAATCTCTTGCGCCAGCGCCTCGCGCAGCTGTTGCTGACGTTTGCGGTACAGACGACGCATCGCTGCCAGATGACGCGCATAGTGTCCCTTCTCGATAAAGCTGGCCAGCGCACGCTGTTCAGCGCGGTGCCCGCCGCGCAGCAGCGCGCCAATGGCCTCCTGAGCGGCATCCGCCAGCGCGGACGGCATGACCATAAAACCGATACGCAGCGCCGGAAACAGGGTTTTGCTGAAGGTGCCGAGATAGACCACCGGGGCATCCGGGACCATCCCCAGCATCGCCGGGATCGGCTCTCCGCTGTGGCGAAACTCGCTGTCGTAGTCATCCTCCACAATCCACGCGCCGTGCCGATGGGCATACTCCACCAGCGCCAGACGTCGCGCGGCGCTCATGACGCTCCCAAGGGGATACTGATGAGAGGGAGAGGTGAAAATCAGCCGGGGTGGCTCTGCCACGCCGTTGTCGATACACATCCCTTCACCATCGACGGCCATCCCACAGACCCGCAGCCCCGCTCGCTGGAAACCACTCCTGGCGCCCAGGTACCCCGGCTCTTCCAGCCACACGCTGTCGCCCGGGTTGGTCAACAACGAGGCGCATAAGTTGATCCCTTCCAGCGCCCCCTCGGTGATGACGATCTGCCGGATATCGCACCGGATGCCCCGGGAGAGCGCCAGATGGCGGGCGATAGCCTCCCGCAGTTGGGGATCGCCCGCGGCCTCACCGTAGCCCAGCAGCGTGCTGCCTTCGTCGCGCAATGCCTTATCGATTAACCGCCGCCACAGCGGCAGCGGGAAATAGTTCACCGCCGGCATGCCAGGCGTAAACGGCAGCGCCGGCGAGTCACGGCGCATAGCGGCTGGCAGCCCCTGCAGCCGCTCAGACAGCACAACGGGTGGCGCGATTACCTCCTGCCGACGGCTAGCGGCGAGCGGCACCACCTGCGTCCCCTGACGGCTTCGCGTCAGGTATCCCTCCAGCGTCAGCTGCTCCAGTGCGGCATTCACCGTATTACGCGACAGATGCAGTCGACCGGCAATCACGCGCGATCCTGGCAAACGGCAGCTGGCCGCCAGGGTTCCCTGCAGGATGGCATGGCGCAAAGTGTGGTAAAGGGCGCGCTGCAGGGTTTCGTCCGTTCGCTGCCGCATCCCCTGCGTCACCAACCCATAAAACGCATCGTCCGGTATATTCATGTCGCCTCCTCGTGGATCCATAAAAACATACTGTAATGGCACTTTTTATGGAACCAGCCAGCGCGTACGCTGCCTGTACATCCCCAATAAGGAAACCGCAATGTGTGAATACAATCAGTTTGGACAGGCGCTCGGCGCCGCGCTGCCCGACTGGCAACCCCGCCCCTGGCCGACCCGGCAGGTACTTCAGGGCAGCCGCTGT
The DNA here is from genome assembly GCF_049472055.1 of Klebsiella pneumoniae complex sp. WS1778. NCBI lineage: Bacteria > Pseudomonadati > Pseudomonadota > Gammaproteobacteria > Enterobacterales > Enterobacteriaceae > Klebsiella > Klebsiella pneumoniae complex sp. WS1778. The sequence continues at coordinate 707,635 of NZ_JBKGTJ010000002.1, forward strand.
CGGCTCGAACCACTCACCCTCGCCCACGCCAGCGATCTGTTTGCTGCCCATCAGCTGGCGCCCGACGCCCGCAGCTGGACGTGGCTGCTGCGCGAACCGGAAACCAGCCTGGCTGAATTTAGCGCCTGGGTGGCGCAGGTTGCGACGCTGGCCGATCCGATCCATTTCGCCGTCGTTGACCAGCAGCGTGGAACGGCGGTCGGCTCGCTGGCGTTAATGCGCATCGATGCCACCCATGGCGTGGTCGAGGTGGGGCATGTCCATTTCTCTCCGCTGCTAAGCCGAACGGCTATGGCCACCGAAGCGCACTGGCTGTTGATGCAGTATGTGTTCGAGACGCTCGGCTACCGTCGCTATGAATGGAAATGCAATAGCCTCAATACGCCGTCAGGCCGTGCGGCAAGGCGACTGGGATTTCAGTACGAAGGACGTTTTCGTCAGGCGCTGGTGAGCAAAGGACACAACCGGGACACGGACTGGTTTTCAGTGATTGATGGCGAATGGCCGCAGCTGGATAGCGCCATGCGCCAATGGCTGGCCGCCGACAATTTTACCGCCGACGGCCAGCAGCGCCGTCCCCTGGAAAGCTTCCGTTAACGACGTTTTTTGCGCCCCTGCACTGCTTTGAAGCGGGGGTTGCTCTTGCAGATCACGTACAGCCGCCCTTTGCGTTTGACCAGCTGGCAATCCGGGTGGCGCTGTTTGGCGCTGCGTAATGAGTTAACGACCTGCATCATGCCTTCCTTTTTGCATCAATGAAGCCGCCAAAGCGCTGGCGGAAACGGGCCGCGCTACCCTCGCTGGCGAACGTTTTTTGTTTGCCGGTGTAGTACGGATGCGATTTCGAGGAGACGTCGATCGTCACATACGGATACGTCTCACCGTCGAGCTCAATCACGCGTTCGGTGCGGATGGTTGAGCCAACTTTAAAATATTCATTGGCGCTGGTGTCGTGAAACACCACCGTGCGATAGGGAGGATGGATATGGGCTTTCATGATGACCTCATCATTATGTTATAACATAACAATTAAGATACGCCGTTCCACGACAAAGATCAACCATGGTCATATCAGGGGTAATAACAAAGAGGCGAGTTTCCTCGCCTTTGGCTTCAGGGCGCCAGACGGTGGGCGATAGCGCGAAGTTGCTCCGCGATGGCCTGAAGATCTTTCCCCTGCTCGACTCTGGCGCCGCTGGAATGGCGAATCACCAGGCGCGCCGGCAGGATGGATGAGGTATGCGCCGCGCCGCTGGTACTGGCGAGGATCCGCCGCACCGCCTCTTTCCCCTGCAGGTCGAGGTCCAGCGAGACCGTACTCAATGCCGGATAGAAAAAGGAGCTTTCGTAGGTATCGTCATAGCCAATCACCGACTTCTCTCCCGGCACCGCCACCTGATGCTGATGGAAGGCGCTGAGCACCCCCAGCGCCATCTGGTCATTGCCCACCAGCACGGCGCTGAAATTAGGCGTTTCCCGCAGCATCTGCAGCGCGCCGGCGTAGCCGCTCTGCGCATCCCAGTTGCCGCGCAGGACGGTCACCGGCTTCAGACCGTAGCCATCCAGGGTCTCGAGCCAGCTTTTCAGCCGCAGTTTCGCCGATACGGAGCTGTCCGGGCCTGCCAGCAACGCAATCTCCCGATGCCCCATCTCATAGAGATATTTGACGCTGGCCCGGGTGCCGTCCGCCGGGTTAAACGAAACGTTAAACACGGAACTGTAGGGATCAACGTCGAGAAACAGGCAGACGATATCATCATTGTCAGCGGCGATTTTCTGCGCCTGTTCAGTCTCCAGCGGCACGTTGATAATGACCTTATCCACCCGCTGAGACTTCAGCTCATTGATGGAATCCTGGATGCTTTGGTTGACGCTCTCATCAATCATTGAAATCAGGACCTGGTAACCTTCCAGATTGGCATAGCGTTTTACCGCCGCCGCCACCTGAGAGGGGGCATGCCAGGCCAGCGAAATCGTCACCAGTCCGACCGTCTGGCTCTCCTTCCCCACCAGCTGCTGCGCCAGCCGGTTTGGCACATAGCGCAGAGCCTCTATCGATTTCTCCACCTTGCGGCGCGTCGCTTCGGATACATTGGCAGATTTGTTGAGTACCCTGGACACGGTCTGGTAAGAGACGCCCGCATGACGAGCGACGTCTTCCAGAGTAGCGCTTTTAGACTTCATGGTCCGGTTCCTTATGTTGTTATCCCATGATTGTAACAGGGGCCATTTGAAAAAACGCTCACCGCTACCTCTCATCGCAAAATTACACCACAAAAAGTATTACGTTCACAATCAGGTTAATTGTGAATCACCTCACTCATCACAACAAAAACCAGCGTTATTATTTGCACTTAGTCACACAATAATCATATCTCATTTGCCTGAAGTTACATTTAGGCATTTTATGACATCAGTTATGTGAACGTAATACAAAACAATAAGAGGATAGAGATGAATACGACACTGCGCGTCCTTTCCACAGCATTAGCCGCTGCGCTAATCGCCCCTTCCGCCTTTGCGGCTACCGCTGCGATCCCGACCGTTGATTTTCATGGCTATTTGCGTGCCGGGGTTGGGGTCTCCGGCGACGGTAGCGAAGCGGAATGGCAAAAGAACAAGCTGGGCCGGTTGGGTAACGAATCGGATACCTATGGCGAGCTGGAGCTAGGCTCCGAGGTCTACAAAAAAGATGATGTCAGTTTCTATCTCGACAGCATGGTCAGCATGGTCTCCGATGGCTCTAACGATAATGAAACCACGCTGAACGATGACGCGCAGTTCGGCTTACGTCAGCTGAACCTGCAGATCAAAGGGCTGATCCCGGGCGATCCGAATGCGGTGATCTGGGGCGGCAAACGTTACTACCAGCGTCACGACCTGCACATCATCGATACTAAATACTGGAACATTTCCGGCTCCGGGGCCGGGGTGGAAAACTACACCCTTGGCCCGGGCGCCGTCTCGCTGGCGTGGATCCGCGGCGATGCCAACGACGTTGACTATCGCGTCGATGGCGACAGCAACGTCAATATCAACTATATCGATTTACGCTACGCGGGATGGAAGCCGTGGTCCGGGTCGTGGACCGAATTCGGCATCGACTACGCCATGCCGAACACCACTAAAAAACAGGACAGCTACGGCGGACTGTACGATGCCGAAAATGGCGTGATGCTGACCGGTGAAATCAGTCAGGATATGCTGGGCGGCTATAACAAAACCGTGCTGCAGTATGCCAACAAAGGTCTGGCGCAGAACATGGTCTCCCAGGGCGGCGGCTGGTACGATATGTGGAACTACGTGAACGACGCCACCGGCTATCGCGTGATTAACACCGGTCTGATCCCCATTACCGAGAAATTCTCCATCAACCACGTTCTGACCTGGGGCTCGGCGGATGACATTACCGACTATACCGATAAAACGCGGATGCTGTCGCTGGTCGCCCGCGGGCAGTATCAGTTCACCGACTACGTGCGCCTGATTGGCGAAGTCGGCGGTTTCTATCAGAAAGACAGCTATAACAATGGCACCAGCTACAAACAGGCCGGTGAGAAATATACCATTGCGCTGGGCCTGGCGGACGGGCCGGACTTTATGTCACGCCCGGAATTACGTATTTTCGCGTCGTATCTGAATGATTCCGAAGATGGTAAACCGTTTGAAGACCAGACGGCGAATAATACCTGGAATTTCGGCGTACAGGTTGAAGCCTGGTGGTAATATCGCGCTGGTAAGACAAATACGTTATTGATATCTCCAACTGTAAGGTCATTAATTTCCCTCCGGTAATCATTATTGCCACTGCTGTCTTTGTCTTATTTTCGGGATAACCTGTTTTCAGGTTATCCCGTTTTATTTATTTCCGCGCGGCAAAATGGTCATCCAGCAATTGACGTAGCGCATCGGACTGCTTACCGAAAATAGCATGAACCTGCTGGCCAAGAATAATGACACCCAGCGCGCCCTGCTGCTGTAATGCGTCCGAGTCCACGGCTGCCAGATGACGAACCGTTACCCGCAGACGGGTAATACAGGCGTCCACTTGGGTAATATTCGCTTCACCGCCGAAGGCCTGAACCAACGCCTCGATTTGCTGTTTTTCCGCTTCGCTTAACGGCTGTGCCGGACGTGCAGGAGAGAAATAGTGCAGGAAAGATTTTAAACTCACCATCATAAACTCCAGGGTAATAGATAAAAAAAGCCTGCTCGTCAGAGCAGGCGTGGAGAAAAAAGATTAGGCGTGGCGACGGAGAATACGGCAATCCCATGCTGACAGGGTTAGCGGGGCCGACACCACCGCGTCGGTCAGGCAATCCCGATACCCTGACGGCAGGCTCAGGGTATGGCTTTGCGCGCTGTAGTTCTGCAGGAAGACAAACGTGCTCTCACCGTCGGTGCGCGCAGTAGCCACCACGCCGGGCGGTAAATCCGCCGCGATCGCCCGCGGTAGCGCCAGCTCCTTGCTCAGGGCGGCAAAGAAGTCGCGCTGGAAGGCCAAATCGTTGCGGGAGGCCACATGCCAGGCTTTACCTTTCCCGAAGCCGTTCACCGTCACCGCTGGCCTTCCGGCATAAAAATCATCCCGGTAGGTGGCCAGCGTCTGCGCGCTTTCGGTATGGATCAGTTCACAGAGATGGCGCACCTGATACGGGCCCTGCAGACCGCACTGATTCCCGGCCAGGCCCTGCACCAGATTAAACTCGCCGTCATTCAGGCAGTCGATCTCTTCCGCCCAGATGCCCAGCAGATTGCGCAGCGGGCCAGGGAAGCCGCCGAGATAGCAGAGATCGGATTCGTTGACGATGCCGGTCCAGTAAGTGGTCACCAGATGGCCGCCGCTGGCGACAAACGCCTCCGCCCGCGCGGCAAAGCCGTCGCGCACCATGTATAACATCGGGGCAATGACCAGCAGGTATGGCGTTAAATCAGCGTCGGCGTCAATCACATCGACGGCGATGCCCTGCTCCCAGAACGGACGGTAGTGCTCATTGACCGTCTTCTCATACTCCATCCCCAGATTGCGCGGTCCCTGGGCGTCATCAAGCGCCCAGCGGTTCTGCTGGTCGAAGATAATCGCCACTTTCGCCTCGGTGCGACAGCCCCGGACCTCCGGTAGCTTGCTCAGTATCTCACCGAGTTTGCTGACTTCACGGCCAATACGGGTATCGATGTGCCCGACATGGTCGACCACCGCGCCGTGAAATTTCTCAACCGAACCGCGACTTTTCCGCCACTGGAAATACTGCACCGAGTCGGCGCCATGCGCCACCGCCTGCAGCGAGGAGAGAATATGCATGCCCGGTTTCTTCAGTTTGCTGGTCGGTTGCCAGTTAGTCGCACCCGGCGTGGACTCCATCAGCACAAACGGCTGGCCGCCCTTCAGGCTGCGCATCATGTCGTGATACATCGCGGTGTAGCAGGCCAGCGCGGTTTCGTCTTTGTCGCGGTGCCACATCGGATAGCTGTCCCACGAGATAAAGTCCAGCACCTCCGCCAGCTGCCAGTAGTCGTAATCGTAGAAATACTCCATAAAGTTGGTGGTCACCGGCAGGGCGGCATTCGCCGCCTTCAGCGGGGCGATTTCATGGCGGCAGAAATCGGTCACCTGGGCGGTATTAAAGCGATGCCAGTCCAGATTCAGACCGTGGATCGACACCTCGCCCTGCGGCGCAGGCGATTCAATCTGCGACCAGTCGCTATAGGTATGGCTCCAGAAGGTGCTCCACCAGGCCTGGTTGAGGTTCTCCAGGGTCTGATACCGCGCCTTCAGCCAGCCGCGAAAGCGGGCCTGGCAGAGATCGCAATGGCATTCGCCGCCATATTCATTGGAAATATGCCAGCCCAGCACCGCCGGGTGCGCAGCATAGCGCTCCGCCAGCAGGCTATTAATTTTCAGGGTCTTCTCACGATAGATCGGCGATGACATACAGTGGTTGTGACGGCCGCCGTGCAGGGCCGGCACCCTATCGCGCCCCACCCGCAGAACCTGCGGATAGCGTTGAGACATCCACGCTGGACGCGCGCCGCTCGGCGTGGCCAGAAATACATGAATGCCGGCGGCATACAGTTTATCGAGAATAGTATCCAGCCAGGCGAAATCAAATACCCCTTCGCGCGGCTCAAGTTTCGCCCAGCTAAATATGCCCACCGACATCACATTGCATTTTGCCTGCTGCATCATGGCAATGTCTTTATCAATAATGTCGGGGTCATTCTCCCATTGTTCCGGATTATAATCCGCGCCATGCAGCAGCGTATTAACCTTTGGATGTAAAGGTGCAAATTTATTCATAATAAACTTCCTGAAAAGAACGACAAATAATTAATTAAATACTTTTACCGACGGCAGTACTTTTCCCTGGCAGTCAAATAGCGCCTGATTTTCCCGCGCATTACCCTCTTTCCATTCGTCATGGATATATTTCATCCCCGCCGGGGTGGCCCAGGTATTTCCCGGCACGGCAATCCACGTCGGCTCCCAGTAAAAAATACCTTTGCCGCGCTGGTCGGGAACATCTATTACGGCCTGCATCAGATCGTGAATATAGCGATATTGCCCCTGTACGGTGGCGGGATAGCCCCCGTCCTTTTCCTCTTTGGCCTGAAAACTGTTTTCCGCGTTATCGCAGTTAGCCAGGGTATAGGCATAGGCCGCCTCGACGACAATGACATCTTTGTTATAGCGTTTGCTGATGTCATCCATATTGGCCTTCAGGGCGCTGATCGGCCCGTTCCAGTAGGTGTACATCGACAAACCAATCACGTCATAGGGCACATGACGTTTCTCTATTTCGTCAAACCACCAGCGGAAGGTATCGTTCTTGGTCCCTTCAGCCAGATGCAGCATGATTTTCACCTGCTCGCCATTGCGCAGATTCGCCTTCAGACCATCAATGGCCGCGTTCAGCAGCCCGGCCAGCCGGTCGAACTCGCCGCCCCCCTGCCCCCAGCTTTTCCCTTCCGGCCACAGCATACCGCCGTTGATCTCATTGCCGATCTGCACCATATCCGGCAGGACGCCCGCCTGCTTAAAGCGGGCGATGGTATCCCGGGTATAGTCATGAATCGCCGTTTTCAGCTGCGGATAATCCATCTTTTCCCAGGCCTTGGGTTTGAACTGCTTGCCGGGATCGGTCCAAAAATCGCTGTAATGGAAGTCGAGCAGCAGCTTCATTCCCTGGGCTTTCGCCCGTTTCGCCAGCGCCAGAGTAGTGGCCAGATCGTTATTCCCGCCGCCATAGCCCTCGCCGCTTGCCGATTGCGGATCCACCCACAGGCGGAGGCGAACATAGTTGACGCCGTTCTCTTTCAGAATGGCGATCGGATCCTTACGCTGGTTATTCTGGTCGTAGAAAATTGCCCCGTGCTTTTCGGCATCCAGCAGCGTGGAGATATCCGCGCCTTTAATAAAGTCCGCCGGCATACCCTGAAAGGCGCGGGTTTCAAGCGCGTCCGCTGCCAGCGAAGGGAGGGAAAAACTGCATGCCAGACAAACCGCAAGCCATGCGGGTGTAAATCTTTTCATGTGCTTATCCTTTAGTACTGCCCGAGGTCAGGCCGGAGACGAAGTATTTTTGTAACGCCAGATAGAGGATCGCGACCGGCACGGCAATCAGCACCGCCCCCGCCGCGTAGGTGGTGTAGCTGGCCCCCATTTTTTGCGCCACCAGGTTATACAGACCGATAGGCAGCGTGTATTTATCCGGGGTACGCAGGATGGTGCTGGAGAGGATGAAATCCCCCAGCGGGCCGGTGAAGGAGAACAGCGCCACCACCGCGAGGATCGGCCTCGACAACGGCATGATGATCTCAATAAAGATGCGAAAGCTACTGGCGCCGTCCATGCGGGCGGACTCATCCAGATCTTTAGGGATCGCGTCGAGATACCCCTTCATCAGCCAGGTGTTCATCGGGATCATTCCCCCGACGTAGATCAGCACCAGCGCCAGATGGCTGTTTATCAGGCCAAGCAGTTGCGACAGCACAAAGATGGCAATCAGCGCGGAAAACTGCGGGATCATCTGCAGCAGCAGGAACAGCATCAGCCCGTTCTGCCGCCCTTTAAAGCGGAAGCGGGAGAAGGCGTAAGCGGTAAAGCTGACGCTAATCAGGGTCAGCACCATGGTCAGAAAGCTGATTTTCATCGAGTTCCAGTACCAGGTGAGGTAATTCACATTGCCATTGAACAGATCGGCATAGTGCTGGAACGACAGGTTTTCCGGAATGATCGAGGTACTGAGCAGGCTATTGCCGGCGTTCAGCGACGCCCCGACGGTCCAGACCAGCGGGTAGATAATCACCACCGAGACCAGGATAACCACCAGCCAGGTAAGAGAGAGTCGTATCCACTTTTCGCGTTTAATACTAGGTGATTGAGCCATGTTGCTTCCCTTACGCCATGTCGTCATTTTTGAAGGATTTGGTGGCGCGGAACTGCCACAGCGCCAGGCCGACGACGAAGATCGACAGCAGGATAGTGATGGTCGCCGCGATGGCGTACTGCGACGAGGACATCGTCAGCTTATAGATCCACGACACCAGAATATCCGTCCCGCCGGCGTTAGATCCCGCCACCGCAGGGCCGCCGTTGTTAAACAGATAAATAATGTTGAAATTATTAAAGTTGAAGGTGTACTGGGTGATGATGATCGGCGCGATCGCGTACAGCACCAGCGGCAGGGTGATGGTGCGCAGGCGGGTAAAGGCGCTGGCGCCGTCCATCGTCGCCGCTTCATACAGATCGTCCGGGATCGCCTGCAGCACGCCGGTGGTCATGGCAAAGACAAACGGAAAGCCAAGCCAGGTCTGCATCATGATCAGCGCGGTTTTGGTCCAGAACGGGTCGGTTAGCCATGCCTTCGGACTGATGCCGAAGAATGACAGGATCGCGTTGTTAATCACCCCGAAGGAGTCATTGAACATCCCGGCAAAGACGAGGATAGTGACAAACCCCGGCACCGCCCACGGCAAAATAAAGATGGTGCGGATCAGCGGCTTAAAGCGCAGATCTTTTTGGTTCACCAGAATCGCCAACAGCACGCCCACCGTACACTGCAGGGTGGTCGCCAGCAGCGTCCACACCACGGTCCACTGCAGCACATCCAGAAAGGTGGAGCGCCAGATGGAGAGGGTGAAAATATTGACGAAGTTTTTCAGCCCCACCCAGTCCACCAGCTTCGCCGGCGGCGTGTGGTACAGGTTGTAGTTGGTGAAGGCGATGGCGAAACCAAACAGAATGGGAAAGATCACCACAAAGACCAGCAGAATAAAGCCCGGGGTGATCATCAGGTACGGGAAGCCGTCGCTCAGCAGCATCTGGTACTGCTTACGCACGCTGTTCAGCGCGACCCCTTCATCGCGTTTTTTGCCGTTCAGCCACGCGTCCCGCAGCGAGAGAAAATAGATCAGCACGCCAAAAGCGACGATCAGCACGCTGATAATCCCCTCCGCTAACAGGAAGATAGAGTTATCCCGGGGCACCTCTTCACCCAGGGTATAGAGCCCCCACAGCCCCTCGCGCAGGAAATCGTAAAAAATACCCAAAAAGCTGCTCAGCAGCACCAGGAAGACCAGCCCCTTCAGCCACTGGCGATGATAAAACTGGCCGAAACCCGGCACGATTGCCAGCAACAGGCCGCACCACGCATGGCGCCCGGGCCCGCGCGCGTCGCTAAAATTTTCGCTGGAATGGATGCTCACACTCGACTCCTTCTACAAACGGGAGGTCCCCCTCCCGCTCGGTGACTTCACGTGACGGTAAATTACTGATTGCTGGCCTGCATCGCTTCAATCTGCATCTTGATCTGTTTCACCGCATTATCGAGCGCGGCCTGCGGCGCCTGCTTGCCGGTGAGGCTCAGTTCAAGCGCGGCATTGGCCGGCCCCCACACTTCCCCCATCTCCGGAATGCCCGGCATAGCCATCGCCCGAGCCGACTGAACGGCGACGGCGCTGGCCTTTTCGTCATTTTTAATCACCGGGTCGTCAATCATCGCCTTCAGCGGCGGGATTTCGCCGGTGGCGACATAGCGGGCTTTTACATACTGCGGCTGGTTGATGAACTCGATAAACTGTTGCGCCAGCGCCTTGTCTTTACTCCAGGTCGATACCACGTAGCCCTTAACGCCGAGGAAGGAGCTCATTGGCTTGCCGTCCGGCAGGGTCGGCAGCGGCACCACGCCATAGTTGATACCGGCGGCTTCATACGGCTGGAAGGCCCAGGGGCCGTTGATCACCGCCGCCGCTTTTTTCTCGGTAAACAGCGAATCAATGGCGTTCAGCCCGTTATCGCCGAGGATCCCTGCGGGGAAGGCCTTCTCGGCATAGAATTTTTTCAGGAAGGTCACGGCTTCCACGGCGCCGGGCGTATTGAGCCCCACCTGCTGCGGATTAAAACCGCCGCCGTCGTTCTTCGCGAAGATATAGCCGCCCATCGGGCCAATCGCCCCCCAGCTGTAGTAGATCTGATCAAACTTGGCCAGCAGGCCGTATTTGTTCTGCTCGCGCTGGGTCTTCGAGTAGTCCAGCCAGGCCTGCAGACTGTCCAGCGGCTTGTCGATCAGGTCCTTGTTGTAGATAAGCACCAGGGTTTCCACCGCTTTCGGGATCCCATACAGCGCGTTGTCCATGCGGAAGGCGTTGATAGAGGCTGGCGTAAAGGCATCCTGTTTCGCCTGCTCAACGTTGAGCGGCGAGAGAAGTCCCTGAACGACGGCGCCGCCGAGCTGGTCATTCGGGATCACCAGTACGTCCGGCCCAATGCCCGCCGGGCCATCGAGGCGCAGCTTTTCCAGCTGCTGGGCATAAGGCATCTCCTGCAGATTGACCTTCACGTTGTACTGCTTCTCAAAATCGCTGACCGCGGTTTTGATGCCAGTGGATTTTTTAATGTCTTCCCAAACGTTGAGCTGCCCGGCGGCATGCGCCTGCAGGCTGGTAAGTTGCCCCGCCGCGAGGGTGGTAAGGATCAGTGCAGCAAGCGTGTTCTTTTTCATTATCAACCTCATGTGAAGGTATAACAATTTAATGGTTTTTTATTTGACTTACGTCTGCCAGTTAGAAAAAAAATCATTTCAAACTGCCTTGTTACATAGAAAACAGACTCTGGTTCGCTTTTGTTATACGCTACGCTTTGATTGGGGATAAAACTACCATAAGCTGCCAGTTGTGTGATCATCCTTGCAGAAATGAAACGCCGCTGTATGGCGCAAAAACCGCGGAAGTTATAGTCAGGACATGATTTTAGCGCTGTTGAATATCGTCACGCTGATTTGTTACACGTAATACAAACACACTCAAATCAGCGACACGCCAACGGCAAACAACGGCTACTCACTTCGGGGAATGTGGATGTCCAATATACGACTGAGGAATGTCACCAAAAGGTTCGGCAGCACGGTGACGCTGCACCAGGTCAATCTCGATATTGAAGATGGCGAGTTTGCGGTCTTCGTCGGCCCTTCCGGCTGTGGAAAATCGACGCTGTTACGTATGATTGCCGGGCTGGAAGAGGTCAGTGACGGGGAAGTGCTGATTGGCGATGAGGTGATGAACGATGTGGTCCCCGCCCGCCGCGGCGTGGCGATGGTTTTTCAGTCCTATGCGCTCTATCCGCATATGACGGTGGCGGAGAATATGGGCTATGGGCTGAAAGTCAATAAAGTGCCGAAAGCGGAGATCCGTCGCCAGGTGGAAATGGTGGCCAAAACGCTGCAGCTCTCTCACCTGCTGGATCGTAAACCGAAGCAGCTCTCCGGCGGCCAGCGGCAGCGTGTGGCCATTGGCCGCGCTATCGTGCGTAATCCCCGGGTGTTTATGTTCGATGAGCCGCTTTCTAACCTCGATGCCGAGCTGCGCGTCGATATGCGCCTGCATATCGCCCGACTGCACCAGGAGCTGAAGACCACCATGGTGTATGTCACGCACGATCAGGTGGAGGCGATGACGCTCGCCGATAAAATCGTAGTCATGAACTACGGGAAGGTCGAACAAATGGGTTCGCCGATGGCGCTGTACTACAATCCGGTCAACAAGTTCGTCGCCGGTTTTATCGGCTCGCCAAAGATGAACTTTTTGCCGGCCACCGTCAGCGACTGGCAGGCAGAGCGCTTAACGGTCACCCTCGCCCAGGACCAACAGCTCACCCTGAACGTTGCCACCCAACCGCTGAAGCCCGGCGCCGCGGTCACGCTGGGGATCCGGCCAGAGCACCTCACGCCGGAAGTCTCCACCGGTACCGTGGTGGAGTTTCAATGTGAAGTGGTGGAGCGTCTGGGCAACAATACCTACCTGTTCGGCCAGTGCTACGGTCACGATAACGTCAAGGTTCTGCTGCCCGGCGACGTCCATTTCCGCCCGTGGCAGAAGATTAATCTGGCCTTCGATGACCGCTTCTGCATGGTGTTTGATGAGAACGATCTGCGCATCAGCGCCGATATCACGGCGCCGGACGCCCACTAAGCCAACATATTGCTGTCATCTGCGCAGCGTATGCTGCGACTGAATGCCGGAATACATCCTGCCCGGCATTCACACCCTCATTTTTATTCTGCTGCATCGGAATCATCCTTCTCTCCCGGCATCGCAGGTTATTGTGATGCCGGTTTTTTTGCCCACGCAGCGCGATTTCTCCCGCTGCGCCCGGTTTATCTTTCGCATATACTGATGACACCCGGCGAACGATAAGGATACAGGCATGAGGACCCGGCATCTGATGGCGCTGTTTACAGGAGTGCTGATACTGGCCATCATCCTGCCTATCTCGCTCAGCATCTGGCAGGCGGCGCGGCAGGCCAAAATGCAGTTCTATCGTGAGCTGGATGATTATTCCAACCGTATTGTCGTCCGCACGCTGCAGGTCGCCGATCAGGCCCGGGAAGCACTGCGGGAGGCCGACTCACACTCTGCCGCTTCCTGTAGCCCGGAGCATCTGCTCGCCCTCCGCCGGATCGCCTATACCCATCGCTACGTGCAGGAAGTGCTCTGGCTGGAAGATTCCGTACCGCAATGCTCCTCCCTGGAAGACCATAGCGTTGCGGTGACCTTCCCGCCACCGGACCACATTGCCCCCGACGGCTATCGCACCTGGCTGACCTCGATTAACGATCTTGGCCTTAATCACCAGATGACGGCCATGGCCAGCCGGCAGCATATGGTAATGATCGATCCCATCTCCTTCATTGATGTGGTGCCCGCCAGCGAGGAGAAGATCCATACCATGCTGTTTGGTTTGGACCATCTGAAAATGGTGATCAGCAGCCAGCCGCTGCCGGCGAAGGTCTGGCAACGGATTAAAGATCCGCACCTGAATATGCTGACCCTGGATAATACGGTCTACCGGATCCAGCGCATTCCCGAGCTGGGATCCGGCATTGTGACCTGGTCATCCACGCTGCCGCTACAGCAGCGTATTCGCCAGCAGCTGATCTTCTGGCTCCCTGTCGGCATCTTCACCAGCCTGCTTGCCACCTGGCTGCTGCTGCGCCTGCTGAGACACCTGCGTTCACCGCGCAACAGTATGCTGGACGCCCTCAATTCCCAGGCGATTCAGGTTCACTATCAGCCGATTATTTCATTGCAGGACGGAAAAATCGCCGGGGCCGAAGCGCTGGCGCGCTGGCAGCAACCCGACGGCACCTTTTTATCGCCGGATATCTTCATTCCCCTGGCCGAGCAAACCGGACTGATCACCCAGCTGACGGAAGATATCGTCAGGAAAATTTTTGCCGACCTGGGTCCCTGGCTGAGGCAGCGGCCGGAAGTGCATATCTCCATCAACCTGTCGGTGGATGACTTACGCTCTCCCACCCTACCCAAGCTATTACACGATCAGCTGCAGCACTGGGGGATCGCCGCGGAACAGATTATCCTTGAGATCACCGAGCGCGGGTTTGTTGACCCGGAGACCACCATGCCGGTGATCGCACACTACCGCGAGGCCGGGCACCGCATTTCGATTGACGATTTCGGTACCGGCTACTCCAGCCTGAGCTATCTGCAGAAGCTGGACGTCGACACGCTGAAAATCGATAAATCCTTTGTCGATACCCTCGAGTACCGGCCGCTGACGCCGCACATTATTGAAATGGCCAAGGCGCTCAATTTGGCCACCGTCGCCGAAGGGGTGGAAACCGTAAGCCAGCGCGATTGGCTGAGACAGCATGGCGTTCAGTACGCCCAGGGCTGGCTGTACAGCAAAGCGCTGCCAAAAGAGTCGTTTATTCTGTGGGCGGAAGAGAACCTCCATGCGCATTAAGCGGCAGGCGGCCTGCGCAGAAGGTCAGCGGGCGCGGCCTCTTCGCCGCCCTCTGCCGGAGGCTACTTCAGATAGGATTTAATCACCTGCATCACCGTCTCCAGATCCGCCTCACGCTGCGTCTCGTCTGGCTCTTTCACCACATGGTCGGTGAGATGTCCCTGGATAACCTGCAGCATCATGCCATTGACCGCGCCGCGGATCGCCGCCAGCTGCTGTAGCACCTCAGCGCACTCATGCTCGCGATTAAGCATTTTCTCTAATGCGGTACTCTGCCCCTGAATTTTCTTCAGCCGGGTCAGTAACTTCTTTTTGTCTCTCACTGTGTGTGACATTACGCGATCCACCGTTTTTTTCTGTCCGGGATTACCGACCTGCGTGGTCAGCAACGCCTGCCAGCATACCATGATCCCTTTTATTAGCCGCTTTATCTACTGGGGGGTAGTATTTTACTACTGGGGGGGAGTAGGATAAACGCACTTTTGGCAAGGATCCCGATATGAACGATTTCACTTCCCTTTTGCAGCAGGGCAATGCCTGGCTGTTTATTCCCAGCGCAATACTGCTCGGCGCGCTGCACGGCCTCGAACCCGGGCACTCAAAAACAATGATGGCCGCCTTTATCGTGGCGGTGCGAGGAACCTTAAAACAGGCGGTACTGCTGGGGCTGGCGGCCACGGTTTCGCATACGGCGGTGGTCTGGCTGATCGCCATGGCCGGTCTGTGGTTTGGCCGCGGCTGGAACGCCCAAACCTCTGAACCCTGGTTTCAGCTGGTCTCAGGGATTGTCATTGTGCTGATTGCCTGCTGGATGCTCTGGCGCACCTGGCGCGAATCGCAGCCCCACACGCACCATGATCACCACCACGAACATGATCATCACCACGAACATGATCACCACCATGACCATCACCATGCGTCCTCATCCGCCGCGCCGCTGGTGGCGGAAGAGTGGCAGGATGCGCATCAGCGGGCCCATGCTCAGGAGATTAACCGGCGCTTCGATGGCCGCCAGGTGACCACCGGGCAGATCGTGCTGTTTGGCCTGACCGGCGGGCTGATCCCCTGCCCGGCGTCCATTACCGTGCTGCTTATCTGTTTACAGCTGAAGAAATTCTCGCTGGGCGCCACGCTGGTGCTGGGCTTTAGCGTCGGTCTGGCGCTGACGCTGGTGGCTTCAGGGGCTATCGCCGCCCTGAGCATGAAACATGCCACCCGCCGCTGGCCGTGGCTTAACGACCTCTCGCGCAAGGCGCCCTGGATCTCAGGTGCACTGATTATTGTGGTGGGGATCTACATGATGCTTCATGGCCTGAGCGGTCTGTAAACCACAAAGCGCCCTCTTCTTGACGACGAGGGCGCGGGTTCCCTTCAGGAGACGCTCTCCCGGGGAGTGTTGACCGCGTTGCGGTTGACGGGCTGACTGAACCACGGCAGGCACAGCTGGATAAGCGGTCCAATCGACAGCGCGTAAATGACGGTTCCGACGCCAAACTTGCCCCCCAGCAGACAGCCAATCAGCAGCACGGAAAGCTCGATCGCCGTCCGGATACCGCGCAATGACCAGCCGGTGCGAGCGTGCAGGCCGGTCATCAGGCCATCGCGCGGACCCGGGCCAAACCCCGCGCCAATGTACATCCCGGTGGCGATAGCGTTCAGCACAATCGCCACCACCAGCAGCGCACTGCGCGCCACCAGCGATTCCAGCGGCGGCAGGACGGCCAGCGTGGCGTCCGCCGCCAACCCCAGCACTATCACATTGCTCACCGTACCGAGCCCCGGCATCTGCCGGATCGGGATCCATAGCAGCAGCACCGCGGCGCCGGTCAGAATAATCACGGTCCCGAAACTGATCCCCAGCTGTTTAGCCACTCCAAGATGAAAGACGTCCCACGGATCGGCGCCGAGATTAGCATGCACGAAGAGCGCCGTGGACACGCCGTAGAGCACCAGACCGATATATAACTGCAGCAGGCGACGAAGCATATTTTTTCCTCAACATCATTGCGAATGCCCTCATCATCAGCAAAAATGGACTGATAATTAATGGCCAGTTTTGGAAAAGTGGATCGCTATGTCAGCCCGACGCTTTGGAACACAGTCCCTGGTACGCCTGCTCGGCAACTGGCAGGAGTCCAGTTCACGCACACCGCTATGGCGCCAGCTGGCGGAAGCGCTCCGCCTGCTGATCCTCGATGGCCGTCTGACGCTACAGACGCGCCTGCCCGGCGAGCGCGAGCTGGCGGCGGCCCTCAACGTCAGCCGGACGACCATCGCCAGCGCCCTCGGCCAGCTGCGGGAGGAGGGATTTCTCCAAAGCCGCCAGGGAAGCGGGTCGCGCATTGTTTTGCCGGAACGCCCTGCCGACCTGCCGCCGCCCTCTGCGACCCCCTCGACGATCAATCTCTCTACCGCCGCCCTCAGCGCCGGTCCGGAGGTCCATCAGGCCTTCCAGCATGCCATGACCCTGCTGCCGCCCTATCTCGCCCAGACCGGTTACGATCAGCAGGGGCTCCCGGTGCTGCGGGAAGCGATTGCCCGGCGCTACAGCGAACGTGGCCTGCCGACGCGGCCCGATGAAGTGATGGTGGTCAACGGCGCGCTCAGCGCCTTCGCGCTAATCCTGCGTCTGTTCACCGGCCCCGGTGACCGGGTGGTCATTGATGCCCCGACCTATCCAATGGCCATCAGCGCCATTCAGGGCGCCTCCTGCCGGCCCATTGGGGTCGCACTCCCACAGCAGGGGTGGGACTGCGATGGATTCGCGGCGATCATTGCGCAGACCGCGCCGCGTCTGGCGTGGCTGATGCCGGATTTTCACAACCCCACCGGGCGCTGTATGGATGCCCTCACCCGCCAGCGGGTCGCGGACATCGCGGCCAGGACGCGAACAACGCTGGTGATCGATGAGACCATGGTCGACCTCTGGTATAACGCCCCGCCCCCGCCGCCGCTGGCCTGCTTTAATCCCGACGCCGCGGTGATCACCATCGGTTCGGCCGGGAAAAGTTTCTGGGGGGGACTGCGCATCGGCTGGATCCGCGCCAGCACGCGAACAATCGCCTCGCTTATTCAGGCCCGCGACTCTCTGGACTTGGGTACGCCGCTGCTGGAGCAGCTGGCCTGCAGCTGGCTGCTGGCAAACGCCGCCACGCTGCTGCCGCCGCGACGGGAGATGCTGAAGGCGCGCCGGGACATGTGCGAAGAGCTGATGAAAGAGTATTTTCCCCGCTGGCGCTTTACGCCACCGGAAGGCGGGCTCTCTTTTTGGGTGGAACTCCCTGACATGCTAGCCACTTTGTTCTCTGCGCGTGCGGAAAGCCAGGGGATCCATATCGGCACCGGCACGCGGTTTGGTCTGGAGGGCGCGTTCGATCGCTATTTACGTCTGCCGTTTACGCTGCCGGATGAAGCATTGCGCCAGGCCTTCTCCACGCTACAACCATTGTGGCACAGCCTTGCAGAACAGCGGGAAAGTACGCGTTTGCGGAAAATAATATAAGAAAATATCGACGGGCTGGCTTCAGCCCGTCAAAAGTCCGTCATCCATGAGGTATATGAGATGTTTTTATAAAATTGCCTGGGTATCCTGCCATCTGGTTATGGCAACCCGGTGACGGAAATAAGGCAATTTCATTAATGCTGGCGCGGAATAGGAAACCCTTTCAAGGAAATAATAAAGCCATCTTCATCTTTTTTAATTTTAGCGCCGGTGTCACACCAGTCGGAGGCAATGCGAAAGAACTCATCACTACCGATATTCCAGTTCAGGCGAACGTGTTTCACGTATCCTGAGCGCAACATATCGCAGGCTTCGCTGTAGTTGCTGGCTGTAGAGAATTGTTGTTTCATTTTTTCTTCTTCAGAAGTTTTCTTAATGCTTTGATTTCTTTAGGGGTTAATGGCGTCGCTTCCTCTTCGGTATGCTGGCTGTCAATGTCCTCTTCCGTCACCCCCGCCTCATCTGCTGACGCCTCCAGCTGAAAAGCCAGCTGCAGCAGCTTTTCCGTTGCCGTACCCAGGTTCTCGTTATTCACTTCCGCATAATGACGCAACTTCTCTTTTAACTCAGCGTCAATTTTTACATTCAAAACCACTGTGGTCATAGCTACGCTTCCCGTGCAATAAAATCATCATAATTAATACACGAAGTTAACATGCTGATCCAGAGATATATTTTATAGCATGGATCTGGCAACAAATTCCCACCAATAAGATGCGCTTTATTTATGACACGCAAATGACATTAATATTTCAGTAGCATTTCAGATTTATGACAAGTAAATATTATGGAATAAGTAGAGGGTGTTTTAGCAACTAAAAATAATATGTGATCTGTATCAGAAATAAATTCTGGCCAGCAGAGAAGACCGCACAAATACAAGGGGAAAATTACGAAGGCCGAAATGGGTGGGGGCCCTGCCAGCTACATCCCGGCACACACGTCGTCTGCTCTGGCTGCTTCCTTCCGGACCTGACCTGGTAAACAGAGTAGCGTTGCGGGAGAACCAACAGAGCCCCCATTGAGAGCGTTGTTACCCAACGCGCTGGCGCATTATCCCTGCTGACCTGGTGAATTGCAAGCACGCCCCGACTGCCTGCTGGTTTATTGCGCAATAACGCGAATAAAACCAGTCACTCACGCTCAACCTGTGAGATTGCGAGCGCGCGCTCAGCACACAGTCGGGATATCCACCATACTTAGCCATCTTGCGTCCCCTTTTATCATCAGCACCTTGTCTCGACGGTAATCGAATGACTGACTCATCACCACAGACCATCACTCTGCCTTTACCCGCCATTGAAGGGATGACCATCGCCTTTCAGGGGGTGAATTATCTGCGCCCTGAAAAAATGCTCGACTTCGTGACCATCAGTCAGGCGCCGGTGCGGGCGGTCACGCCGCTGGCGCTGCTCTATTCCACCGTCGGCGTCCTGCGCCAGGTGGAACTGCGCAAGCTACCGGTCTACATCAGCGGTCGGGTGGTATACCCCATCTCGTCGCTGACCATGCCGGGCCTGCGCGCGAAGCTGATCATCAACGCGACCTCGCAGCGGTTAAAATTCCTTGAGAGCCTCATCGCCAGTTCACCTTCCGACAATGTCCATGGCATGCAGATCCTCGGCCTCGCTCTGACGTTCACCGTCGAACAGCCCGCCTGATCGGGCAGGCTGTACAGCCTGAAGATCAGCGCTTATGCTGGCGTTTTTCGGGTAACAGGACTGAATATGGATCCGCACGATACATTTCCCCAACGTGTCTGGCACATTGTGGCGTCGATACCGGAAGGGTATGTCACGACCTATGGCGACGTCGCCAGGCTGGCTGGTTCGCCGCGCGCGGCGCGCCAGGTGGGCGGTGTGCTGAAGCGTCTGCCGGAAGGGTCCACTCTGCCCTGGCATCGGGTAGTCAATCGCCATGGCGATATCTCCCTCACCGGCCCCGATCTGCAGCGGCAGCGTCAGGCGCTGCTGGCCGAAGGGGTGCAGGTCTCCGGCGGCGGCCATATCGATCTCCAGCGCTATCGCTGGGTTTACTGAAGACCAAAAAAAAGCCCCCATTCGGGGGCTTAGCGAGCTTACTGTGCGACAGGCACGGCGGTCTGCTGAACCGGAACCAGCGTCAGGTCGGCATGGGTGCCCCCCTGGTTGATCACCGTCTGCACGGTATCGGTAATGAACATCAGCTGGCCGTTAACCGTAATCGCTGCGCTCAACAGAATGCGGGCGTTCGGTTGAATATCTGCCGGGTTGTAAGGCAGTGCAAAGTTGAATGGCGCCTGCTTGCCTTCGGTACGCACCGCTTTTTGCGACAATACGCGGGCTGGCGCATCGGCCAGAGAAGCATCCGACAGGGTCACCGTCAGCACCGCATCCGGCGGCAAAGCGATTCTCTGGCGGATATTAATCGTCCCCGTGACGCTCGGCTGCTGCTGCGCCACGCTCAGCGTCGCAATACCGTAAGGGTCGGGTGCGGCCGCCTGCGTCGAAGAATTGTTCGAGTGGTGATTAGCACAGGCGGTCAGCGTCGCGGCGACGGTTAAGGCACTAAACATATAGGCAAATTTCATGATGTTCTCCTTATCATCCCTTAATACCCAGGAGGATGTTCCGCCGCTTCGCCGGCAGGAACTTTCGTGTCGTCAATAAGTGTGGCACAGATCGCAGATTTCTTCCTGTTGACCGGTTGTTATTCAGATTATTACACCCATCGGACCACTTGCGATTCCAGGTTATACTTTGCCACATTACGCGCGCGGCGCCGCCATTGTTAACTGAGGAAAAGTATGAGTCAGGCACTCTCTAACCTGCTGGCATTATTAGATTTGGAAAAAATTGAGGAAGGGTTGTTCCGTGGACAGAGCGAAGACCTGGGATTGCGCCAGGTTTTTGGCGGCCAGGTGGTGGGCCAGGCGCTGTATGCGGCAAAAGAGACCGTGCCCGTTGAACGTCTGGTGCATTCGTTTCACAGCTACTTTCTGCGCCCCGGCGACAGTCAAAAACCGATCGTCTACGATGTGGAGGTGCTGCGCGACGGCAACAGCTTTAGCGCCCGCCGGGTCGCCGCCATCCAGAACGGGAAGCCGATCTTCTATATGACCGCCTCCTTCCAGGCGCCAGAGCACGGCTATGAACATCAGAAAGCGATGCCGGCCGCCCCCTCCCCTGATGGGCTGCCTTCGGAAACCGACATTGCCCGCAAGCTGGCGCATCTCCTGCCGCCGCAGGTGAAAGACAAATTCCTCTGCGATAAGCCGCTGGAGATCCGCCCGGTGGAGTTTCATAACCCGATGAAAGGCCATATCGCCGAGCCGGTGCGTCAGGTGTGGCTGCGCGCCAACGGCGCCGTTCCCGACGATCTGCGCATTCATCAGTATCTGCTGGGCTATGCCTCGGACTTTAACTTCCTGCCGGTGGCGCTGCAGCCGCACGGCGTTGGTTTCCTTGAGCCCGGCATGCAGGTCGCCACTATCGATCACTCGATGTGGTTCCATCGGCCGTTTAATATCAATGAGTGGCTGCTGTACAGCGTCGAAAGCACCTCGGCCTCCAGCGCCCGCGGCTTCGTCCGCGGCGAGTTCTACACCCAGGATGGCACGCTGGTTGCCTCAACGGTGCAGGAAGGGGTGATGCGCAACCGCAACGCATAAAAAAAGCCTCCCCTACGGGAGGCTTTTTGCTACATGGAGAAGGGTTTTCTGTCAGGCGTTGTAAGCGTTTTCGCCATGGCTGTTGACGTCCAGCCCTTCGCGCTCCTGCTCTTCCGGCACGCGTAGCCCTACGGTCATATCCGCTACTTTGTAGCCGATAAAAGCGACGACGCCGGACCAGACCACGGTAATGCCGATACTTTCCAGTTGCACCAGCAGCTGATGGCCCATGGTGACGCCTTCCGCATAACCGACGCCGCCCAGAGAAGTCGCCGCGAAGATACCGGTCAGAATACAGCCGACGATGCCGCAGACGCCGTGAACGCCGAAGACGTCGCAAGGGTCATCCACACGCAGCCAGCGTTTCAGCGCAGTCACGCCCCAGATACCCGCCAGGCCAGAGGCGATACCGACGATCAGCGCGCCGCCGACACCGATATAACCACACGCCGGCGTAACGCCAACCAGACCGGCAATTGCCCCGGAGCAGGCGCCCAGCAGTGAAGGTTTGCCGCGCAGAGCCCATTCGCCAAAGGTCCACGCCAGGATAGCAGCGGCGGTCGCCACGACGGTGTTAACGAACGCCAGGGCCGCGATTTCATTCGCTGCGCTGGCAGACCCGGCATTGAAACCGAACCAACCCACGTAGAGGATAGCGGTGCCGGTGAACACCATCGGCAGGTTATGCGGTTTGAACGCTTCTTTGCCGAAGCCCACGCGTTTGCCCATCATATACGCGCCCACCAGCCCGGCGACCGCGGCGTTGATGTGCACAACGGTGCCGCCGGCGAAATCCAGCGCGCCATGCGTCGCCAGCAGACCGCCGCCCCAGACCATATGCGCAATCGGCACGTAGGAGAGCGTCATCCACACCACCACGAAAATCAGCACGGCGGAGAAACGGATACGTTCAGCCAGCGCCCCGACGATCAGCCCGACGGTGATGCAGGCGAACGAGCCCTGGAAGGCGACGTGGATATACTGATAGAAGGTGCCCATCAGCGCTTTCAGTTCAATATTTTTCAGCATCACCCAGTCAAAGCTGCCGAAGAAGCTGCCGCCGGTGCCGAAGGCCAGGGTATAGCCATAAATGACCCACAGTACGCAGACCAGGCCAAAGGTGACAATCACCTGCGTCAGCATGGAAAGAACGTTCTTACCGCGGATCAGGCCGCCGTAAAACAGCGCAATCCCCGGGATAGTCATAAACAGAACCAGCGCGGTGCAAATCATCATAAACGCGTTATCGGCTTTGTCCGCCACCGCAGGCGCGGCCATCGCCAGCCCCGGAAGAAGGGCTAATGCCCCCAGACCCGATTTCATTGTTGCCATTTTCATTGTTTCGTTCCCCATCACTGTGTGGTCTGGAAATTACAGTGCCGCTTCGTCAGCTTCGCCGGTACGGATGCGAATGACGCGCTGCAATTCAGCGACAAAAATTTTGCCGTCGCCAATTTTTCCGGTGTAAGCCGCTTTGCTGATGACATCGATAACTTCATCCAGCTGATCGTCGGCGATCGCCACATCAATCTTCACTTTTGGCAGAAAGTTGACGCTATACTCGGCGCCGCGGTAGAGCTCCGCATGTCCTTTCTGACGGCCAAATCCTTTGACTTCAGTGACCGTCAGGCCCTGAATGCCGATGGAAGACAAGGCTTCACGCACGTCTTCCAGTTTGAATGGTTTGATTACCACGGTAACCAGCTTCATAAGTCCCCTCCAGTCAGTATTCGGTAATGGCCGCAGCTAACACGATGGATATAAAGCAAGGGCTATGCCAGAAATGAAAAAAAGCCGCTGAGCGGCCCTTTGATGGCAAAAAACAGGCGAGAGGTCAGGCATTAGCCGGCGTAAAGGCATTTAACGGGCAAAAATGCACCACAGCGGTGCATTTGATGTAACGTTTTTGCACCACGACAGGCCGCCCAGCCTTCGCTGCCTGCTGGTGGTGCATCAGGCGCTGAGCGACTCTTCTCTGGCGCTGGCCGCCAGCTCTTCACCAGCCAGCTGTAGCTGATACATCTGCCAGTAGCGGCCTTTCGCCGCCAGCAGCTGCTGGTGGTTGCCCCGCTCGACGGCCTGACCACGATGCAGAACCAGAATGGTATCCGCCTCGACGATGGTCGACAGCCGATGGGCGATAACCACCAGGGTGGTATGCTGGCGAACCTTCGCCAGCGCCTGCTGGATCGCCTGCTCGGTACCGGAGTCGATGTTTGCCGTCGCCTCATCCAGAATCAGTACCTGCGGGGTGTCCACCAGCACGCGCGCCAGCGCCAGCAGTTGCTTCTGTCCGACGGAGAGATTATTGCCCTGCTCGCCCAGTTGGGTGTACAGGCCGTCGCTCATGCTGCGCGCCACCGCCGCCAGCTGCACCGCCTCCAGCGCTTCCCAGACCTGGGTTTCGCTGATGTCCCGGCCCAGCGCGACGTTGGCGTAGAAGGTATCCGCCAGCACCACCGGATCCTGTTGCACCATCGCGATGCCCCTACGCAACGCGCTGTGGCTAAGAGAAGCGAGCGGCCGGCCATCGATGCGGATCTCCCCGTGGGTTAACGGATAATAGCCCATCATCAGACTGGCGAGGGTACTCTTCCCGCTGCCGGTATGCCCGACCAGCGCCACAAAGCTGCGGGAAGGGATATCCAGCGTGATATCCTGGAGGACCAGACGATCCCCGCGGTAGGCGAAGGAGAGATGGTCGATTTCCACCCGACCGCTGCTCAGCGGCGCGTCATCGGCGCCCCACGCCTGGCGCGGACGGTCCATCAGTTCGAAAACGCGTTCGCCGGCGACCACCGCCTGCTGCAGCATCGACTGCTGGGTGGTCAGCTCAATGAGCGGCTCGTTAAGGCGCCCGAGATAGCTGATAAACGCATACAGGACCCCGACCTCAATCGTGCCCGCCGCGCTAAAGCCGAACAGCATCAGCAGCCCACACAGCACCAGCGAGGAAAAAAGACTCAGCAGCGGACGCAGCAGAAAACCGTCGAGGCGTAGCGTCTGCATCCGCGCCAGGTAGTGGGCGTAGCTGGCCTCACGCATCCGTTCGCCAAAACGCGCCTGCTGGCGGAACTGCTGAATGACCCCCATGCCGTTGATCACTTCGTTAAAGCCATCGTTGATGTCGGCAAGCCAGGCGCGCACCCGGCGCACGATCGGCGTACTATAGCGCTGATAAATGATCATCACGATCAGCACCGCCGGGAAAATCGCGATCGCCACCAGCGCCATCCGCCAGTCGAGGCTAAACATCGCCACCAGCATCGCGCCGATCAGCGCCGCGCTACGCAGCACCGTCGCCACTACCGTCACGTACAGGTCGCGAATGACTTCCGTATCGTTGGTTACCCGGGAGATAAGCTGCCCGACCGGCTGAGTATCAAACTCGCTGAGCGGCTGATGCAGGGCGGCATCCATCACATCGCTGCGTAACTGCTGGACCACGCCAACCGCGGCGCGGTTAAACAGCAGCGACTGGCTATAGTGCAGTAACGCCGCCAGCAGCTGCAGACCGATATAGGCTGCCGCCAGGCCTGCCACCAGCTTCAGCGGCAGAGTATGTTTCGCCACCATATTGTCGATGAAATAACTGATAAGCAGCGGACCGCTCACCTCTGCCGCCGCCGCGATCCACATCATCGCCACCGCGATGGCCAGCGGCTTACGCCACGGTGAACCATAGGCCAGCAGGCGTTTAAGCGTCGGCCAGAGTTCGGTAAAGCTACGCATCCAGGACCTCCTCTTGCTCCTGGGGAACCTCGTCGAGCGCGGCCTCCAGCTGCTGATAGCGATACATGTCGCGATACCAGCCTGGCTGCACGGCCAGCGCCTCATGGCGGCCGCGCTGGGCGACATGCCCATGCTGCAGCACCAGAATTTCACTGGCCTCGGTCAGCGCCGACAGCCGGTGGGCGCTGATGATCACCGTCCGGCCCTCTCCCCACTGGCGCAGGTTATGCAGGATCTGGTGTTCGGTGCGACCATCCACCGCCGATAAGGCATCATCCAGGATCAGAATTTCGGCCTCCAGCAGCAGGGCGCGGGCAATAGAGATACGCTGTTTCTGGCCGCCGGAGAGCATCACGCCGCGCTCGCCCACTTCGGTATCGTACCCCTGGGGCAGACGCAGAATGTCGTCATGCACGCTGGCCAGCCGCGCCACCCGCTCAATCTGTTCCGGCGTCGCGTCCGGTTTTCCCAGCGCGATATTATTGGCGACGGTATCGGAGAATAAAAACGGCGTCTGATTGACCACCGCCAGCCGTTCGCGCCAGCTGTCGAGCTGCAGACGCGGTAGCGGCAGATCGTGAAAGCGGATCTCGCCGCTGGTGACGTCAAAATGGCGCTGCAGCAGGGCCAGAATGGTGCTTTTGCCGGCGCCCGTCGGCCCGCAGATGCCCAACATTTGCCCCGGCTGAAGGGTAAAATTAACCTGTTCCAGTGAAGGTTTGCTCGCCTGCGGATAGATGAAATCGCGGATAGCGACCTGCAGGACGCCGCGGCCTGCCGGCACCGTCTCGGTCCCGTCGTCCACCGCCGGCGCCTCTTCGAGCAGGGTGCGGATACGACCATAGGCCGCGCTACCGCGCTCCACGATGTTAAACATCCACGCCAGCGCCAGCATCGGCCAGATCATCAGGCCAAGGTACATCACGAAGCTGGTCAGCTGCCCCAGCGTCAGGCTGCCGTGGATCACCATCCAGCTGCCGCCGCCGATGGCCAGCAGGTTCGCTGCCCCGATGGCGATATAGATGGTAGGGTCGAAGCGAGCGTCAATTCGCGCCACGCGCATATTTTTCGCTCCGGTATCAGCCGCATCGGCGGCAAACTGCGCCGACTGGCGATCCTCCAGCCCGAACGCCTTAATCATGCGGATGCTGGTCAGGCTCTCCTGCGTGCGATCGTTGAGGCTGGAAAAGGCCGCCTGGGCGACGCGAAAACGTTCGTGAAGGGCATCGCCGTTGCGTTTGATCGCCAGGGCCATCAGCGGCATCGGCAGCAGCGCCAGCAGGGTGAGCTGCCAGCTAATCTGCGTCGACATCACAATCAACACCGCACAGCCCATCACCAGGGAATCCACCAGGGTTAACACCCCTTCACCGGCGGCAAACACCACCCGGTCCACGTCGTTGGTGGCGCGGGCGATCAGATCCCCGGTGCGATGGCGCAAATAGAACGCCGGATGCTGGCGGCTCAGCTGCCGGTAAAAGTCTTCCCGCAGTTCGACCGCCAGCTGGTAAGAGGCGCCGAACAGCAGCACGCGCCAGACATAGCGCAGCAGGTAGACCATCACCGCGATCAGCACCAGCGCGCCGATCCACATCCACACCTTCTCCGCGGTGTAATGTTGTTGCGTCACGCCGTCGACCACAATGCCCACCACCTTCGGCGGAACAAGCTGCAGGACGGCAATAATGGCCAGCAGGGCAATTGCGCCAAGATAGCGGCGCCACTCCCGGCGGAAATACCAGCTGAGTTGTGCAAATAATCGCAAGCAGTAAGATCCTGATTTGTTATGGGTTACGGCGCAATACCGTTATTCGACAGGCAAGGCGGTGGTGTATTTTATCTGTTCCATGGCAAAACTCGAAGTGACATCCGACAGCCCCGGCACGCTGTTCACCAACCGTTTATAAAAGTCGTCATAGCGCTTCATATCGGCCACCTGCACCCGCAGCAGATAGTCATACTCCCCCGCCATCCGCCAGAAGCCGAGCACTTCAGCCATCTGCGTCACTTCGCTCACAAAATGGCAATACCAGTCGCTGCTGTGATGCTGGGTCTTGATCAGGACAAACGCCGTCAGCCCCAGCCCCACCTTTTCCGCATCCAGTAAGGCGACGCGCCCGCGGAGAATACCCTCATCCTCGAGTCGTTTCAGGCGTTTCCAGCAAGGGGTCGTGGTCAGATTAACGGCATCGGCCAGCGCCTGCAAAGAGAGGGTGCAATCTTCCTGCAGCAGCGCCAGCAGCTTACGGTCAATTTTATCTAACATAAGGCCACCAGAGAGAATAATTTACTCCCGCAATTGTAATTGAAAGGCCAAATAGCAACAATTTTTCCCGCACAATCCGCTAAGCTGGGCACAAAATGACAAACAGGAATCCGAGATGAATAGCGCCTGGGTAAAACACGCCATTAGTGAAATTAACGCCGACTATCAGCGTTCCGCCGATACACACCTGATTCGCCTGGCGCTGCCTGGTTTTCCGGGGATCCCGATTTATCTGAAGGATGAAAGTACGCATCCGACCGGTAGCCTCAAACATCGTCTGGCGCGGTCGCTGTTTCTCTATGGCCTGTGCAACGGCTGGATCAAAGAAGGCACCACGATTATCGAATCGTCTTCGGGTTCGACTGCAGTTTCTGAGGCCTATTTCGCCCGCCTGCTGGGGCTGCCGTTTATCGCCGTGATGCCCTCCTGCACCGCCAGACGAAAAATCGAACAGATCGAGTTCTACGGCGGACGCTGCCATTTTGTGCAGAGCGCCTGCGAAATCTACGCGGCTTCCGAAACGCTGGCGCGTGAACTGAACGGCCACTATATGGATCAGTTTACCTTCGCCGAGCGGGCCACCGACTGGCGCGGCAATAACAATATCGCCGACAGTATTTTCCGCCAGATGAGCCATGAACCGCACCCGCAGCCGTCGTGGATCGTGATGAGCGCCGGCACCGGGGGGACCTCGGCGACCATTGGCCGCTATATTCGCAGCCAGGGTTACGAGACGCAGCTGATGGTTGTCGACCCGCAAAATTCAGTATTCCTCGATTACTGGCAGACCCGCGACGCCAGCCTGCGCAGCCCGATCGGCAGCAAAATTGAAGGCATCGGCCGCCCGCGCGTCGAGCCATCGTTTATTCCCGATGTTGTCGATGAGATGCTGCGCGTGCCGGATGCGGCGAGCGTGGCCACTGCTCTGTGGCTGGAAACGCAGCTTGGGCGAAAAGTCGGCGCCTCGACCGGGACCAACATGTGGGGCGTGCTGCAGCTGGCCGCGCGGATGCGCGAGGAAGGACGCACGGGTTCCCTCGTCACCCTGCTGTGCGACAGCGGCGAGCGTTATCTGGAAAGCTATTACAACCCGCAGTGGGTGGCGGCCAACATCGGCGATATCGCCCCCTGGCAGGCGGAGATCGCCCGGCTGGTCGGCAGAACATAAAAAAAGCCAGATAGAATGCTATCTGGCTTGCTGGAAGGGTCTCTCTATTCGGGGGAATAAGGAAGATCAGGATTATCCAGCCAATGCGTTAAAAAATGGGAGACCGCCTGATGCCGGCAGTCGCCAATAACCGGGAGATGCGGCAGCTCGGCTTTCAGCTGCGGCATCGCGTTGCCCATGATGAACCCCCGCCCAACGCTGCGAAGCATCTCGCGATCGTTCATCGCATCGCCGAAGGCCATGCACTCCTGTAGGGTGAGTCCCAGGTGCTGGCTCAGCCTCGCCAGCGCCGCGCCTTTATTGCAGCCAACCGGCAGCACTTCCAGACAGTCCATCGCCGAGAAGCAGAGAAACGCGCGCTGGCCCAGCGCCTCATTCAGTTGGATCCGCAGGCGGCGCAGATCGTCATGATCGCCGCAGAAGCAGATCTTGGTGACATGATGCGCCGACATACGTTTCGGATCGCACAGTTGATAGCGAAACCCGCTGAAGACATGCGCCTTCAGCAGCTCAGGTCTTGCCTGGCCGGTGAACCAACCGCCGTCATTAAACACGTGCATGCTGGCCCGGGTATCCCATCGACTATGCAGCACGTCTTCCGCTACCTCGGGATTGAGATCCTGACGGTACAGCTCCTCCCCTTCCAGCGAGTGGATGCGCGTCCCGTTGCCCGTGATCAGAAATGCGTCCAGGGAAAATTCACCCATCACATGGTGCATCTCCAGCGCATGGCGGCCGGTGGCGAACGTCAGAGTGATATCGCGTTCCCGCAGCCGTTTCAGCGCGGTGAGCGTCTTTTCTCCGAGACGATGGTCCGGCATCAGTAAGGTGCCGTCCATATCAAATGCTGCCAGTTTTGCCATGGTGTTTTCCCCGATGTGTGATGGGCTTCGCTTGTGTTGCAGTATCACCTGGGATATACGGAAGTAATAGTGAATAGATAATATAAATTGTTCCGGGTTTATTGCGGCCCGGTGGGCGACAGCGCTTATGAGACTCTTACACCGTTTAAACCAGTACCAGCGGCTGTGGCAGCCCTCTGCCGGGGCGCCGCAGCAGGTCACCGTCGGCGAGCTGGCGGAACGCTGTTTTTGCAGCGAACGCCACGTCCGTACCCTACTGCGTCAGGCGCAGGAAGCTGGATGGTTAAGCTGGCAGGCCAGCTCCGGGCGCGGCAAGCGCGGCTTGCTCTCTTTTTACAAAACGCCGGAACGTCTGCGCAATGAGATGATGGAGCAGGCGCTGCATAAAGGTCAGCAGCAAAACGCGCTGGAGCTGGCGCAGCTAGCCCCGGTGGAGCTGAAAGCCCTGCTTCACCCCTTTCTGGGCGGTCAATGGCAAAACAATACCCCGACCCTGCGTATTCCCTACTATCGCCCGCTGGAGCCGCTGCGTCCCGGCTTTCTGCCCGGACGCGCCGAGCAGCATCTGGCCGGGCAGATCTATGCCGGGCTGACGCGCTTCGACGAAGGTGACAATATGCCGATCGGCGATCTGGCGCACCACTGGCAGGTCTCCCCTGACGGCCTGCGCTGGCAGTTTTATATCCGCTCCACGCTGTGCTGGCACAACGGCGATGCGGTGGAAACCGCACAGCTGCGGCAGCGCTTACTGCTGCTGCTGGATCTGCCCGCCTTGCGGACTCTGTTCGCCAGCATCAGCCGCATCGATGTCACTCACGCCCAGTGCCTGACCATCACGCTGCATCGTCCTGACTACTGGCTGCCGTTCCGCCTCGCCAGCTATTGCAGCGTACTGGCCCATCCTGACGATCCGGCCATCGGCTGCGGACCGTTCCGCCTGAAGCGGTTTAGTCCGGAACTCGTCCGCCTGGAGAACCATCCCCGCTACCACCTGCAGCATCCGCTGATCCAGGCGGTGGAGTACTGGATCACCCCCCAGCTCTTCGATCGCGATCTCGGGACCAGCTGCCGCCACCCGGTGCAGATCACTATTGGCGATCGCGAAGAGCTGCATAACCTGCGCCAGGTCAGCAACAGCATCAGTCTTGGCTTCTGCTATCTGACCCTGCGTCACAGCCCTCGGCTTAGCAAAGCGCAGGCCCAGCGGCTGGTATCGATAATTCACTGCTCGTCGTTGCTGGATACGCTGCCGCTCGACGAGGATCTTATTACGCCAAGCCATGAGGTGTTGCCGGGATGGTCCATCCCGCAGGGGCCGGAAAACAGCGCGGTGCCGCTGCCGGCCAGGCTCACGCTGCTCTACCATCTGCCGGTCGAACTCCACGCCATGGCCGAACAGCTGAGACAGCGGCTGGCTGTGCTGGGCTGCGAGCTGACGCTGCTGTTCCATGACGCCAAAAACTGGGAAGGCTGCCAGCATCTGGGGCAGGCCGACCTGATGATGGGCGACCGCCTGATCGGCGAAGCGCCGGAGTATGCCCTGGAGCAGTGGCTGCGCTGCGATATGCTGTGGCCCAATTTGCTGACCGGGGCGCAATATGCCCATCTGCAGGCGACATTAGACGCGGTACAGGCGCAGCCGGAAGCCCGCAGCCGCAACGATGCGCTGCGCAACGTATTTAACAGCCTGATGGAAGACGCCATCATGACGCCGCTGTTTAAATATAACTATCGGATCAGCGCCCCGCCGGGAGTCAATGGCTTGCGCCTCAACGCCCGCGGCTGGTTCGACTTCGCCAGCGCCTGGCTGCCGGCGTCGACGTGACAGAGCTGGTGGTGGCGGGCGTCTGGCGCTACCATATCGCCTTTACTCATTTAGTCAGGAATTGCCATGAAACGCGCCGTAGTTGTCTTCAGCGGAGGACAAGATTCAACCACCTGTCTGGTGCAGGCTCTGCAACAGTATGATGAAGTGCATTGCGTCACTTTTGATTATGGCCAACGCCACCGCGCGGAAATCGACGTTGCGCGCGAACTCGCCCTGAAACTTGGCGCCGTCGCGCATAAAGTGCTGGACGTTACCCTGCTCAATGAACTGGCGGTCAGCAGCCTGACCCGCGATAACATTCCGGTACCGGACTATCAGCCTAATGCCGAGGGCATTCCCAATACTTTTGTCCCGGGGCGCAATATTCTGTTTTTAACCCTGACGGCCATCTACGCCTATCAGGTAAAAGCCGAAGCTATCATCACCGGCGTGTGCGAGACCGACTTCTCCGGCTACCCGGACTGCCGCGATGAGTTTGTCAAAGCGCTGCACCACGCCGTCAGCCTTGGAATGGCGAAAGACATACGCTTTGAAACACCGCTGATGTGGCTGAACAAAGCCGAGACCTGGGCGCTGGCCGACTACTGGGGTCAGTTAGATCTGGTGCGCCGGGAAACCCTTACCTGCTACAACGGCATTAAGGGCGATGGCTGCGGCCAGTGCGCCGCCTGCAACCTGCGCGCTAACGGGCTTAACCAGTATCTGGCCGATAAAGTCGGGGTAATGGCGGTGATGAAGCAAAAAACCGGGCTGACACAGGCATAGCCTCCGCAGAGGTATCTTCCAAAAGCTTCAGTTCAACTTCCCCGGTAGCGCTACGCTTACCGGGGCAAGGGGTTCATCACCTTCCGTGGGTCGAGGTGCGCCACCGCCCGGCAGGCACGCGACGGTTGTCAGCGCAAGTTCATCTGGTCGAGTTTCTCACGCAGTTCCCCTTGCAGCGGCAGCGCCTTCTGGGTTTTCAAATCGATACAGACGAAGGTAATCAGCGCATCGGCCACCACCTCGCCGTTGGGGTTGAGAGTGACCACCTGGCTGAGCGTGCCGCTTTTGCCGTTGAGTTGCTCCAGTTTGCTGCTCACCGTCAGCACATCGCCCAGGACCGCCGGACGGCGGTAGTTAATATTAATATTCACCACCACGAAGGCGATGTTTTTCTCGGTCATCCACTGAAACGCCGGACTCTTTTCCAGACCATCCCAGCGGGCCTCCTCAAGGAACTCCAGGTAGCGTGCGTTATTCACATGCTGGTAGACGTCCAGATGATAGCCGCGAACTTTAATTTGTGTCTGCATAGCATCAATGCCTTTCTGTTATTGTTGTTTATGAGGTAAGAGGTCACACCACTTGATGCAACCTCTTTATCCTGGCAAAAAATCACCGCTGTGCAAGCGCTGGCAAAAAATTTACAGCGTCAGATGGGATAAATTCCGCTCCACCAGCGCGCTGCCCATCCCTGGGACCTGCTTCAGATCATCAAGGGTTTTGAACGGTCCGTACTCCTCACGGTAGCTGACAATCGCCTGGGCTTTTTTCAACCCCACGCCATTCAGAGCCTGCGCCAGCTGTTCGGCGCTGGCGTGGTTAATGCTGACTTTGGTCGCCCCGTTGTCGGCCTCGCCGGGCTCCGCTTTCGCCTTCGCCGAAGAGGACGCCTGGACATGCTCTTTGGTTACCGGCGCATTACCGCTGGCGGGGGCAGCCAGCGCGCCCTGTGCGCCTACCGCGAAAACCAGAACGCCCGCGGCCATCAGTGCTTTTATTCCATATTTCATGCTGATATCTCCTTGTGTTTAGACAGCAAGGCTACGATAGCGTCAGTGCGGATGGCCGACAAAAGGCAAATCACAGAAATGGAAAGGGCCGCGAAAGCGGCCCTTGAGGATTACATGGTGTTGCGTATTTTTGCGAAACGACGCGAAATTACTGCTGCTGGTCGATGCTGTCGCCCAGCTTAATTTTCGCCGCCTTGCGCAGGTTGCTCATCAGCGCCTCGAAAGCGATTTGGGCATTGTTCTGGGTAATCCCCTGAACCATAGCCTTCTTCTGCTCTTCCGGCATGCTGCCTGCTTTCACTTCATCGAGCGCCACCAGCACCACATCGCCTTGCATGTTGCTGCCAACGCCATAGACCGGTTTGCCCTGCTGCGGCAGCGGCAGAGTAAATGCCAACTGGCTCAGCGGATCCTGGCCGGTACGGGAAAGCGTCTGCGGTGCGCCAAAGCTCAGGCCAGCCGCCTTCATCGCCTCATCGCCTTTGCCGTCTTTCAGCGCCGCCAGCAGCTTATCGGCATCCCGCTTCGCCTGCTGTTCCGCTTTATTGTGCTTAACGATATCGCTGACCTGCGCCTTCACTTCGGCCAGCGGTTTCACCGCCTCGGCTTTGTGCTCGCTGATACGCAGAACAAAGGCGCGATCGCCGTCAACGGTAATGATGTCGGAGTTGCTGCCCGGCGCGCCGTTCACGCCGACCAGACCGCCGTTGAAAATAGCGTCAGCGACCGGTTTAAAGTTCAGCTCTTCCGGCAGATTATCGCGGCCAAACCAGCCGGTTTCCACCACCTGCAGTCCGGCGACCTGCGCCGCGCCCGCCAGCGATTCATTATCGTTGCTGGCCGCATCGCTCACCTTCTGCTGCAGCGCATAGTAAGCATCCAGCGCTTTCTCCTGCTTCACTTTCGCCGCAATGTCATTGCGCACGTCAGCCAGCGGCTTGACCTGCGCCGGCTGGACATCGTCCAGACGGGCCACCAGGAAGCCAACCGAGGATTTGATCACCCCGGAGAGCTGGCCTTTCTCTTTCAGGCCGGCGTCTTTCAGCTCAGGCACGGTAGAAGCATCTTCCATCCACCCCATATCGCCGCCGTTGCGGGCAGAGATAATATCGGTCGATTTTTCTTTTGCCAGCGTGGCGAAATCGGCGCCTTTTTGCAGCTCGGCCAGTACCGCTTTCGCATCAGCTTCAGTTTTAGTCTGAATCACGCTGTAGCGATTACGCTGCGGCTGAGTGAACTGATCTTTGTGCTGGTCATACCATGACTGAATTTCTTCGTCAGAGGCGTTTTCCTGCATGCTGGCGGCATCCATCTTGATGTAGCTTACGCGGAACTGCTCCGGCGCCATAAAACGGGCCTGATTCTGCTGCCAGAAAGCGTTGATTTCCTCATCGCTGGCGGTCTGTTTTGCCGCCAGGGCGTTGACGTTGATGGTCGCTTCGCGAACGACACGCTGCTGAGACACCAGCGCCGCCAGCTGATCGGACTCGCCGGGCAGCATGAAGTCGGTACCCGCAATGGCGTTAATCAGCTGCTGCGTGGTCAGCTGGTTACGCAGCGCCTGGGCGTACTGATCGGTGGTCATCCCCATCTGGGCGACAATACCGCTGAAGCGCTGGTTGTCGAACTTACCGTTCGTCTGGAACGCCTGGGTCTGGAAGATCGCCTGCTTCACCTGCTCATCGCTGATGCTGAGGCCCAGCTCGCGGGCATACTGATCCAGAAGCGACTCGTCAATCAGGCGGTTCAGCACCTGCTGGCGCATGGTTTTCATGTAGTTTTCGTTCGCCGCCAGCTCGGAGAACTGGTCACCAAGCTGCTGCTGCATACGGTTACGTTCGCTGGCGACGGCGTTTTCAAACTGCCCACGGCCAATCTCCTGGCCATTCACTTTTGCGGCATAGTTTTTGCCACCGCCAATCAGGTAACCACTCACCCCGGTCAAAATGAACGAGACGATAATGATACCGAAAATAATCTTGAGCACGACGCTGTTGGCGGCCGTGCGTAGGTTGTCCATCATGGTGTAACAACGCTCCGCTGTAGATGACTTTAGCTCGCGCAGCATAGCACGTGATGGCCGCCGCGCGTGAGGACGTATTTTGACAAGAAAACAGGGTGATTGTCAGCCCACAAGTGGCGATAAACACACATAAAGTGGTCTGAAAAGGCAATAAAAAAGGCACATCTCACGATGCGCCCTTGTACTTCGTCACATTCCCTGACGGGAAAGCCGATCAGTTCACCGCGTCTTTCAGCGCTTTACCAGCACGGAAGCCCGGCACTTTTGCGGCAGCGATAGTAATTTCTTTACCTGTTTGTGGGTTGCGACCAGTACGGGCGGCACGTTCTTTAACAGCAAAGGTACCGAAACCTACCAGCGCAACGTCATCCCCAGCCTGCAGAGATTCAGTAACAGAAGCGATTAAAGCATCTAACGCACGTCCAGCTGCAGCTTTAGAAATGTCCGCACCCGCAGCAATTTTGTCAATCAGTTGAGATTTATTCACTGTTCTCTTCCTCTCTTTATAATTTATATCGCACCAGAGTCCTTCATAGTGCGACCGCGCAGCAGTTATATCAGGACTGTCATGCCCTTACAACAGCAGTTGTCGATGACCCCCCTGCCAGCGATCTAAGTTAGCTACACAAAAAAAGGCTGGCAAGTCCGAAATGACTTACCAGCCCTATTTTTATTAGCGCAATTTGCGCAGAATCACTATTTCGCGGTCACAACCTGCATGCCAAACGGTTCGTTTTGCAGCGCAAGTGTCAGAACTTCCTCGATTCGTTTCACCGGATGGATATCCAAATCAGCGATAACGTTATCCGGAATTTCTTCAAGGTCGCGTTTGTTCTCATCAGGAATCAGAACAGTCTTAATACCGCCGCGATGCGCCGCCAGCAGTTTTTCCTTCAGACCGCCGATCGGCAGCACCTGTCCACGCAGCGTAATCTCCCCGGTCATCGCCACATCGGCGCGTACCGGGTTGCCGGTCAGGCAGGAGACCAGCGCCGTACACATGGCAATCCCCGCGCTCGGACCGTCCTTCGGCGTCGCCCCTTCCGGTACGTGGACGTGAATATCACGCTTCTCGTAAAAGTCGGCGTTAATCCCCAGCTTGTCCGCCCGCGAACGTACCACGGTCAGCGCAGCCTGAATCGACTCCTGCATCACCTCGCCCAGCGATCCGGTGTAGGTCAGTTTGCCTTTGCCCGGTACGCAGGCGGTTTCGATGGTCAGCAGGTCGCCGCCCACTTCCGTCCACGCCAGACCGGTCACCTGACCGACGCGGTTCTCGCTATCGGCGCGGCCATAGTCGAAGCGCTGCACGCCGAGATAATCATGCAGATTCTCACCATTAATTTCGATGTGTTTCAGCGATTTATCCAGCAACAGCTGCTTAACGGCCTTACGGCACAGCTTGGAGATTTCACGCTCCAGGCTACGAACGCCCGCTTCACGGGTGTAGTAACGAATAATGCCGATAATGGCGCTGTCGTCGACGGTCAGTTCGCCTTTTTTCAGCGCGTTGCGTTCGATCTGCTTCGGCAGCAGGTGACGCTTGGCGATATTCAGTTTTTCATCTTCGGTGTAACCCGAGAGGCGAATCACTTCCATACGGTCCAGCAGCGGCGCCGGAATGTTCATGGAGTTGGAAGTCGCCACGAACATCACGTCGCTGAGATCGTAATCCACTTCCAGATAGTGGTCGTTAAAGGCCACGTTCTGTTCCGGATCCAGCACCTCAAGCAACGCAGAAGCCGGGTCGCCGCGCATGTCGGAAGACATTTTGTCAATCTCATCCAGCAGGAACAGCGGGTTTTTTACCCCCACTTTCGCCATTTTCTGGATCAGTTTGCCCGGCATCGAGCCAATATAGGTACGACGATGACCGCGAATTTCCGCTTCATCGCGCACGCCGCCCAGCGCCATGCGGACGTATTTCCGGCCGGTCGCTTTGGCGATAGATTGCCCCAGCGAGGTTTTACCTACCCCCGGCGGTCCCACCAGGCAGAGGATCGGCCCCTTGATTTTGTTCACCCGGCTCTGCACCGCGAGATACTCAAGGATGCGATCCTTCACGCGCTCCAGACCATAGTGATCGGTATCAAGGATCTCCTGGGCCTGACGCAGGTCTTTCTTGACCTTACTGCGCGCATTCCACGGCACCTGCACCATCCAGTCGATGTAGCCACGCACGACGGTCGCTTCCGCAGACATCGGCGACATCATCTTCAGCTTCTGCAGTTCCGCTTCGGTTTTCTCTTTCGCCTCTTTCGGCATTTTCGCCGCGTCGATCTTGCGCTTCAGCGCTTCGTTTTCGTCCGGGGCGTCGTCCATCTCGCCGAGTTCTTTCTGAATCGCTTTCATTTGCTCGTTCAGATAGTACTCGCGCTGGGATTTCTCCATCTGCTTTTTGACGCGGTTGCGAATGCGCTTCTCAACCTGCAGCAGATCGATTTCCGATTCCATCATCGCCATCAGATATTCCAGACGTTCGTTGACGTCGGACATCTCAAGCACGGACTGCTTGTCCGCCAGCTTCAGCGGCATATGCGCCGCGATGGTATCCGCCAGGCGCGCCGGATCGTCGATGCTGTTCAGCGACGTCAGCACTTCCGGTGGAATCTTCTTATTCAGCTTGATATAGCCTTCAAACTGGCTGATAGCGGTACGAACCAGCACTTCCTGCTCACGTTCGTCAATCGCCGGCGAGTCGAGATACTCCGCTTTCGCCGAGAAATGCTCGCCATTATCAGACAGCGCAGAAATGCGTGCACGCTGTAGCCCTTCGACCAGCACCTTCACGGTGCCGTCCGGCAGCTTCAGCATCTGCAAAATAGACGCCACGGTTCCAACGGTGAAAAGATCGTTTACACCCGGCTCATCCGTCGACGCTTCTTTCTGCGCAACCAGCATGATTTTTTTATCATGGTCCATGGCCGCTTCGAGGCAACGGATAGATTTTTCCCGCCCTACGAACAGGGGTATGACCATGTGCGGATAAACCACCACATCGCGCAACGGCAATACGGGGATTTCAATGCGTTCAGAACGCTCAGGATTCATAGAGCTCTCTCTTAGTTTAAAGTCCGCCAGGTAGCCGACGACGCCACACTCCACTGCATCGTCGTTAATATGTAATCCAGTATATGGGGATGTATTCCACACATTCAACGGCGGGAATGCAGGAAAAATAAAAGGGGAGATAAAATCCCCCCTTTTTGTTAACTGCTTGAGTGAAATGGCTAATTATTCGCCAGATGCCTGCTGCGCTTCCGGTTTGCCGTAGATCAGCAGCGGTTTGCTCTGACCGGCGATAACCGACTCATCAATGACCACTTTTTCGACATCTTCCATCGAAGGCAGATCATACATGGTGTCCAGCAGCGCCGCTTCCACAATGGAACGCAGGCCACGGGCGCCGGTTTTACGCGCCATCGCTTTCTTGGCAATGGCATCCAGCGCTTCGTCGCGGAATTCAAGCTCTGCGCCTTCAAGGCTAAACAGCGCCTGATACTGCTTGGTCAGGGCGTTTTTCGGCTCTTTCAGGATCTGGATCAGCGCTTCTTCGCTCAGCTCGTTCAGGGTCGCCACGACCGGCAGACGGCCGATGAATTCCGGAATCAAACCAAACTTGATCAGATCTTCCGGCTCGACCTGGGCCAGCAGCTCGCCTTCGCTCGCTTTGTCGGACTTCGCTTTAACCGTCGCGCCAAAACCAATGCCGGAGCCGGTTTCCACACGGTGGGAAATCACTTTGTCCAGACCGGCAAACGCGCCGCCGCAGATAAACAGGATCTTGGAGGTATCAACCTGCAGGAACTCCTGCTGCGGGTGTTTACGCCCGCCCTGCGGTGGAACGGCGGCGACGGTGCCTTCGATGAGCTTCAGCAGCGCCTGCTGCACGCCTTCGCCGGAGACATCGCGAGTAATCGACGGGTTATCGGACTTACGCGAAATTTTGTCGATTTCGTCGATATAGACGATGCCGCGCTGCGCTTTCTGCACGTCGTAATCGCACTTCTGCAGCAGTTTCTGAATGATATTTTCGACGTCCTCACCCACATAACCGGCTTCGGTCAGGGTAGTAGCGTCCGCCATGGTAAACGGCACATCCAGCAGGCGCGCCAGCGTTTCCGCCAGCAGCGTTTTACCGGAGCCGGTCGGCCCGATCAGCAGGATGTTACTTTTACCCAGCTCTACGCCATTGCTGGTATCGCCATTGCGCAGACGTTTGTAGTGGTTGTATACCGCGACCGCCAACACTTTTTTCGCCTGTTCCTGACCGATGACGTAGTCATCAAGGTGGTG
Source organism: Klebsiella pneumoniae complex sp. WS1778 (assembly GCF_049472055.1). NCBI lineage: Bacteria > Pseudomonadati > Pseudomonadota > Gammaproteobacteria > Enterobacterales > Enterobacteriaceae > Klebsiella > Klebsiella pneumoniae complex sp. WS1778. The sequence goes on from NZ_JBKGTJ010000002.1 coordinate 746,997, forward strand.
GCGAATCTCGTGCGGCGTCGGCAGCGCGCTGCGCTCGCGGTGCGGCGCAACTTCTTTAATCTCTTCGCGAATGATGTCGTTACATAAATCAACGCATTCGTCGCAGATATACACGGATGGCCCGGCGATCAGCTTACGCACTTCATGCTGGCTTTTGCCGCAAAAAGAGCAATACAACAATTTGCCCGATCCATCTTTGCGTTTATCTGTCATGAGTCCAAACCTCTTTTTAAGTTCTTTGTGCCGCACACGACGACGCAAATGCCATTCTCAGGCGCAAGCCGCCATATAGCGTTGTGCCGCCCTTCATTAGTATATACACAAAATCCTTCGCGCTACATCGCGGCGGTAGCGAAGCGACCGGCCGCCTGCCTGCCCGGCAAGCGTCCGGAAAAATGCCAACCGCTCAGCAAACGTGGCGAGAAGGATGAAGCGTAAAGCGGCACCCTTACGCCCAGGGCATCAATTACGATGGGTCAAAATAGAGTCGACCAGTCCGTACTCCACGGCTTCCGCAGCAGACAGGAAGCGGTCACGCTCGGTGTCACGCTCAATCTGCTCAAGAGACTGGCCGGTATGATGCGCCATCAGCTCATTCATGCGTCCTTTCACCTTCAGGATTTCACGGGCGTGGATCTCAATATCCGTCGCCTGCCCCTGATAGCCGCCCAGCGGCTGGTGGATCATCACGCGGGAGTTCGGCAGGCAGAAACGCTTGCCCTTCGCCCCGGCGGTCAGCAGGAACGCGCCCATGGACGCGGCCTGGCCCATACAGATGGTGCTGACGTCCGGCTTGATGAACTGCATGGTGTCATAAATCGACATCCCGGCGGTGATCACCCCGCCCGGAGAGTTAATGTACAGGTAAATGTCTTTTTCCGGGTTTTCCGCTTCCAGAAACAGCATCTGCGCCACGATCAGGTTTGCCATGTGGTCTTCGACCTGGCCGGTCAGAAAAATGACGCGTTCCTTAAGCAGACGGGAGTAGATATCAAAAGAACGTTCACCGCGTGAGGTCTGTTCAATGACCATCGGCACCAGGGCCATATGGGGTGCAAAGTTGTCTCGTTCGCCACTGTATGACATTTCCGTCTCCTGGAGTAATTTTAAAATACCTGCTGCACTGATTGTAACCTTACGGACGGATTATCAGCCACAGTTTCTATCCGCTGAACGCGTCACCGCCTCTTCAACACGCGTGCGATTGCGGATGCAGTTGCCTCCCTCGGTAATGGGGATGGCGTTGCCATATTTCAAGCATAACAAGCTTTTGCTGTAACGCTATCATGGTAAATGCGTTTTAGCACCGTGCCTGAGGCTATCATTATCCTAAAAAAAAACCCGCCGCCTTTCGGCAACGGGTTTTTGCCCGAACCTTGAACAATCGCGGCGAAATTACGCCTGCTGGTTCATCAGTTCGTTGAAGGAAGTGGCTTTTTCAGACACTTTGGCTTTCGCCAGCACGGCTTCAACAGCCTGCTCTTCCAGCGCCACGTTGCGCATGTTGTCCATCAGCTCTTTGTTCTTGCTGTAGAACTCAACCACTTCTGACGGATCTTCGTAAGCAGAAGCCATCTCTTCGATCAGGCCTTTCACGCGCTCTTCGTCAGCTTTCAGCTCGTTGGTGCGAATCACTTCGCCCAGCAGCAGGCCAACCACTACGCGGCGTTTAGCCTGCTCTTCGAACAGTTCGCGCGGCAGTTCCAGGGCCTGTTTCTCGTTGCCACCGAAACGCTGAGCAGCCTGGCGACGCAGCACATCGATTTCGCTGTCGATCAGAGCTGCCGGAACGTCGATGTCGTTAGCTTTAACCAGACCTTCGATAGCCTGAGACTTCACGCGGTTACGCACAGCGCCTTTCAGCTCGCGTTCCATGTTTTTACGCACTTCAGCGCGCAGGCCAGCGACGGAACCATCTTCCACGCCGAAACGTTTGATGAATTCTTCGGTCAGCTCCGGCAGTTCACGTTCTTCAACTTTCTTCAGGTTGATAACGAACTTAGCCGCTTTACCTTTCAGGTTTTCTGCGTGGTATTCTTCCGGGAAGGTCACGTCGATGGTGAACTCGTCACCCGCTTTGTGGCCTTTGATACCGTCTTCGAAGCCCGGGATCATGCGACCCTGGCCCATCGCCAGTACGAAGTCAGAAGCTTTGCCGCCTTCGAACTCTTCACCATCTACGGAACCGGTGAAGTCGATGGTTACGCGATCTTCAGCGTCAACCGCGCCTTCTTTTTCTTTCCAGGTTGCCTGCTGCTTGCGCAGGGTTTCCAGCATGGTGTCAACGTCAGCGTCAGTCACTTCAACAACCGGTTTTTCTACTTCGATCGCTTCCAGACCCTGCAGTTCAACTTCCGGATACACTTCGAACTCTACCGCGTAGGTGAAGTCTTCACCCAGTTTGTATTCGCCCGGAACGTAGTTCGGCGCGCCGGCCGGATTGATTTTTTCTTTGATGATCGCGTCAACGAAATGACGGCTCATCAGGTCGCCCAGCACGTCCTGACGAACGGAAGCGCCATAGCGCTGAGCAACAACATTCATCGGCACTTTGCCTTTACGGAAGCCGTCAATGCGAACTTTTTTCGCTACGTTGACCAGCTCGCTTTTGACAGCATTCTCGATGCTGTCAGCGGCGATAGTAATCGTTACACGGCGCCCAAGGCCCTGAGTGGTTTCAACTGAAACTTGCATCTTGTTACCTCAAAAAAATCACAGTGCTCGGTCAACTCTGGAAGCGCGTGTAGGTGGCTTCGCAGAACCGGGATGCCCTCTTCAAATCAGAAACACATTCCCTGTCGTCAGAATCATCCCGAAGACATTCATATATAAGACGCGGCATTATAGCGGCATCACTTTTGTGAGTCGAGAACGGTTGTCGCCTGGTGCTGCGGCATTTTTCACATTTCCCGCTCAATTTTGTCCGCAAAAGCGCTGAGTTTGCGCATTTTCCAGGCAAAACAAAACGGCCCGTAGGCCGTTTTTGCTAAATCTGCAAGCAACATACTGGAAAAGCGCCAGCGGTTGCAAATGGGATTTCTAGGCGATGCTCCCCGCGCCGCGGCACGGCGGCGAGGCGAAAACCGTATCCTGTAGCGCTTCCCATTCTTTAATCGTGTAGGTGTGCAGCGCCAGGGCGTGCACCGTATTCGACAGCTCCTCGGTTAGCGTGCCGTAGATCATACGGTGGCGATTTAGGAAACGCTCGCCAGTGAAGCGATCGCTCACTAACACCACTTTAAAATGACTTTCAGAGCCCGCAGGGACGTTGTGACGATAACTTTCATCCACGACTTCGAGATACATCGGGTCGAACGCTGCTCTAAGTTTTGCTTCGATCTGTTCACGTATCATCATGAATTTTCTCCTCCGACAACGCTGAGATGCCGCCACTCCATTTAAATGTTAGCCGCTTTTACCGCTTCCATTAGGAGAAAACAACAAAAAATTAGCATTGTTCTGATATTTTCATTCAAAAGTATCACGTTTACTGGCTCTGGTCGCCAGATCCGCCGGGGAAAGAGCGATTAACCGTGGCGGGACGCTCAGAAAACCGCCAGGGCGATGGATTTACACGCGTTGCCACTTCCCCTTGCCGTTGGCAATGCTATGATGGCGGTAATTTTCCTTATAACAACACCATGCGTTGAGACCTGAACATGCTTAAGAAGATCCTTTTCCCGTTGGTCGCCATGTTTATGCTGGCAGGATGCGCCACGCCGCCGACCACCATTGAAGTATCGCCGAAAATCACGCTGCCGCAGCAGGATCCTAGCCTGATGGGCGTGACCGTCAGCATCAACGGCGCCGACCAGCGTCCGGACCAGGCGCTGGCGAAAGTGACGCGCGACAACCAACAGGTCACCCTTACCGCCTCCCGCGATCTGCGCTTCCTGCTGCAGGAAGTGCTGGAGAAACAAATGACCGCGCGCGGCTACATGATTGGCCCGAACGGCGCAGTCGATCTGCAGATCATCGTCAACAAACTCTACGCTGACGTCTCCCAGGGCAACGTGCGCTACAACATCGCCACCAAAGCCGATATCGCCATCATCGCCACCGCGGCAAACGGCACGAAGATGACCAAAAACTACCGCGCCAGCTACTCGGTAGAAGGTGCCTTCCAGGCCTCGAACAAAAACATCGCTGATGCCGTCAACAGCGTCCTGACTGATACCATCGCCGATATGGCGCAGGACACCAGCATCCACGATTTCATCAAGCAAAACGCGCGTTAATGCCCCCACGAACCCGGCCTCCGCCGGGTTCGTGCTTTATGCTATGTCCAGTCACTACTTACGCATTTTTCAGCAGCCTAAATCAGCGATTTTGCTGATCCTCGGCTTCGCCTCCGGTCTGCCGCTGGCCCTCACCTCCGGTACCCTGCAGGCCTGGATGACGGTGGAAAACATCGATCTGAAAACGATCGGTTTTTTCTCGCTTGTCGGCCAGGCCTATGTCTTTAAATTCCTCTGGTCCCCGCTGATGGACCGCTACACGCCGCCGTTTCTCGGGCGCCGTCGCGGCTGGTTGGTGACCACCCAGGTCCTGCTTCTGCTGGCCATCGCGGCGATGGGCTTTCTCGAACCTGCCTCCCAGCTGCGCTGGATGGCGGCTCTGGCGGTAGTGATCGCCTTCTGTTCGGCGTCGCAGGATATTGTTTTTGACGCCTGGAAAACCGACGTTCTGCCAGCGGAAGAGCGCGGCACCGGCGCCGCGATCAGCGTGCTGGGCTATCGCCTCGGGATGCTGGTCTCCGGTGGTCTGGCCCTGTGGATCGCCGACCGCTATCTCGGCTGGCAGGGCATGTACTGGCTGATGGCGGCGCTGCTGGTGCCCTGCATCATCGCCACGCTGCTGGCGCCCGAGCCAAGCGACGTTATCCCGGTTCCCCGGTCGCTGGAGCAGGCGGTAGCTGAACCGCTGCGAGATTTTTTCGGCCGTAACAACGCCTGGCTGATTCTGCTGCTCATCGTTCTTTATAAGCTTGGCGATGCGTTTGCCATGAGTCTGACCACCACCTTTCTCATCCGCGGCGTCGGTTTTGACGCCGGCGAGGTGGGAATGGTGAACAAAACCTTAGGCCTGTTCGCCACCATTCTTGGCGCCCTGTACGGCGGCGTCCTGATGCAGCGATTGACGCTGTTCCGGGCGCTGCTGATCTTCGGTCTGCTGCAGGGGGTTTCCAACGCCGGCTACTGGCTGCTGTCGATTACCGATAAGCACCTCTATTCCATGGCGACCGCGGTATTCTTTGAAAATCTGTGCGGGGGAATGGGGACGGCGGCGTTTGTGGCGCTGCTGATGACGCTGTGCAACAAGTCGTTCTCCGCCACCCAGTTCGCGCTGCTCTCGGCGCTGTCCGCGGTTGGCCGCGTGTACGTCGGGCCGATTGCCGGCTGGTTTGTCGAGGCCCACGGCTGGTCCGCCTTCTATCTCTTCTCCGTGGTCGCGGCGGTGCCGGGGATCGCGCTGCTGCTGCTGTGCCGACAAACGCTCGAGCATACCCAACGCACGGCAAGCTTTATACCGCGTAGCGAATATCCGCAGGCCTATGCGCTGGCGCTGGGGATCCTGACGCTGGGCTGCCTGCTGCTGGCGGTATGGCTGGGTCTGCTGATCCTCAACGCGCTGGATTATACGTCGTTCAGCTTCCTGTCCGGCCTGCTGGAGGTTGCCGCGCTGACCGCCGTTGGCGGTATTTTGTTCGGCGGCCTGCTCGACTACCTGGCGCTGCGTAAAACCCACCTCATTTAAGGACGCTGCATCATTATTAGCCGTTGTAATTACGAAACGTAATTATAACGGCTTATTAACGCTTTTATATTGCCCGCCGCGCTATTTGTTGTTTTGTGCGTTTTTGTTTTCTGGAAATTATTGACAGTTTTCATTCGATTCTTTAAATAATTTAACCGATTCAGCTACGCCGTTTTTATTTCACGTTTCCACAATGTCTTTTATTTGATAATTAAATGTTAAACAATTGTTCTAATTTTTGGGTGGTTATGCCCATTCGCCGCTAAGTACACCTTTTCTTATCCCTTTCGTTATCGATCCTACGAAAATCAGGCTTTGCAAGCGATTACGTAACACTACGTAACATATGTGACAAACCAAGCAGAAGCCGCTAACACAGAACTGACAGAGATCCAATCATGTTTACAGTAATGCAACCTTACCGTAAAATGCCCATACACTTTAAACGCCACCAGATCCCGTGGAATTGAGGTCGTTCAATGAGACTCAGGAAATACAATAAAAGTTTGGGATGGATGTCATTAATCGCAGGTACTGTATTACTCAGTGGTTGTGATTCTGCACTCCTTGACCCAAAAGGACAGATTGGACTGGAGCAACGCTCTTTGATTCTGACGGCCTTCGGCCTGATGATGATTGTCGTTATTCCGGCCGTCTTGATGGCAGTAGGATTTGCCTGGAAGTATCGCGCGAGCAATAAAGATGCGAAGTATAGCCCGAACTGGTCACACTCCAATAAAGTGGAAGCTGTGGTCTGGACGGTACCTATTCTGATCATCCTGTTCCTGGCCGTTCTGACCTGGAAAACCACTCACGCACTGGAGCCAAGCAAACCGCTTGTCCATGACGAGAAACCAATCACCATCGAAGTCGTATCGATGGACTGGAAATGGTTCTTTATCTATCCGGAACAGGGTATTGCTACCGTTAACGAAATCGCCTTCCCGGCGAACGTACCGGTACACTTCAAAGTGACCTCTAACTCGGTGATGAACTCGTTCTTTATTCCGCGCTTAGGCAGCCAGATCTACGCAATGGCCGGGATGCAGACTCAGCTGCACCTCATTGCTGACGAAGCTGGTACTTATGACGGTATCTCCGCTAGCTACAGTGGCCCGGGCTTCTCTGGTATGAAGTTCAAAGCGATTGCTACCCCGGATCGTGCAACTTTCGATCAGTGGGTTGAAAAAGCGAAACAGTCTCCGAACGCCATGGACTCTATGGCCGCGTTCGAGAAAGTGGCTGTGCCTAGCGAATACAACAAAGTGGAATACTTCTCTAACGTGAAACCGGATCTGTTCAAAGATGTTGTGAACAAATTCATGTCTCACGAGAGCATGAACATGTCCAAACCTGAAGGCGAGCATGCCGCTCACGACGGGATGGAAGGCATGGACATGAGCCACGCGGAAACCGCTCACTAAGGGGCCGAGGAAGAAAACGATGTTCGGAAAACTTACACTGGATGCAGTGCCCTACCACGAACCTATTATCGTGGTAACGGTGGCTGCGATTATCATTGGGGGACTGGCGCTTCTGGCAGCCATCACTTACTTCGGTAAGTGGTCCTACCTATGGAACGAGTGGCTGACTTCTGTCGACCACAAACGTCTCGGTATCATGTACGTTATCGTGGCAATCGTCATGCTGCTGCGTGGCTTTGCGGACGCCATCATGATGCGTAGCCAGCAGGTGCTGGCCTCGGCCGGGGAAGCAGGCTTCCTGCCGCCTCATCACTACGATCAGATCTTTACCGCCCACGGCGTTATCATGATCTTCTTCGTGGCGATGCCGTTCGTTATCGGTCTGATGAACCTGGTGGTTCCGCTTCAGCTCGGCGCACGCGACGTAGCCTTCCCGTTCCTCAACAACCTGAGCTTCTGGTTCACCGTTGTGGGCGTGATTCTGGTTAACCTGTCTCTGGGCGTCGGTGAGTTCGCGCAGACCGGTTGGCTGGCTTATCCGCCGCTGTCGGGAATTGAATACAGTCCTGGCGTAGGGGTCGACTACTGGATTTGGGCGCTGCAGCTCTCCGGTATCGGTACTACCCTGACCGGTATTAACTTCTTCGTGACCATTATCAAGATGCGCGCCCCGGGCATGACCATGTTCAAGATGCCGGTATTCTCCTGGGCATCTCTGTGCGCTAACATCCTGATTATCGCCTCTTTCCCAATTCTGACCGTCACCATCGCGCTGCTGACCCTGGATCGTTACCTGGGCACCCATTTCTTTACCAACGATATGGGTGGCAACATGATGATGTACATCAACCTGATTTGGGCCTGGGGTCACCCGGAAGTGTACATCCTGGTTCTGCCGGTGTTCGGGGTCTTCTCCGAAATCGCCGCGACCTTCTCGCGTAAGCGTCTGTTCGGTTACACCTCTCTGGTGTGGGCAACCGTCTGTATTACCGTTCTGTCGTTCATCGTTTGGCTGCACCACTTCTTCACCATGGGTGCTGGCGCGAACGTAAACGCCTTCTTCGGTATTACCACCATGATTATCGCGATCCCGACCGGGGTTAAGATCTTCAACTGGCTGTTCACCATGTATCAGGGCCGCATCGTCTTCAACTCGGCGATGATGTGGACTATCGGCTTTATCGTCACCTTCTCCGTCGGTGGGATGACCGGTGTGCTGCTGGCGGTACCGGGCGCAGACTTCGTTCTGCACAACAGCCTGTTCCTGATCGCGCACTTCCATAACGTTATCATCGGCGGTGTGGTGTTCGGTTGCTTCGCCGGTCTGACCTACTGGTGGCCGAAAGCCTTTGGCTTCACCCTGAACGAAACCTGGGGCAAACGCGCTTTCTGGTTCTGGATCATCGGCTTCTTCGTGGCGTTTATGCCGCTGTACGTGCTGGGCTTCATGGGGATGACCCGTCGTCTGAGCCAGCAGATCGATCCGCAGTTCCACCCGATGCTGGTTGTTGCAGCTTGCGGTGCGGCGCTGATCGCCTGCGGTATCCTGTGCCAGCTGATTCAGTTCTACGTCTCTATTCGCGACCGCGATCAGAACCGTGACCTGACCGGTGACCCATGGGGTGGCCGTACGCTGGAGTGGGCAACCTCTTCTCCACCGCCGTTCTACAACTTCGCTATCGTTCCTCAGGTTCACGAGCGTGACGCCTTCTGGGAAATGAAAGAGAAAGGTGAAGCGTACAAACAGCCTGCTCACTATGAAGAAATTCATATGCCGAAGAACAGCGGCGCCGGCATCGTCATTGCCGCCTTCGCTACGGTATTTGGTTTCGCCATGATCTGGCATATCTGGTGGATGGCGATCGCCAGCTTCATCGGCATCGTAGCGACCTGGATTATTAAGAGCTTTGACGAGGACGTGGATTACTACGTACCGGTTGCAGAAGTCGAAAAACTGGAAAAACAGCATTTCGATGAGATTAACAAAGCAGGGCTGAAAAATGGCAACTGATACTCTTGCGCATACTGCCCACGCGCATGAACACGGGCACCATGATACAGGACCGATGAAGGTATTCGGTTTCTGGATCTACCTGATGAGCGACTGCATTATCTTCGCTACGCTGTTTGCTACCTATGCCGTTCTGGTGAACGGCACGGCCGGCGGACCAACTGGCAAAGATATTTTCGAACTGCCGTTCGTTCTGGTTGAAACCGCACTGCTGCTGTTCAGCTCCATCACCTACGGCATGGCGGCTATCGCCATGTACAAAAACAACAAGAGCCAGGTGGTTTCCTGGCTGGCGTTGACCTGGTTGTTTGGCGCCGGATTTATCGGGATGGAAATCTATGAATTCCATCACCTGATCATGGAAGGCTTTGGTCCGGATCGTAGTGGCTTCCTGTCCGCGTTCTTCGCGCTGGTCGGCACCCACGGTCTGCACGTGACCTCCGGTCTTATCTGGATGGCGGTGCTGATGTTCCAGGTTTCACGTCGTGGCCTGACCAGCACTAACCGCACCCGTATCCTGTGCCTGAGCCTGTTCTGGCACTTCCTGGACGTGGTGTGGATCTGCGTGTTCTCGGTTGTCTATCTGATGGGGGCGATGTAATGAGTCATTCTACCGATCATAGCGGCGCTTCTCACGGCAGCGTGAAGAGCTACATGACAGGATTTATCCTGTCCATCATCCTGACGGTCATTCCGTTCGCCATGGTGATGAGTGGCTCCGCCTCGCATGCGGTTATCCTTGGCACCATTCTGGTGACCGCTGTGGTGCAGATCGTGGTACACCTCGTGTACTTCCTGCATATGAACAGCAAGTCCGATGAAGGCTGGAACCTGACCGCATTTATCTTCACCGTAATCATCATTGCGATCGTGGTTGTCGGCTCCATCTGGATTATGTGGAACCTGAACTACAACATGATGATGCACTAAGAGCGGCGAGTATGTTTAAGCAATACCTGCAAGTTACGAAACCAGGCATTATTTTTGGCAACCTGATCTCCGTGATCGGCGGTTTCCTGCTGGCCTCCAAAGGCCACATCGACTATCCGCTGTTCGTCTGGACGCTCCTTGGAGTATCCCTGGTGGTCGCCTCGGGTTGTGTATTCAACAACTACATCGACCGGGACATCGATCGTAAGATGGAACGGACGAAAAACCGGGTGCTGGTCAAAGGGCTGATCTCGCCAGAAGCTTCGCTGGTGTACGCCACCTTGCTGGGTATTGCTGGCTTTATGCTGCTGTGGTTCGGCGCAAATCCGCTGGCCTGCTGGCTGGGGGTGATGGGGTTCGTGGTTTATGTCGGCGTCTACAGCCTGTACATGAAACGCCACTCCGTCTATGGCACGCTGATTGGCTCACTCTCCGGCGCAGCGCCGCCGGTGATTGGCTACTGCGCAGTGACCGGTGATTTCGACAGCGGTGCGGCTATCCTGTTGGCTATCTTTAGCCTGTGGCAGATGCCTCACTCCTACGCCATCGCGATTTTCCGCTTCAAGGATTATCAGGCGGCGAATATTCCGGTGCTGCCGGTAGTGAAAGGTATATCGGTCGCCAAAAACCATATTACGCTGTACATCGTCGCCTTTGCCGTTGCGACCCTGATGCTCTCGCTGGGCGGCTATGCCGGGTACAAATACCTGGTCGTAGCGGCAGCGGTCAGCGTCTGGTGGCTGGGCATGGCGCTGCGCGGCTACAAAGTGGCAGATGATAAAGTCTGGGCGCGTAAGCTCTTCGTCTTTTCCATCGTTGCCATCACTGCGCTGTCCGTGATGATGTCCGTTGACTTTATGGTGCCGGATTCACATAGTCTGCTGGCTTATGTGAGATAATCACCCGCTCCAGTATGATATAAAGCCCCGTTTTGACGGGGCTTTTTCTTTTCTGTTTAATGTCTTTTTCCTTTCTCAATTCATACTTCCCTCCCCTCCCCCACACCGTTTTCGTAGCTACCCGCTAATAAATGAGGAAAAAATGAGCTTATACCAACCGGACGTCGCTCGCCCCGTTCAGCTCTACGGTGCTACCTTTCGCCTCGGGCTTACGCCCGTTTTGGAAATATTCAATACAAGGAATTGCAATGAAAGAGTTAACACTGAACGAAATGGACTACATCTCCGGCGGCTTTAACCTGTTCGGCGCGGCCAGCGGCTTCGCCAGCTTCGTCGCCAACTCGGGCATCGGTTTCACCTCATTTGTCCTCACCTCTGGCAACGCATTCGCCTCGTTCGTCTGCGACAGCACAATGGCGTTTGGTTCCTTCCTGACCGGTCAGTCAAATTGGGAAACCTTTGTGACCGCCGGTAAGGATAACTGGGGAAGCTTCGTCAATACCGCCGGCAACAGCTGGAACACCTTTGTCGATAACGCCGCCAGCGACTGGAGCAGTTTCCTGAACAAAGCATCAGCCTAAGCGACATCTTGCCGAGGGCAGCGCATCGGCTGCCCTGTTTACCCCACCAGCATCGCTTGCGCGCTGTAGAGCAGATCGAGATGATCACGGCATAACGCTTCCAGCGAGGTCCGCGATTGATGGCTGGTCAGACTTAGCGCTCCCCACCAGGTTCCTTCCCTGTCGGTTAACGGTACCGCCAGCACCAGCATGCCAATCTCAAACTCCTGTTCAATGGTGGCGTATCCCTGACGCCGCACCTGAGCGATTTTCTCCATCAGCGGCGCGACGTCGGTCACCGTATAGGGCGTGCGTTGTTCCCGGGTAATGCGCTGCAGAACCGCTTCACACTCTGCTTCCGGCAGCGAAGCCAGCCATAATCGCCCCCCGGCGGTACAGAAGATGGGCACCCGCTCCCCTAGCCGAACCGACGTGGAGTTAAACGGCGTATGCCGGCTGCGGGCGATATAGACCAGCTCATCTTCATCCACCACCCCCACCGAGGCGTGCTCTTCGGTCCGGCTGGCGATGTATTCGACAATCGGTCGCACCATGCGTGGAAACTGCGCCGAATCAACATAGGCCTGGCCAAGCCGCAGGGTCTTCGGGGTAAGCCAGTAATAGCGCCCATCGGTTTGCAAATAACGATCATGCAGCAGCGTCAACAAAAAACGTCGTGCCGCGCTTTGTGTCAGACCGCTCATTTTCGCCGCCTGGGCAACAGTGAGCTTTGGGCAGTTTTTGGAAAAAAGCTGGATCAACGCCAACCCTTTTTGTAAACCGACGATCAGATCGCGTGGATGAATGGTGTTTTGCATATTCGCTCACATTTTTGCAACATCATTATCGATTTCCTGCGATTATCGCAGCGATGGTGCGATTAACAACCAACATGTCCGAATTCTGCGTTGTCGCTCCCAGCTTCCGCTGAAATACTTTCACAACATTCATTTAACAAATGAGGTTTGAAATGGTCAGTGGAACTACCCAGGTTGTCGCCGTGATTGGTCATCCGATCGCCCAGGTGAAATCACCGGATAACTTCAACCGCTACTTTGCCGAACAGCACATGGACAGCGTCATGATCCCGGTGGATATCGTCCCGGACGCGGTGGCCGCCTACCTCAACGCCCTGCGCGGCTGGCAGAACATGAGCGGCGTGCTGGTGACGGTACCGCATAAACAACGCGCCGCCGCGCTGGTCGACGAGCTTACGCCGCGCGCTCGCCGACTCAACGCCATCAATGTGATCCACAAGCTGGCGGATGGCCGGTTACAGGGCGATATGCTGGACGGCGTCGGATTTCAGCTTGCCGCCGAGGCACAGGGTTTTCAGCCGGCAGGTAAGCAGGCGCTGCTCTCCGGTTGCGGCGGCGTCGGCAGCGCCATCGCCTGGGGATTGTGCGAGGCGGGGATCCGCCAACTGGCGCTGCACGATCAAAACCCGGCCACCCGGCAACGCCTGCACGATCTTCTGACTGAGGCCTTTCCGGCGGTGCAACTGAGCACGCTGCCGGACAGCCTGCACGGTGTCGATCTGCTGATCAACGGCTCGCCGGCCGGCATGGCCGGGTTTGATGCACTGCCCCTACCCCAGGCGCTGCTGGAGACGCTCGACAGCGCCACCCACGTGGCCGACGTTGTCACCGCTCCGGTGATGACGCCGTTGCTCACCTTCGCCGCCGCCCGCGGCTGCCGGGTACAGACTGGGCCGGAAATGGCGCTGGCGCAGATGACGCTGATGGGCCAGTTTATCGGCGCCATCCCGTCGGCGCAGGGAGCGGCGGCATGAAAAGCTGGGATGTGATCGTCATCGGCAGTGGCGCCGCTGGCTTTGCCGCCGCGGTCACCGCCAGCTGCAAAGGGCTGTCGGTGCTGATGCTGGAGAAAGCCGGTCAGTTCGGCGGCACCTCGGCTATCTCCGGCGGCGCCGTGTGGCTGCACGATACCGACCAGGCGCGCGCCGAGGGCAAAAGCGGTAGCGCCGAAGCGATCAAAACCTATCTACGAACCATTATCGGCGAGGCCCACTACCGCGAAGATATCGCCGAGGCGTTTGTCCGCGCCGGGCGAGAGGCCCTCGCCTTTCTGGAGCGCGAGGGGGCGGTGAAATATAGCCTGCGCCCGCTCTCACCCGATTACTATCCGGATGAGCCCGGCGCCGTCGACGTCGGTCGGGCGCTGGAGGTGGTCGAGTATGACGGCCGTGAACTGGGGGACGCGTTTCGCGACCTGCGCTCGCCTCCGCCGGGGATGCTGCTGTTTGGCGGGATGATGGTCAACCGCGTCGACATTCAACATTTTCTCGATATGCGTCGCTCGCTGCGCTCCCTGGCCCATTGCACCCGGCTGCTGCTGCGCTACGCCCGCGACCGGGTGAAATATCCTCGCGGCACCCGCCTGGCGATGGGCAATGCGCTGATTGCCCGCATGGCGACCACGGCGCTGCGTAAAGGCATGAGCCTTCGGCTGAATGTCAATGTGCTGGCGCTGTGCGAATCGCAAGGCGCGGTCACCGGGGTAGAGATTGACTATCAGGGGCAAAAAGAGACGCTACACGCCCGCCGTGGGGTGGTGCTAGCCGCAGGCGGCTTTGCCGCTGGCGCGCTGGCGGCGCGCTATCGGCCTCACACCCGAGAGCACTTCACCATGTCGCCGCCAGCCAATGATGGCGCTGCGCTGCGTCTTGCGGCGGCACTTAACGCTCGCGAGGGAGCCGATCGCGCGTCCAACTTTTTCTGGGCGCCGGTATCGGTGCTGACCCGGGCCGACGGCAGCGAGGAGCGCTTCCCCCACCTGGTGACCGACCGGGCCAAGCCGGGCGTGATTGCCGTCAATCAGCGGGCGGTACGCTTCGTTAACGAGTCCAGCTCCTATCACCATTTTGCGAGCGCGATGCAGCGTGCAGCGGAGAATGCCCCCTGCTTTTTACTGTGCGACGCGCAGGCGATGAAGCGTTATGGCCTCGGGCTGGCGCGCCCGGCGCCGGTGAACAATGACGCCCTGATCGCCGCTGGCTATCTGCATAGAGCCGATACCCTGGCCGCGCTGGCGCAGCAGCTTGGGCTGGATGCCCACGCCCTGAGCGAGACGGTCGCCCGCTACAATCGTGACGCCGCGCAGGGTGTGGACCGTGAGTTTGCCAAAGGCGGCAACAGCTATAACCGGGCGATGGGCGATCCGGGCCGTCATCCTGACGCCTGCAACGCTCCCCTGCTCAGCGCGCCGTTCTATGCCATCAAACTCTATACCGGCGATCTGGGGACTTCTCGAGGTCTGGTCACCACCGCCGATGCCCAGGTCGTCAACGCTGAAGGCAACCCCATTGCGGGGCTGTACGCGGTGGGAAACGACATGGATTCGCTGATGGCCGGCACCTACCCGGGTCCCGGCATCACCCTTGGCCCGGGGCTGACGTTTGGCTACCTCGCCGCCTGCCATCTGGCGCAACCCGCCACCTACTAATCAGGAAAACATCATGATCTACGAAAAACGCACCTACACCATCAATCCGCTGAAAATGGCCGACTGGCTGGCGCTGTACCAAAGCGATGCCCTGGCGGTGCAAACTGACCATCTTGGCAAACTGATCGGCTTCTTTTTTACCGAGATCGGCGTGGTCAATCAGGTAGTGCACATCTGGGCTTACGAAAGTCTGGACGATCGCCTGGTACGCCGCGCACGGATGGCCCAGGACGAGCGCTGGCAGACCTTCTCGCGGAAAAACCGCGAACTGGCCGCCGTGGAGCGCCTCGAATCGGTGCTGATGCGCCCCACCGCTTTTTCACCATTGCAATAAGGAGTCCATCATGAGCGGGCCTGTGAAGGTGGATGTGCTGGTGGTCGGATCCGGCGCGGCGGGACTCTCTGCCGCGGTCACCGCGGCAGTGCACGGCGCCAGCGTCATGGTGGCGGAGAAAGCGTCAGTGCTCGGCGGGACCAGCGCCTGGTCCGGCGGCTGGCTGTGGATCCCCCGCAACCCGCTGGCGCGAGCGGAGGGCATCGACGAAGCGGCCGATGCCCCGCTGACCTATCTGCAGCATGAGATGGGGGGAGAAGCCGCCGACGTTCGCTTGCAGACCTTCCTGCATTACGGGCCGGAAATGGTGGATTTTTTTCATCAACGGACGGCGGTGAAGTTTCTGTCGGGCAGCACCATGCCGGACTTTCACGCGTCGCCGGGCGCGGCGAACGGTGGGCGGTCGGTCACCGCTCAGCCCTACGATGGCCGCCTGCTCGGCGACTGGCTCCACCGACTGCGCCCGCCGCTGGAGACCATCAGTCTTGCCGGGATGGGCATCGCCGGCGGCGCGGACATGGCGCATTTTTTCAACGCTACCCGCTCGCCGCGCTCTGCGCTGTATGCCGCCCGCCGCCTGCTGCGCCACGGCTGGCAGCGGCTGCGCGCCGGACGAGGGCTGCATCTGGTCAATGGCAATGCGCTGGTCGCCCGTCTGCTGCGATCCGCCCTCGACGCCGGGGTGCGTTTTCAGCTCAACGCCCCGGCGGTCAGACTGCTGCAGGGTCCGCAGGGAGTGTCCGGTGCAGTGCTGCGCAGCGACGGCGGGGAGATACTCGTCGAAGCGGGCGCCGTGGTGCTGGCCTGCGGCGGTTTTCCCCACGATCGGCAGCGCCTGGCGCAGGTGGTGCCTCACGCCGCGGAGGGTTACGGCCATTTCTCCGCCGCGCCGCCTGACAATCAGGGCGAGGGGATCCGCCTTGGCGAATCCGTCGGCGGCCAGTTCGATACCCGCCTGCGCCACCCGCTGGCCTGGGCGCCGGTGTCCCGCGTCACCCTCGCCAGCGGCCAGCAGCTGATGTTTCCCCATCTGGTGGAACGCGCCAAGCCCGGGGTGATCGCCGTCCTGCCTAACGGCAAACGCTTTGTTAACGAGGCCGACTCCTATCACGACTTTATCGCCGCCCTGCTGGCGGCGACGCCCGCGGGCGACACGCCGCAGGCCTGGCTGCTGGCCGATCGGCGCGCGCTGCGCCGCTATGGCCTGGGCCACGCCAGGCCCTTTCCATTCTCCCCTACCGCCTGGCTGCGTACCGGCTATCTGCGGCGAGGAAACACCCTTGCCGAGCTGGCGAAGCGGTGCGCCATCGATACCGATGCGCTGGCGGAAACCGTTGCACGCTTTAACCATTTTGCCAGCACCGGTGAAGACATCGATTTTCACCGCGGCGCATCGGCCTATAACCGCGCGCAGGGTGACCATCAGGTGACGCTCGGACCGCTGCGCGAAGGGCCGTTCTACGCGGTGCGCATTCTGCCCGGCTCGCTGGGCACCTTTAGCGGGTTACAAACCGACGAGCACGCTCGGGTGTTGGATGGGCAGCAGCAGCCGATACCGGGTCTGTTCGCCATCGGCAACGACATGTCGAGCGTGATGCGCGGCTATTACCCCAGCGGAGGGATCACCCTCGGGCCGGCTATGACCTTCGGCTACCTGGTGGGCAAAAATCTGGCGGCAAACACAATAAAAACAAAGCAATAAAAACCAGGGACGGCAACACCCCTCGCTAACTTCACCTGCAACTGTACCGGAGCCCTTTATGAACATGCGTACCCTATCGCTCGCCGCGCTGAGCCTGCTCGATGTCCCTCCCCCCGAACAGGTGCGGATAGCGGCCAGAACCGGTTTTACCCACGTGGGACTGCGGCTGCTGCCCGCCACACCCGCCGACCCGGACTACAACATGCTGGGCGATACCCCCGCCGTCCGCGCGACCCTGGTCGCGCTGATGGAAACCGGCATCCGCGTCTCGGACGTGGAGATCGTCCGCCTCAGCCCGGGGTTTACCCTCGACGATCGGCTGCAGCGCTTTATGGAGACCGCCGCGCGGCTTGGCGCCGGACAGGTGTTAGTCGCCGGGAATGACGACAACCTGCAGCGCAGCGCCGACAACCTGGCCACTCTCGCCGCAGCCGGTCGCTCATTTGGCCTGACCATGAACCTTGAGCCGATGCCCTGGACCCAGCTGCGCACGATCGCCGATGCGCAGGCGCTGATCGCCGCCAGCGGGCGGGAAGATATCGGCATCCTGGTGGACGCCCTTCATTTCTGGCGCGCGGGGGAATCGCTCGCCGCCCTCTCCAGCCTGCCCGCGCATCATCTGAACTATATGCAACTCTGCGATGGCGCGGCGCAGCGGCCGGAAAGCGAGCAGGAGCTCATCCGCCAGGCCCGCTCAGCGCGCAACGTGCCGGGGGAAGGCGGTCTGGATCTGCACGGTCTGATGGCGGCACTGCCGGCAACGCTACCGGTCTCCCTCGAAGTGCCGCTGGACGGTGAGCAGGGCGCCCTGCCGCCCCTCCAGCGGGCGCAATTACTGTTCAATGCCGCGCAGCCCTACCTGCGCTCCTGCGCATAAGGAATACGCTATGACACAGACTCAACGCCTGGATGTCAGAGAGTTAATTAACCGTAATCCTCTGAGCCGCTTTCAAAAGCAGATTATTTTTCTCGGCTTTTGCGTTATCGCTCTTGATGGGTTTGATATCGCGATCATGGGCTTTATCGCCCCGACGCTGAAGCTGGAGTGGGGGGTAAGCAACCACCAGTTGGGCCTGGTGATTAGCGCCGCGCTGATCGGCCTCGCGCTGGGCGCGATTTTCTCTGGCCCGCTCGCCGACTGGCTGGGACGCAAGAAGATCATCATCAACAGCGTCTTCTTCTTCGGCTTCTGGACCATCGCCACCGCCTTCTCGCACAACATTGAGCAGATGATGTTCTTCCGCTTTATGACCGGCCTCGGACTGGGCGCCGCGATGCCGAACATCGGGACGCTGGTGTCGGAATACGCTCCGGAACGCCAGCGCTCATTTATTATTACCGTCATCTTCTGCGGCTTCACCTTCGGCGCGGCGGCCGGAGGATTTACCGCGTCATGGCTGATCCCGCAGTTTGGCTGGCACTCGCTGATGGCGCTCGGCGGCATTCTGCCGCTGCTGTTTGCCCCCCTGCTTATCTGGCGGCTGCCGGAATCGGTTCGTTTTCTGGTGATCAAACAAGCGCCCGCGGCGCGCATTCGCGCCATCCTCAATCGTCTTTATCCCGGACAAATCAGCGACAACGTGACGTTTATCCTGCCGGCGCAGCCGGCGGCCGGGAATGCGATGCGCATTGTGCTCTCCCGCCAGTATGGCTTTGGCTCGCTGATGCTATGGCTGGTCTACTTTATGGGGCTGTTCCTCGTCTATATTCTCGGCAGCTGGCTGCCAACGCTGGTTAAGGAGGTCGGGCTTACCGTCAGCCAGGCGGCCGTCATGACGGCCATCTACCAGGCGGGAGGTACCCTCGGCTCGCTGTTTGCCGGCTGGCTGATGGACCGCATCAATCCTCATCGCGCGCTGGGGATGATCTACGCCGTCGGCGGCCTGTTTACCATGGCGATGGGCTACGCGGCGGGCAGCTTTGCCCTGCTCTGTATGCTGGCGTTTATCAGCGGCGCCTGCCTGAACGGCGCCAATACCGGCATGAACGCCCTCTCCGCCCGTTACTACCCCACGCAGGCGCGAGCGACGGGATCCAGCTGGATGCACGGCGTCGGGCGGATCGGCGCGATCCTCAGCGCCTTTGCTGGCGCTGAGATGATGGCGCTCAACCTGCCCTTCGAAAGCGTCTTTTTGATCCTCGGCATCCCGGCAGCCCTCACCGTCGCAGGCCTGGCGGCGAAGGGTATCTTTGCGGCCGGTAATCCTCCCGCCGCTTCGCCAGCCCCCGCATCTGTGCGCGGAGCGTAATGTCGTCGTCTTCCTCCGGTGCAATCTGCGGATTGCACCGCACGTTGAGGTTAAAAAGAAAATTTATTTCATCTTGCTCTGTAACGAAAAGCATTCCGCCACATTCCGGCCTGTACCCGTCGCCGTTGATTCCCCTCTCCTTTTCAACCCAGCGGAAAATAAACTTCTGCTTATTCGATCTCCTTCGCATATATGAAAAATAAATTCCACAATACAATTGAAACAGAACAAACATTTCCTTAAGTTTAGGTCAGTCTATCCGGATGCGCGTTGCCGCAGGCGTCGGCATTGAGCGCCTCAGAGTGCGAATGATTTCAAAAAGGAGAGCACCATGTTAAACGGTCTGAAACCCTTATCCCGTTCCCTGCGTTGGGGCATGGTCGGCGGCGGGGGAACCAGCCAGATCGGCTACAGCCACCGCTGTGCGGCGCTGCGTGACAATGTTTACACCCTACTGGCCGGCGCGCTTGACGTCGATGCCGAGCGCGGGCGCGCGTTCGGTGAGCAACTGGGCATCGCGCCGGAGCGCTGCTACGCCGACTACCAGACCCTGTTTCGTGAAGAGGCGCAGCGCCCTGACGGGATCGAGGTCGTCTCGGTCACCACCCCGAATAATACCCATTTCGCCATCACCAAAGCGGCGCTGGAAGCGGGCCTCCACGTCATCTGTGAAAAGCCCCTCTGTTTTACCGCCGAAGAGGCGCGCGAACTGGTGGACCTGAGTAAAAAACAGAACAAAATCGTCGGCGTCACCTACGGCTATGCCGGCTATCAGATGATCCAGCAGGCGCGGCAGATGATTGCCGATGGGCTGCTCGGCGAGATCCGCATCGTCAATATGCAGTTCGCCCACGGCTTTCATAACCAGGCCGTCGAGCTGCAGGCAGAATCTACCCGCTGGCGCGTGACGCCGAAGTTCGCCGGGCCCAGCTATGTGCTGGGAGATTTGGCCACCCATCCGCTGTTTGTCGCCGAAACCATGGCGCCACAGCTCAATATCAAACGGCTGATGTGCTCCCGCCAGAGCTTTGTTCCCTCTCGCGCGCCGCTGGAAGATAACGCCTTTGTCCTGATGGAATATGACAACGGCGCGGTTGGCTCGATGTGGACCAGCGCGGTGAACAGCGGCGCCATGCACTCGCAAAAAGTACGCATCGTCGGCGAAAAAGCGAGTATCGAATGGTGGGATGAGCATCCTAACCAGCTCAGCTATGAGGTGCAGGGCGAGCCGGCGCGCATTCTGGAACGCGGGATGCCCTACCTGAGCGCAAACGCGCTGGCGGACGATCGCATCGGCGGCGGTCATCCGGAAGGGCTGTTTGAAGCCTGGGCCAACCTCTATCGCCGCTATGCGCAGGCGATTGACGCCACGGACCGTGACGATCGCGCCTTCCTGCAAGACTTCTGGTATCCGGACGTCGAAGCTGGTCTGCACGGCGTCTATTGGGTCGAGCAATGCGTCAAATCGGCTGATGCCGGCAGCCAGTGGGTTGACTTTACTTTACCTTAATTTTCCCCCTCGCCAGTGGAGTCCTCCTCCACTGGTTTATTGATTTTTACCAACTTGTCGCATCGCGCAACAGCCCCGTAATATCTGTTAAACAAACATTTATTTACGCTTCTTACCCCCCGCCGCTACACTAGGCGCAGTTTTTATATTGAGGTGGTAATGAACGATAACAAAATGACGCCAGGGGAACTGCGCGCGACCTGGGGTTTGGGGACGGTATTCTCCCTGCGCATGCTTGGCATGTTTATGGTCCTGCCGGTTCTGACCACGTATGGCATGGCATTGCAGGGCGCCAGTGAAGCGCTGATTGGCCTGGCGATCGGCATCTACGGTCTGGCGCAGGCGGTGTTCCAGATCCCCTTCGGACTGTTATCTGACCGTATTGGCCGTAAGCCGTTGATCGTCGGCGGCCTGCTTATTTTCGTGCTCGGCAGCGTCATCGCCGCGCTCACCGACTCCATCTGGGGCATCATTCTTGGCCGTGCCCTTCAGGGCTCCGGCGCCATCGCCGCCGCGGTCATGGCCCTGCTCTCCGATCTCACCCGCGAACAGAACCGCACTAAAGCGATGGCGTTTATTGGCGTCAGCTTCGGCGTCACTTTCGCTATCGCCATGGTGCTGGGGCCGATTATTACCCATCAGCTGGGTCTGCACGCCCTGTTCTGGATGATCGCCATCCTGGCGACCGTCGGCATTCTGCTCACCCTGTGGGTGGTTCCCAACAGCCAGAACCACGTGCTTAACCGCGAATCCGGGATGGTGAAGGGCTGCTTTAGCAAGGTGCTGGCGGAGCCGCGCCTGTTGAAGCTCAACTTTGGCATCATGTGCCTGCACATCATGCTGATGTCCACTTTTGTCGCGCTGCCCGGACAGCTGGAGGCCGCCGGCTTCCCGGCCGCCGAGCACTGGAAGATTTACCTGGTCACCATGGTTATCTCCTTCATCTCGGTGGTGCCGTTTATCATCTACGCCGAAGTGAAGCGTAAGATGAAGCGCGTCTTTTTGCTCTGCGTCGCCATCCTGCTGATTGCGGAGATTGTCCTCTGGGGCGCCGGAGGCTACTTCTGGGAGCTGGTGGCGGGCGTTCAGCTCTTCTTCCTGGCGTTTAACCTGCTGGAAGCGCTGCTGCCGTCGTTGATTAGCAAAGAGTCGCCGGCGGGCTACAAAGGCACCGCGATGGGCGTTTACTCCACCAGCCAGTTCCTCGGGGTGGCGATTGGCGGCGCCCTTGGCGGTTGGGTCGATGGTTTCTTTGATTCGCAGACTGTGTTTCTGCTGGGCGCCCTGCTGGCGATGCTGTGGCTGCTGGTGGCCAGCACCATGAGCGAGCCGCCCTACGTCAGCAGCCTGCGGGTAGAGGTACCGGACGGCGTGGTGGTCGACAGCGCGCTGCAGGCGCGTCTGCTGAATGCCAGCGGGGTTCATCAGGCGCTGGTGGTGCCCGAGGAGCGTTCGGTGTATATCAAAATCGACAGCAAAGTCACCAACCGCTTCGAGATAGAGCAGCTCATCAAAGGGGTATAAAAAAAGCGGGGAATTCCCCGCTTTTTGCTGTCTGTCGGCCGCCTTAGTCGCGGAAGTTTTTGAACTGGAACGGTTGTCCCAGATCGCCACCGCGCACCAGCGCCATCACCGACTGCAGATCGTCGCGGGACTTACCGGTCACGCGGATCTCTTCGCCCTGAATCTGGGCCTGCACTTTCAGCTTGCTGTCTTTGATCAGTTTAACGATCTTCTTCTGCACCGCGCTTTCAATGCCCTGCTTCAGCTTCGCTTCAACAAACCAGGTTTTACCGCTGTGTACGATATCTTCCGGCACGTCGAGGGAGGTGCCTTCAATGCCGCGCTTGAGCAGCTTGGCGCGCAGGATATCCAGCAGCTGGTTCACCTGGAAGTCAGACTCGCTCAGTACTTTAATGGTCTTGTTGGCGTCGTTTAATTCAAACGTGGCTTCAACGCCACGAAAATCAAAACGCGACTCAACTTCGCGGCTCGCGTTGTCTACCGCGTTACGGGCTTCCTGAAGATCAACTTCAGAGACAATATCGAAAGATGGCATCTTTTCCTCTCCTTCCGTTTCTTTTGCGTTGCATAATACCTGCAACGCGGCATAACTCAACTTGTTATCCCGGAAGCTTAGCTGATTACGCAACGCTCGCGCTATTTTCCCCATGCTGCCCGACGACGCCGAAACTCCCTTTCCGTGCGGCGATGCGAAAAGCGACGAGATAGACTTTAGTCATCAGCGCCTGGGGTAGCGGCAGATGAGGAGGAACAATGAAAGTAACCGTACTGGGATGCGGTGCACTGGGACAACTATGGCTGACCGCGTTGTGCAAACAGGGACATGAAGTCCAGGGCTGGCTGCGCGTGCCGCAGCCATTCTGTAGCGTCAACGTCATTGAAACCGACGGCTCGGTGTTCAACGAGTCGCTGACGGCCAACGATCCCGATTTTCTTGCCAGCAGCGAGCTGCTGATTGTCACTTTAAAAGCCTGGCAGGTTTCAAACGCGGTGAAGCACCTGGCCGCGATCCTGCCGGACACCACGCCGATTGTGCTGGTGCATAACGGCATGGGAACCGTCGAGGAGCTGCGCAGCGTGAAACAGCCGTTGCTGCTGGCCTCCACCACCCAGGCGGCGCGCCGCGACGGGAATGTCATCATCCACGTCGCCCAGGGCACCACGCATATCGGGCCGGCGAAAAGCTACGAACAGGACTACAGCTACCTCGCTGAAGTGCTGCAGAACGTGCTGCCGGATGTCGCCTGGCACAACAATATTTTCTCGGCCACCTGGCGCAAACTCGCGGTTAACTGCGTGATTAATCCCCTGACCGCGATAAAAGGGTGTAAAAATGGCGATCTGCGCGACTATCCGCAGGAAGTTGCGGCCATTTGTCGCGAGGTGGCGGCAGTGATGGAGCGCGAAGGTATTCATACCTCGGCGGAAAACCTGCTATTTTATGTCGAACAGGTGATTGAAAGTACGGCAGAAAATATCTCATCCATGCTGCAGGACGTTCGCGCCCAGCGGCACACGGAGATCGACTATATCACCGGTTTTCTGCTCAACCGCGCCCGCGCCCACGGCGTTGCCGTACCGGAAAACGCCCGCTTATTTGAACTGGTCAAGCGTAAGGAGAATGAATATGAGCGCGTCGGCACTGATTTGCCTCGCCCCTGGTAGCGAAGAGACCGAAGCGGTCACCACTATCGACCTGCTGGTCCGCGGCGGGGTGAAGGTGACCACCGCCAGCGTCGCCAGCGACGGCGGCCTGACCATCGTCTGCTCGCGCGGCGTCAAGCTGCTGGCGGATGCTCCTCTGGTCGAGGTGGCCGATGGCGATTTCGATATTATCGTCCTCCCGGGCGGCCTCAAGGGAGCGGAGTGCTTTCGCGACAGCCCGCTGTTGGTGGAAACCGTCCGCCAGTTTCATCTCTCTGGGCGCATTGTGGCCGCTATCTGCGCCGCTCCGGCGACCGTGCTGGTACCTCATCATCTGTTCCCGATCGGCAACATGACCGGTTTTCCAGCGCTGAAGGCGCAGATCCCCGCCGATCAGTGGCAGGATAAGCGGGTGGTCTGGGATCCGCGGGTGAATCTGTTAACCAGTCAGGGTCCAGGGACATCGATTGATTTCGCCCTGAAAATGATCGATCTGCTGGTGGGGCGCGAGAAAGCGTATGAGGTCGCCTCACAGTTGGTGATGGCCGCCGGCATCTATAATTACTACGAAGCCTGATAGCCGGTCCGCACCGCGGACGGGCTCCCCCTTTTCCTGAGGAGTCGTAGCATGTCCCGTAGCGCAACCGATTCTCGCGATCTTGTTATCAGCCGTCTGCTCAGCGCGCCCGCCCCAGCCCTGTGGCGCGCGTGGGCCGACCCGGCATTACTCCGAACCTGGTGGTGCCCGAAGCCCTGGCAAACCGAGGTTCTGACCTTTGATTTTCGCGCCGGCGGGGCCTTTCACACCGTGATGCACGGCCCTGACGGTGAACGCAGCGATAACCCCGGCTGTTTTCTTGAGGTTATCCCGCAACAAAAAATCGTCATGACCTCGATGCTGACGGCGGATTATCGCCCCGCCGTTTCCCCCTTCGCGATGACGGCCATCATCACTTTTGCCGATGAACAGGGCGGGTGTCGCTATACGGCCACAGTGCTGCATGCCGATGATGAAACCCGCGAGCAGCATGAGCAGATGGGATTTTTCGAGGGCTGGAATATTGTCATCGATCAACTCAATGACCTGGCGCTGACCCTGCGCTAATACACTCCCCAGCCAATAGTAAAAAGGCCTTCCATCAAGGAAGGCCTTTTGCATCATAACAACCTGTTACGGGCGATAAACTTTCACGTTGCTGAAGCCCTGCTCGCGCAAATAAAGCGCCTGCAGACGGCTCATCACTCCGCGTTCGCACCACAGCAGCCAAGTTTTACTCTGATCGAGATCGCCAAACTTGGTGCTCAGCTTGTAGAACGGCAGAGAAACAACTTCAACCCCCTCAACCTTAAGCGGCTTGTCTTCCTGCTCGTCGATGGAGCGAATGTCGAGGATCGCGTCGTTGGCGCCAAAGCCGTTCACGGTTTCCACTTCCACCACCGTCTCTTCCGTCTGCTGGGCGATTTCGCGGATATCGATATTGCTCGCCTCTTCCACCACTTTATCGAGGATGCTGAAATCGAAGTGTTCTTCTTCCGCTTCAATCTTCGCCTTCACCGCCTTCACGGTCGGGCTCTTGGAGATCACGCCGCAGTACTCCGGCATCGTGCGGGCGAAATCTTCCGTACCGATCTCGCGGGCCAGGTCGATGATGTGCTCTTTATCATGCGAAATCAGCGGACGCAGGATCAGGGTATCGGAGACGTTGTCGATCAGGCGCAGGTTGGTGAGAGTCTGACTGGAGACCTGGCCCAGCGCTTCGCCGGTGACCAGCGCCTGCACGCCGTAGCGTTCCGCGACTTTTGACGCGGCGCGGACCATCATGCGCTTGAGCACCACGCCCATCTGGCCGTCATCCACTTTTTCAAGGATTTCGCCGACCACCGGCTCAAAGTTAATCGCCACAAAGCGAACGCGGTGAGAGCTGCCGAAGCGGTTCCACAGGTAATGCGCGACCTGGCGGACGCCAATCTCATGGGCGGCGCCGCCAAGGTTAAAGAAGCAGTAGTGCACGCGGCAGCCGCGGCGCATCAGCATGTAGCTGGAGACGCCGGAGTCAAAGCCGCCGGAAATCAGCGACAACACATCTTCCTGCGTGCCGATCGGGAAACCGCCGATACCTTCATAGCGGCCTTTCACCAGCAGCAGGCGATCGTTTTCAATCTCAAGATTGACGGTAACGTCCGGGTCGGTCAGCTTCACGCGCGCCGTTTCAATATGCTGATTCAGGCCGCCGCCGACGTAACGCTCCACCTCAATTGAGGTGAATTCATGTTTGCCGCGACGCTTCACCCGCACGCAGAAGGTTTTGCCTTCCAGCGCCTCGCGCCACAGCGGCAGCGTCTGCTCAAAAATATCGTGCAGCGAGGTGAACGGTACGTCTTCGACTTCCAGAATATGGTGGATGCCGGGAATACGGGTCAGCGCATCGCGAATAGCCGGGCGCTGATTTTCATCTTTCGCGCGAACTTCGATATGATCCCAATGGCGAACGACGGCCAGCGTCTCGTCATAGTTTTTGAGAACGTTACGAATGTTCCCGGTTAAGATTTTAATGAAGCGCAACCGCACAGATTGGCTTTTGATGGTGATTTCCGGGAACAATTTAATGATAAACTTCATGGCGACAATAGT
Organism: Klebsiella pneumoniae complex sp. WS1778; assembly: GCF_049472055.1. Taxonomy (NCBI): domain Bacteria; kingdom Pseudomonadati; phylum Pseudomonadota; class Gammaproteobacteria; order Enterobacterales; family Enterobacteriaceae; genus Klebsiella; species Klebsiella pneumoniae complex sp. WS1778. The sequence continues at coordinate 773,638 of NZ_JBKGTJ010000002.1, forward strand.
TCGTTGGCAAGCCCGACGGGGCTTTAAGCAAAAGTTGTAAAGCAGCGCACACCGGTGCCTGCATCCTGGGCGCGGAGTATATCACCATTGCGCGTTATTTGCTTACACGCGTGACTTCGTTACCATACCCGGTATTGCCGTCGCGAAATAACAAGAGTCTATATTCACTATGCCAAAGAAAAATGAGGCCCCGGCCAGCTTTGAAACTGCACTGGGCGAACTGGAGCAGATCGTAAACCGTCTGGAAAGCGGCGATTTGCCGTTAGAAGAAGCGCTCAGCGAATTTGAGCGCGGGGTCCAGCTGGCCCGCCAGGGGCAAAGCCAGCTGCAGCAGGCCGAACAGCGCGTGCAGATCCTGCTGGCGGATAGTGAAGATTCCCCGACCACGCCTTTTACGCCGGACGCTGAATAAATGGATTTCCCGCAACAATTGCAGGCCTGTGTGGAACAGGCTAACGAGGCGCTGCGCCGTTTTATCGCGCCGCAGCCCTTTCAGAACACTCCGCTGGTGGAAGCGATGCATTATGGCGCACTCTTAGGCGGTAAACGTCTGCGTCCCTTCCTTGTCTACGCTACCGGCGAGATGTTCGGCGTGAGCCGCACCACGCTGGATGCCCCTGCCGCCGCGGTCGAATGCATTCATGCTTATTCTCTGATGCATGATGATTTGCCGGCGATGGATGATGACGATCTGCGTCGCGGACTGCCGACCTGCCATATTAAATTTGGCGAAGCCAACGCAATTCTTGCGGGAGATGCCCTGCAAACGCTGGCGTTCTCTATACTCAGTGATGCGCCGATGACGGACGTCCCTGACCGGGATCGTCTGGCGATGGTTTCCGAACTGGCGCAGGCCAGCGGCGTGGCGGGCATGTGCGGCGGCCAGGCGCTGGATCTACAGGCGGAAGGACAGCAGGTGAATCTGCAGGCGCTGGAACGTATCCACCGCCACAAAACGGGCGCGCTAATCCGCGCCGCCGTCCGCATGGGGGCGCTGAGCGCCGGCGAGCGCGGGCGTGCCGCCCTGCCCGCGCTGGATCGCTATGCGGAAAATATCGGCCTGGCCTTCCAGGTCCAGGATGACATTCTCGACGTGGTAGGGGATACTGCGACCCTTGGCAAACGTCAGGGTGCCGACCAGCAATTGGGTAAAAGCACCTATCCCGCCCTCCTGGGTCTTGAGCAAGCCCGGAAGAAAGCGCACGACCTGATCGCTGATGCCCGCCGTTCGTTAGATGAACTGGCCGCACAATCTCTGGATACTTCGGCACTGGAAGCGCTCGCGAATTACATTATTCAGCGCGATAAATAAACAATAAATGAGTCTCTGATGAGTTTTGATATTGCCAAATACCCGACCCTGGCGCTGGTAGATTCCACCCAGGAGTTGCGCCTGTTGCCAAAAGAGAGCCTGCCGAAGCTGTGTGATGAGCTGCGGCGCTACCTGTTGGACAGCGTCAGCCGCTCCAGCGGTCACTTTGCCTCTGGCCTCGGCACGGTGGAACTGACCGTGGCGCTGCACTACGTCTATAACACGCCCTTCGATCGCCTGATCTGGGACGTCGGTCACCAGGCCTACCCGCATAAAATTCTGACCGGCCGCCGCGACAAAATCGGCACCATTCGCCAGAAAGGCGGCCTGCACCCCTTCCCGTGGCGCGGTGAAAGCGAGTACGACGTGCTGAGCGTCGGTCACTCCTCCACCTCCATTTCCGCTGGCATCGGGGTGGCTATCGCCGCCGCGAAAGAGGATAAACAGCGGCGCGCGGTGTGCGTGATTGGCGACGGGGCGATCACCGCCGGGATGGCGTTTGAAGCGATGAACCACGCCGGGGATATCAAACCCGACCTGCTGGTGGTGCTGAATGACAATGAAATGTCGATCTCCGAGAACGTCGGGGCGCTGAATAATCATCTGGCGCAGCTGCTCTCCGGTAAGCTCTACTCCACCCTGCGCGAAGGCGGCAAAAAGGTCTTTTCCGGCGTACCGCCGATTAAAGAACTGCTTAAGCGGACCGAAGAGCATATCAAAGGCATGGTGGTGCCTGGGACGCTGTTTGAAGAGCTGGGCTTTAACTACATCGGCCCGGTGGATGGCCACGATGTGCTCGGTCTGGTCAGCACCCTGAAGAACATGCGCGACCTGAAGGGCCCGCAGTTCCTGCATATTATGACCAAAAAAGGCCGCGGCTATGAGCCCGCCGAGAAAGACCCGATCACTTTCCACGCGGTGCCAAAGTTCGACCATACCAGCGGCGTACTGCCCAAAAGCAGCGGCGGTCTCCCTTCCTATTCGAAAATCTTCGGCGACTGGCTGTGCGAAACGGCGGCCAAAGACAGCAAGCTGATGGCCATCACCCCGGCGATGCGCGAAGGTTCAGGGATGGTGGAATTTTCGAAGAAATTCCCCGATCAGTACTTTGATGTCGCCATCGCCGAGCAGCATGCAGTCACCTTCGCCGCCGGACTGGCGATTGGCGACTACAAACCAGTGGTGGCCATCTACTCCACCTTCCTGCAGCGAGCCTACGATCAGGTGATCCACGATGTGGCTATTCAGAAGCTGCCGGTGCTGTTTGCCATCGACCGCGCCGGGATTGTCGGCGCAGACGGCCAGACGCATCAGGGGGCGTTCGATCTCTCCTTCCTGCGCTGTATTCCGGATATGGTGGTGATGACACCGAGCGATGAAAATGAATGCCGCCAGATGCTGTACACCGGCTACCACTACAGCGACGGACCCTGCGCGGTGCGCTATCCGCGCGGCAGCGGCACCGGCGCGACGCTGGAGCCGCTGGCATCGCTGCCGATCGGCAAAGGGGTAGTGAAGCGCCAGGGCGAGAAGGTAGCGATCCTCAACTTCGGCACCCTGCTGCCGGAGGCCGCAGCGGTGGCGGACAAACTCAACGCCACCCTGGTGGACATGCGCTTTGTGAAGCCGCTGGATACCGCGCTGATCCTGCAGCTGGCAGGCGAGCACGACGTTCTGGTGACGCTGGAAGAGAACGCCATTATGGGCGGCGCCGGCAGCGGCGTGAATGAAGTGCTGATGGCCCATCGCCGGGCGGTACCGGTGCTCAATATTGGCCTGCCGGACGTCTTTATTCCGCAGGGCACTCAGGAAGAGATCCGCGCCGACCTCGGCCTCGATGCCGCCGGTATTGAAGCCAAAATCCTCGACTGGCTGGCATAATCGCCCCTCCCGCTCCTGCTATGCTTAAGGGATACCCTTGATGAATAGCAGGAGCGCACCATGCACTATATCCCCCTCGGCGATACTGCCTTACGTGTTTCCCGACTCTGCCTCGGCTGCATGACCTTCGGCGAGCCGGACCGCGGCAGACACGCCTGGACGCTTCCGGAAGAGAGCAGTCGCCCGCTCATCCAGCACGCCATTGAAGGCGGCATCAACTTCTTCGATACCGCAAACAGCTACTCCGACGGCAGTAGCGAAGAGATCGTCGGCCGCGCTCTGCGCGACTTTGCCCGCCGCGACGAGGTGGTTGTCGCCACCAAGGTCTATCACCAGGTCGGCGATCTGGCGGAAGGGCTTTCCCGGGCGCAGATCCTGCGCTCTATCGACGACAGCCTGCGCCGTCTCGGTATGGACTATGTCGACCTGTTGCAGATCCACCGCTGGGACTACAGCACCCCGATTGAAGAGACGCTCGAAGCGCTGGACGAGGTGGTGAAAGCCGGCAAAGCGCGCTATATCGGCGCCTCGTCCATGCATGCCCGGCAGTTTGCCCAGGCGCTGGCGCTTCAGCAGCAGAACGGCTGGGCGCGCTTCGTCACCATGCAGGATCACTACAACCTGATTTACCGGGAAGAAGAGAATGAGATGCTGCCCCTGTGCCAGCGTAACGGCGTGGCGGTGATCCCGTGGAGCCCGCTGGCGCGCGGCAGGCTGACCCGCCCATGGGGTGAGACCACCGCCCGGCTGGTCTCGGATGAGTTCGGCAAATCGCTTTACAGCACCAGCGAAGAGAACGACGCGCAGATCGCCGGGAATCTCGCGGACGTGGCGGAAGAGCTCGACGCCAGTCGCGCGCAGGTCGCCCTCGCCTGGCTGTTAAGCAAGCCCGGCGTCGCCGCGCCAATTATCGGTCCGTCGCGTCAGGAACAGCTCGATGACCTGTTGCAGGCGGTGGATTTGACGCTATCTCCGGAACAGATCGACAAACTGGAGGCGCCCTATCAGCCGCATCCGGTGGTGGGATTTAAGTGACGGGCGTGGTTTCCCCGACAGCATGGCGCTGCCGGGGAGAAGCGGTCAAAGCAGACCGATGGGCCAGTGATGGCCAATAACATACAGCACGCCGGCGGAGATCACGCCGGCGACGATATCGTCCACCATGATCCCCATTCCGCCGTGAATATTGCGGTCAAACCAGCGAATCGGCCACGGTTTCCACATATCGAAGATACGGAAAATGACGAAGCCGGCGGCCACCCACTGCCAGTCCAGGGTCGGCAGCGCCATCAGGGTGATCCACATCCCGACGAACTCGTCCCAGACGATGCTGCCGTGGTCATGGGTGCCCATATCTTTGGCCGTGCGATGGCACAGATAGACCCCGATACAGATGCTCATCATCACCACCAGCGAGTAGAGCTGCCAGGGGAGAAAAGTCATCAGATACCAGAACGGGATCGCCGCCAGCGACCCCATCGTGCCCGGCACCACCGGGCTTAAGCCGCTGCCAAAACCGGTCGCCAGCAGATGCCATGGATTACGCATACTCAGGCGGCTAAGCGCCTCGTCTCGACTACGCAAAGTGATCGTATCCCTTTAAATCAAGCGTGACCGGCTTACCGTCGCGGATAAACTGCAGACCTTCGCTCTCCGGCGCAATCTGTCCGATACAGGTAAAACGCGCGCCAAGATGGCCAAGGGCCACGTCCAGCGCCCCACGGTTCAGTTCCGGTACGGTAAAGCACAGCTCGTAGTCTTCGCCACCGGCGAGCGCCCAGCGCAGCGCCTGCTCAGAATCAACCTGGCGTAGCATCGCGTCAGAGTACGGCATGGCATCAAGCTCGATACGCGCGCCGCAGCCGCTGGCTTTGAGAATATGACCCAGATCGGAGATCAGGCCGTCGGAGAGATCGATCGCCGACGTCGCCAGGTCGCGCAGCGCCTGGCCCTGCAGCACGCGGGGCATCGGACGCAGGTGACGGGCCAGCAAATAGTCGGCGTCAGTCGGCGTATCCACCGTCAGCCGGTTCTGCAACAGCGCCAGGCCGGCGGCGCTGTCCCCCGGGGTACCGGTGACATAGATCCAGTCTCCCGGCTTCGCACCTGAACGTTTCATGGCGCGCCCAGGCGGCACAAAGCCGTGGATACCCAGGGTCATGGCGAGCGGGCCACGGGTGGTGTCGCCGCCAATCAGCTGCATATCGTAGTAGTCAAGCTGGACAAACAGGCTGTCGCTGAAGGCTTCCAGCCAGGCTTCATCCACCTCCGGCAAGGTCAGCGCCAGGGTGAGCCACGCCGGCTCCGCGCCCATCGCTGCGAGATCGCTCAGGTTCACCGCCAGGGCTTTATAGGCGAGGTCGGCCGGGTCGATATCGGGTAAGAAGTGATTGCCCGCCACCAGAGTGTCGGTGCTGATTGCCAGCGTTTTTTTCTCGGGAATATTCAGGAGAGCGCAGTCGTCGCCGATACCGGTCTCGACATCAAGACGAGCGCTTTTAACGCGATCAAAATAACGGGCAATCAGGGAGAATTCGCCACATGCCATACGTTATGCCTCAGCAAAATAATAAATAAGGCCGGGTTGCGAGACGACCCTCGCAAAACCCGGCCTGCAGTTTACTTCTTGTGGGGACGAATTACCGGAGCCGCTTTGTCCAGCACACCGTTGACGAACTTGTGGCTATCTTCAGCGCCGAAGGTTTTCGCCAGTTCGATAGCTTCATTGATGGCCACTTTATACGGTACGTCATCGCGTTTGGACAGCTCAAACAGCGCGATACGCAGCACCGCTTTTTCCACCTGACCCAGCTCTTCCAGCTGACGGGACAGGTAGGGCTTCATCAGGCCGTCGAGGTACGCGCTGTTAGTCGCCACTCCGGACAGCAGTTCGCGGAAATACAGAACATCAACATCTTTTACGTCCTGTTCCGCCAGGAACTGGTATTCGACATCAGCGATGTCGTTCTGGGACAACTGCCAGGAGTAGAGCGCCTGAACGGCACACTCACGGGCGCGGCGACGAGCAGCAGGTTTCACGGAATTCCCCTTACAAAAATCAGGCCTTGATGGCTTTCAATACGTTAATCATTTCCAGCGCGGTCAGCGCAGCTTCTGCGCCTTTGTTACCGGCTTTGGTGCCAGCGCGCTCAATGGCTTGTTCAATACTTTCAGTGGTCAGAACACCAAAGGCTACCGGGATTTCGCTGTCCTGAGCGACGTGCGCCAGGCCATTGCTGGCACCGCCTGCCACATATTCAAAGTGGGCGGTACCGCCGCGAATCACCGTACCCAGCGCGATCACCGCGTCATATTTACCGGTTTTCGCCAGTGCGCCAGCCGCCAGCGGCAGCTCATACGCGCCTGGAACCCAAACAACGGTGATGTTTTCATCTTTTACCTGACCAATGCGTTTCAGGGCGTCAATCGCACCTTCCAGCAGGCTGTCATTGATAAAGTTGTTGAAACGCGCAATGGTGATGGCGACGCGGGCGTCCGGGGTAGCAACGTTAGCTTCAATAATGTTCATACTCTTCCTTCGGGTTCATGTGCCCCGCAAGGGGGGCGGATTTTATCATATTATTCTGAGCGCTGCTTCCTAATAATCAGGAAAGCCTCACGCAGTGGTTAAATGCAGGCAGACATCCGGGCCAACCTGACGTATCTCATTGAATTTAAAATGGGGCGCCTGGCTCAGTTCTTCAAGCCCCGGCAGCGCGCATAATCCACGCGCCGCATTGCCTAACAGTTTAGGCGCAATATAGACGATAAGCTCGTCGACCAGCCCCGCCTGCAGCAGCGCCCCGGCAAGCGTGGCCCCCGCCTCCACCCAGACGCTGTTGATCTGCTGTTTGCCAAGCAGCATCATCAGCAGCACCAGATCGAGATGGCCGTTATGTTCCGGAACCAGCAGCGTGCGCACGCTGTCCGGCCACTGGCGCTCATCGGCGCCCAGGCGGGCAAACAGCGTTTCCCCCGCCTGCTGCACAATACGATGCTCAGGCGTGACGCGGTTCTGACTGTCGATCACGACGCGCAGCGGCTGGCGCAAATTCTCTTGGGGATACAGCGCCTGGGTATCGGCGCTCAGCTCCTGCCAGCGCACGGTCAGCGCCGGATCGTCCGCCAGTACGGTGGCGCTGCTGGTCAGAATGGCATGGCTCTGTGCGCGCAGACGCTGCACGTCGCGTCGCGCCTGCGGGGAGGTGATCCACTGGCTTTCGCCGCTGGCCATCGCCGTGCGGCCGTCCAGCGAAGCACCCAGCTTGAGCTGCACCCAGGGAAAACCGGTGCGCATCCGCTTCAGGAAGCCCTTGTTCAGCGCTTCCGCCTCGTTCATCATCAGCCCGTGGCTGACTTCAATACCGGCCTGCTGCAGACGGTACAAGCCGCGCCCCGCCACCTGCGGGTTCGGATCCTGCATCGCGGCGACCACGCGGCTGATGCCGGCGGCAATCAGCGCATCGCAGCACGGCGGCGTACGGCCGTGGTGGCTGCAGGGCTCAAGGGTGACATAGGCGGTGGCGCCTCGCGCCTGTTCCCCCGCCATCCGCAGGGCGTGCACTTCGGCGTGCGGCTCGCCGGCGCGATAGTGGAACCCTTCGCCGACGATCTCGCCGTCTTTTACAATGACACAGCCAACGTTAGGGTTAGGATGGGTGGTAAAGCGACCGCGGGCGGCGAGCTTAAGCGCACGCGCCATGTACATTTCGTCCTGCATGGCTTAGTCCTGTAAGCGGGCGATCTCTTCGCCGAATTCTTTGATATCTTCGAAGCTGCGATAGACCGACGCGAAGCGAATATAGGCGACTTTATCCAGTTTTTTCAGCTGTTCCATCACCAGATTGCCGATCATTTTGCTGGCCACTTCGCGCTCGCCGGTGCCGCGCAGATGGGTTTTGATATGGTTGACCGCCATTTCGACGTCATCGGCGCTGACCGGACGTTTCTCCAGCGCTTTCAGCATCCCACTGCGCAGCTTGTCTTCGTTGAAGGGTTCACGCACATCGTTACTCTTCACCACCCGGGGCATCACCAGCTCCGCCACTTCGAAGGTGGTAAAGCGCTCATTACAGACCAGACACTGCCGACGGCGACGCACGGAAGAGCCTTCCCCCACCAGACGAGAGTCAATCACTTTGGTATCCACGGCGAAACAGAAAGGGCAATGCATAGCGCGTCCTGACAGGTAGTTAAACTGAAGGGTAGTTTACCGCGAAGTGACCTGACTACAAAGAAAGAGCTTTTGAGACAAAGGATCTATGGGAGAGACAGGCGGTTTGGCTACCATTAAGCATCCTCTGCAAACGGAATCCTGACCATGACAAGACGTTACCTGAAACTCGCCATCGCGGGCAGCCTGTTTACCCTGACCGCCTGCGCCCAGCAAAGCGAAATCCGCCAGATGCACCAGAGCGTGAGCACCCTGAGCCAGGAGATGACCCAGCTCAATCAGCAAACGATCAAAATTACCCAGCAAAACGCGCTGAACGCGAAATCTACCCGCGGCGTCTATTTGCTGCCGGAGGCGAAAACCCCGGCGCGGCTGGAGAGCCAGATCGGCACCCTGCGCATGTCGGTGGCGAGCATTACGCCGGATGGCGACGGGTCACGCCTGACGTTACGTATTCAGGGCGAATCCAACGATCCGCTGCCGGCCTTTACCGCCACCGTCGCCTCCGGACAGATCACCGGCACTACCCACAGCTACCAGGAAGTGAATGTTCAGGATCAGTTGATCAGCGCCCCGGCCAGCATCCTCGCCCCCAGCGATGTCAACATCCCGCTGCGCCTGAACGTAACGCCGGACAAAGTCGGTTTTATTCGCGTCCACGATATCCAGCCCGCCGCCGCACAGTAAGCCTTTGCGCCGGGCTTTCCCCTGCCCGGCGACATCCTGCCCCGTCATTCTTCTCCACTTACAACTTTTCACAAGAGTTCATTAGAAATCGTTCTGCATCGCGATTTTCAGTAGCATTTTGTCAAGAAATGCATAGAATCGTGAACGCAATCGATTACGCATGTTCTGGTTATGTGAAACAACACGTATTTTTGTGAGCAATGATTCCTATAATAGACCTCCACAGAAAGACGAAATATTTAGAAACGCTTCGGCACTTCTTTTAACGCCTTCAGGCTCAATTTAAACAGTGGCATTACTATGAAAAAAACATTACTGGCAGCGGGTGCGGTTGTGGCGCTCTCCACTTCTTTTACCGCGGGCGCGGCAGAAAACGACAAACCGCAGTATCTGTCTGACTGGTGGCACCAGAGTGTTAACGTGGTAGGGAGCTACCACACCCGTTTCGGACCGCAGATCCGTAACGATACCTATCTGGAATACGAAGCGTTCGCCAAAAAAGACTGGTTTGATTTTTACGGCTATATCGATGCTCCGGTGTTCTTCGGCGGCAATAGCACGGCAAAAGGTATCTGGAACAACGGTTCTCCGCTGTTTATGGAGATCGAACCGCGCTTCTCTATCGACAAGCTGACCAACACCGATCTGAGCTTCGGGCCGTTCAAAGAGTGGTATTTCGCGAACAACTATATCTACGATATGGGCCGCAATGATTCCCAGGAGCAGAGCACCTGGTATATGGGTCTGGGTACCGATATCGACACCGGCCTGCCGATGAGCCTGTCGTTGAACGTCTACGCCAAATACCAGTGGCAGAACTACGGCGCGTCCAATGAGAACGAGTGGGACGGCTACCGCTTCAAAGTGAAATACTTTGTGCCGCTGACCGACCTGTGGGGCGGTTCGCTGAGCTACATCGGCTTCACCAACTTCGACTGGGGTTCTGACCTCGGCGATGACAACTTCTACGATCTGAACGGGAAGCACGCGCGCACCAGCAACTCCATCGCCTCCAGCCACATCCTGGCGCTGAACTACGCGCACTGGCACTACTCGGTAGTGGCCCGTTACTTCCATAACGGCGGCCAGTGGGCTGACGATGCCAAGCTGAACTTCGGCGATGGCGATTTCAGCGTCCGCTCAACCGGCTGGGGTGGTTACTTCGTGGTTGGTTACAACTTCTAATTGCTGAAACGGCAAGACAACGCCCGGGCCATCCGGGCGTTTTTATTTCTCCCACACGTCGCACCGAACCTTGCGCAGAAAATCATTTAACGAGCGGTCGGCGCACTCGCTGAATCGACGCTCGGTCGCCCTGACCGCCAGACAGCGGTCGAGGCGAAAGTTGCGATAATCATTGCGCAGCTCACACCAGGCTACCAGCAGCCAGCGCTCCCCCCAGAAAAACAGCCCCAGCGGCAGCACGTCGCGCTCGGTCACCCGACCGGACTCATCCTGATAGCGCAACGCCAGCACCTGCTGGCCGGAGACCGCCTGATGAATGATGTCAAAGAAGGTTTTGGCATAGCGATGGGCGCCGAGATCGGGGGCAAACAGGCGGGTCTGCTCCGCCTGGCGTCGGCGCGCCTCCGGCAGGATCGCCAGCATCTTCTCCTGTGCGGATTCCAGCGATTGCGACAGCGCCTCGCCGCCCCAGGTTTTCAGCAGCCGGATCGCGGCGATCAGCGCTTCGGATTCTTTGGTGGTCAGCATTAGCGGCGGCAGATCGTAGCCCGCCAGCAGCCGGTAGCCGCTACCCGCCTCCCCCTCCACCGGCACGCCGGAGAGGGAGAGATCGCGAATATCGCGATACACGGTGCGCTCCGACACGCCCAGCCGCTCCGCCAGCAGCGAGGCGGTGGTGAGCCGCCTGCCGCGCAGGATCTGCACAATCTGAAATAAACGGTCGGCGCGTCGGGTCATGTTTCACTTCACAAAAAGTTCAGGTTAAGCCGGTTGATGCAGGCCGACGCGGTTGCCCTCGCTGTCAGTAAACAGCGCGATGGTGCCAATATTATTCGGCAGCGTCAGCGGCCCGAAAACACACGCCCCACCCGCCGAGGCGACGCGGTCGAGTGTGGCGGCAAGATGGTCTGTATGCAGGTAAATAATAGCGCCCTGCGCTGAAGGCGCGATACCCTCAAATTTGGCCAGCGCGCCGCCGGGGGCCGGGTCCTGATGCGGGAACACCGCCAGCTCGGCGCAGTCCATGGTTTCGCGACGCAGCGTCACCTGCATCACCGGCTCATAAAACGCGACGGCGCGATCCATATCGGCGACCGGAATTTCAAACCAGTTAATCACGTTATTCATACTTCCTCCTGCTCGTTATTGAGTTCAAAAGGAGTGTATGGGAGGGCTCCTGACAGCATACTGTCAGCAGGTTTTGTCGCGGGCAAAAAAAATCCCGGCCGCCTGGGCCGGGATTGCTTTATTTCAACTGAACCGTATTACGGCAGAATTGACGGCTGGTCCGCCCCTTCTTTTTCCACCTTCTGCTGCAGCAGATGCTCGCGCTTCATGCCCAGCTTCAACGCCAGCGCGGAGGCGACGTAGATAGAAGAAGCCGTACCGATGGAAACACCGATCAGCATGGTCAGCGAGAAGCCTTCCAGAATCGGGCCGCCGAACAGGAACAGCATCAGGATCACCATCAGGGTGGTCCCGGAGGTGATCAAGGTACGGTGCAGCGTCTGGGTCAACGACACGTTGAAGATCTCGTACGGCGTACCGCGGCGGATCTTACGGAAGTTTTCACGGATACGGTCCGATACCACGATACTGTCGTTCAGCGAGTAGCCGATAACCGACATCAACGAGGCCACAATGGTCAGGTCGATTTCGATATGGAACAGCGACAGCACGCCCATGGTGATCACCACGTCGTGCGCCAGGGCGATAACCACCCCCGCCGCCAGACGCCATTCGAAGCGGAAGCCGACGTAGATCAGGATACAGACCAGCGCGGCAATCAGCGCCAGGGCGCCGGTTTGCGCAAGGTCCGCACCGACGCTCGGGCCGACAAACTCAATGCGCTTCACCGCTGCGTTCTGGCTGGTCGATTCGTTAATCACCGTCACGACCTTACTGCCCAGCTCCTGGCTGCCGTTGGCGTCATGCACCGGCGGCATACGTACCATGATGTCGCGGCTGCTGCCAAAGTTCTGCACCTGCGGCTCTTCAAAACCCGCTTTTTGCAGGGAATCGCGCATCTGGTCGAGATCGACCGGCTTCTCAAGGGTAATTTCGATCACCGTACCGCCGGTGAAATCGAGACCCCAGTTAAAGCCGCGGACGCCGATGATGGCGATCGACACAATCAGCAGAAAACCTGAAATGCCGAAGGCCCAGTAGTCCCAGCGCATAAAGTCCCAGACTTTACGGCCGTGGTTCAATTGTTCAACAGTATATTCCTGTGCCACAACGCACTCCTCAGATAGACAGCTTTTTAACGCGCTTGCCGCCGTACAGCAGGTTCACGATGGCACGGGTGCCGACGATAGCGGTAAACATTGAGGTCGCGATACCGATACCGGTAGTAATCGCAAACCCTTTAATGGCACCGGTACCGACCGCGTACAGGATGATCACTTTGATAAGCGTCGTCACGTTGGCGTCGAAGATCGAGCTGAACGCGCCGCGATAACCTTCGTCAATCGCCTGCTGAACGGTACGCCCGTTGCTCAACTCTTCTTTGATGCGCTCGTTGATCAGAACGTTAGCATCGACCGCCACCGCAAGGGTTAACACGATACCCGCGATGCCCGGCATGGTCAGCGTCGCCCCCGGGATGAGGGACATAATGCCGACAATCAGCACCAGGTTGGCAATCAGCGCCGAGGTCGCAATCAGACCGAACTTCTTATAGAAGAGGATCATGAACAGGATGGAGACCACCAGGCCGGCCAGACAGGCTTCCAGACCCTGCTTGATGTTCTGCATACCAAGGGTTGGGCCGATAGTCCGCTCTTCGACGATCTGAATCGGCGCAATCAACGCGCCGGCACGCAGCAGCAGCGACAGCTGGCGCGCTTCGTTCGGGTTGCTGATACCGGTAATACGGAAGCTGTTACCCAGACGCGACTGGATGTTGGCGATGTTAATCACCTCTTCCTCTTTCGCCAGGATAGCCCGACCGTTGGCGTCTTTCTTACCGCTGTCTTTATACTCCACGAACAGGGTCGCCATCGGCTTGCCGATATTGTCCTTGGTGAAGTTGGACATGATGTTACCGCCCGCGCTGTCCAGCGAGATGTTGACCTGCGGCTGGTTGTACTCATCCATGCTGGAGGTCGAGTCGGTGATATGGTCACCGGTCAGGATCACCCGCTTGTACAGCACCACCGGCTGGCCTTCACGCGTCTGCTTCACTTCCGAGTCGCCCGGTACGCGGCCAGAGGCGGCGGCGGACTGGTCAACGTTGGTATTGACCAGACGGAACTCGAGGGTCGCGGTCGCGCCAAGGATCTCCTTCGCCCGCGCGGTATCCTGGATACCCGGCAGCTCAACGACGATGCGGTCAGCGCCCTGACGCTGAACCAGCGGTTCGGCGACGCCTAGCTGGTTCACACGGTTACGCAGAATGTTAATGTTCTGCTGAACCGCGTACTCACGGGCTTCTTTCAGGCGCTCATCGGTCATCACCGCTTTCAGGCTGTTGTCACCCTGAGAGGAGATCACCAGATCGCGATGGCGAGGGCTGAGATAAGAGATAGCCTGGTCGCGCGCCGCGCTGTCGCGGAAGACGATGCTCAGACCGTAGTTGTCTTCCTTGCGCACGGTCGCGTAAGGAATGCCTTTGTCGCGCAGCTCGCTGCGCAGGCTGTCGATGTTCTGTTCCTGCAGTTTGCCTAACGCGGTGTCCATGTCGACTTCCATCAGGAAGTGCACGCCGCCGCGCAGATCAAGACCCAGCTTCATCGGTTCGGCATAGAGTGCCGCCAGCCAGCGTGGGGTTGCCGGAGCAAGGTTTAGCGCCACGACGTATTTGTCACCCAGCACGGTAAGCAGCGCTTCACGCGCGCGCAGCTGGGTATCAGTGGTGTCGAAGCGCGCAAGAATAGCGCCCTCTTCCAGTGCCACAGACTTCGCGGTAATTTTTTCTTCTTGTAAAGTTTTCTGGACCTGGATCAGCGTTTGCTCACTGGCGGCGACGCCGCGCGCGCCAGTGATTTGAACAGCCGGATCCTCACCATACAGGTTGGGAAGCGCATAGATCAGGCCGACGACAATGACGACGACCAGCATGACATACTTCCACAAAGGATAACGGTTTAACACGGCAGTTCCCTTTGGGAAAAGTTAGATTACAGCGCCTTCATGGTGCCTTTCGGCAGAACGGCAGCAACGAAGTCACGTTTGATAACCACTTCAGTGGTATCGTTCAGCGCGATAGCAATGTAGCCAGTTTCCGCTACTTTGGTCACGCGACCGACCAGACCGCCGTTGGTCAGCACTTCATCACCTTTGGCGATGGAGTTCATCAGGTTCTTATGTTCCTTGGTGCGCTTCTGCTGTGGACGCAGGATCATGAAGTAAAAAATCAGACCGAACACCACCAGCATCAGAATCAGAGACATCGGGCTGCCCTGCGCCGGTGCACCCGTTGCCGCTACCGCATCAGAAATAAAAAAGCTCATTGAAATTCCCTCATTATTAAAATTAATCAACGTTCAAAGGAGGCACGGTGCGCCCCTGACGTTGGTAAAAATCGGTCACGAAGCTCTCTAATTTACCCTCTTCGATAGCCTTGCGTAAACCAGCCATTAAACGCTGATAGTAGCGCAGGTTATGAATGGTATTGAGACGCGCGCCCAATATTTCGTTGCAACGGTCAAGGTGATGCAAGTAAGCGCGTGAATAATTGCGACATGTATAGCAATCACACTCGGCGTCCAGCGGCGCGGTATCGCTTTTGTGCTTCGCGTTGCGGATTTTCACCACGCCGTCGGTGACGAACAGGTGGCCGTTACGCGCGTTGCGCGTCGGCATGACGCAGTCGAACATATCGATACCGCGACGTACCCCTTCCACCAGATCTTCCGGCTTCCCGACGCCCATCAGGTATCGTGGTTTATCGGCCGGGATCTGCGGGCAGACGTGCTCCAGAATACGGTGCATGTCTTCCTTCGGCTCGCCGACCGCCAAACCGCCGACAGCGTAGCCATCAAAGCCAATCTCTACCAGACCTTTCACCGAGATATCACGTAAATCTTCGTAAACGCTGCCCTGAATGATGCCGAACAGCGCATTTTTATTGCCAAGGCTATCGAAACGGTCACGGCTGCGCTTCGCCCAGCGCAGAGACATCTCCATTGAGCGCTTGGCGTAATCCCAGTCCGCCGGATACGGCGTACATTCGTCGAAGATCATCACGATATCAGAGCCGAGATCGTACTGAATCTCCATGGATTTTTCCGGATCGAGGAAAATCGGATCGCCGTTGATCGGGTTGCGGAAATGCACGCCCTGCTCGGTGATCTTACGGATATCGCCAAGGCTGAACACCTGGAAGCCGCCGGAGTCGGTCAGGATCGGTCCTTTCCACTGCATAAAATCGTGCAGATCGCCGTGCAGCTTCATGATCTCCTGACCCGGGCGCAGCCACAGGTGGAAGGTGTTGCCGAGAATAATCTGCGCGCCGGTGGCTTCCACCTCTTCCGGCGTCATCCCTTTGACGGTGCCGTAGGTGCCAACGGGCATAAAGGCAGGTGTTTCCACCACGCCGCGCTCAAACACCAGGCGACCGCGGCGGGCGCGACCGTCGGTGGTATCCAGTTCAAATTTCATGCTTGCTCCTGCGTCAGAAAAACAGTCCGACGTTTTCATACTCGCCACGGAATGATTCCGTGGCTAAAAAAATGCGTCATGGCGTCCAAAAAGCCGGCGGGCCGGCCTCTTCAGGGACGCTCAGAAATAGCCTGCGGATTGTACGTGATAAACATCGCATCCCCGTAGCTAAAAAAGCGATATTTCTGCTCCACCGCTACCTTATAGGCGTTCATGGTGTGCTGATAACCCGCAAACGCCGACACCAGCATAATCAATGTGGATTCAGGGAGATGGAAGTTGGTTACCAGCGCATCGATCACCTGGTACTGATAACCCGGGTAGATGAAAATCTGCGTATCGTCGAAGAACGGCGCAATCAGGGCGTCTTTCGCCGCCTGCGCCGCGCTCTCCAGCGAGCGTACCGAGGTGGTGCCCACTGCGATCACGCGATTGCCGCGCGCCTTCGCCGCCAGCACCGCATCGACTACCTCCTGCGGCACTTCCGCATATTCAGAGTGCATGGTGTGCTCTTCAATGCTGTCGACGCGCACCGGCTGGAAGGTACCCGCGCCCACGTGCAGGGTGACAAACGCCATCTCAACGCCTTTGGCGCGCAGTTTATCCAGCAGCGGTTCGTCGAAGTGCAGACCAGCGGTCGGGGCGGCTACCGCGCCCGGCCTGGTGCCGTAGACGGTTTGATAGAGCTCGCGGTCAGCGTCTTCATCCGGGCGGTCAATGTAGGGCGGCAGCGGCATATGGCCAATCCCGTTAAGGATCTCCAGCACCGGGCGCTCGTCGTTAAATTCCACTTCAAACAGCGCGCCGTGACGCGCCAGCATGGTGGCCTGAATGCTCTCGTCGTCGCCCAGCAGCAGCTCGGCGCCCGGCTTCGGCGCTTTCGAGGCGCGAATATGGGCGAGGATGCGCTTATCATCCAGCATCCGCTCCACCAGCACTTCGATCTTGCCGCCGCTGGCCTTACGACCGAACAAACGCGCCGGGATCACCCGGGTGTTGTTAAACACCAGCAGATCGCCAGGATTGAGCTTATCGAGGATGTCGGTGAAGGTGCCATGCGTCAGCGCGCCCGTCGGCCCGTCCAGGAAAAGTAAGCGGCAGCTGCTGCGCTCAGGCATCGGATAGTGGGCGATCAGAGATTCGGGTAGTTCAAAAGCAAAATCGGTAACGCGCATGACGGTAACTCAGACTGAATAAAGAGGCGGGTAGTCTAGTGCCGGGGCGTTCTGCCTGCAACCTTTACCCCTCCGGACGAATGACATAATCTATATTCCAAATCATTCCGAATGCCGCCATGCGGCAGCCGAATGCATCACCGGTGGCAGAGGGCCGCGCGCGGCCAGACAGCACGCCATTCGGGCACCGGGGCTGCCGTTCAGGGCGACGCGCAGCGCTACACCGCTCACTCTGCTCGCCATAAAGTATTTAAAGGATGTCGTCGCTATGAATTTTCTCGCCCACCTGCACCTGGCCCATCTCGCCGACAGTTCGCTGCCCGGCAATCTGATGGCCGACTTTGTGCGCGGCAACCCGCAGGGCGACTATCCGGCGGCGATCGTCGATGGCATCTATATGCATCGGCGAATTGACGTGCTGACTGACAACCTGGCGGAAGTCAAAGAGGCGCGGGAGTGGTTTCGCCCGCAGACCCGCCGCGTCGCCCCCATCACCCTCGACGTCATGTGGGATCATTTCCTGTCGCAGCACTGGGCGCAACTCTCCCCTGACCTGCCGCTGGACGAGTTCGTGCGCTACGCCGAGCGGCAGATCGTGCCGATCCTGCCCGACTCGCCGCCCCGCTTCGTCAATCTCAATCAATACCTGTGGTCGGAGCGCTGGCTGGAGCGCTATCAGGAGATGGATTTTATTCAGCGCGTGCTCAATGGCATGGCCAGCCGCCGCCCGCGTCTCGAGGCGCTGCGCGACTCCTGGCAGGATCTGGATACTCACTACGACCGGCTGGAGGGGCAGTTCTGGCGCTTTTATCCGCAGATGATGCGTCAGGCGAAAAACAAACAGCTGTAATCGCTGCGACATTGATAGGTAAAAGCTGGCTGAACGATTGTCAGCGCCTCTTTGTGTTATTGGCGGACAGGCTCTATACTTGCCCGCGTTGCGTTCCAAATAACCTTAGTAATTACAGGAGAATCAAATGGTTCTGGTCACTCGTCAAGCGCCGGATTTTACTGCAGCCGCTGTGCTGGGTAATGGTGAGATCGTTGAGAAATTCAATTTCAAACAGCACACCAACGGTAAACCTACCGTTCTGTTCTTCTGGCCGATGGACTTCACCTTCGTTTGCCCGTCTGAGCTGATCGCGTTCGACAAACGTTACGAAGAATTCCAGAAACGCGGCGTGGAAGTGGTTGGCGTTTCCTTCGACTCCGAGTTCGTGCACAACGCATGGCGTAATACCCCGGTAGACCAGGGCGGTATCGGCCCGGTTAAATACGCGATGGTTGCCGACATCAAACGTGAAATCCAGAAAGCTTACGGTATCGAGCATCCGGACGAAGGCGTAGCGCTGCGCGGCTCCTTCCTGATCGACGCCAACGGCGTGGTTCGCCACCAGGTGGTTAACGACCTGCCGCTGGGCCGTAACATCGACGAAATGCTGCGCATGGTTGACGCGCTGCAGTTCCACGAAGAGCACGGCGAAGTCTGCCCGGCGCAGTGGGAAAAAGGAAAAGAAGGTATGGCTGCCTCTCCGGAAGGCGTGGCAAAATACCTGACCGAAAACGTCTCCAGCCTGTAATCGGCACACGTTTTTATAAAAGGCTCGCTCAAGCGGGCCTTTTTTGTTAGCGGCGTCAAAATTTAAGAAAATGACCCGCTGATATTTGTGACCAGCAATACACTTCTGCTGAAAAATTTCGCTCTGCCTCTCATTTTTTCTCTGTCAAATTTCAGCGTTAAATCTCAACCACTTCATAACAGTCTGAAAAACAAATAAATTAATTATATGATTTTCAGCCAGCACTTTGCCGTCGATGTGATCGCCATCAATATTTAAAACCGCGGATGTGATCTCATCCATCATTTTTATCAATGTATTTGGTCATGATTTTACTCAGGAACAGGAATACGTTCAGGAGAAGAGAATGGATATTATTTTTGACCCGACGTTAATCGCCCTGAAGCAGAATATTTCCCATGCGGAGGAGGCCATCGAACTGGCGGGTTCATTACTCGCCAGGCGCCAGATTTGCAGCGCCGAATATGTCAACGAGATGCTGACAGTATACGAGGATTTTGGCGCCGCCATCGTGATAGATGACGGGATTGCCATGCCGCACGCCCGCCCGGAAAAAGGGGCATTGCAGACCGGATTTTCGCTTGTCACCACCGCCACACCAGTGACCTTCGGCCACGATGAGTTCGATCCGGTTACCGTCGTCATCGCGATCGCCGGCGCCGATGCTGACAGTCATATCAAAATGATCCAACTGATTGCCTCGCTGATCGAGTCAGATATCGTGACTTTTCTTCAGCAGGAAAATGACGTGAATTCAGTCTTACATTTCATCCAAAAACAAATGGAGTAGTCATTATGTTAGTTATCAGAACGGTTTGTGGTAACGGTATTGGCAGTTCATTGATGGCTGCGAATAATGTGAAGAAGATCTGTGAAGAATTAGGTATCAAAGCGGACGTCGCTTCGGTCGATTTTGCTAACGCCGTCGGGGAAAAAGCCGACCTTTACGTCACGATCAAAGAACTGGCAAATCAATTTCCGGCCCACTGTCATGTCGCCATTATTCGCAGCTACGTCCATAAAGCAAAAATCGCCGAGGATATTACCGACGCGCTGATGAAAATTGCTGCGACTCACTCTTAATCAGCATAGAGGGAACGACCATGCAGGCTATTCTTAGTTTCTTAACGGAAATATTCAGTCAACCCGCTTTTTTGATGGGGCTTATCGCCTTCGTTGGCTTAGTGGCGCTGCGCTCCCCCGGCAACAAACTCCTTACCGGCACATTAAAGCCGATTTTAGGCTATTTGATGCTGAGCGCTGGCGCAGGCGTTATCGTTGCCAATCTCAACCCGCTGGGCGGTATTATCGAAGCTGGATTTAATATCCGCGGCGTTATTCCTAACAATGAAGCCATTGTCTCCGTCGCCCAGAAAATGCTGGGCGTGGAAACCATGAGTATTTTGCTGTTGGGCTTTATTTTCAACCTGATCATAGCCCGCTGCACCAAATATAAATATATCTTTCTCACCGGCCATCATTCGTTCTTTCTCGCCTGCCTGTTCTCCGCCGTCCTGCAGGCGGCGGAGTTCCAGGGCTGGATGTTGATCCTGATCGGCGGATTCCTGTTGGGCTCATGGTCGGCCATTTCCCCGGCCATTGGCCAGCGTTACACCAGGCAGGTAACCGAAGACGGCGGGATCGCCATGGGCCATTTCGGCTCCCTGGGCTACTACCTCTCGGCGTGGATCGCCAGCCGGACCGGCAATCCGGCAAACTCCTTCGCCGATACCGAAATCTCAGAGAAATGGGGATTTCTGCGCGATACCACCGTCACCACCGGTATCGTGATGTTTGTTATCTACTTCATCTGCAGCGCTGTCGCCGGGTCGGCGTACCTGAGCACCATCACCGACCAGAATATGCTGATCTTCTCCGTGCTGACCGGTCTGCAGTTCGCCGTTGGCGTAGCCATTGTCTACAACGGCGTGCGGTTGATCCTCGGCGATCTGGTGCCGGCATTCCAGGGCATCAGCCAGAAACTGATCCCGGACTCCATCCCGGCCGTTGACTGCGCGGTGTTCTTCACCTTTAGCCCCACCGCGGTGGTGGTGGGATTCATCAGCTCCTTTGTGGGCGGTCTGGTCGGGATGCTCATGCTCGGCGGACTGGGCATGGCGCTGATTATTCCCGGCATGGTGCCGCACTTCTTCTGCGGCGGCACCTCCGGGGTCTTTGCCGACAAGCTGGGCGGTAAGCGCGGGTGTATCATCGCCGCCTTTATCGGCGGGATCTTCCTCGCCTTCCTGCCGGCGATGCTGCTGCCGGCGCTCGGCAACCTCGGGTTTGAAAACAGCACCTTCGCCGATTTCGACTTCGCAGTATGGGGCATCATTATTGGTAACGCGTTCACCCAGTTTGGCCAGGTCACTATCTACCTGATTTGTCTGGCGCTGCTCGTCGCGCTGCTGGTGCCTTTCTGCTTCCGTCAGGTACGGGTAGTGGGCAACACGCTCAGCTATGAGGAGCTTACTGCCAAGCAGAAAAATGAATAAGCGAGGTCATTTTTCCCTGCGGGAAGGTCACGCTTCCCGCCGCTGACAAATAATCAGGAGTGGTTATGGCTATTTTGTCCATTGGATTTGCCTGTTTCGATCAGTTTTTCTTTCTCAATGAATGGCCCCAGGAGAATACCAAAAACTTTTGTCATGATTTTATAGAAAGCGGCGGCGGCCCGGCGGCCAATGCAGCCTGGCTGCTGGGATTATGGGGTGAGGAGGTCTATTACATCGGCCATCTGCATCAGGACCTTTACGGTCAGCGCATTATCGATGAGTTTGCCGAAGCGGGGGTGGATACCAGCCAGGTGGTTTTCTCCGATGACATGATCACCCCGCTGGCCTCGGTGCTGGTCAATCGCTTAACGGGTTCGCGGACGATTATTACCCGCAAGATGCAGACACCGCCTTCCCTGACCTACGATCAAAAGCTCAAACTGGACGACCTCGCCGAACGACTGATTGCCGCCGAGGATCCGGTCACCATTTTAATTGACGGCCATGAGCCGGAAATCAGTGAATATTTAATTAAGAAACTGCCCAACGCCAGAGTCGTGATGGACGGCGGGTCACTGCGCGCCAGCAATATAAAACTTGCAGCCTGGACCGACTATTTTGTAGTGAGCGAACATTTTGCCCGCGATTATATGAGCTATCGCTCTTTGAGCACCGAAGCAGAAATTAAAGCGGCGCTGATTGAGCTGAATAAAATTTGCCGCGGTGAAGCATTTATTACCCTTGGCGAAAAAGGGTGTGCTTTTTTAAAAAGCGGTATGCTGCAGATCGTTCCTTCCTGGCTGTGCAATGCCGTTGATACCACCGGAGCCGGGGATGTATTTCACGGCGCCTTCACCTATGGCGTCCACTACTCATGGCACATAGATAATATTATTTTATTTGCCAGCCTGACCGCCGCCATTTCTATTGAGAAAAAAGGGGTACGGGAATCTATGCCGGACCTGGCGGTCGTCCACCACTCGTTAAATAGCTACGAGAGAAACTTAAAGCAATATTTTGAAGAATAACTGCATTTAATAAATATCAAGAGGTGAATATGTTAGTGTCGATGAAGGACATGCTTCAGCATGCCCTGCGGGACGGCTACGCCGTCGGTCAGTTCAACATTAATAATCTGGAATGGGTCGGCGCCGTATTAAGCACTGCCCAGCAGTGCCGCTCACCGGTTATTTTGGGCGTGTCCGGCGGCACGGTTAAGCATATGCTCGGGTTAAAATGTATTCATGACATCGTAGTTAACGCCATGGAGTATTTGCATATTGATGTTCCGGTGGCGCTGCATCTGGATCATGGTACCTCCCGGGAGGCCTGCGAAGCGGCGATCGCCGCCGGCTTCAGTTCCATTATGTTTGATGGCTCGCATCTGCCGTTCAGGGAAAACCTGGCCATTACTCGCCATCTGGTGACGCTGGCGCACAGCAAAGGTATCTCCGTGGAGGCCGAACTGGGGACTATCGCCGGCAGTGAAGACGGCATTGTCAATTCCGAAGTCATCTACGCCGATCCCGAGGAGTGCTACACCCTGGTGACAGAAACCCAGGTGGATTGCCTCGCCGCCGCGCTGGGCTCCACCCATGGCCTGTATAAAGGCAAAGCCCGACTGGGATTTACCGAGATGAAAGCCATTGCCGAGCGGGTGAAGGTTCCGCTGGTGCTGCATGGCGGCACAGGTATTGCCGATGAGGATATGCGCCGGGCGATTGCCTGCGGCACCGCCAAGATTAACGTTAATACCGAAAATATGTACGCCTGGTGCCAGCAGGTGAAGGCGATCTTTGCTGCCGATACCGGGCACGATGTGAACGATCCGCGGAAAGTGATCGCCCAGGGACTGCAGCCAGTACGCGAAATGATTGCCCGCCGCATGGCGCTTTTTGGCTCACAGCAGCGCTATTGATGCGTGAAAGGTGGCTGAGACCTCCGCCCCTTAGCAACCGGGGCGGAGGCGTCAGGCATCAGAAGGCAAAGCAGGAGCAACCCAGCACGCCCCAGAAGGCCTGCTCGTCGGAGACCGGGATCGACGATTTTCGCGCGATATCATGCTGATGGCCGTGGACACCGCAGCTACCGCAGCACTGGTGCATCTGCACTATGGCGCCAATTTTGGCCGCCGCTGGCGGAGCGGAACGGTAATGGCCCGGGACCTTCACCACCGGCGACCACTCCGGCAGCACCGGGATCGGCGGCGGCGCCAGCGGCGAGAAGTGACCGGCGGCGTACACCACTTTGCCATCAACCACCGTCAGCACCGACTCAATGCCTTTGATCTCCTCTTCCGCGACGCTGAAATAGTCCTTCGACAGCACCACCAGATCGGCAAGCTGACCGGCGGCCAGACGGCCCTTTTTACCCTGCTCGCTGGAGAACCAGGCGCTGCCCGCCGTCCACAGCTCCAGCGCGACATCGCGCGGCAGGCGGTTGTTGTCGTCATACATCGCCATCCCGCCAACGGTGCGCCCGGAGACCAGCCAGTACAGCGCGGTCCACGGATTATAGCTGGCGACGCGGGTGGCATCGGTCCCTAACCCTACCGGTACGTCCAGCTCCAGCATTTTCGCTACCGGCGGCGTATGTTTCACCGCCTCTTTGCCGTAGCGATCGACAAAATATTCGCCCTGGAAGGCCATCCGGTGCTGCACCGCAATGCCGCCCCCCAGCGCCTTCACCCGCTCAATGTTGCGCTCGGTAATGGTCTCGGCATGATCGAAGAACCAGTGCAGGCCATTAAACGGAATGTCACGGTTCACCTTCTCAAACACGTCCAGCATCCGGCTGATGGACTCGTCGTAGGTGGCATGCAGGCGGAACGGCCAGCGATGTTCCACCAGATGGCGCACCACCCGCTCCAGCTCATCTTCCATGCCTTGCGGCAAATCCGGCCGCGGCTGCAGGAAATCTTCAAAATCCGCCGCCGAAAACACCAACATCTCGCCGGCGCCGTTGGCGCGATAGAAATCGGTTCCCTGCCCCGGCTTCAGCATATCGGTCCAGCGCTCGAAGTCCTCCAGCTCCTGCTTCGGTCGCTGGGTAAACAGGTTGTAGGCGATGCGCACGGTCATCTGATCTTTTGCGTGCAGCTGCTCGATAATTTCGTAATCTTCCGGGTAGTTCTGGAAACCGCCCCCGGCGTCGATGGCGCTGGTCAGCCCCAGTCGGTTCAGCTCGCGCATAAACTGACGGGTGGAGTTCACCTGCAGATCCAGCGGCAGCTTCGGCCCTTTGGCCAGGGTGGCGTAGAGGATCATGGCGTTTGGTTTGGCAATCAGCATCCCGGTCGGGTTGCCGTGGCTATCGCGGACGATCTCTCCGCCCACCGGATCCGGCGTCTCTTTGGTATACCCCACGGCTTTCAGCGCCGCGCGGTTCAGCAGTGCGCGATCGTAGAGATGTAGCACAAACACTGGCGTATCGGGCGCCGCGTCGTTTAGCTCTTCCAGGGTCGGCATCCGTCGTTCGGCGAACTGGAATTCGCTCCAGCCGCCGACCACCCGCACCCACTGCGGCGACGGTGTGCGATCCGCCTGATCCTTAAGCATTCGCAGGGCATCGGCCAGAGAGGGCACGCCCTCCCAGCGGAGCTCAAGGTTGTAGTTCAACCCTCCGCGGATCAGATGCAGGTGAGAATCGTTGAGGCCCGGGATCACCGTATGCCCTTTGAGATCGACGATCTGCGTTCCCTCGGCGGCAAAGCTCATGATCCGATCGTGGCTTCCGGTGGCAACAATTTTTCCGTCGGCGATGGCCACGGCTTCCGCCAGCGGATTCGCACGATCGAGGGTATGAATCTGGCCGTGGGTCAGAATCAGTGTGGCAGTTTGCGACATAACACACTCCTTGGGGAGGCTGACTCAGTTTTTCTTCAACCAGCCAGCAAACAGGCGGGTCACGATGGGCATCCAGAACCAGACCACCAGCGCAACCACGCAGGCATCATTGATCAGGTGCAGCAGCAGGCTCCCCTTAAGCGACGGCAACAGCATGCCGGTCACCGTCGGCACCAGGTTGGTGCTGGGGAAAATCACCAGCAGGGTGATCAGAAACTGTTTCCAGCGCCGCGGCTGGCGCACATTCGCCACCGGCGGGGTAAACCAGAAGGCCGGTTCGGTCCGCACCTCCGTCCGATCGCCCTCCGTCAGCAGCGGGGCAATTTCCGCCACCAGCTGACGACGGGTTTCCGACTGCGTCCAGGCATAGAGATGCTCCAGGGTGTCGAAGCGGATAATCACGCTCCACAGATTCTGCCCTGCGGCGGGCCGGATCACATTCGCCCCGAGATGGCCGGGAAACTCAGCCGCGATGGGCATGATTTTGCCGAGCCACTCTTCGTAGCGCTGGCCGTGTTGCGGATCGAGCAGATGGCTGATGACAAGGGTCACCGATTTTTGCTGCGCCATAAAGATTCCTTGCTTCAGGGGAATGGCAGGATGATTCTCGCCATTAGCCATAGATGACCATACACAACGTCATTCATGCTGCGTCGAGGCGGCAAGCCGGCACGTCCCGGGAGCTGACATCAGTCAGTGACCGGGGCGGGCAAACCCAGCTAACAAAGAGGCAGCCTGAAGGGTGAAGTGTATTTAAGCTTTACGCTCTGGCGCGCCATGCACCATGGTATAAGCGTAATCCACGCCCATCCCGTAGGCGCCGCTGTGTTCGCGCACCAGGTCCATCACCGCATCGTAAGTCGCTTTGCGCGACCAGTCGCGCTGGTACTCCAGCAGCACCTGCTGCCAGGTCACCGGCACCGCGCCCGCCTGCACCATCCGGTCAATGGAGCGCTCATGGGCGTCGACAGAGGTACCGCCGGAGGTATCGGTGACCACATACACTTCGTATCCCGCCTCCAGGGCCATCAGCGCCGGAAACGTCAGGCAAACTTCGGTCCACAGAGCGGAGATCACCAGCTTTTTACGGCCGGTCGCTTTCACCGCCGCAACGAAGGCATCGTCTTCCCAGGAGTTCATTGAAGTACGCTCAATCGGCTTGACGTCAGGATGCACGGCCAATAATTCCGGCCAAATATAACCGCTGAAGCTTTTGGTCTCTACGGAAGTGTAAATCACCGGTACATTAAAAATTTTGCCGGCTTTAGCCAGCGCCACGGTGTTATTTTTGAGGGTCTGGCGATCGATATTCGCCACGCCAAATGACATCTGTGGCTGATGATCAATAAAGATAAGGGCGGAATTAGTGGGATCGAGCAGTTCACGAATAGACATTAAATACCTTCTTAATCAATTAGTTAAAAAGATGACATGATGGTTAATGCGTCGTGTAGATCCTGACTGATAAAGCATGGTGAGTATAGCCAGTTATTTCTAACAAGTTATTAAAGTTTTTTTGTGGTTTATATTTTGTCAGCGGTTAGTATTTACTCATGCCAGCGTTCATCAAAATTTTACGGCAAACTGTTCTGATTTATTCACTGGCATTGATTATTGCGCTTAGGTACAACAAGGGGAAATTAATGAATGGAAACTCCTGATGCGCGTAAACTTTGATGTTCTGATGATCCTTGATGCGCTGGACCGACACGGATCCTTCGCCACCGCCGCAGAGTCGCTGTATAAAACCCCCGCCGCTCTGAGCTATATGATCCAGAAGCTGGAGAGCGATCTGGAGATCGTCTTGTTGGATCGTTCCGGCCATCGGGCAAAATTTACTGATACCGGGAGGCTGATGCTGGAGAAGGGGCGACAGCTTTTAAGCGCCGCCAGAGATCTGGAAAAGCAGGCCCAGCAGCTGAGCGCGGGCTGGGAGCGAGAGCTGGCGATCGCCCTCGACGCCTCGTTTCCCTTTTCGGCCCTGCTGCCGCTGATCGCCGAGTTCTACGCGCAAAACCCGCAGACCCGGCTGAACTTCAGTCATCACACCCTCGCCGGTTCATGGGAAGAGCTGACCCACCATGGCGCGGATATTATCCTCGGCGCCATCAATGAGCCGCCCACCTCCGCCGAGTGGTCATGGCAAACCCTCGGCGCGCTGGATAACATTTTCGTGGTCGCCCCGGCCCACCCGCTGGCCGGAGCGGAAACGCCGCTCAGCAATAAGCAGCTCAGCCAGCACCGGGCGGTGGTAATCCGCGACAGCGCCCGCTATTGCCATCCGCTGAACAGCAATCTGCTTGATGAACAGCCGCAAATCGGCGTCGATGATTTCGCCAGCAAAGTCGAACTGCTGTGCGCCGGGCTGGGCTGCGGCTTTCTGCCGCGTCATATCGCCCGCCCGTGGCTGGAAAAAGGCTGTCTGGTGGAGAAAAGCGTCGCCGGCTGGCGGGAAAAAGATATCACCTACATGGCCTGGCGCAGCGGGAATGACGGGCTGGCTCAGCGCTGGTGGCGGGAGGCGCTCCTCCGCGACGACCTGCTGAGCCAGCTCTATCGTTAACGACCGGACCAGACGCAGGCGGAGATAGCCGGGAGCGTCAGTACCCCGTTATGGAAGGCGCCGGCGCCCTCCTGCAGCGTCCAGGCTCCCACGTCCAACAGCGGCGAATCCTCGATAACCACTTCGCAGGCTTCGCCGCGGTTAATCGCCACCAGTACCCGCTGCTGTTTGTAGACGCGGACAAACACCACCACGTTATCCTCGGCGTAAATCACCTGGCAGCCGCCGTAGCGCAGCGCCTGGTGGGCTTTACGCAGTTTCGCCATTCGCTGATACAGCGCCAGCAGCTGGGTATCCTGCAGCGCCGGATCCCACGGGAACGGTTTGCGGCAGAACGGATCGTTATTGCCATCTACGCCCACCTCATCGCCGTAGTAGATACACGGTACCCCGGGCCAGCTGAACAGCCACACCACCGCCAGCGGCAGACGCGCTACGTCTTTGCCAAGGAGAGATTTAAAACGCGCCGTATCATGGCTGTCGAGCTGGTTGAACATCCGCAGCTGCTGCTGATGCGACAGCCCGGCGCGATAATTATCCATCCACGCCATACAGGTCTGGGCGTCTATATTCTGCGGATCGTAAGAGATATCGGTATTGGCGAGGAATCCCCAGATCGGGAAGGTGAAGCCGCGGTAGTTCATTGCCGCATCTTCGGCATCCGCCTGCAGCCACTGGCGCGCGTCGCCAAAATGTTCGCCAAAGACAAAGGTTTCCGGCTGCGTTTGTTTCGCCGCCTGGGTGATGCCGGCGATATGCCGCAGGTTATTCCGCGCCCCGCCGCCTTCGCCCAGCATGTGCACCACGTCCAGACGCCAGCCGTCCATACTCCACGGCGCCTTCAGCCAGTGGCGTACGATGCTGTCCTCGCCGGCATAGATCTCGTTGACCAGGCTGGTCGACCGATAGTCGAGCTTCGGCAGACTGGCATAGCCCAGCCAGTTGTGCGCCTGCCCCTCCCCGGAGAAGGTAAACCAGTCGCGCCATGGGGAGTCCGGATGGTGGCCGGCGCCGCCGCTGCCCTGCTGGTGGCGATCGAACCAGGGATGGGAATCGCCGGTATGGTTGAACACGCCGTCGAGGATCATGCGCATCCCCGCCCGCTGGGTGTTGTGGCGCAAGCGGAGCAGCGCCGCGTCGCCGCCAAACTGCGGATCGACGCGCCGATAATCCTCGGTGTCGTATTTATGCACGCTGGGGGCGGCGAAGACCGGGTTCAGATACAGGGCGGTGACGCCGAGCTGCTTCAGGTAAGGCAGTTTTTCGCTGATGCCGTCGAGATCCCCGCCGTAGAACGTCGACCCGCCCGCCTCGCCGGTAAGCGGTTCGTCCCACGCCTTGCGCACAATCTCCCGTCCCGCCGCGTGATGGTAATAGACCGCATCCTGTTCGGCGTCACGCGCAGCGCTGCGGGCAAAGCGATCGGGGAAAATCTGGTAGAAAACCTGATCGGCCACCCACTGCGGGCCGGCGTCCGGCAGGTCGACGGCGAACTGCTCCAGCCTGGCCGGCGGGAAACGGCTGAAGCCCTGCGGCGTAAACCAGCGCTGATGGTCGGCCCACAGTAGCTTAAAGCTGTAGCGGCGGCGCGGCTGACCGCTGGCGAGAGAGATTTCGCCGCGCCATGCCACCACACCCGGCCTCGGCGCCTGGCGGAGGCGCTGCATCGGCAGCGACAGCTCTTCGTTATCTTCTTCCGCGCGCAGCGTGATCCGCTGCGGCAGCGACTCACCGCTCAACCACAGGGTAATAAACAGTCGGTCCTGTTGCACCTTGATAAAGGGTGCAACCGGAAGGTGCCATGCCTTCAACATCGTGAATCCTCATTGTGCAGAATGGGCACACCTTGCCATAGCCGTCAGGCGCAGAACTCATCGTCACAGGATTTTTTGGGGGAGGATAACGGGGGAGGACGCGGGTCGGCAAGCCGCCCCGGTCGCGCGATGCAGACCGGGGCGATGTTGATTACTGTGCCTGCGCCAGGCGGCGCTCACGACGGGTCTTAAAGACCCAGCCCAGCAGCAGCAGCGCAATCCACGCCATACCGACGTACAGCGAGATGCGGGTGTCCGGATGATAGCCGATCAGGGCGATAATAAACGCCAGGAACAGCAGGCCGACAACCGTGGTCGCCACCCCGCCGGGGACTTTGAATTTCAGGGCTTTGACCTCCTCCGGCGACAGACGGCGGCGGAAGGCAATCTGCGACAGCAGGATCATAATCCACACCCACACGGTGGCGAAGGTGGCCAGCGAGGCGATCACCAGGAAGACGTTTTCCGGCATGATGTAATTTAGGTATACCGCAAACAGCAGCGCAATGGTCATCACCATCACCGTCACCCACGGAATACCGCGACGCGAGGTTTTAGCGAACACCTTCGGCGCGCTCCCCTGCTCGGCCATGCCATGCAACATACGGCCCACGCCGAACACGTCGGAGTTAATCGCCGACAGCGAGGCCGTCAGGACCACGAAGTTAAGTATGCTGGCCGCGAAGGTAATGCCCAGATGCTGGAAGGTCAGGACAAAGGGGCTGCCGTCGGTACCCACCTGGTTCCACGGATAGATAGACATAATGACAAACAGCGTGCCGACATAGAACACCAGAATGCGCATCGGCACCGAGTTGATAGCGCGTGGAATGGATTTCTCCGGATCTTTCGCCTCACCGGCGGTAATACCGATGATTTCGATACCACCGTAGGCGAACATCACCATCTGCAGCGACATCACCATTCCCAGCCAACCGTTGCTGAAGAAGCCGCCGTTGCTCCAGAGGTTATGAATGCCCGTCGGCTGGCCGCCGTTGCCGATCCCCCAGATAATGATGCCGAACCCGGCGAGGATCATAATGATGATGGTGGCCACTTTGAAGAACGAGAACCAGAACTCCAGCTCGCCAAACACCTTGACGCTCATCAGGTTGACGGCGCAGATGATGAGCACCACGCTGAGCACCCAGATCCAGTGCGGCACCGTCGGGAACCAGACGCCCATGTAGATACCGAAGGCGGTGACGTCGGCGATGGCGACGATCAGGATTTCAAAGCAGTAGGTCCAGCCGGTGATATAGCCCGCCAGTCCGCCGAGGTTTTCCTGAGCATAGCGGGAGAATGAGCTGGCGGAAGGGTTATGCACCGACATCTCACCGAGCGCGCGCATAATGATATATGCCGCGACGCCGCCGATAATGTAGGCCAACAGTACGCTGGGTCCGGCCATTTTAATCGCGTCGGCTGAACCGTAAAAAAGCCCGGTGCCGATGGCGGAACCCAGGGCCATAAAGCGGATGTGCCGGGTGCTTAGCCCGCGCTTAAGCTTGTTACTACTTTCCATCGTGGTTTTTCAATGCCGTTTAACACAAAAAATAAAAAACCACGGAACCCGAAGTCCCGTGGTTAAACGCTTGTCCTCAACGCCGGTTAGTGCGCGCTGGAGGTCACCTGACGTCCGGCGGCACGGTCCCAGATCACCGCGAGGATTGCCATCACGGCGGTCGGCATCAGCCAGGCCAGACCTTGCTCCGCCAGCGGCAGACGCGCGGTCCAGGCCGGCAGGATAGCGGCAAACGCCGATGACTTAATCCCGTCAATGATACCAAACATCAGACTGATAAACATGGCCGGCGCGATAACACGTGACGAATTATGCCACCAACTGCGGGTAAAGCTTAATACAACCAGTGCGATACACGGCGGATAGATAGCGGTCAACACCGGAATCGACACCTGAATCAGGTGGCTCAGACCAAGGTTGGAGACCGCCATCGAGAACAGGCCGAGGATGAAGACCAGCGTGCGATAGGAGAACGGCAGATACTGGGCAAAGAACTCAGCGCAGGCGCAGGTCAGACCCACCGCCGTCACCAGGCAGGCGATGAAGATCAGCGCCGCCAGCAGGAAGCTGCCCGCCCCGCCGAAGGTATGCTGCACGTAAGCGTGGAGGATTGCCGCGCCGTTAGCGGACTGGTCCACGAGGGTGGCGCTATCAGAGCCCAGACGGAACAGCGCCAGATACAGCAGGGTCAGACCGACGCCTGCCATCAGGCCCGCCCAGACGGTGTAGCGGGTCAACAAACGCGCTTCGCTGACGCCGCGGGAGCGTGCGGCATTGACAATCACGATCCCGAACACCATCGCGCCGAGGGTGTCCATGGTCAGGTAGCCGTTGACGAAGCCATTGGAGAATGGCGCGGTACGATACGCTTCCATCGCGTCGCTGATCGGGCCCGCCGGCCAGACAACCGCGGCGACCGCCAGCACAATCAGGGCGATAATTTTCAGCGGCGCAAGGAAATTTCCCACCGTATCCAGCAGTTTGCCCGGATAGAGTGAGACCAGGATCACCAGCGCGAAGTAGATAACGCTGTAGATCAGCAGCGGCAGCGGGCCGTCGCCGGTCAGCGGCGCAATCCCGACCTCAAAAGAGACGGTCGCGGTGCGCGGGGTCGCGAACAGCGGTCCTACCGCGAGATAACACACCACCGCCAGAAGGATACCCGCCACTTTACCAATCGGGGTGCTCAGGCTTTCAACGCCGCCGCCGACTTTCGCCAGCGCCACCACCGTCAGAACCGGCAGACCCACCGCAGTGATCAGGAAGCCGATCGCCGCCGTCCAGACGTGCTCGCCCGCCTGTAAGCCAACCATCGGAGGGAAAATAATATTGCCTGCGCCAACGAACAACGCGAAGGTCATAAAGCCCAACGCTATGATGTCGCGAGATTTTAACTGATGGGTCATAAATTCATTACTGCCTGTGGATGTGGTGTTGTAAAAAAATGGAAAAATACCGCGCTACCCTCTCAGGGACGATACAGCGGCGATTGCCGGTAAACTCAGCGAGATATGCTCCCGAAGCGGCGTGGGAAAGAATTGTTTTTGGTATTACCACGCAAAAGCAGTCTGTCATCGACTGCGCAGGCGCAATTTAAACGCTTATAACGTTTTAAAGCAAGGCACGATCGCAAAAGCAGATGATTATGCTGGTTATCCTTTTCACACCAGAATCATTTACCATATTGATGGAAAACCCGTGGCTTATCATGCGAACAAAAAAGCAGCGCACGTTCATTAAATAGGCGAGGGGAAAATGACTGCCAATGAAAATGACCAGCCGAAGCTGGTCATTGGCAAGATAAGCTGACAGTGCGCCGCTCAGGTGTCGTTTCTGGCAATTAATCGTTCCGGGAGCAGGAAGCTAAAACGGGTTCCCTTGCCCACCGTACTCTCTATTTCCAGTCGGCTGTCATGATGGTTTACCGCGTGTTTGACAATCGCCAGCCCCAGGCCGCTGCCCCCCGTTTGCCGGGAGCGGGCTTTATCCACCCGATAGAAACGCTCGGTCAGACGGGGAATATGCTCCGGGGCAATGCCTGGCCCATTATCTTCGACGCTGAACAGCGCCCCCTGCGGCGTTCGCTGCCAGCTGACGCGAATTTCAGTGCCCGGCGGGGTGTGGTTCACCGCGTTATAGACCAGGTTAGAAATGGCGCTGCGCAGCTGCTCCTCGTTGCCCAGCACCTTGAGCTGCTCATCGACGGTAAAAAACAGCGTCTGCTTATCCTGGCTGAGGGTCTGCGCCTCGCGCTCCACCACCCGCAGCATCATCGGCACGTCGATGCGGTCATTCATCGCCAGCGCCGGCGCGGCTTCAATACGCGACAGCGTGAGCAGCTGCTTCACCAGCCCCTCCATACGCTGGGTTTGCTCACGCATGGTGTGCAGGGCCTTTTCACGGGTCGCCCCTTCCAGCACCTGCTCCTGCATCATCTCCAGATAGCCTTGCAGCACCGTCAGCGGGGTGCGCAGCTCATGGCTGACGTTAGCGAAGAAGTTACGCCGCGCCCCTTCCAGTTGATGCATCTGAGTCACGTCGCGCGCCACCATCAGCCACTGCTTGTCGCTGTAGGGCATCACGCGAATTTCCAGATGACGGGCATTATTCAGCACCAGATTGAGCGGTTTTGAAAAATCACGCTGTTTCAGGTAGGTGGCGAATTCAGGATAGCGCAGAAGGTTAAGAATGTTTTGCCCACTGTCGTCCGGCCAGCGCAGGTTTAAAATCTGCTGCGCCAGGCCATTACACCAGAAAATGGCTCCCTCCTCCGTGGTCAGGACCACCGCGTCCGGCAACGATTCCGCTCCACTGCGGAAGCGTTTAATCAGGCTTCCCAGCTCACGTCGACGCTTTTTATTACGCATCTGCATCTGGTGCAGACCATACAGCAGCGGCTCCCAGCTGCCGCGGCCGGGCGGAGGGGTCATGCTCCGGTCCACCCACAGCCACCACGACAGGCGCATCAAATTCCAGAAATGCCAGATCAGCAAACCGGTCACTGCCGCCAGTAAAAACCACGGCAAATGACCCACAAACGCCCCCAGAATCAGGGCCGGAATACACGCTAAAAAGAGCTCCAGCGCCAGCCTTTTCCATGACAGCCGTTCCAGCACGGGTCACACTCCTGTCAAAATTCAGAAACGGGCGGAGAAACGATACCCCGTGCCGCGAACCGTTTGCACCATCCGATCATGGCCACTGTGTTCCAGCGCTTTGCGCAGGCGACGAATATGGACGTCCACCGTGCGGTCTTCCACATAGACGTTGGTTCCCCAAACGTGGTTCAGCAGCTGCTCGCGGCTGTACACCCGCTCCGGATGGGTCATAAAGAAATGCAATAATTTAAATTCCGTTGGCCCCATGTCCAGCGGACTTTCGCCGGTCATCACCCGGTGCGATGAGGGATCGAGGCTCAGCCCCTGCATTTCAATCACCTCTTCCACCGCCATCGGCGAAATACGGCGCATCACCGCTTTGATTCTCGCCACCAGCTCCTTCGGTGAGAAAGGCTTGGTAATGTAGTCGTCCGCCCCGGTCTCCAGGCCGCGAACGCGATCCTCTTCTTCTCCGCGCGCGGTCAGCATCACCACCGGAATATCACGGGTCATCGCCTCGCGCTTGAGCAGCTTAATAAACTGCAGCCCCGAACCGCCCGGCAGCATCCAGTCAAGGAGAATCAAATCAGGCCAGGGTTCATTTAGTTGATTCACCGCGCTGTCATAATCTTCCGCTTCGACAGGCTGAAAGCCATTTTGCTCCAGAACAAAGCAGACCATTTCGCGGATTGGAGCTTCATCTTCAACGACCAGAATTCTTCTCGCCATTATTTACCCTGTGTTTTTTAGCCATCAGTATAGAAGTGCGGCGTCATTATGCGTCACTTTTGTGACAGATTTATGAAAAAAATGACCGTCTGATGATCGGGTATTTTGAAGCATGACGCGGACTTACCCCTCTCCGACAAATGGTATACTGCCGCTCATGCTTTTTTCGCTAGGGAAGATTTATGCGCATCCTTCACACCTCCGACTGGCACCTGGGCCAGAATTTTTACAGCAAAAGCCGTGCGGCCGAACATGACGCCTTCCTGAGCTGGCTGCTGGCCCGCGCGCAGGAGCATGAAGTCGACGCCATCATCGTAGCCGGCGATATTTTTGATACCGGATCGCCGCCGAGCTACGCTCGCGAACTGTATAACCGCTTTGTCGTCCAGTTGCAGCAGACCGGCTGTCGCCTGGTGGTGCTGGCGGGCAACCACGATTCGGTGGCGATGCTCAATGAATCCCGCGATATCCTCGCCTTTTTACACACCACCGTCGTGGCGAACGCCGGCTGCCCGCCCATTGAGCTGCCGCGGCGCGACGGCACCCCTGGGGCTATCTTCTGCCCGGTGCCGTTTTTACGCCCGCGCGAGCTGGTCATCAGCCAGGCCGGCCACTCCGGTCGGGAAAAACAGCAGCTGCTGCTGCACGCCATCAGCGACTATTATCAGGAACAGTATCAGCAGGCCTGCGCGCTGCGCGGCGATCGCCCGCTGCCCGTCATTGCCAGCGGCCATCTGACCACCGTCGGCGCCAGCAAAAGCGATGCCGTTCGCGACATTTATATCGGCACGCTGGATGCCTTCCCGGCGCAGCACTTCCCCCCTGCCGACTACATTGCGCTGGGCCATATTCACCGGGCGCAGGTGGTCGGCGGCTGCGAGCACATCCGCTACAGCGGCTCGCCGCTGCCGCTGAGCTTTGATGAAACCGGCAAAGCGAAATCGGTGCATCTGGTGAGCTTTAGCGATGGGCGACTCAGCGCCGTGGAAACCCTCGAGGTGCCCGTCACCCAGCCGCTGGCGGTCATCAAAGGCGATCTGGCCGCTATCACCGCCCAGCTGGAGCAGTGGCGCGGCGTTGAACAGGACCCGCCGGTGTGGCTGGATATCGAAATCACCACCGAGGAGTACCTGCACGATATTCAGCGTCAAATTCAGGCGCTGACGGAGGATCTGCCGGTGGAAGTATTGCTGGTGCGCCGCAGCCGCGAGCAGCGCGAGAAAATACTGCTCAACGCCCAGCGGGAGACCCTCAGCGAACTGAAGGTGGAAGAGGTGTTCGAGCGCCGGCTGGCGCTGACCGAGATTGACGATGAGAAGCGCGCCCGGCTGCACGAGCTGTTCGCCCATACGCTGCATACGCTCACCGCGGAGGACGAAAACGCATGAAAATCCTCAGTCTGCGTCTGAAAAACCTCAACTCCCTGAAAGGGGAATGGAAGATAGACTTTACCGCCGAGCCGTTCGCCAGCAACGGCCTGTTCGCCATTACCGGCGCCACCGGCGCCGGGAAAACCACCCTGCTCGACGCCATTTGCCTGGCGCTCTATCATGAGACGCCGCGCCTGAATAAAGTCTCCCAGTCGCAAAACGACCTGATGACCCGCGATACCGCCGAGTGTCTGGCGGAGGTGGAGTTTGAAGTGAAGGGCATCGCCTACCGCGCCTTCTGGAGCCAGAACCGGGCGCGTAACCAGCCGGATGGCAATCTGCAGGCGCCCCGCGTAGAGCTGGCGCGCTGCGCCGACGGCAAAATCCTCGCCGATAAGGTCTCGGATAAGCTGGAGCAAACCGCGACGCTCACCGGCCTCGACTATGGCCGCTTCACCCGCTCGATGCTGCTCTCCCAGGGACAATTTGCCGCCTTCCTGAACGCGAAGCCGAGCGATCGCGCGGAGCTGCTGGAGGAGCTGACCGGCACGGAAATCTACGGTCAGATTTCGGCGATGGTCTATGAGCAGCACAAAGCCGCTCGCCATACGCTGGAGAAGTTCGAAGCCCAGGCGGCGGGCATCGTCCTGCTGACGGAGGCCCAGCAGCAGGCGCTGCAGGAAAGTTTGCAGGTGCTTACTGACGAAGAGAAAGCCCTGCTGGCGCAGCAGCAAAACCAGCAGCGGCAGCTCCAGTGGCTAACGCGCCGCGACGAGCTGGCGCAGCAGCAGCAGCAGGCGGTCAGCGGCCAGCAGCAGGCCCGCCAGGCGCTGGCCGACGCCGCGCCGGCGCTGGCGAAGCTTGAGCTGGCCCAGCCCGCCGCCCAGCTGCGCCCCCTGTGGGAGCGCCATCAGGAGCACGCGGCAGGCCTGGAGCAAACCCGCCAGCGAATCAATGAAGTAAATGCTCGCTTACTTGCCAGCACGGCGCTGCGCGCGCGCATCCGCCGCAGCGCCCTGCACGCCCAGCAGCAGCGGCAGGCTGAACTGACCGATCTGGCGCAGTGGCTGGCGGCCCATGAGCGATTCCGCTTGTGGGGCCAGGAGATTGCCGGCTGGCGGGCGCAATTTTCGCAGCTAACGCGGGATAAACAGCAGCTGACGGCCCAGACCAGCCGCCTGGCCGCGCTGCGCCAGAAGCTGACCGCGCTGCCGGCCAGCCCTTTGTCGCTGAGCGCCGATGAGGTTGCGGCGGCGATAGCGCAGCAAACCCAGTCGCGACCGCTGCGCCAGCGGCTGCTCTCCCTGCATGAACAGCATCAGCTGCTGCGCAAGCGTCTGCGCCAGAACGCCGAAAGCGTACAGCAGGCGCAGGCGGAGCAGGCAAAACTCAACGCTACCCTGGCGCAACGCCGGGCGCAGTACAAAGACAAAAACCAGCACTATCTCGACCTGAAAGCGCTCTGCCAGCGGGAAGAAACGATTAAAGATCTGGAAGATTACCGCGCCCGGCTTGAGGCGGGTAAGCCCTGCCCGCTGTGCGGCTCCTGTGAACATCCGGCGATTGAGCAATACGCCTCGCTAACAGTCACGGATAATCAGCGCCGCCGCGATGCGCTGGAAAAAGAGGTCGCCGCGCTAAAAGAAGAAGGTCTGCTGATCCTCGGGCAGGTCAACGCCCTGACGCAGCAGCTCCAGCGTGAGACCGAAGCGGCCGGGCGGCTCGCTGAGGAAGAGCAAGCGCTCACTAAAGCATGGCAGGAAACCTGCGCCTCTCTGCAGGTCACGCGGGATATTGCGCAAGAGATAAACGACTGGATCCAGGAGCAGGAGCGCTACGAGCAGCAGCTCTACCAGCTCAGCCAGCGCCAGATGCTGCAGAGCCAGCTCAACGATCAGGAGGCGCTGGAGCGCCAGGCTCTGCAGCAGCTGACGGCCACGCGCCAGGGGCTGGAGAGCGCCCTGCAGGCCCTGACGCTGACCCTGCCGGAAGAAGGGACAGAATCCGCCTGGCTGAACGCTCGCGAAAGCGAATTTTCCCAGTGGCAGGCGCAACAGACCCGGCATGGCGCCATTCTGGAGCAGATTGCCGCCCTGCAGCCGCTGCTGGAGACGCTGCCAGCCAGCGACGAGGCAGAGGCTGAAGCTGAAGCGGAACCGGCGATCCCCGACAACTGGCGCGCGATCCACGAAGAGTGCCTGGCGTTGCACAGCCAGCTTGTCGCCCAGCAGCAGCTGGAGACCGAAGAGAAGGCGCGCCTGGACCAGTCGCAGGCGCAATTTACCGCCGCCCTGGCCGCCAGCCGCTTTAACGATCGGCAGGCGTTCCTCGCCGCGCTGCTGGATGACGAGACCGTCCAGCGGCTGACGCAGTTAAAACAGACGCTGGAGCAGCAGCTTCAGCAGGCGACGGCGCTCTGCGAGCAGGCGACCCGGCAGCAACAGGCGCACCTGGCGCTGCGTCCGCAAGGGACGGATGCGGACATCCCCGCCCTGCAAACTCAGCTGCACGCCCTGGCCCAGCGGCTGCGGGACAACACCACCCGCCAGGGCGAAATCCGTCAGCAGCTCAGGCAGGACGCAGAGAGCCGTCAGCATCAGCAGGCGCTAGGGCGGCAGATTGCAGAGGCGGCGCAGTTGGCGGATGACTGGGGCTATCTCAACTCGCTGATCGGCTCCAGCACCGGCGATCGGTTCCGCAAATTCGCCCAGGGGCTGACGCTGGATAATCTGGTCTGGCTGGCAAACCAGCAGCTTAACCGCCTGCACGGGCGCTATCTGCTGCAGCGCAAAGCCAGCGAAGCGCTGGAGCTGGAGGTGGTCGATACCTGGCAGGCCGACGCCGTGCGCGACACCCGCACCCTCTCCGGCGGCGAAAGTTTCCTCGTCAGCCTGGCGCTGGCCCTGGCGCTGTCAGACCTGGTGAGCCATAAGACGCGGATTGACTCTCTGTTTCTTGATGAGGGCTTCGGCACCCTCGACAGCGAAACGCTGGACACGGCGCTGGACGCGCTGGATGCCCTCAACGCCAGCGGCAAGATTATCGGGGTGATCAGCCACGTGGAGGCGATGAAAGATCGCATTCCGGTGCAGATCAAAGTGAAGAAGATAAATGGCCTGGGCTACAGTCGGCTGGATAGAGCGTTTGCG
Source organism: Klebsiella pneumoniae complex sp. WS1778 (assembly GCF_049472055.1). Taxonomy (NCBI): domain Bacteria; kingdom Pseudomonadati; phylum Pseudomonadota; class Gammaproteobacteria; order Enterobacterales; family Enterobacteriaceae; genus Klebsiella; species Klebsiella pneumoniae complex sp. WS1778. The sequence continues at coordinate 812,823 of NZ_JBKGTJ010000002.1, forward strand.
GTGGAGTGAGGTCTGAGTCATTACGATGTTCCCTCACCCTAACCCTCTCCGGGGGGAGAGGGAACCGTCCGGCGCTGGTTTTCCGTTTCGTACGCTGTTGCGATTACCCCTCTCCCCGCAAGAGACCGGGGGTTCCTGCCACACCCCCAACCACCGACGCCGCCTTTCCCCCTCTCCCTCCGGGAGAGGGCCGGGGTGAGGGGGAGTGGTTCAGGTCCCCTGTAGCGGCCACAGCCATGCCGCGCCGCGTACTCCGCTGGAGTCGCCGTGCATCGCTTTACGGATCGGCGTTTCACACTCGCCGCCGAAGACCCACTGTTTCACCAGGTCCGGCACCGTCTGATACAGCCGCTCGACGTTGCTCATCCCGCCGCCGAGCACGATGACGTCCGGATCGAGGATGTTCACCACGTGGGCGAGCGATTTCGCCAGCCGCTGTTCATAGCGGCTCAGCGCCAGTTCAGCTTTTTCGTCACCTTCACCCACCAGGCGCATAATCTCGCTGCCGCTTAACCCCTTGCCGCTCAGCCGCTGATAGTCAGTGGCAAAGCCGGTGCCGGAGATAAAGGTTTCGATACACCCCTGTTTACCGCAGTAGCAAGGCACTTCCGCACGGTAGCGCAGCTCATCGTCGTTCATCCACGGCAATGGGTTATGTCCCCACTCGCCGGCGTTACCGTTGCCGCCGATATGCGCCCGCCCGTTGAGCGCTACGCCCGCGCCGCAGCCGGTGCCGATAATCACCGCGAACACCGTTTGCGCCCCCGCCGCCGCGCCGTCCACCGCTTCCGACACCGCCAGACAGTTGGCGTCGTTAGCCAGCCGAACTTCGCGGTCAAGGCGCAGGCTGAGGTCCTTGTCAAAGGGCTGGCCGTTGAGCCAGGTCGAGTTGGCGTTTTTCACTACCCCGGTATAGGGCGAAATCGAGCCCGGGATCCCCATCCCCACGGTGCCACGCTGTCCGGTCGCCTGCTCGGCCATCGCCACCAGGGTAGCGATAGTCTCGATGGTTTGCCGGTAATCCTCCCGCGGCGTGGGTAACCGATGGCGAAACAACTGCTCTCCCTGGTCGCTCAGGGCTATCACTTCGGTTTTTGTACCACCTAAATCAATACCAATACGCACGCTCAGCTCCTCACCCCGATTAACAATGCAAGCATAGCGACAATTCGCTATCATGCCCGCCTGATTTAACGACAAAGCCGTGGAAATTATCATGCTGTGGTTCAAAAATTTAATGGTTTACCGTCTCAGCCGCGATATCGAATTGCGCGCCGAGGAGATGGAAAAACAGCTGGCCGAGCTGACATTTACCCCTTGTGGCAGCCAGGATATGGCGAAAACCGGTTGGGTATCGCCGATGGGATCGCGCAGCGACGCGCTGACGCATACGGCGAACGGCCAGATCATTATCTGCGCGCGTAAAGAAGAAAAGATCCTGCCGTCGCCGGTGATCAAGCAGGCGCTGGAGGCGAAGATCCAGAAGCTCGAAGCCGATCAGGGGCGCAAGCTGAAGAAGACTGAGAAAGATTCCCTGAAAGATGAAGTGCTGCACTCGCTGCTGCCGCGCGCCTTCAGCCGCTTCAGCCAGACGATGATGTGGATCGACACCGTCAACGGCCTGATCATGGTGGACTGCGCCAGCGCGAAGAAAGCGGAAGATACCCTGGCCCTGCTGCGTAAAACCCTCGGCTCGCTGCCGGTGGTGCCGCTGACCCTGGAGAATCCGATCGAGCTGACACTGACCGAGTGGGTCCGCTCCGGCACCGTAGCGCAGGGCTTCCAGCTGCTGGACGAAGCCGAGCTGAAAGCGATGCTGGAAGATGGCGGCGTGATCCGCGCCAAGAAGCAGGATCTGGTCAGCGACGAAATCGCTGTGCACATTGAGGCCGGGAAGGTCGTCACCAAGCTGGCGCTGGACTGGCAGCAGCGTATTCAGTTTGTGATCTGCGACGACGCGTCAATTAAGCGCCTCAAGTTCTGCGATGAATTACGCGACCAAAACGAAGATATCGATCGGGAAGATTTCGCCCAGCGCTTTGACGCCGACTTTATCTTAATGACCGGCGAACTGGCTGCCCTGATCCAAAGCCTGGTGGACGGGCTCGGCGGCGAAGCGCAGCGCTAAGCGCCGCTTTCCTTCCTGCCTGGCAGGAAAAAAAATACAACCCGGCGGCAAGCGCCGGGCGTTACGCTGACTTACAGATAGCGGCACAGATAGGAGGTTGGCTCAGCCACCTGCAGATGGAATTCGCTGTTGCCTGGCACATTGAAGGCTTCGCCGGCGGCGTAAACTTTCCACTCAGTCTCACCCGGCAGCAGGACATTCAGCGCCCCGCTGACCACCGTCATCTCTTCCGGCTGCGCCGTACCAAAGGTGTATTCTCCTTCCGCCATCACGCCAACGCTGGCGCGACCGGTACTGCTGCTGGTGAAGCCAATGGATTTCACTTTTCCGTCAAAGTATTCATTGCTTTGAAGCATAAACAAGCCCTTCTGATCGTCGTTGAAAGGCTCAATATAGGGGGCGCTCCTTGCCCCTGTCACGTGAAATTAACACTTTAGACTAATAGTTCTGCCGCCAGTCGGGAAACCAGCACATTCGACAGCAAAACCGGGACATCAAGGGCTTTTTGTAACACATCGCGATGATGCTGATAGTAACCGAGACAGTCGAGGACCAGCACGTCGGCCCCCTGCTCCAGCAGCGCTTTACCGGCGGTTAACAGCTCACTGTCGCTACCGGTAAACGGGTTGGCCAACGCGTAGTACGGTGACTTCTCCAGTGAATGCCACTTTTGTCGCTGCATGGGCATGATCTCTTCCACCGGCACGATCACCCCGACCTGGTGCCCATCGACGATCGACGCCACCAGCGGCGGAATGATCCGCTGCGGCTCGAGGAGGATCGCGTGGTGGGTGGTAAAACCGGTCAGCTGTTCGGAGCTGAGCAGCAGGATCACATCAAAATGCTGTCGATCCAGCATGGCGATCACGCTGCGAACATCACGTTCAATTTTTTGTCGCGACACCATCACCAGCTGGTTATCGCTGAGCAAGGTCAACAGACCCTGTTCGCCGTCACCCACGGCGTACTCTGCCATCACGTCGTCACGCGTCATCTCGCCCAGCAGGCTGATGTGAGCGATCTGTTCTTCCCTGATATGTTCGGTCAGGAGCGGTAATACTCCCGCCAGCGGCACAACGCCGATGGTCAAAATTGCCATCGTTGCACTACTCATATCATGTACCTTTTCACTACCACTGCTTCAACACAGGCTTACCACACACAGCATTCGCCCCCCTGGTGAGTAAAAATCAACCGTCGAGAAGCGTAGCAGCTCCACGCCGCGGTTGAATGTAAAGATTACCGGGCAGCGGCGGCGTGCCTGAAAAATCCGTGTGTTAGAAATTCATTAGTACGACTGATAAATAAAAAATGTGAGATACGCCCGATATTGCCCGCAGGACAGGCAATCCGGGCTCAGGGGTTAAGACTTGTCGGGATCTTCATAACGCCGCTTGGCATCCACGGCTTCCTGCTCGGTAGGATGTTCGCTGATTAGCGAATCGGGCTCAGGATAGTCCGCGCGGAGTTGATACCAGGTCACCGTCTGACCCTGAGGACCTTTCTCTACCGCAACCACGCGCGCTTCTCTCGGATATGGGGGTCTGTTTGGCATAGTTCTTCCTTCTTCCGGTATCAGAACTATCAAGTATAGGCGCCCCTCGCCGCCTTAATGTAAGTAAATTCTTAACTTACCGGAGCTGCCGTCGCGCCGCACAGCATGGTCATAATTTGCTCCACCACCCGATCCGGGGAGGCTGTAGCATCGACAATATGATGGGCAGCATCACGGTATAACGCTTCACGCTGCGCCAGCACCTCGCCCACTTCCTCACGCACCGGTTTCCCGGTGAGCGTCGGCCGTTGTTCGGCTTTCGGGTAGGCTTCCAGACGGTCAATCAGCGCCGACACCGACGCCTGAAGATAAATCACCACGCCGTTCTCCCGCATAAACTGACGGTTACATTCCGCGAGGATGATGCCGCCGCCGGTGGCGATCACCGTATTCGGCAGGGTCACGGCCTTCAGCGACAGGGTCTCCAGCTCGCGAAAGCGCGCCCACCCTTCCGCCTGCACGATCTCCGCCACCGTCCGCTGCTCATGGGCCTGCAGCCGATGATCGGTATCGGAGAACTGAAAATGTCGCGCTCGCGCCAGCGCATGGCCGACGGTGGTTTTACCGCAGCCGCGTGGCCCGATGAGAAAGATTGGCTGTGTCATAACCGAAGACCCCCTGGTTCCGTCTGTCGCAAAAAAAGGAAAACGAAAGAACGTATTATCGCTGTCTGATCCGCAACGCATTCGTAAAGAAAACGTTACACAACTTCTTTACACCCCATCACCGCAGTGAGACAAAGGGCTCTTGATGTAAACTTATCATTGCATTTGGTGTTTAACCAGCTTTACTTTTCCGCCTGGCGTTATTTTTTATCCACTGCTGGCGTAAACGGTAACACATTTATGCATAGCTTTACGAAGCAACATATTTACAACATCGTGTTTCAGACGCACCCTGATGCCTATTCGACAGTGTGACAGAGGAATGTAACATGCAATCTGAAGAACAACGCCTTATTGATGGACTGTTTTCCCGGCTGAAAGAGGCTGAGGCGCACAGTGCATCGCGCGATGCCAGCGCCGAGGAGCGGATTGCCCAACACGTGAGCGCGCAGCCGGCGGCCCCCTACTATATGGCGCAAACCATCCTTATCCAGGAAGCCGCGATTAAACAGCTCAACGATCGCATCCAGGCGCTGGAGAGCCAGGTCAGCCAACTGCAGGCGGCGAAGCCCAGCAGCGGCGGTTTCCTCTCCGGCCTGTTTGGCGGCGGCGGCTCGTCACGCGGTTCTGACCCGATCCCGGGCGCGGAGCAATACGGTCGCCCGCAGGCCAGCTCACAGCCGCAGTATGCCCCACAGCAGCAGCAGAGCTATGCCCCGCAGGCTGCCGCACGCGGCGGCGGCTTTATGGCGGGCGCGCTGCAAACGGCCGCAGGCGTAGCGGGCGGGGTGGTGCTGGGCAATATGCTGACCAGTATGTTCAGCGGCTCGCACCCGCAGGAGATTGTGAATATCATCGAAGAGAAGCCGCAGCCTGATGCTGATGCCCCCGCCGCGCAGGACGCCGCCGTGGGTGACGATCCGTTCCGTCAGGGAGACGATCAGTTCCTTGCCGACAACACCTGGAACGACGACTTCGACGCCGGCTTTGGCGATGATGATATTGGCAGCGATGACGACAGTTGGGTTTAACCCTGCTGACGTTTAACCGCCAGCAACCACTTCTCCAGCTCGGCGGCAAACTGTTGCCGATCGCGCTGCGATAAACTATCCGGGCCGCCGGTCTGAACGCCGCTGGCCCGTAATGTCTCCATAAAATCCCGCATCGTCAACCGCTCGCGGATCGTCGCTTCGCTGTAGCGCTCTCCGCGCGGATTAAGCGCCGCCCCGCCCTTCGCCAGCACCTCCGCCGCCAGCGGAATATCGGCGGTGATCACTAAATCCCCCGCCGCGCACTGACGGACGATTTCGTTATCCGCCACGTCAAAACCCTGCTCAACCCGCAGGGTGCGGATGAAACGCGACGGCGGTACGCGCAGCGGCTGGTTCGCCACCAGCGTCAGCGGCGTCTGGGTCCGCTCTGCCGCGCGGAACAATATCTCTTTAATCACGTTCGGACACGCGTCTGCATCCACCCAAATGGCCATGCCAGCTCCTGTTACCTGCAATAAGTGTCGCCAATGTTACCTGCTTTTCTCCCCCATGAAAGCGCCAGGATGATAAGCTAATCAGATCGTAACGAAAAAAGCAGAGGGGAATGGTGATGGATAAGAAAATTGGCTTTATCGGCTGCGGCAATATGGGTAAGGCCATTCTGGGTGGACTGATCGCCAGCGGCCAGGTACAGCCGGGACAAATTTGGGTCTACACCCCGTCGCCGGACAAGGTTGCGGCTCTGCGCGACCAGTACGGCATCAACGCCGCCGATAGCGCCCAGGAAGTGGCGCAAATTGCCGATATCGTCTTCGGCGCGGTGAAGCCGGGGATCATGACCAAAGTGCTGGGCGATATCGCCTCCAGCCTGAATAAAGAGTCGCTGGTGGTCTCCATCGCCGCCGGCGTCACGCTTGACCAGCTGGCGCGCGCGCTCGGCCACGATCGCAAAATTATTCGCGCGATGCCCAATACCCCGTCGCTGGTTAACGCCGGCATGACCTCCGTTACGCCAAACGCGCTGGTGAGCAGCGAAGATGTGGCTGAAGTGTTGACCATTTTCCGCTGCTTTGGCCAGGCGGAGCAAATTGCCGAGCCGATGATCCATCCGGTGGTGGGTGTGAGCGGTTCGGCGCCAGCCTATGTCTTTATGTTTATCGAAGCGATGGCCGATGCCGCCGTTCTCGGCGGGATGCCGCGCGCCCAGGCCTACAAATTCGCCGCGCAGGCGGTGATGGGCTCTGCCAAAATGGTGCTGGAGAGCGGTGAGCATCCGGGAGCGCTGAAAGATATGGTCTGCTCTCCTGGCGGGACCACCATCGAAGCCGTGCGCGTGCTGGAAGAAAAAGGCTTCCGCTCCGCGGTGATCGAAGCCATCAGCCAGTGCATGGAAAAATCAGAGAAGCTGAGCCGCTCCTGAAGCTGAGCTGGCGGGCTGCAAGCCCTGAGAGGTCAAAGAACAAGGGAGCGCGTGCGCTCCCTTTTTTTCAGGCTTTCTTCAGGCAGCTACTCATGAAGGTACTGCGTTCATCGCCCTTCAGTGATTTTGCCGAAGCCGCTTTATTGCAGTCGCTCATCTTCTGCTGTTGGGGCGTGAGGGGCTTTCCTTGCGAGGTCGTGGTCTCTTTTTTGAGGCACTGACTCATAAAGGTTTTGCGCTCCTCCCCTTTCAGCGTTTTGGCTGACGCTTGCTGATTGCAGTCCGTCATCCTTTGCTGCTGAGGAGTGGGCGTTTTTTCTGCCGCGCCAACCGCGCTGATAAAGATCAAGCCAAACAGTAGGGTCATCAGTAAGGTTATTTTCATCGCACCATCCTTCTGTGAGTGGATCGTTGTAAGTCTGGACGCAGATAGAAAAAAAACCAGCCGGTGACGCGATTTCGCCACCGGCAGCGACTTATTTCAGACTCAGGGCAGCTTTCATAGTTGAGAAGAGGTCGGTCTGATCGCTCAGGCCGACGACGTTAGCCGCATGCGGACCGTAGGCCGCAATGCGCAGCTGGGTGCCGGTGTGCTCCATCGACTCTTCCTCTGAGTTGCCGTAGCTCATGACCATCACTGCGCCATCGCGAGTATTCAGAGCCTGAGTCAGGCCCGGGGCTTTGCTATCCGCCGGGATGATCTGGCTGGCGTGCGCATGGTCGGCGGTGACGATCACCAGGGTATTGCCGTCTTTTTTGGCAAATTCCAGCGCCTTCTGCACCGCCTCGTCGAGATCAACCGTTTCGCCGATCTGGCCGCACGGATTCGCCGCATGATCCTGCTTATCGATGGAGGCACCTTCCACCTGCAAGAAGAAGCCTTTCTCGTGGCGGCTCAGCAGGTCAATCGCTTTCTCCGTCATCTGCGCCAGCGTCGGCACCGAGGCGTCGCGTTTCGGGTTTGGGGTACAGGTTACCGGCGGCTTATCGATATTACCGTGATAAGACGCCTTGGGCCCTTCCCAGCGTACCGGCATATTGCCGTCGGCGAACAGTCCCAGCAGCGGTTTATCCTGGCTGGCTTCCGTCGCGGCGGCAAGAGAGGCCGCGTCGGTCACAATCTGGTAGCCGCGCGCTTCCGCCTGCTCACGCAGGGTTTTGCCCTGCCACTCGCCCGCCGTCGCCGTTTCGGCAAAAGTCTTCGCGCCGCCGCCCAGGGTGACATCCGGCCGGGCGTTCAGCAGCTGTTCGGTAATGGAGCCTTTGCCCCCTTTCTCCAGCGCATTGCTGGGGCATTTTTCGCTGGTGACCGTAGGGCCGTAGCATTTACGCGATGTCACATGCGCCACCAGCGCCGCGGGGGTGGCGTCCTGCAGCTCGGCGGTGGAAACGTTGCCGGTGGCCAGTCCCGCCGCTTTCGCCAGTTCGAGGATGGTCTGATGCGCGTTCTCATGAATATCGACGCCCAGCGCGCCGTTATAGGTCTTCACGCCGGTGGTCCAGGCGGTGGCGGAGGCCGCCGAGTCGGTGACGTAGTCCGGTTTACCGGTTTTTTTATCCAGCGAATAGTGCGTGTACTGCCCGGTTAACGGCAGGGCGTCAATGCCTTTAAAGAAACCGCCCGCCCCTTCCGCATAATTTCGCGCAGCGGTAATTTCAGAATCGCCCATCCCATCGCCAATCAGCAAGATAATGTTTTTGGCCGGCTTATTGATTATCGAGGCGCGCAGCGCTTCGGTTTGATCGCCCGTTAAACGACGCGCGCCGCCGGGAGTGGTGATATCTCCCTGGGCAGCGCGATTTTCCAGAACCGGCGCGGTCGTGGTTTCCGCATGAATAACCGGCGAGCCCAGCAGAGGCAGCAGGGCAATAAACAGGGCGCTTAATTTCACTTTTGTCATCTCCATGTAAAAAATACTTAAAAAAACAAAACGTGGGAGACTTTATAAAAGGGAGATGACAGAAAAATGACGGCATCCTTGTCGCGTCGCAAAGATTAGCTACGAGGATGCCGCAACAGCTTCTTTAGATATTGCTGCAGCAGGATGGCATCCTGGTCGTTGACCGGCGGACAAGGCGTCACCTGGTCTATCGCCTGCTCAATATCCTGAATCAATGCCTGCTGGGCATCATGCTCCATATGGCGCAATAATGCGGTGACCACGATCTCCAGCGCTTCAACCTGCACCGTCAGTTCCTTTGCTTCTTCTTCTTTTTGCGCCAGTTTAACCAGTAACTCAGCAATGAGATTCTTCATAGCACCAGTTCCTTATGCGAGGCCTGTTTTTCGATTGAGATGTCATACCTGATGACGGACCCCAGAATTACTTAAAATAAGAATCGTCGCAACACCCAATATACAGCGAAACGTTTTACCACAACAAAATACCACTATAAATAGTATTGTTTAATCACAACCGGGTCTGTTTATAACTAAATGACGTCGGAAATAATAAAATGGAATAGCGCTCACGCAATGGCGATAACAAAAAGTAATGGTAAATCGACCGACGTTGAATAACGCTGACGGTATTGCGTTAAATACCGTCAGCAGAGGTTCAGGCATTCGCCCGGCGGGTACGGCGCAGCATCCATGCCAGTTGCCAGAGGTTAATGAAAACGATAATGGCGGTAGCAATAAACACCCAGCGGAAGCCGGCCATCGCTGATACGGAAGCGCCAATTAGCGGCCCGGCGACGTTGCCAAGATACATAAACGACTGGTTATAGCCAAAGATGCGCCCGGTGACGCTGTCGCTGCTGTATTTCAGCAGCAGGGTCTGCACCGCCGGAAGCATCGCGCCATCGGCAAAGCCGAGCAGAAAACGCAGCGTACCTAATTGCAGCGGGGTGGTGACAAAGGACATGGCGAAGAACATCACCACCGCGCAGCAGAGCGTCGCCAGCAGGATCCGCGAGGTGCCGATGCGGTCGCCAAGCTTACCCAGACGTGGCGCAGAGATCAGCGCCGACACCCCGGGCACCGCGGCGATCATCCCGGCCAGAAAAGCGATATTGTTGCTGTCCGGCGCCATCGACTTGATAAACAGCGCCAGAATCGGGCCGATTGAGCCGTTGCACAACTGGATCACCAGAGTGGTGAAAAAGAGGCTGATCACCAGCCCCGGATAGGGCAAGGAGGCAAAGACCTGTTTCCCGGTGAGACGATCGCTTTTGCTGACCTGCGGGCGAACGCCCTCTTTAATCAGAAACAGGGTCACCAGAAAACTGATGGTCAGCAGGATCGCCGTAATAAAAAAGACCATTCGCAGCCCGACGTGGTCCGCCAGGAAGCCGCCCAGCAGCGGGCCGCCGATCACGCCGCTGATTTGCGCCGTCGACAGGGTGCTCAGCGCCCAGCCGCTGCGCTCGCGCGGCACCTGGGAGGCCACCAGCGCCATGGCGTTAGGGATATAACCGGAGGTTAAGCCCATGATCGCCCGCAGAATAAACAGCTGCCAGACGTTGGTGGCGAAGGCCTGCAGCAAAATGGCGATCGCCATTCCCAGCGAGGCGCGCAGCAGCATCAGCTTGCGGCCTTTGCGGTCCGCCAGGCTCCCCCACATCGGCGAGACGATCGCCGAGACCAGGAAGGTGACGCTGAAGGTCAGCCCCGACCACATCGACAGCGCTTCATGCGAGGTGACGCCCAGCTGGGAGACGTAGAGCGGTAAAAAGGGGAGAATTTGACTGATCGCCAGGCCGGTAAAAAAGCAACCAAACCAGACGGAGATAAGATTAACCTTCCAGGATTCCATAACTACGCGTATTCATTAATGATTTGCCAATTATTACCTAGCTTAGCAATTTCATTGCACTGGTGTACTACCATAGATGCGCTGGCGGTGAGTTTGGTGTTTTATGACTGCGCATGAGAGGCTGACGAAGCATTTTCTGGTCATTCAGGCTGCTCACAGGGCTTTATGCTCAAAAGCAGAAGCCCTGCCCGCGCATCCCAAAGTGAAAATGGTTGGCGTGCGCCGCGTTGTATTCCGGCCCCAGGGCGTTGCCGAAGTAAGGGCAGCTGTTGCTTAACAGCGCCGCCAGCCAGGGGTGAGAGCGATCGCTGCGCCAGCCCTGCAGGACGCTGATGCGTCTGCCGTCCGTCAGGCGGAAGCCGCTAACATCAAGGGCATCCGCCGTCGCGTGTTCACTACGCCGCGCCTGTTCCCGATGGTAGATATTGCGGCAGGCGAAGCTGCCGAGATGATCGATCTGGCGCAGAGCGCTGGCCATCAGCTGACGGGTTAGCGGCTTCGCCTGCTGCTCGACGTACAGCGCGCTGCTGAGCGCCAGCGGGCAGCTGGCGAGGAAACTACTGCTCAACTGCACCGAGCCAAAATTAGCCACCCGCACCACATTACGCAGCGGGCAGGCGCCCTCGCTGTCGGCCACCGGCTGGCTGGCGATGAGCCGCCGGCGGTTGGCCTCCGCCAGCAGGGAGGCGCACTGGTCGGCCGTCAGGCTGCGCAGCTTGAACGACGTCAGCCAGCCCGGGGGATCGTCAAGGGCCAGCGGCGCCAGCGGATTCAGGTGTGGCGGCAGATAGCGATATCCCACAAGGCCCGCGCCGAGCAGCCCGGCCAGCACCAGCAGCGTCTTTCCTCTCACGCCCGCTCCCGTCAATTGATCAGGTAAATATTATGGCAGGCAGGCGGCGGTTTCACATGGTATGTTATGCCCTTTGATGTAATCTGGATGGAAGTTGAAATGGCAAAGATGAGGGTTGGGATCGTTTTTGGCGGTAAGTCGGCAGAGCATGAAGTGTCGCTGCAGTCAGCGAAGAATATCGTGGAAGCGATTGATAAATCACGCTTCGATGTGGTTCTGTTGGGGATTGATAAACAGGGGCTATGGCACATCAACGACGCCGGCAACTACCTGCTCAACGCTCAGGATCCTGCCCGCATCGCCCTGCGCCCTTCAACGGTGACCCTGGCGCAGATCCCGGGCCGCGAGGCGCAGCAACTGATTAACGCCGAAAGCGGTCAGCCGCTGGCGGCCATCGATGTAATTTTCCCCATCGTCCACGGCACGCTGGGCGAAGACGGTTCCCTGCAGGGGATGCTGCGCATGGCCAATCTGCCTTTCGTCGGATCCGATGTGCTGGGCTCTGCGGCCTGTATGGACAAAGATGTGACCAAACGCCTGCTGCGCGACGCCGGTCTCGCCGTTGCGCCGTTTATCACCCTGACCCGCGCCAACCGCGCGCAGTTCAGCTTTGCCGATGTCGAAGCGAAGCTGGGCCTGCCGCTGTTCGTTAAGCCGGCCAACCAGGGATCGTCGGTTGGCGTCAGCAAAGTTAAAAACGAAGAGCAGTACCATCAGGCGGTGGCCCTGGCCTTTGAATTTGACCATAAAGTGGTGGTGGAGCAAGGTATTAAAGGGCGGGAAATTGAGTGTGCGGTGCTGGGTAACGACCATCCGCAGGCCAGCACCTGCGGTGAAATTGTCCTCAACAGCGAGTTTTACGCTTACGACACCAAGTATATCGACGACCAGGGCGCGAAGGTGGTGGTCCCGGCCGCTATCGCCCCGGAGATCAACGACAAGATCCGCGCTATCGCGGTGCAGGCTTACCAGACCCTGGGCTGCAGCGGCATGGCCCGCGTCGACGTCTTCCTCACCGCCGACAACGAGGTGGTGATCAACGAGATCAACACCCTGCCGGGCTTCACCAATATCAGTATGTATCCGAAGCTGTGGCAGGCCAGCGGCCTCGATTACACCAGTCTGATCACCCGCCTGATTGAGCTGGCGCTGGAGCGCCATGCCGCGGACCGGGCGCTGAAAACCTCCATGAACTAAAACGCGTTTTACCCCGCCTGGCAGCGGCGGCCTCAGGCCTCCTCTGCCGGGCGGCGGCGGATCACAAAGCCCGCAATCCAGAAGCTTATCACCCAGGTGACCAGACCGACGGCGTAGGATTGCCAGCCCTGCGTCTCAAACCCCAGCAGCCCCACCACGCCATTAAGAATAAAAATTAACCCCAGCGCCACCGCGTAGTAGTGCCAGTCGCGGCGAATTTTATCAGTGAGCTTCATGCGGCCTCCAACAGCAAAAAACGCATCTTCGCATAGCCGCCCGCGGCGGTCTGTAGCGATATGGATAATGTTGCTGGATTGCGACGCCGGTCTCCCTTTTCCCTTCCTGTGGCGCGGTTAACACAACGGCGAAAACAGGATTATTCCTGGAGGGCAATTACCAGCAATCTGATACTGGCGACGGCGTCGCACTGCCAGAATACCTGCCATAGAGCTGGAGAAAAAACCAGCAGTACAGAGGTGGGAGGGCCTATGGCTGAATTCAGTTTTTCAAAATCGCTTTTGGGAAATAAAAAGAGAGGGGCGCTGACCGGCAGCCATGTCGCCTACGGGCTGTTCGTGCTGATCTGCTGCTGGGCCGGTGCGCAGATGCTCAGCATGCTGATCCACGCCCCGGGGGTGTTTGAGCGCCTGATGCAGGCCCAGGACGCCAGCCGTCCGCAGGTCGACATCAGTCTCGCCGTTGGCACCCTCTTTGGCCTGATCCCTTTCCTGGTCGGCTGCGCGTTCATCGGGCTGCTGGCGATCATTGTACGCTGGCGTCGGCGCCGTTAACGCCGCGCCATACAGCTTGCCCGCCGCTCATCGACCCGTTTCGCAAACCACGCCGTCGTCAGATTACGGGTGATTTTCGGACTCTCAAGCTGGATCCCCGGTAACATCTCCCGCGGCAGGGTTTTGCCCGCTTTTTTATCAGCGAGACGGAAAACCTGTTGATAGAGGTCGGTCTTCTCAAACGCCAGGCTGTCGCCCTTTTTCAGCTGGCTGTGGATCTCGCTGTCGCTCATCCCCAGCTGGCCCGCCAGGCGACGTACCGCCAGCTCGGTGCTGCCCGGCTCATCGCTGTCATAGCGGATAAGGTCGCCGTCGAGCGCCAGTTTCACCCCGCTGGCTTTCACCACCGCGTTCTGGAAGGCGGCGTTACGGCTGGCATACCAGCCGGCGTTAAAGTCGGCAAAACGGTACAACGGCACGCTGTAGCTGGCCGGGTAGTTCAGCAGATGATAGGTACCAAACCAGAGGCCGCCGCGCAGGCTGAAGACCTCCTGGCGCACCGTACCGTTCATTTTCCACGGGTAGCCGGAGGTATGCTGCTCAGCAAAGGCGATGCTGACCTGCATTGGGCCGCCGGTGTGCACCGGGTTCAGGGAGCCGAACAGCTTCTGCCCCATCGGCACCATCCCGATAAAGTCATCAAAAATAGCGCTCAGCTGCTTTTCCGTCTTCACGTTGTCCAGACGGTCGCTGTAGCTTTTGCCGTTTGGCGAGGTGATCTTCAGCGCGGTATGGACCAGAAACAGCGGAATGTGCATTTTTTCCGCCCGGCGGTCGATCTCCTGCCAGGCGATTTTATTCAGCCCCGGCACCACCGGATCGGACTGATAATTGGACTCCTGCTGCGCGACCGCCAGCACCGAGCAGACGTTCTCTTCCGTCGGCGCCAGCTTCTGGCTGTCAAAGGCGGTGGCGATGGCTTGCGCCCAGGCCTCCCGATCCTTGACGCTGGCGGGCATTTTCTGCCGCACCACCGACGCCACGTCAACGGGCTTCTCGCCCTCTTTCAGCACCGGCGCCTGCTGGCTGGTACAGGCGCTGAGCACCACGGCCGCCAGCAGCGTCAATGAACCGGGTATAATGCGCGATAAACGTGCGGCCATCCTGCTTCCTTGTCTTGATTAACGTAATGTCGGGATCGCTTCCTGCAGCGGCTTGCCGTCCAGTTCGCGCTCAAAGCTGCGCAGACGTTTGTAGATGGACATCAGTTCCACCAGCGTCGTCCACGAGCTGATCAGGTACTGGAACGAACCGCGCACCTGGCCAAAAACGTTGGTAATTTGCGTCATCAGCCCAAGGGTAATCGTACCGGCAACGATCGACGGAAACAGCAGGAAAAGGCCGAAAACGTTATCCACCTGCAGATAAAGAATGCGGGCGATATTGAAGTACATATAGTGAAAATAGAGACGGAAATAGTTGCGACGCACCGCGCTGAACAGCTCACGCACCGTCGGCGGCGTGGCGCGGGTTTCATCGTCCTCGCCGTAGACCAGCTCTTTACGATAGGCCGCTTCCACGCGCTGGTTTTTAAATTCCAGACCCGGCAGCTTAATCCCCACCACCGCCAGCAGGCCGGTCCCCATCAGCGACCAGACGATCGCGGCAATCACCAGGCCATACGGCAAGTGACCGACGATGGGCAGGTCGGGAACGTGTTCGGAGAGCGTCACCAGCACCGGCAGGAAGGCGATCAGGGTCATCACCGCGTTGATAAAGCTCACGCCCATATCTTCCAGGGTGGAGGCAAAGCGCATGGTATCTTCCTGCACACGCTGCGCGGCGCCTTCGATATGGCGCAGATGCTGCCAGTGGGCCATGTAGTGTTCGTTCATCGCCGTGCGCCAGCGGAAGACGTAGTGGCTGACGAAAAAGTTGTTCATCACGCCGATGATCACCGCGATGAGCGCGATGCCGAGAAAGATGCCGATCTCATGATAAAACTGGTTGATACTGACCTTATGCGGGGTGGCCAGCGCGCTCTGGATCAGATCATAGAACGGCGCATACCAGGCGTTGATCGCCACCCCCACTTCCACCAGAAACCAGGTGACGAAGATGATGAGCGACGTGCCGAGAATCGACCAGTACTGCCAGCGATGCGGGCAGTAGACAAACCAGAACAGCGCAAACACGCCGACGCAAAACAGATAGTAAGCGTAGAACACCAGATAGTTGAGCGACCAGAAGCGCGCCGCGCTGATCGCCACATCCTTCGATGCCCCGGTGACCCGCAGCAGCCAGTCGCCGCCGCCCGCCTGCCAAAAGATCACCGCCAGCAGCGACCAGATAAAGGCAGAAATAAAAAACGGCCCCGGTTTGGGGAAAAAAGATTTAAACATCATTGTCTCCTGCTAACTTCTTATCGTTCTGCTATTGCTGTATACGACGCATACGTCGGCCGCCGCGTGAAAGCGCTCTCGCGGGGCAGACGGATGATAAGACCGGATATCAACAGCTTAGTTCTGCTGCCAGGCGTGCAGAATTGTTTCTGTGGGTTTCACCTGTAAAGGATTGCCAGGAACGGTCAGCGTACGCCACACCTCATTGTAGTGGGCGATCAGCGTCGCGGCCTGCGCGGCGGGGCGGTTGGCGGTGGTGTGGGCATCTTCCGCGATAACAATGCCGTACCCGCGGCTGGCGCCGTTTTTAATGGTGGTGTCGAGGCAGTAGTCGGTGGCGCAACCGCAGATGACGAACTGCTGAATGTCGTGTTCCCGCAGCACCTGCTCCAGCGAGGTGTGGTAGAAGGCGTCGCAGGCGGTTTTGGTGACATACAGCGCGCCGGCCGGCTGTTCCAGCTCAGGGAGCAGGGCGAAGCCTTCGCTGCCGGCTTCGAGGCCGCCGGCCTCATCATGCTGAATAAAAATCACTTTATCCGCCGCGCGCACCAGACGATTAATTTGCGCGACGCAGCGCTCGCGCGCCAGACGCGGCGTGGCGAACACGCCGTTTTGCATATCCACGACCATCACTACCCGTTGAGCCGCCATTGTTTTCTCCCGCAAACCTTCAGCCAAACGGTCATCATACGCGCCGGCGAAAAAAGCCGGTATCCGAAAGCGTAAAAAAGTCTTTTTTACGCACCGTTACCTTTTTCCTGCAGGAATGTCGTGAATCCCGCTTTGTTCTGCGCCACTTCGTAGTATAAATACCCTCTTCTTTTTTATTTATTTAATGGATGATCTCCGTTGAAACGTAGTTTGCTCATTTTTGCTGCGCTGTGCGCGGCGTCGTGGACCTCGGTGCAGGCCGCACAGCCTACCGTTGACCCGGTTTTCGCCTCGGATGTGGTCGATCGTTACGCCAATCATATCTACTACGGCAGCGGCGCCACCGGCATGGCGCTGGTGGTGATCGATGGCAATCAGCGTGTGTTTCGCAGCTTTGGCGAAACCCGCCCGGGGAATAATCAGCACCCGCAGCTCGACTCGGTGATCCGTATCGCCTCCCTCAGCAAACTGATGACCAGCGAGATGCTGGTGAAGCTGCTCGACCAGAGGGTGGTGAAACTCAACGATCCGCTGAGCAAATACGCTCCGCCGGGCGCCCGAGTGCCTGACTGGCAGGGAAAACCAATCACTCTGGTGAATCTCGCGACCCATACCAGCGCCCTGCCGCGCGAACAGCCTGGCGGCGCCGCTCATCGTCCGGTGTTTGTCTGGCCAACCCGCCAGCAGCGCTGGAACTGGCTCTCAACCGCCACCCTGAAGACCGCGCCCGGCTCGCAAGCGGCCTACTCCAACCTGGCCTTCGATTTACTGGCGGACGCGCTCTCCACCGCCGCCGGCAAACCTTATCCGCAGCTGTTTGAAGAGCAGATCACCCGGCCGCTGGGGATGAAGGACACTACTTTTACCCCATCGCCGGATCAGTGCCAGCGGCTGATGATCCCGGAGAAAGGCGCCAGCCCGTGTAACAACACCCTGGCGGCGATCGGCAGCGGCGGCGTCTACTCGACGCCGGGGGATATGATGCGCTGGATGCAGCAGTTCCTGTCATCCGATTTCTATACCCGCAGCCAGCAGGCCGACCGGATGCAGACGCTGATTTATCAGCGTAACCAGCTGACTCGGGTGATCGGTATGGACGTGCCTGGCCGCGCCGACGCGCTGGGGCTTGGCTGGGTGTATATGAAGCCGAAGAATGGCCATCCGGGGATTATTCAGAAAACCGGCGGCGGCGGCGGGTTTATCACCTATATGGCGATGAATCCGCAGGCTAACGTCGGCGCTTTTGTGGTGGTGACCCGCTCGCCGTTAACCCGTTTCAACAATATGAGCGATGGCATCAACGATCTGGTCAGCGAGCTGAGCGGCATGCAGCCCAACATGCAGACGGCCAGTCAGTAAGCCCGGGGGAGGTTTCGCCGATGCGACATAACGATCGTTTTGGCGAAACATCCTGATGCCATTTCAGTTACACTACCCTCTTTCATTTCACAAAATCAGGCAAACCATGACAGATTTAATCACTCGCCCCCGCCGCCTGCGTCAATCCGCTGCGCTGCGCGCCCTGTTTGAAGAGACAACACTGAGTTTGAACGACCTGGTGTTGCCGATCTTTGTTGAAGAAGAAATTGATGATTACAAAGCGATCGAGGCCATGCCCGGGGTGATGCGCATTCCGGAAAAATATCTGGCGCGCGAGATCGAACGCATCGCCAATGCCGGCATTCGCTCGGTGATGACCTTTGGTATTTCTCATCACACCGATGCCACCGGCAGCGATACCTGGAATGAAAATGGTCTGGTGGCGCGTATGTCGCGGATCTGTAAGTCCACGGTGCCGGAGATGATCGTCATGTCCGATACCTGCTTCTGCGAATACACCTCCCACGGCCACTGTGGCGTGCTGTGCGACCACGGGGTGGATAACGACGCGACCCTGGAAAACCTCGGCAAACAGGCCGTTGTCGCTGCCGCCGCCGGCGCGGATTTCATCGCCCCTTCCGCCGCGATGGATGGTCAGGTGCAGGCGATTCGCCGCTCGCTGGACGCAGCAGGCTTCACCAATACGGCGATCATGTCCTATTCGACCAAGTTCGCCTCTTCCTTCTACGGCCCGTTCCGCGAAGCGGCCGGTACCGCGCTGAAGGGCGATCGTAAAACCTATCAGATGAGCCCGATGAACCGCCGGGAAGCTATTCGCGAGTCGCTGCTCGATGAAGCCCAGGGCGCCGACTGCCTGATGGTGAAACCGGCGGGCGCCTACCTGGATATTCTGCGCGATATCCGCGAACGCAGCGATCTGCCGCTCGGCGCGTACCAGGTCAGCGGGGAGTACGCGATGATCAAATTCGCCGCCCAGGCGGGCGCTATCGATGAAGAGAAAGTGGTTCTGGAAAGCCTCGGCGCTATCAAACGCGCGGGCGCCGATCTGATCTTCAGCTATTTCGCCCTCGACCTGGCCGAGAAAAACATCCTCCGTTAAGCCTCCCTCTCCCCGGTGGCGCTGACGCTTACCGGGGCTACCAAACCTCATCTCCGGTGCGCTGTATTTATCGCGACCACCACACCGTAGCCCGGATAAGGCGCTTGCGCCGCTATCCGGGGACAGGCGCTAAACAATATCTGTAGCTAAAATTTTGCACGCCGCTTTCCATCTTCTGCGCGTTCTTCTTGGCGTACCGGATTTCGCCTTCTAACGTGTTAAACCACATCATAAATACCGAATTCCAGGAGATCCTGTGGTGGCTTATCGACGTTATTACATTAAAGGGGGAACCTGGTTCTTCACCGTTAACCTTAAAGACCGTAGAAGCATGCACCTAACTGAAAACATAGAATTATTGCGCTACTCTGTCGCCGTAGTTAAACAACATCGCCCCTTTATTATTGATGCCTGGGTGGTGTTGCCTGAACATCTGCATTGCATCTGGACACTACCTCATAATGATGACGATTTTTCTTCACGCTGGAGAGATATCAAAGGCTGTTTTACCAGAACGTTAAAACGACACCCCCTCTGGCAACCTCGCTTTTGGGAGCATGCCAAACGCGATGAAGATGATTACCGCCGACACGTTGATTACATCCATATCAATCCACTTAAGCATGGCTGGGTCACCCGAGTGATCGATTGGCCATTTTCAACCTTTCATCGCGATGTCCAGCGCGGGCTATATCCCCCAAATTGGGCTGGCGATAGCTTTGATCTTAGCTGCGGTGAACGCCGATAGCCTCTCCCCGGTGGCGCTGACGCTTACCGGGGCTACAAATCGGCGCCAACCGTAGCCCGGATGAGGCGTTAGCCGCTATCCGGGAAACCTCGCTTGCTGCGACCGAATCTTCACCCAACTGTAATCTGAACGACATCTCTACCTTCTACTGTCTGGGCAGGACGGAGGAGGAGCCACTATGTTTAGTCTCGACAACGTACTCGATGACCTGTGGCCTCAGGCGAGGCCCGCCCCCTGGCAAAAGAAACTGTTAAAAAAGCTATTTTATGAGGAAGAGTTTCAACAATTTGCCGACCGTCACCGCCACCTGAAGGGGCTTGATACGGTCGAACAGGTGCTGGAATACCTCAATATCCGCTGCGCCATCCCGGCGCACGATCTCGAACAAATCCCCGAATATGGCCCGCTGGTCATTATCGCCAACCACCCCACCGGCACCCTCGACGGCCTGGCGCTCCTGTATGCGGTATCCCGCGTGCGACGCGACGTCAAAGTGGTCACCAACCGCATGCTCACCCACCTTGAGCCCCTGAGCTCGCTGTTTATCCCGGTGGATAATATTCATGGCCGCACCGCTAAAACGGCGCTGCAGCAGATGGACCAGCAGCTACAGGCCGGTGGGGTACTGATTTTCTTCCCGGCGGGGGAAGTCTCTCGCCTTACCCGTCGCGGCATTCGCGATAAAAAATGGCACTCGGGCTTTATTAAGCTGGCGGCGAAATATCGCGCCCCGCTGCTGCCGGCGTGGATTCATGCCCACAACAGCGCCCTGTTTTACGCCAGCACCCTGGTCTCCGACAACCTGCCGCTGCTCCTGCTGATGCAGCAGATGTTTCGCCGGCGCAACAGCAGCTTGCCGGTGCGTATCGGCCAGCAGATCCCCTGGTCGAGCTGGTTCGATGCCCAGTCCAGCGCTCGCGAACTTACCGGCCGCTGCTATCAGCACCTTGAACAGCTGCGCAAAGGGCTGCCTGGGCAGTTCAAAACTGAAAGCGCCATCGCCCGCCCGGAAGATCGGGCGCGGCTCAAACGCGAACTGCACAAGGCCGAATGCCTGGGCCGCACCGCCGATGGCAAAGTGATTTACCTCTGGCAGCGCAACGGTCAGGAGGAGGCGCCGCTGCTGCGCGAGCTGGGACGCCTGCGGGAAATCGCCTTCCGCGCGGTTGGCGAAGGCAGCGGCAAACGGCGGGATATCGACGGGTATGACGACGACTATTTGCATCTGATCCTGTGGGATGAAGAAGACCTCGAGATCGTCGGCGCTTACCGCTTTATGCCGACGGCCATCCAGCTGGCAAAGCGCGGCCTGGAGGGGATCTACAGCTCCAGTCTGTTCCACTACGACGGGCGAATGGACGACATCCTGCAGCACGGCATTGAGCTGGGGCGCAGCTTTATCCAGCCGCGCTACTGGGGTCGACGCGGGCTGGACTACCTGTGGTCCGGCATCGGCGCTTATCTGGCGCGCTACCCGCACTATCGCTATCTGTTTGGCCCGGTATCGATTTCTGGTGGGCTGCCGCCCGCCGCTCGCGATCTGCTGGTGGCGTTCTACCGGCTGTGGTTCCCGGCCACGCACCCGCTGGCGGAGTCCCGTCGCCCTTATCCGGCCTCGCTGCCCGACGTGCTGGCGCAGTTTGGCGGGGAGGATTACAACGACGACCTGGCCCGGCTGAAGTCCCTGCTCGGCAACCTCGGCTGCGCGATCCCGCCGCTGTATAAGCAGTACTCGGAAGTGTGCGAGCCGGGCGGCGTGCAGTTTATCGATTTCGGCAGCGATCCGGATTTCAATAACTGCGTGGATGGTCTGGTGCTGGTGGATTTGACCTATCTGAAAGCGAACCGCTATCAGCGCTATATTGGCGCGCATTTAGCTTTGCAGGCCGGATAGCCGGTTTATCCTGCCATCCGGCCAGGGTGGCGGATGGCAGGGGTAGTTCTGCAGGCAACATTAACCGCGGCTACGACGCCCGGAAATACGGCTTATCGCCGAGGATCGTCGCCCGGTGCATAATGCGCCGCTGCGGCAGATAGTCGGCGTTGGCGTAATGCTGCGTCACCCGGTTATCCCAGATAGCGACATCGTTCGGCTGCCAGCGCCAGCGCACCTGAAACTCCGGTTTGGTGATATGGGCAAACAGGAAGCTCAGCAGCGCCGCGCTCTCTTTCTCGGTCACGTCGACAATCCGCGTGGTAAAGCCTTCATTAACGAACAGCGCCTGCTTGCCGGTCACCGGGTGGGTACGCACCACCGGGTGCAGCAGGGGTGGATGCTTCGCCACCGCCTCCTGCCAGCGCCGATGCTCGGCTTCCGTGTGGTTGTACTTATACTCCTGGAACGATTTACGGAAATCGTGTTCCGCATGCAGGCCGCTCAGCAGCTGCCGGAAGGGTTCTGACAGCGCTTCCCAGGCGGCAATGCCGCTGGTCCACAGAGTATCCCCGCCGGTCGCCGGCAGCTCTTTCGCCGCCAGAATGGCGCCGGCGGGCGGCGTGTCGATAAAGGTGACATCGGTATGCCAGTTGTCATTATCCGGCGGATTATCGTTGTGGGTATCGAGGACGATAATCTCTTCCACGCCAGGGGCGTGAGGGTAGACCGGATGAATATGCAGGTCGCCAAACCGCAGCGCCAGGTCGCGCTGTTGCGCCGGGGTGATATTCTGTTCGCGCAGGAATACCACCTGATGACGCAGCACCGCGTGATACAGCTGCTCAAACTGGTTGTCGCTCAGCGGACGGGTTAAATCCGCCCCGGTCACCAGCGCGCCAATATACGGCCCCAGCGGGGTAATGCTCAGACGTTCACTCATTGTACTTCTCCATGCCAGGGCGTCAGGCGGCGCTGCAGCGCGCGCAGCCCCAGTTCCAGTAAAAAGGCGATAATGGCAATGACTGCGATCCCCGCCAGCACCACATCGGTGGCGAGAAACTCGCCGGCGGACTGCACCATAAACCCTAACCCACGGGTGGCGGCGATCAGCTCAGCGGCTACCAGCGTTGACCAGCCCACCCCGAGACCAATGCGCAGCCCGGTGAGGATCTCCGGCAGCGCGCCGGGCAGGATCACCAGCCACAGCACCTGCGCCCGGCTGGCGCCCAGCGAACGGGCGGCGCGAATCCGCACCTGCTGCGCGCTTTTCACCCCCGCCAGCGCCGACATCGCTACCGGGGCGAAAATCGCCAGGTAGATCAGCAGGATCTTTGACGTTTCACCAATGCCAAACCAGATCACCATCAGCGGTAAGTAGGCCAGCGGCGGCACCGGACGATAAAGCTCGATCAGCGGATCGAGGATCCCGCGCACCGTTGAGTTGAGCCCCATGGCGATCCCCACCGGTACGCCGATCAGCACCGCCGCCAGCAGCGCGATAACGATCCGCGTCAGGCTCGCCGCCAGGTGCTGCCAGAGCGTCGCATCCATAAAGCCCTGCGGCCCGGCGATGGTGATAAGCTTCTGCAACACCTGTCCCGGCGGCGGCAGAAACAGCGGGCTAATCAGCTGCAGCGCCGCGACCGCCCACCAGACGGCCAGCAGCACCGCCAGGGTCGCCACGCTGAGGGTAAGCTGACGGGAGAGCGGCCAGCGCCATTTCAGCGTCGACTGACGCGGTTTGTCGTTCAGTACCACGCTCATGAGAAAGCCTCCCGTTGGTCAAACACCCGGCTCAGAATGTATTCCCGCTGTTCAATAAAGCGCGGGTCGGATTTGATGCTGCGGCAGGATTCGCCCGCGACAAAGCGACGGCTGAAATCTAGCGGCAGCCGCTCCACCACCCGTCCCGGCCCCGGCGACAGCAGCACCAGCTCGGTGGCCATAAAGATGGCCTCTTCAATGTCATGAGTGATCAGCAGCACCTGTTTGCCGGTCTCATGCCACAGTTTCAGCAGCAATGTCTGCATCTGCTCGCGGGTAAAAGCGTCAAGCGCGCCGAAGGGCTCATCCAGCAGCAACAGCTGCGGATTCGCCGCCAGCGCCCGGGCGATGCCCACCCGCTGGCGTTGACCGCCGGACAGCTGCCAGATAAAGCGTTTTTCCGCCCCTTCGAGACCCACCTTCTTCAGCATCTGCGCCGCCGCTTGCCGGCGCTGCGCTTTATCCACGCCCGCCAGCTGCAGACCCAGCGCCACGTTATCCTGCACATTGCGCCACGGCAGCAGACCTTCGTTCTGGAAGACCACGCCGCGCTCTGCGCCCGGCCCGGTCACCCGCTGACCTTCGAGAGTGATGCTGCCGTGCTGATAGGGCACGAATCCGGCAATCAGGTTCAGCAGGGTAGTTTTACCGCAGCCCGAAGGCCCCAGCACCACCAACAGCTCCCCACTCTCCAGCGTCAGGTTGATATCCGCCAGCGCCGGTTTACCGCCGTAGTCGGCGGAAAGATGCGAGATTTGCAGCATCGCCGCCTCCTTTACTTCACAAAGCGGTCAGTCACGTACTGACGATAATCGGTTCCCGCCGCAGGCACTTTGCCCTGCTCTTTCAGGAAGCGCGCGGTATCCACGATGGCCTGATTGACCGGCCCGTTCAGCGCCTGCGCCTGCTCAGCGGCGGTGAGATAGGTATTGCCCTTCACCAGCCCCGGGACATCGGCTTCCGGCACCCCGCTCAGGCGCGCCAGCTTGCTGATGTTGTCCGGCTGTTTCAGCCATGCCTCCGGGTTGGCGATGTAGGGCTGCTGGGCGTCGATGGCGCTTTTAGCGAACGCTTTGACAATCTCCGGATGCTGCTCGGCGAAGTCCTTACGGACCACCCAGACGTCGAGGGTCGGCGCGCCCCACTCCCCAACCTGCGCGGAATCGGTCAGCACCTTGCCCTCTTTTTCCAGTTCATTAACCGCTGGCGCCCAGACGTAAGCGCCATCGATATCCCCGCGCTGCCAGGCGGCGATAATCGCCGGCGGCTGCAGGTTAATAATCTGCACCTGGCCCGGCTTGATGCCCCAGTGTTTGAGCGCCGACAGCAGGCTATAGTGGGTGGTGGAGATAAACGGCACGGCGATGCGCTTGCCGATCAGATCTTCCGGTTTGGTGATGCTTTTCTTCACCACCAGCGCTTCGGAGTTGCCGAGCTTTGAAGCGAGCAGGAACACTTCAATCGGCACCTGCTGGCTGGCGGCCACCGCCAGCGGGCTGGAGCCGATATTGCCGATCTGCACATCGCCGGAGGCCAGAGCGCGCACCACGCTGGCGCCGCTGTCAAATTTCCGCCAGTCGACGGTCGCCCCGCTGGTTTTGGCGAAGGTGTTGTCCGCCTGGGCGACTTTCGCCGGCTCAGCGGAGGTTTGATACGCCACGGTCACGTTGACCGCCTGCGCCTGGAAGGCGGCGACGGCCAGCGCCGCCAGTAGAGTAATTCGCGATGTGAATGCCATAATGTCTGCTTCCCCTGAGTTGTTATAGGTGCAGTATTTCCGGCATCAGGATGGAGATGAAGTAATTAAAAATTCTGGCTAATAGCGAATCGTTTTTAGAACAAAAGCGGGAAAGGATAGTTGATTTTGAGCGATTGGTTGGTGGCAGATGGTTGGCGCCGGGTGGCGGCTGCGCCTTGCCCGCCCTACGGATCGCGCAAGGTGTAGGCCGGGCAAGCGCAGCGCCACCCGGCAAAAAACTCAGCGCTTCGCGTTAAGCTCAGCAATATCCTTCGGCGTGGTGCGGCAGCAGCCGCCGATCAGCTTCGCCCCGGCCGCCAGCCACTGCGGCAGATAATCCGCCAGGCTGGCGCAGGCTTCGCCATGATGATGCCAGGTCTTGCTCACCGCATCATAATGCTCGCCGGAGTTAGGATAGACCACCAGCGGCAGCGCCGTCAGGCTGTGCAAATGCGCCAGCGCCGCGGGCGTATTTTCCAGCGCGATACAGTTGATCCCCACCGCCACCACCTGCGGGTTATCCGCCAGGGCGGCCATCACCTCGCGCAGCGGCGTGCCGTCGCTGAGATGTTCGGCGTCGCGCAGCGTGAAGGAGTACCAGGCGCGAGCGCGGGGATACTCCTGCAGCAGGGCCGCCAGGGCCTGGATCTCGGCGAATGACGGCAGGGTTTCACAGGCCAGCAGGTCGGCGCCCGCATCCAGCAGCGCTTCGACGCGCGGGCGGTGGAAGACCTGGAACTCTGCCGCGCTGCGCTGATAATCGCCGCGATACTCCGAGCCGTCGGCAAGAAACGCGCCATACGGCCCCACCGAACCGGCGACCAGCAGCGTGCCGGCCTGCGGGTTCTCGGCGAGGTACGCCTCGCGCGCTTTGCGCGCCAGCTCGACGCTTTTGCCGATCAGCGCCCGGGACTGCGCGTCATCCAGCCCGCGTGCGGCAAACCCCGCCGGGGTGGCCTGATAGCTGGCGGTGATCGCCACCTGCGCCCCGGCGCGAAAGTAGTCGAGATGCACATCGCGGATCAGCTGCGGGTTCTCCAGCAGCACTTTCGCCGACCACAGGCTGTCAGCCAGATCGCAGCCGCGTGCCTCCAGCTCGGTGGCCATAGCGCCGTCCAGCAGCACGAAAGGCTGGGCGGCAAGCAGGGCGGTAAACGGATTAGTCTGCGACATGTTGGGGCTCCTGAGTCATTTTCCGTGAACGAGTAAGATACCAGGCACCATAGCACAGGGCCACAAAGGGGATCCCGCACCACAGCGCAATTCTCTGGCTCGGGTCAAAAGCAAGGCCCACGCAGGCCACCAGGCACAGCACAAAGCCCAGAATCGGCACCACTGGATACCAGGGGGCGCGATATTGCAGGTCGCTCAGCGCCTTACCCTGCTGCAGATGGCGGCGGCGGAACATAAAGTGCGAGGCGCAGATGCTCAACCACACCGCCACCACCGCAAAACCGGAGATCGCCGACAGCGCCACAAACACCGTGTCGGGCGCCACCACGCTGGAGAACAGCGCCAGCACGCCGCCCAGCATACTCACCGACAGCGCGGTCACCGGCACGCCCCGTTTATTGACTTTGGCAAAGCAGGCCGGCAGCGTCTTCTCGTTCGACAGCGACCAGAGCATCCGCCCGGAAGCGTACAGGCCGGAGTTGGCCGCCGAGAGGATCGCCGTCAGGATCACGAAGTTGAAAATATCCGCCGCGTAAGGGATACCCACCTTTTCAAACACCAGCACGAAGGGGCTTTTCTCCACCCCCGCCTGCTGCATCGGGATCAGCGCCGCCAGCACAAATACGGTGCCGATAAAGAAAATAATCAGCCGGGCGATGGTGGTGCGGATGGCGACCGGAATAACCTTATGCGGGTTTTCCGTCTCCCCGGCGGCAATGCCGATAAGCTCCGTCCCGGAGAAGGCGAAGTTCACCGCCACCATGGTCATCAGGATCGGCAGGCCGCCGTGCGGGAACCAGCCTTCGGCGGTGATATTGCGCAGGCCCGGCGCCGGGGAGCCATCCTGCATCGGAATGATGCCGAAAATGGCCGCGCCGCCGAGAATAATAAACGCGATGATGGTGATCACTTTCACCAGCGAGAACCAGAACTCGCCTTCGGCGAAGAAGCGGGTCGAAATGATGTTAAGGCCGAAGATCACCGCGCAGAACACCACGCACCAGATCCAGACCGGCACCTGCGGGAACCAGTACTGCATACAGAAGCCAGCGGCGGTAAAGCTCGAACCCAGCGCCACCGTCCACGTCAGCCAGTAGAGCCACGCCACGGTATAGCCCGTCGCCGGGCCAAGGTAACGCGCCGCGTAAACGTGGAAAGCGCCGGTCTCCGGCATCGCTACCGACAGTTCGCCGAGGCACTGCATCACCAGCCAGACCACCAGGGCGCCAATCAGATACGCCAGCAGCGTCCCGGCCGCGCCGGTGGTGGAGATGATATAGCCGGTATTAAAGAACAGGCCGGTGCCAATCACGCCGCCGAGCGACAGCATGATCAGATGGCGCGTTTTCATGGTGCGCTTCAGTTGCCCACCTTGTTGTTGTGTTGTGCTTTGCATTTTATTTTCTCACGCCAGCCCGCTTGCCCGGGTCATGATGCGTATAAACGTATAGACATCTAAACATCCAAAAGAAGAAGTGTTATACCGTGCCGCCGCTGAAAAAGCAAAGCCGCTGCACCAGGTCGCGCGCCGACAGCGTGCAGCCTGCCCCATTTTTGCGCAGCGCCGACGGGCGCTCCCCGAACTGGCGCCTCATCGCGACGGACAACGTTCTGGCACTCTCTTTGCAGCCTGTCGTTCAGAACCTTTCTATCTGGCGAGGCAACACGTATGACAGAGCACACCACCACCTTAAAAAGAACGCTCGGCAGTTTTCGTTTATGGGGGATCGCCGTCGGACTGGTGATATCCGGGGAGTACTTCGGCTGGAGCTACGGCTGGTCGCAGGCGGGCACGATGGGGTTTATGGTCGTCGCCCTCGCGGTCGCCGCCATGTACTGCGCCTTTATTTTCAGCTTTACCGAGCTGACCACCGCCATCCCGCACGCTGGCGGCCCTTTCGCCTATGCCTACCGCGCCTTCGGGCCCACCGGCGGCTTTATCGCCGGTTTTGCCACTCTGATTGAATTCGTCTTCGCCCCGCCGGCCATCGCCATGGCCATCGGCGCCTACCTCAACGTGCAGTTTCCGGCGCTGGATCCGAAATGGGTCGCCTGCGGCGCCTACGTGATCTTTATGACGCTCAATATCCTCGGCGTCGGCATCGCCGCCACCTTCGAGCTGATCGTCACCCTGCTGGCCATCTTCGAGCTGCTGGTGTTTATGGGCGTAGTCGCCCCCGGCTTCTCCTGGAGCCATTTCACCACTAACGGCTGGGCGGGCGCGGAAAGCTTTAGCGGCCTGGCGCTGCCGGGTATGTTCGCCGCCATTCCGTTCGCTATCTGGTTCTTCCTCGCCATTGAGGGGGCTTCCATGGCCGCCGAAGAGGCCAAAGATCCGCAGCGCACCATTCCCCGCGCCCTGGGCGGCGGCATTCTGACGCTGACGGTGCTGGCGATTGGGGTGATGGTCTTCGCCGGCGGCGTCGGCGACTGGCGCGCGCTGTCCAATATTAACGATCCGCTGCCCCAGGCGATGAAGACGGTCGTGGGCAACGGCAGCGGCTGGCTGCATATGCTGGTGTGGCTGGGGCTGTTTGGCCTCGTCGCCTCCTTCCACGGCATCATTATGGGCTACTCGCGGCAGATCTACTCCCTCGCCCGCGCCGGCTATCTGCCCGCCGGTCTGGCCACCCTCAATCGCCGCACCCGCACTCCGCATCTGGCGATCCTTGCCGGGGGCGTGGTGGGCATCGCCGCGATCTTCTCCGACTCGCTGATCACCATCAGCGGCATGCCGCTGACCGCCTGCATCGTCACCATGTCGGTATTTGGGGCTATTGTTATGTATATCACTTCCATGGCGGCGCTGTTCAAACTGCGCCGTAGCGAGCCGAAGCTGATCCGTCCGTTCCGCGCGCCGCTCTACCCGCTGGCGCCGGCCTTTGCCCTCGGCATGGCGCTGCTCTGCCTGGTGGCGATGGTTTGGTATAACCTGCTGCTGGCGCTGATTTTCGCGGCGATGATGCTCGGCGGCTACCTGTGGTTTCGCAAAACCGCAGCGGCCCGTGAACGGGCGCCAGTGGATCCTCAACTGCGAACGGTCTCCTGAGGAGGCGGCATGTATAAAACCACGCTATCGGGCCAGGTATGGCGCTTTGATAGTCTGAAAACGCTGATGGCGAAAGCGTCGCCGGCTCGCTCCGGCGACGCCCTGGCGGGGGTTATCGCCCACTCAGCCGAAGAGCGGATGGCGGCGAAAATGACCCTCGCCGAGGTGCCGCTGACCGACATCCTCGACAATCCGCTTATCCCTTACGAGCAGGACGAAGTGACCCGCCTGATCCTCGACACCCACGATGCGCAGGGCTTTGCCGCCCTGCGTCACCTGACGGTCGGCGATTTCCGCGACTGGCTGCTGGACGATGCCACCGATACCGCCACGCTGCAGCGGGTCGCCCGCGCTATCACCCCGGAGATGGCGGCGGCGGTAAGCAAGCTGATGCGCAATCAGGATCTGATCCTCGCCGCCAGCAAATGTCAGGTGGTGACGCGCTTTCGCAACACCATCGGCCTGCCCGGCCACCTCAGCGTGCGCCTGCAGCCCAACCATCCCACCGATGACCTGAAAGGCATTGCCGCCAGTATGCTCGACGGGCTGCTGTACGGCGCCGGGGACGCGGTGATCGGCATCAACCCGGCCAGCGACAGCTTACCGGTGCTGGCGCAGTTGAACGTGATGCTGGACGATATTATCCAGCGCTTCGCCATTCCCACCCAGTCCTGCATTTTGACCCACGTCACCAATACGCTGCAGCTGATTGAGCGCGGCGCGCCGGTGGATCTGGTGTTTCAGTCGGTGGCGGGAACCGAAGCGGCCAACAGCGGCTTCGGCATCAATCTTGCCATGCTGCAGGAGGCCCGCGAAGCGGCCCTCAGCCTCGGTCGCGGTACCCTCGGCAACAATGTGATGTATTTTGAGACCGGGCAGGGGAGCTGCCTGTCGGCCAACGCCCACCACGGCGTCGACCAACAGACCTGCGAGGCGCGGGCCTACGCCGTCGCCCGCCACTTTGAACCGCTGCTGGTCAATACGGTGGTCGGCTTTATCGGTCCGGAGTATCTCTACGACGGCAAGCAGATTATTCGCGCCGGGCTGGAAGATCACTTCTGCGGCAAGCTGATGGGCCTGCCGATCGGCTGCGACGTCTGCTATACCAACCACGCGGAAGCGGATCAGGATGATATGGACACCCTGCTGACCCTGCTGTGCGCCGCCGGGCTCACCTTCCTGATCGGCGTGCCCGGAGCGGACGATATCATGCTCAATTACCAGAGCACCTCGTTCCATGACGCGCTGTACGCCCGTCGTCTGCTGGGCTTAAAGCATGCCCCGGAGTTCGCCGACTGGCTGGCGAAGATGCAGATTATCGATCCGCACGGCGCGCTGCGGCTCACCGACGCCCGTCATCCACTGTTGTCCGTCCTGCCGCAAGGAGCCTCCGTATGAACCGTCCCGACGCCTGGAACCCGCTGCGTGAATTTACCGATGCGCGGATTGCCCTGGGGCGCAGCGGCGCCAGCCTGCCGACCCGCGAAGTCCTCAACTTTGGTCTGGCCCACGCCAGAGCGCGGGATGCTATTCATCAGCCGTTCGCCAGCCAGCAGCTGGTGGCGCCGCTGGCGGCGCTCGGCCTCGACGCTCTGACGGTGCACAGCGCCGCGCCGGACCGTCACACCTATCTGCGGCGTCCGGATCTCGGAAGGCAGCTTGCCGACGAAAGCCGCGCCGACCTCGCCGCCAGCGGCGTCCGCCCCGCCGACCTGCTGCTGGTGATCGGCGACGGCCTCTCTTCATGGGCGGTAGAGCGCCAGGCGGTGCCGTTGATCCGCGCCCTGCTGCCCTACCTGCAGACGCTGGGTATCGGCCTGGCGCCGGTGGTGCTGGCCCATCAGTCACGGGTGGCGCTGGGGGATGATATTGGCGAAACCCTGAAAGCCCGCGCGGTGGCGATCCTGATTGGCGAACGACCGGGTCTCTCCTCACCGGACAGCCTCGGCGTCTACCTCACCTGGCAGCCGCATCGGCAGCGGCTGGAGTCGGAGCGCAACTGTATCTCCAATATTCGCCCGGAAGGGCTGAGCCATGACGCCGCCGCCTTTAAACTGGCCTGGCTGCTGGAGCAGGCTTTTTTACGACGGCTTACCGGAGTGCGCCTGAAAGATGAAAGCGATAATCCGGCGCTGCATGGGAAAATAAAACCATTGCCCCCTTTAAAATAATAAGTCACGTGAGCAGCAGAATACATTGTTAATATTACCGGGCGCGCCTGAATATTATATTCGGGTGCACGCTGAAATTTCCCGGCGGCGCTTCGCTTGCGCGGGCCGACGAAAACCGTTTAACCGGTATATTGCCTGTTTTCAGGCCGGGGAAGGCGCCTGTCGCCACCCGGCAAAATGCGTTCACCGTATCAAAAACCGTGTGGTCGCCAGCCTTATGCCCTTGCCTGCAGGTAATAAGAATATTGCATGAGTAAAAACGAAACGGACGTTGTAAGGTAATTCAGCGCATTAAAAATACCCGTCATACTTCAAGTTGCATGTGCGTTGGCTGTCAGTCACTTACTTCTGTAAGCGCCTGGGGACTCGCTCACTTGCCGCCTTCATGCGACTCGAATTATTTAGGGTATATATCTCGTTATCTATTCAACATAACAGCCAATAATTCGCCGGATAAGCTGGCGCATTATTCCTCAATGTTATGCAGTCATTGATGGTTAAAGATAAATAATCGACCGACGGAGAAATACCCATGAAATCGTTTTCCGGGAAAGCGTCTTTAATGGCCACGCTGGTTGCCGCGCTGGTCGGCGCCAGCAGCGCGCAGGCAGCGGAAATTAAAATCGGGGTGGTATTACCCCTGAGCGGCGCCCTCAGCGGCTATGGCCAGCCGTCGCAGAAAGGTCTGGACATTATTCAGGCCATCACCCCGACGTTAAAAAATGGCGATACCATCAAGCTTATCGTCATCGATGATAAAAGCGACAAAGTCGAAGCGGCCAACGCCATGCAGCGCCTGGTCTCCAGCGATAAAGTGGATGCCGTTATCGGGGAAGTCACCTCCTCCAACACCCTGGCGATGACCAAGATCGCCGATGACAGCAAAACGCCGCTGGTCTCCTCCACCGCCACCAACGACCGCGTCACCCGCAACCATCCCTACGTCAGCCGGGTCTGCTTCTCGGACAGCTTCCAGGGGGTGGTCGGGGCCAATCTGGCCTCCCGCGATCTGAAAGCCAAAACCGCCGCCATCGTGTTTGACAGCAGCAACGATTACTCCGTCGGCCTGGCGAAAGCGTTCCGCACCCAGTTCCTGAAAAACGGCGGCACCATTCCCATCGAGGTCCAGGCCCCGGGCGGCAGCAAGGACTTTAAAGCCCAGCTGGCGAGCGTCAAGGCGAAGAATGTCGACATGATTTATATGCCGATCTACTACACCGAAGGGGCGCTGATTGCCGTGCAGTCTAAACAGCTGGGGCTCAACAAACCGGTGGTGGGCGGCGATGGACTGGCCGCGGATCAGGTCTTCTTCGATGTCGGTAAAGACGCGGTCAACGGCTATATGACCACCGATTATTACTCGCCGAACGCCAAAGAGCAGACCCCGGCGGGGGAAACCTTCATCAAAGCCTGGGAAGCCAAATACCAGCAGCCGACCCATACCTGGGGCGCAATGGCGGCGGATGCCTATAACGTCATCGTCAACGCCATGAACCAGTGCAGCGATCCCCACGATCGGGTCTGCGTAAATGAAAAAATCCGCGCCACCAAAGATTTCCAGGGCGTGACCGGCACGCTGACCTTACAGAACGGCGATGCCATTCGCAGCGCGGTCATCAACGAAGTGAAAGATGGCAAGCTGGCGTTTCGTACCGTGGTTAACCCTTAAGTTGTGACGAGGCTACAAAATGGACGGCGCCATTTTTCTCCAGCAAGTGGTCAATGGAATGAGTCTTGGGGGCATGTACGCCCTGATTGCCATCGGTTATACGATGGTTTATGGCGTGCTGCGGCTGATCAACTTCGCCCATGCGGACGTGATGATGGTCGGCGCGTTTAGTACGCTGTTTTTATTTTCTTCGGTTGGGCTACCCTTCGGGGTAGCCGTTTTCCTGACCCTCGGGCTGTGCGGCCTGTTTGGTATGCTGATTGACCGGGTCGCCTATCGTCCGCTGCGTCAGGCCTCGAAAATCTCCATGCTGATCACCGCCATCGGCGTCAGCTTCTTCCTCGAAAACCTGTTTAACGTGCTGTTCGGCGGCAGCTCGCGCTTCTTCTCCGCCCCGGACTTTTTCAACCAGACCCGGGCCTTTGGCAGCGTCATCATTACCAACGTGGCGTGGATTGTGCCGCTGATCACCGTCCTGCTGCTGCTGGCGATCCTCTGGCTGCTGTACCGCACCCGCTATGGGATGGCGATCCGCGCGGTGGCCTTTGACGTCAACACCGTGCGCCTGATGGGCATTGACGCCAACCGGATCATCTCCCTGGTCTTCGCCCTCGGCAGTAGCCTCGCGGCGCTCGGCGGCGTGTTCTACTCCATCAGCTACCCGACGATCGATCCCCTGATGGGCGTGCTTATCGGCCTGAAGGCCTTTGCCGCCGCCGTGCTGGGCGGGATCGGCAGCGTCACCGGCGCGGTGCTGGGCGGCTTTATCCTCGGTTTTACCGAAGTGGTCGCGGTGGCGATCTTCCCCGAACTGGGCGGCTATAAAGATGCTTTCGCCTTCCTGTTCTTGATTCTGGTCCTCTTGTTCCGCCCGGTCGGCATTATGGGCGACGAACGTCTGGAAAGGAGCCGTTTCTGATGCTCAACGCGACGACGACCGCCGGGGCGCAGCTGCGCAACCTGGCCATTATTGTCATCTGTATCGCGCTGCTGGCCGGAATCAACGTGGTTTTCAATGACTACATTGTTCGCGTCATCAGCACCATTTTTATCTTTATGATCCTCGCGGTCAGCTACAACCTGATCAACGGCGTGACCGGCCAGCTGTCGCTGGAGCCGAACGGCTTCGTGGCGGTGGGCGCCTACGTCACCGCCCTGCTGATCCTCTCCAGCGACAGCAAGGTAGACATGTTTGAAATGGCCGCCCCCAGCCCGTGGATCCTCAGCCTGCACGCGGGTTTCCTCCCCGCCCTGCTGATAAGCGGCCTGTGCGCGGCGGCACTGGCGGTGTGCCTCGCCGTGCCGGTCTTCCGGGTGCGCGGCGACTACCTGGCCATCGTCACCCTCGGCTTCGGGTTTATCATCAAGATCCTCGCCATTAACAACCCGCAAATCACCAACGGCGCCATCGGGCTGAACGATATTCCGCAGCAGCCGCATCTTCTGTTCTGGTGCGGGCTGTTCGCCCTGCTGGCCACCGGCATGATCCTTCAGCTGGTGTGGTCGAAGTATGGTCGGATGATGAAAGCTATTCGCGACGACGAAGATGCGGCGATCGCCATGGGGGTCAACACCTTCCGCATTAAAACCTGCGCCTTCGCCACCAGCGCCTTCTTCGAAGGGATCGGCGGCGGTCTGCTGGCTTCCCTGCTGACCACCATCTCCCCGGGGCTGTTCGACTTTATGCTCACCTTCCAGCTGCTGATTATTATCGTCCTCGGCGGACTCGGCAGCACCACCGGCGCCCTGCTCGGCACCGTGCTGGTGGTCGGCAGCGGCGAGTGGCTGCGCTTTCTCGACCAGCCGCTGCAGTTCTTCGGTCACGATCTCGGCGCCTATCCGGGCCTGAGAATGGTGGTCTTCTCCCTGCTGCTGCTGATTATCATGCTCTTCGCCCGCGAAGGGCTGCTGGGGAAAAAAGAGATTTGGCAGACCGGAAGAAGGAGCGGCGGCTATGGCGGAAAATAAAATCATCCTGCAGGTGCAGGACGTCACCATGCAGTTTGGCGGCCTGCGGGCCATCGACAACGTCAGCTTCCATGTTGACGAGGCGGAGATCTTTGGCCTTATCGGCCCGAACGGCGCGGGTAAGACCACCCTGTTTAACGTCATCACCGCCAACTATAAGCCCACCAGCGGCAGCGTCACCCTCGCGGGCGCCTCGCTGAAGGGGCTGAAGCCCAACCAGGTGGTGAACGCCGGGATCGCTCGCACCTTCCAGAATATCCGGCTGTTTAACTCTATGACGGTGCTGGAGAATGTGATGGTCGGGCTCGACCGGGCCAGCCGCTATTCGTTGCTGGAGGCGGCCCTGCACATTGGCCGCTACTTTCCGGCCGAGCGGGCGGCGAAGGCCAAAGCGATGGCCATTCTGGAGGATATCGGCATCGCCCACTTCGCCCATATGCAGGCCACGAACCTGAGCTATGGCAACCAGCGCAAAGTGGAGATCGCCCGCGCGCTGGCCACCGCGCCGAAGCTGCTGCTGCTCGATGAGCCGGCTGCCGGGATGAACCCAAAGGAGACCGAGGATCTGGCGGAGCTGATCTTCCGCATGCGCCATGACTATCAGCTCAGCGTCCTGTTAATCGAGCACGATATGCCCTTCGTCAACCGCCTGTGCGAACGGGTGATGGTCCTGGAGTATGGTAAGCCATTGTTCAGCGGCCTGATGGCCGAGGCGATCCAGCATCCGGACGTCATTTCCGCTTATCTGGGAGAAGCCAATTATGCTTAACGCCCGGGAACTGAAGGTTTTTTACGGCGTGATCCAGGGGCTGAAGGGCGTCGATATCGACGTCTATGACCGGGAGATCGTCACCCTGATCGGTAGCAATGGCGCCGGTAAAACCTCCACCCTGAACGGGATCGTCAACCTGGTGCGCTCCAGCGGGCGCGTCAGCTTCCTTAACGACGATATCTCGCGCAGCCAGACCCACCAGATCGTGCGCCGCGGGCTTGCGCTGGTGCCGGAGGGACGCCGGGTCTTTACCAACCTGACCATCGAAGAGAACCTGCGCATGGGCGCTTACAATAATCTCGCCGGCTACACCCGCCTGCGCGATCGCATGTACGCCCTCTTTCCACGGCTCAAGGAGCGGCGCCATCAGATGGCTGGCACCATGAGCGGCGGCGAGCAGCAGATGCTGGCCATCGCCCGGGCGCTGATGAGCGAGCCGGTGTTATTGATGCTGGATGAACCGAGCCTCGGACTGGCGCCGAAAATTGTCGGCGAGCTGTTCGGCATCATTAAGCAACTGCGCGAAGAGAATATGACGGTGCTGCTGGTGGAGCAGAATGCGACGGCCGCGCTGGCGATCGCCGATCGGGCGTATGTCCTGGAGAATGGCCGGATCACCTTGTCAGGCGCGGCGCGGGAGATGCTGACTAATCCGGAAATTAAGCGGATGTATCTGGGGGGATAGTCATGGTCAAAACTGCCTGGGCTGCGGCGGCGCCTCCTGCGAGGCCGCAACCTCAGGCAGTCTCTTGCTACACAAAGCACACCTCGTTCCAGTAGGCTTCTCGCGTCCTGCGTCGCTCAGTATGTCTTATCATGACGGAACCACCGGGTTTCCACGTTGCCAATGTCCACGCCATAGAGGCTCGCCACCGGCAGGATCGCCTCCATGACGCGTTGGGTATCTTGCTGTCCGGCTTCACCGTTGGACAAAAAAGCCAGCCAGCCCGTTAACCGTTGCCACAATGCCACTTTCGTTTTCTCCTCTGTCGGGAAGCGTATCGCCTGGGTCTATTTCAACCACAGTTGGCCGGGCGCGGGAAATATTAATTCCGAATTTGCAATCCTGGCTGGCGCATATTACGCCCGGTCCTTTTCCCCTCACCCTAACCCTCTCCCTGAGGGAGAGGGAACCGTTCGGCGGTCGTTGTCGCACCGGGAAAACGCCAGCGGCGCATAAAGAATACCCACAGGTTTGTTAAGTTCTTTTTGGTTATAGATAAGAATTTTTTCTTCTTTGCCGCCGATGGGCAATTTATGGGAGCGTGATGTCCACAAAACAAAACAGGGATTCAGGGGAAAAACTATGCGCAACAAAACCACAAAAATCGCACTGGCGCTGGGTATGCTGCTGCTCGCCTCGCAGGCGCAGGCCGACCAGCTGGCTGACATCAAAGCCGCTGGCGTCGTGAAAGTCGCCACCTTTGACGCCAACCCGCCGTTCGGCTCCGTAGACGCCAAAACCCACCATATCGTCGGCTACGACGTCGACTTTGCCCAGGCGCTGGCGAAAGCGCTCGGCGTCAAACTCGAGCTGGTGGCCACTAACCCGGCCAACCGTATTCCGCTGCTGCAGTCCGGCAAAGCCGACCTGATCGTCGCCGACATTACCATCACCCCGGAGCGGGCCCAGGTTATTGATTTCTCAACGCCGTATTTCGTCACCGGCCAGCAGTTCCTCGTGCCGGCCGGGTCTCCGGATAAGCTTGATGAGTACAGCAAAGCGCGCATCGGCGCGGTGAAAGGCACCACCGGCGAACAGGCGCTGCACCAGCGTTTCCCGCAGGCTCGCGTCCTCTCCTATGACGATATTCCGCTGGCCCTGACCGCCCTGCGCAACGGCAACGTCCAGGCCATCACCCAGGACAGCACCATCCTTGCCGGTCTGCTGGCGGAAGCGCCGGATAAAGCCAAGTTTAAAATTCTGCCCGACCTGCTCAGCAAAGAAGAGATTGGCGTGGGGGTGAAGAAAGGCGAACCGGCCCTGCTGAAGGCCGTCAACGATGAGCTGGTGAAGCTGGAGAAAACCGGCGAAGCCGCGAAAATTTACGATGTCTGGTTTGGCCCTGCCACTAAAACGCCGCAGCCGCGCGCCTTTACCATAGAAGCGAAATAATATGTTCTCGGGTTTATTCTCCCACTCCGCGGCCCCGGCCGCGGATTTTTCACGTCTGCAGCGCGCCAGCATAACGTTTCGTGAGGTGGCCAAGCGCTACGGCGATCATCAGGTGCTTAACGCCATCAACCTGCAAGTCGAGCCCGGCGAAGTGGTGGCGATCCTCGGTCCTTCCG
This sequence comes from Klebsiella pneumoniae complex sp. WS1778, assembly GCF_049472055.1. Classification (NCBI taxonomy): domain Bacteria; kingdom Pseudomonadati; phylum Pseudomonadota; class Gammaproteobacteria; order Enterobacterales; family Enterobacteriaceae; genus Klebsiella; species Klebsiella pneumoniae complex sp. WS1778. Next base: position 850,775 of record NZ_JBKGTJ010000002.1, read on the forward strand.
GATCGGGAAAATCGACGCTGATCCGCTTGATCAACCAGCTCGAATCCTTAAGCGGCGGCGAGATCCTGATCGACGGTAAACCCACCAGCCGGCTGAGCGGCAGCGCCTTGCGCCAGCTGCGCAGCCGCGTCGGCTTTGTCTTCCAGCAGTTCAACCTTTACGCCCACCTGACGGCGCAGGAGAACATCACGCTGGCGCTGGAGCGCGTCCACGGCTGGGGAAAAAGCGCGGCTCAGGAGCGGGCGCTGGCGCTGCTGCGCCAGGTCGGGCTGGAGGAGAAAGCGCAGCAGATGCCGGCGCAGCTCTCCGGCGGCCAGCAGCAGCGGGTGGCCATCGCCCGCGCTCTGGCCTCCTCGCCGCAGATTATCCTGTTCGACGAGCCCACCTCGGCCCTCGACCCGGAGATGATCGGCGAAGTGCTGCAGGTGATGAAAAACCTCGCCCACAGTGGGATCACCATGCTGGTGGTGACCCACGAGATGCAGTTTGCCCGCGAAATTGCCGACAGGGTGGTGTTTATCGACGGCGGCGACATTCTCGAGGTCGCCCCGCCGGCTGAGTTTTTCGCCCATCCGCAGCATGCCCGCGCGCGGCGTTTTCTGCAGAAGGTGCTGGATCCGCTGCACCAGGAGAGCCTCGAGTGACGCCGATGCTTGACTGGCACGGCGTCCTGAGCGGACAGCCGTTGCAATGGATTATCTCTGGTTTTCTCACCACCGTCTGGGTCAGCGTCGCCGGGATCCTGCTCGCCACTGCGCTGGCGGTCCTGCTGCTGGCCCTGCGTCTCGGCGGCGGCCGCGTGGGGCGCGGGCTGGTCGCCGCGTGGGTCTCGCTGTTTCGCAATACTCCGCTGCTGGTCCAGCTGCTGTTCTGGTACTTTGCCGCCTGGAACCTGCTGCCGCTGGCGGTGAAGGACGTGGTAAACGACGAGCACACCTGGTCCATTCTGCCGGGCAATGTCTGGTGGCTGACGCCGGAGTTCCTCTGCTCGATGTGGGGGCTGGGGGTCTTTACCTCCGCCTTTCTGGTGGAAGAGATCGCCTCCGGACTGCGCGCCGTCAGCCACGGGCAGCGGGAAGCCGCGCTGTCGCAGGGCTTTACCCCGTGGCAGGAGCTGCGCTTTATCCTCCTGCCGCAGGGACTGGCCAACGCCTGGCAGCCGATTGTCGGCCAGTATCTCAACCTGATGAAACTCTCATCGCTGGCCAGCGGCATCGGCTTTGCGGAACTGACTTATCAGGTGCGGCAGATTGAGAGCTATAACGCGCACGCCCTGGAGGCGTTTGCCGTTGGCACCGCGCTGTATCTGGCGCTGGGGGTGGCGATGGGCGTGGCGCTAACGCGTCTCGGCCCGGGAAGAAAACTGCAACGGAGCGCCCAACATGAACGCTAATCTGGCGGTGATCGCCGATAACCTTGATTACCTGCTGTGGGGCCGGCTGGTGGAGGGCCAGCCCGGCGGCGTGGCCCTGACCCTGCTGATGGCCATCGGCGCCACCCTGCTGGCGCTGCCGGGAGGCATTGCGCTGGCGGGGCTGGCCTGGCGCTACGGCGGGCTGACGCGACGTCTGCTGTTCCTGTGGGCGGAAATTATCCGCGGCATCCCGCTGATATTTGTCATCTTCTGGCTGTGGTATCTGCTGCCGATGCTGACCGGCGGCGATCTGCCCGGCGCGGTGACCGTGACCCTGGCGCTGGCGTGGTTTACCACCGCCTCGGTGATGCATTCGGTGCTGGCCGGGCTGCAGTCGCTGCCGAAAGGACAGTATGAGGCGGCGCTGACCCAGGGGTTCGCCCCCGGGCAAACGCTGCGCCTGGTGCTGCTCCCGCAGGCGCTGCGCAACGTTCAGCCGTCGCTGGTGGGGATCTTTATCGGCCTGCTGAAGGACACTTCGCTGGCGTTTATCGTCAACGTCCCGGAGCTGACTACCGTGGCCGGCCAGGTCAACAACCGGGTGCAAATCTATCCCCTGGCGATCTTCGTCTTCACCGGCGCGGTGTACTACCTGCTGTGCTGCGGTCTGAGCCTGCTGGCCAGCCGGCGCTTTACCCGCCGCGCGACCGCCGGATAAGGCTCACTCCGCGGGACGGGGCTTCAGCGGACAGGTATCGCTGATCTTAATAAATTTGTCGTTATAGACCAGATAGTGGTTCCCCGGCTGGCGCAATGCCGGCTGGCGAACCACGTCCCCGGGACGCAGATACCACGCGTCGCCCTCCTCTTCGGTCGAATCGCACCCGGGTTTAATCAGCAGCTTAAACCAGGTATTGCCGGTGTTGCTCACCGTCCCGGCCGCCTTATCGAAAGACCATTTAAACTGTACCTGCCGCGGGCGCACCACCAGAATGGTATCCATCACCACCACTGGCTCCATGCTGACTTCGCCGCCGGTCGGGCTGCGCCTCGTCAGGTTACGGGTGGGAATTTCACGAAACGAGACCCGATAGTAGCGCTCGCGGTTATCCCGCGGCCCATGATAATAAAATTTGAAATATTCGCTCTCCCCGGCCTGCAGCGCCAGCTGGCGGGGGGCGAACAGCAGTTCGCCATCCACCGGCCGGGAGCGCACTTCGCTGCCGCCAGGGCGGTCGATGGCGCTGACGGTGATCCGGTACAGCCGCGCGCTTTTATTGTTATTGACCACCCGTTTGCTGGCGAAATCCGCTTCAGCCGGCAGGGAAAAGGTCAGATTGCCGACCGAGATCGCCTGCGCCAGCGGCGCCGCCAGCAGGCAGCTCAGCGTCAGCAGGGCCTTAGTTAATGTTGCGCCACGTCGCCTGGACATGAATCTCTCCTGAAGCGCTGACTTCGCCAAACCAGCCGTTATCGTCTACCGTCCGCAGCGAAATGGCGTTATCCATCGGAATCGAAAATTTCACCGTGGTCTTATCCATCTGCCCCACTTCGCCGGAGATATCGGTCCACGGCGTGGTCAGCCACAGCGCATCGGTCATATCCCGCCAGCTGTCATCGCACCCGGCGTCGTAGGTCTGCGTCGCGCCGCTGCGGGTGATAAAAGAGAGCGTCGCCGGGAACGGCACTTTCGCCGTACCGTCATCGGAGCTGAAGAGACAGTAGGAGCGCCCACCAATCACCTGCGCCGGTCCGGTCACTTTGATCAGCACTTCGTCGGCGGCCGTTTTACCGCTGGTGGTGACGATGTAGCCGAAATCGAGCGCCGGTTCACCACTGCCGACATACCCCTCCCGCGACGGCGCCGAGGTATATTCATCAGAGATAATGCTGATGCTGAAATCACGGGGCTTGATAATCAGCGTATTGGAGGTGGAAAACTCATACCAGCCTGACTCCGGCGAGGTGGTGTTCTGGAAGCGAAAGTTGAACAGATCCTTGGTATTGATATCGCTGATCCCGAGATTCACCATCTGCTTAAAGAAGTTGCTGGAGAAGAACACATAGATCGCATCTGAGCTCTTCATCTCATTGAAGGTGTAGTAATAGGCGGTATTGCTCACCGGCTTCCATGAGCTGCCGTTGAGGCTGAACTGCATATCATACGCCCCGACGGCCGAGGCCAGCGACGAGTTGGCGATCGCCGGGAAAATATGGATCGACGTATTGCTTAACCCATTGGTCTGCAAGGTATAATTGACCATCTTACAGCTTAATCCTGAACGGCTGCCAATGGTCTGTGTCCGGCAGTCGGCGTTCCCTTCCCCAAGGGTTGGCACGCCATCGCTGTTGATAAACACCTCCGCCAGCGAGTGGGTGTTTATCAACCGCAGGTTCGCGGCTTTGGTGTGGGTGACGTTGCGCACATACCAGTTGCCGGAGGCCTGATCCTTACAGCGCGCGCCGCTGCTGGCGTCGTAGTTCACCGAGGTCTGGCAGGCATTGATGGTCATCGTGAAGCTGCCGCCGACCGGCATCTGTTGCAGATACTGATAAAACGCGTCCGACATCATACCGTGCATCCACTTCGCGCCGCCGCTGGTCACCGTCGCGCCATAGAACCCGCTGGCGTCAGTGGTCTGCGGCAGGATCAGGCTGGTGGCCATATCGCACCCGGCGTACCAGTTGATGCAGCGCAGGCCGGTTAAGGGGTGCGAAACCGGCGAGTTTTCCAGCCACATATCAAACTTCCAGTTGGCATTAAGCCCGGTGTTGTAGCCGTTATCGATATAGCCGAGACTCTGCTGATAGATGGTCCCGGAGCCGGTGTATTTTAAGCCGGTCCAGCGGTTGGCGCCGGTCATGCGCGGATCCAGCGCCCCGCCGGGAGTGACGAAAAAGTTGTCGTCGGAGTTGTTTTCCACAAACACAAACTCGCGCGCCGGCGCATCCGACCAGGTGGTCTTGGTTACCGCCGCCCTGAGCGCAGCCGCCGGCCAGAGCAGCGCGAGGATCGCCAGGGCGATTAATGGGTTAACTTTCATTCTCTTCTCCTGTCTGCTGCACCGCCGCCCACGACGAGAGGCCGCTGCAAACCACATCCCCCACCCACACGGCGCCGCGCGCCTGGCTGAGCTCCAGTGCCACTTCGCAGGTTTTATTGCCGCCGTAGCTGAAATCGATCGTGGGGTATTTCTTATCCACATCCATAACAAACTCGCCGTTTTCATCGGTGCGGGTACGGCCGATATGGTTGTTAATCCGCGCATTCGCCAGCAGCGTGCCGTCTTCCGCCCGAATACGACCGGAGACGGTGACCATCTGCTTCACCTCTGGCTCAATCACCGCCACGTTGCCGGGATAGAGGGTCAGATGACTCTTGCGCCCGCTGACGATGTCGTAACTGTCGAGCGAGTTTTTGCTGTTCTGCAGCTCCACCTCATAGCGGCCATAAGGGGAGAGCGGCAGATAGTTACGCTTACCGCTGAGCGGGAAGATCCGCCCGTTGACCCTGGCGCTGATTTGACCATCGTCCTCCAGCCCGGTGTTGAAGATCACCCCGGCGTTGCCGTCGGTTCGTCCGCTGGCGGCGATATTTTTGCCCTGCCAGCCGACGCTGCCGCTGGCGGTGAGGTTGGTGTTGACGTAGCCGTCCGCTGCGCTGTTGACGTTCAGCGTGCCGCTGGCGTAGCGGGCGTCGAACTGGGCATACGCCCCGCCGCTGAGGGTTTTGTCATCCCCGGTATCGCCGGAGATGGCGCGCGACAGATTGGCGCCGATGGTGCGAATGGTGCCTTCATCAAACTGTTTACGCGCTGAGAGGTTAGCCATGGTGTAGCCGTTCTGATGGGTCATCCCGGCGCTGAACCAGTTGCCCAGCGGCAGCGACAGATCGAGGGCGATATATTTCCCGGTGTTGGCGCTGCTGTCGCCATTGTTATAGCGCTGGATCCCCGCCCGCAGGCCGAGCGAGCCAAAGGCGCCGCTGTAGACCGTCTGATAGTAATCCGCGGTGTAGTAATGGCTGTTGTAGCGGCGATCATCGTTGTAGCTCACGCTGAACGTCCCCAGCTTCGACCACAGCGCGTTCAGGTTGAGGGTGCCGCCGATCGCCCGGTTATCGGCATCGCTGCGCCGCAATTGATCGCCAATGCGGGTTCTCTCCTGGTTGACCCACACTGAACTAAAGCCCCCCGGCAACGTGGCGCTGATGCTGCCGACGCTGCTCCACGAGGTGTCGCTGGCCAGCATGTTTTGCAGGTTAACGTTGATCTTCTCGCCCAGCGGCAGCGTCAGGCGAGTTTCTCCCACCGCCTGGTTGTCGTAGCCATAGCCCGTTGCCGCCCAGCTCAGGGTGCTGAGCGACCCGGAGGCCGAGAGGCCCGCCAGCCAGCTCTCTTTCGCCGGCCGGGTCTTTTTTCCGCTCTCCGACCAGCGATCCATATGAAAACTACCGCCCCATACCTGCCACGCCAGCGGCGCGCCGGCGCCGCGTCCCCGGCTGAACAGCTTATTGACCCGCTGGGTGCGTTTGCTGACCACCCGCCCGTTGACGATCACCTCTACTTCCACGTCGTAAATACCGTACGGCAGGCCGCGGGTATCCACTTCATGGTTGCCCATGGCGAAGTTCTGGACGCTCAGCAACCGGCCGTCGCGGGTGAGATGCACCTCGCCCGCCGCCGGTAAAAAGGCAATCACCGGCGTGGCGGACTGGCTGTTGTCGAAGACGGTGGAGCTGGCCTGGTTCCCCCAGGAAAGGCCGTAAATCTTGCCCGCCGAAATAGCGGTCATCGGTCCCAGAGACTGCAGGTTCCAGGTGTCAAGCATCCCGCCGGCAAAGCGGTGGCCGGCGAAATCGCGTTCATACATGGCTTTATATAATTCACTGTCCTGCTGACCACTGCCGATGCCGTACAGCGAGCCGTCGAGCACCACGTGATGCTCACGCAGCGCCGTGACGTTGTTCAGCGACAGGTAGCTGGAGGTGTTGCTTCCGCCGTTGCGCATCTGGTTGTTATAGACGCCGAGGTTATAGCTCAGGTTGCTGCTCAGGGCGTTGACGCTCGACTGGCCGATGTCTTCGCTGCGCGAGCGCAGCACGGTGCCCAGCGCCTCGCGCTTGACCACCAGCTGCAGCAGCAGCTGGCGCAGGCTGAGATCCAGCTGCGCGCTGTCGGTCAGAGTAATGGTGAGCGCCTCGCTGAACGGGGCGTTGGCGAGGCCGATCAGCTGCTGTCGGGTCTGTTCGCTGACGCTGGCGTTACCCTCATTGTCCTCCAGCCGGATCTGCCGAACGCGCAGCTGGCCGCCGTCCAGCCAGATAAAGGCGCTGCCGATCCGCTGATCGTCCCGGGTGTCCTGGCTGCCGGCAAGATGAATATAAAGAGGAACGCTCATGCCGTCCTGCAGCGCCTGGCTGAAGGCCTGCGGAATAATCACCCCGCCAATCTGCTGCGCGCCTGGGGCCGCCGCACTGGCGTCGGGCTGAACGAACAAAAAAAACATGCCGAAGGCAAGCCGCGTTTTCAGTCCTGGGGAAATCCGTTGTAGAGGCATCGTCGTTATCCATCTGCACAGCTGTCTATTTCACGGGAACAAACTGCTCACCCTGCCAAAGTGCAACCCGTCCTTTTTTATCCGCCGTGTCCACGCGCGTAAAACGGCGTGATTTACCCGGCATCAGGTAGTAGTTCTCTTTGCACTCCTTACCGTCGGCGGCCTTCAGGCAGGGGCCGTAGGCGAGGATCCGCAGCGTCGCATTCCCGGTGTTGGTCAGGGAGCCGTTGGCGTACTGAAAGCGGTAGTTCACCTGCCGGGGCGCCACCACCAGGATGGTGCCGATGCGAGCGGAAGCGGTGGCCACCGCGCTGCGGGTGGCGTTATCGCGCTGGGCATCGCTGAGCGCCTGGTCGAACCAGACAATGCGGTAGTAGCGCTCTTTGTTATCCGCCGGGCCTTTGTAGAAGAAGCGGATCACATCGCTGGCCTGGGCGGGTAGCAGCAGGCTGGCGGGAGTGAGCAGCACCTCATCCGGTTTATCCATCGGGATAACCTGTCCGTCGTCCAGCGGGGAAGAGAGCCGTTCGAGATGGATATTGATCAGGCGGCCGCTGTCGGTGCTGTTCTTGATCGTTTTGCTCAGCGTGCTGCTGCCGCTGTTCATAAACGATGAGATATCGCCGACATCCAGCGCCTGCGCCGGCGATACTCCGGCAAGCAGCAGCCCGAGGGCCAGAAGGTGCTTTTTCATAACAATTCCGTCCGTGAAAAAAGCAGGGGGAGCCCCCCCTGCTGGCGCATCACAAGGATCAGCTGGTCCAGGTGGCGTCGAACTGTACGCTGACGTCGCCGCTCCAGATCCCTTCCGGCAGGGTGCTGTAATCGGTCACGGCGGTGGTGCCGTCGGTGGTGCCGCTGATGATCGAGAAGGTGAAACCATCCTGCGCGGTGGTACGGCCGCTGGCGTTGTAGCCGTTAGCCAGCGCGCTGAGGTTGCCGCCCAGAATGTTGTTGGCGGTATCGATCATCACGGTATCACCGGTTTTTTCCACCGCTGCGCCGTTATAATCCACGCCCACGCTCAGCGTGGAGCCGGAGGTATCCAGCTGGGTTAAGGTGTTGGTGATAAGACGCGAGGTCAGCTTAAAGGCGGTCGCCGTTGCGTCACCCTCAATCGCCACGTCAAACAGACCTTTCTGTGAGTTAAAACCTTTCACGCCTTCGGCATACTGGAACGCCAGGCTGCCGAGCGGGGTGACCACCAGCTTGCTGGTGGTGTCTTTTTTGGCGGTCGCAGACCAGGTCGCTACAGCCTGAGCCGTTACGTCAGCAGCCTGCGCCACGCCCATACCGGTAAACGCCGTTACCAGAGCTATTGCCAGAACCTTTTTTTTCATCGCTTTTTCTTCCTGAGTTGAATTAAGGACATGATGTCCCGGTGAACCATTCAAAAATTAACTTGCCTGGGTGTTACTGAACTAATTTGTATATTTTGGAATACAGCTTGGCCTCGGCATTGCGCCGATGGGTATATACTGTCTTCACGCTACAATTTTCAATTCTGGCGATCGATTTCGGCTGCATGCCCTGGGCGGTCATGCGGATAATTTTCATTTCCCGGTCTGTAATTTTATCTTTCTTAATATCTTTACGGAGAAACCTGCCATTAATCACATAGGCCAGCTCTTTTCGAATATCGCGACTCAGGCCAACATATACCACGCCGCGAATATCGCTATTGTAATACCAGTAATTCGCTAAGGCTTCTGACTTCCTGGCCGCAATTAATACGACCTGTTTCCCCTTTACCGCGGATAGCCATTCGCTGTCGCGCCTGATAAACTCGTTTAACGAAGCCGTATTGAGATTGATAAACACGAAATCTTTTCTGATTTTCTCTAGCGACAGATAAATTAATTCGTCGATATCTACAATCAGTTCGGACAATCCTTTATAGAAGTAGGAGTCATCGGCAGACCAAATATACTTATCGGAACAGCTTTTATATTCCATATAGTTTTTAACCTCATAGTCCTTGAAGTAATCATTTTTAAAACGTCACTGCTTGCCAGGCCTATAAAGTTTACTGGCGTATTCGATTCCTTTAGTAAATCGCCATTAAATAAGACACGCATTACTTATCAATATTGAATAAGCGGGGTTAAACTATAATTATTTTCTGCTTGGCGTTGAATTTAAGTTTTTTCCTATGGAGTGTCAACATGCGGGAAGGCAATGAATTTCGCGCCCAGGTCAATATTTACAAAAACTGAAAATATCTCATTTTTGAGCGCAAGAAAAAGGTATTTATTTTCATAAGGTTATTAGCAATATAACCCTCAATTCTTAGCTGAATTTTATATTACCCAGGATCTTCACCCTATTATGTTAGGAATATTCTTAATGAAGAGTTGAATGCAGTTGTCAAATAAACCAAATTTATTCAAAAATAAAGAATATAAGTCTAAAAATCAGCAATAACCAGGATGATTCACCAATACATAAGACTCATAAATAGATTAACCTGCCGCACAAAATAGTTATATATATGTTAATTTTGCGGAATGATGAATGCTAAACAAAGGCAGAAGCATTATCTATTCGATTAAACAGACCTCATTAGCAAGATAAAACGAGTTTTGCCGATGGGTTCCAGCCGCACGGGGACGCCAGCCTCCGCGTTCCCGAAAGCATAGCCGCTTTTCGGCGCTTCGCCAGCGTACCGCGCACGGTGAACCGCTCACCGCCGCCCTTTCCCGCCTGTTCACGGTTTGTTCGCAATACCGTCATCGAAATTTCACATAAAGACCTATTAATAGTGGCCAGTTAATGACGAACCTGGACACTCTTATGAACAGCTCTCTTGCCGCGGTGGCCGAAACTGATTTCCTGCCGTTCACCGAACTCAATGCCGGCCGGCAGCGGAAGGTCTTAAGCGTGCGTAATCTGAGTAAAGCTTATCAAGCCCAGCACAAGGTGCTGGACGGCATCAGCTTTGATCTGCACGCTGGCGAAATGGTTGGCATCATAGGCCGCTCCGGCGCCGGTAAATCGACGCTCCTGCATGTCCTCAACGGCACCCACAGCGCCAGCGGCGGCGAAATTCTTAGCTACCCGGAAGTCGGTACCCCGCACGATGTCTCCCGGCTGAAAGGGCGCGCGCTCAATGCCTGGCGCAGCCACTGCGGAATGATTTTTCAGGACTTCTGCCTGGTGCCCCGTCTCGATGTGCTCACCAACGTCCTGCTGGGCCGCCTCAGCCAGACTTCAACCCTGAAATCGCTGTTTAAAATCTTTCCTGAAGCCGACCGGGCGCGCGCCATTGCGCTGCTTGAGTGGATGAACATGCTGCCGCACGCGCTGCAGCGGGCGGAGAACCTCTCCGGCGGGCAGATGCAGCGGGTGGCGATCTGCCGGGCGCTGATGCAGAACCCCGGGATCCTGCTGGCCGACGAGCCTGTCGCCTCGCTGGATCCGAAAAACACCCAGCGCATCATGGATGTGTTGCGCGAAATTAGCGAGCAGGGCATCAGCGTGATGGTAAACCTGCATTCGGTAGAGCTGGTGAAGACCTACTGCACCCGGGTTATCGGCGTCGCCAGCGGTCAGCTTATTTTTGACGATCACCCCTCCCGGCTGACGCAGGATGTGCTGCAGCGGCTGTACGGCGATGAAGTTAGCCAATTGCATTAATTTCACTCACACGGGCAACATAATGAAAAAATCTATGACTGGCGCAGTTCGTTTATCCGCAATGGTCGCGGGCATGATGATGGCATGGCAGGCAGCGGCGGCGCAGCCGAAAGAGCTGAATCTGGGCATTCTCGGCGGACAGAACGCCACCCAGCAAATCGGCGATAACCAGTGCGTGAAGGCCTTCCTCGATAAAGAGCTGAACGTGGACACCAAACTGCGCAACTCTTCCGACTATTCCGGGGTGATCCAGGGTCTGCTGGGAGGGAAAGTCGACGTGGTGCTGAGCATGTCTCCCTCCTCTTACGCCTCGGTTTATCTTAATAACCCCAAAGCGGTGGATATCGTCGGTATCGCCGTGGACGACAAAGATCAGTCTCGCGGCTACCACTCGGTGGTGATTGTCAAAGCTGACTCCCCGTATAAAACGCTGGACGATTTAAAAGGCAAAGCCTTCGGCTTCGCCGACCCGGACTCCACTTCCGGGTATCTGATCCCTAACCATGCGTTTAAAGAAAAATTTGGCGGTAACGCCGACAACAAATACAACAACACCTTCTCCAGCGTCACCTTCTCCGGTGGCCACGAGCAGGACATCCTCGGCGTGCTGAATGGCCAGTTCGCGGGCGCGGTCACCTGGGCCTCGATGGTGGGCGATTACAACACCGGCTACACCACCGGCGCGTTCAACCGCCTGATTCGCATGGATCATCCGGATCTGATGAAGCAGATCCGCATTATCTGGCAATCGCCGCTGATCCCGAACGGCCCGATCCTGGTGAGCAATGCGCTGCCAGCGGACTTTAAAGCGAAGGTCGTGGCGGCGGTGAAAAAACTGGATACTGAGGATCACGCCTGCTTTATCAAAGCGATGGGCGGTACTCAGCACATCGGCCCGGGCAGCGTGGCTGACTTCCAGCAGATTATTGATATGAAACGCGAGCTGGTGAGCGCGCGTTAATCCTGCCTCAACGCCGCCTGCTTGCCCCAGGGTAAGCGGCGGCGCTACGTTGAAGATCCCCGACGCATGAAGACGACCCACACCGAATTTGAACGCTATTACCAGCAGGTACGCTCGCGGCAAAAGCGCGATGCCGTCTGCTGGTCGCTGCTGCTGCTGGCGCTCTATTTTGCCGCCGGCAGCGCCGCGGAATTTAATCTGCTGACTATCTGGCACTCGCTGCCCCATTTCTTTGACTATATGGCAGAGACCATTCCGCCCCTGAGCGCCGGCAACCTGTTCGCCGACGTGCAGACCAAAGGCTCGCTGGCCTGGTGGGGCTATCGCCTGCCGATCCAGCTGCCGCTGATCTGGGAAACTCTGCAGCTGGCGCTGGCCTCAACCCTGGTGGCCGTCGCCATTGCCACGGTTTTCGCGTTTCTTGCCGCCAATAACGCCTGGTCCCCGGCGCCGGTGCGCTTTGCCATTCGCGTGCTGGTGGCGTTTTTGCGCACCATGCCCGAGCTGGCGTGGGCGGTGATCTTTGTGATGGCGTTCGGCATCGGCGCGATTCCGGGCTTTCTGGCGCTGATGCTGCATACCGTCGGCAGCCTGACCAAACTGTTCTACGAGGCGGTGGAAAGCGCGCAAAACAAACCGGTACGCGGCCTGGCTGCCTGCGGCGCATCCCCGCTGCAGAAAATTCGCTTCGCCCTGTGGCCTCAGGTGAAACCGCTGTTTCTCTCCTATGGCTTTATGCGGCTTGAAATCAACTTCCGCTCGTCGACCATTCTCGGGCTGGTGGGCGCGGGCGGCATCGGCCAGGAGCTGATGACCAACATCAAGCTCGACCGCTACGATCAGGTGAGTATCACCCTGCTGCTGATCATTCTGGTGGTGTCGGCGCTGGACATGCTGTCCGGTCGTCTGCGTCTGTGGGTACTGGAGGGTAAGAAATGAGCGTCTGGCACATGCAACCGGATATCGCCGCCAGCCGGCGGCAGCATAAGCAGCTCTATCAGGTCCAGGGGCGCTACCTGCGCTACGTCGGACTGGTGGCGCTGGCCTGCCTGCTCTATTACGTCTGGTTTTTTCTGCAGTTCGGCATCAGCGGCGAACAGCTGACCACCGGCCTGCAGCAGATTGGCCGCTATCTGGCGCGGATGTTCGTCTGGCACGACTTCTGGAACTGGCCGTTCGGCTATTACTTCACGCAAATCGGCATCACCCTGGCTATCGTCTTCGCCGGGACGCTCACCGCCACGGTGCTGGCGCTGCTGCTCTCCTTCTTCGCCGCCCGCAACATCATGCGCGGCGTGGTGCTGGGGACCCTCGCCCTGCTGATGCGCCGCCTGTTTGATGTGCTGCGCGGGATCGACATGGCTATCTGGGGGCTGATATTCGTGCGCGCGGTAGGCCTCGGGCCGCTGGCCGGGGTGCTGGCGATCATCATGCAGGACACCGGCCTGCTGGGACGGCTGTACGCGGAAGGACACGAAGCGGTGGACCGCTCCCCCGGGCGCGGACTGACCGCCGTGGGCGCGAACGGCCTGCAAAAGCATCGCTTTGGCATTTTTACCCAGTCGTTCCCGACCTTCCTCGCATTGAGCCTGTATCAGATTGAATCCAACACCCGCTCCGCGGCGGTGCTGGGCTTCGTCGGCGCCGGCGGTATTGGGCTTATCTATGCCGAGAATATGCGCCTGTGGAACTGGGATGTGGTGATGTTTATCACCCTGCTGCTGGTGGCGGTGGTGATGATCATGGACACCCTCTCCGCCTGGCTGCGCCGTCGCTATATCGGCGGCGCCGTGGTGCCGCTGTATCAGGACGAACGCTAGCGCACCTTTGTGCCGGGTGGCGGCTACGCCTTACCCGGCCTGCGGGGTCCTCTCACTGGCTGACACATCGTACGCCCGGCAAGCGCAGCGCCACCGGGCGATGACAGCGGGTACGGAGCTGCTTTTATGCCGGGTGGCGGCTGCGCCTTACCCGGCCTACGGCCCGAGCAACCAGTCATTAATTTACCCACTTGCGCGACTGAAACTGCCGGTGCTGGCCGGAGCCCGGGGGTACAGGGGGCGGCGGCGACTGGCCGCCCCCTGTGCGCTCCCGGCGCCGTAAGTGACATAACGCAGAAGAACTAACCGGGAGCGCAATCTGCCCGGCATTAAAATAGAAGTTGTAGCCCTGCTAAACGCAGCGCGAGCAGGGACATTTCCGGTTGCGCCGATATTTCGCCGGGTGGCGGCTGCGCCTTACCCGGCCTACAGGGCCCTCTCACAGGCTCACACCCCGTAGGCCCGCGCAAGCGCAGCGCCGCCGGGCAATGACCGCCGGCACGGAGCCGCCTGTATGCCGAATGGCGGCACACGCCTTATCCGGTCTGGAACGACTGAACCCGAAGAAACATTTATCCGCTCCGCTATTCCAGCCGCCAGCTCAGCACCGGCCAGCCGTATCCGGCACCGGCCGCCTGCAGCTGCGGACAGGGATTGACCAGCCGCACGCGATCCGCATGCAGGCACAGCGGCAGATCGTTAATGGAATCGGTATAGAACGTCACCTCGCCGTCATACTGCGGATGCGCCTCGCGCCACTGCGCCAGACGCGCCACCTTCCCCTGCTGATAGCTGGGGATCCCGGCAATGACCCCGCTGTAGCCGCCGTCGACCATCGCCACGTCAATGCCCAGCGCCTGATCGATCTCCAGCGCGGCGGCCACCGCCTGCACCAGCAGGCTAACCGAGGCGGAGATAATCAGCATCTGCTCCCCCTCGGCCCGCAGACGACGAATGAGCTCCCACGCCTGCGGATAGACCCGGGGCAGGATCGCCTCGCGGACGCAGCGGGCCACCAGCGCATCAACGTCCGATTTCGGTATTCCGGCCAGCGGCGCCTGGATCAGGGCCACATAATCGGCGATATTCATCTCTCCCCGGTCATAATCCGCCATTAGCCGCGCCTCGCGGGCAAGATACCCCTTCTGCGTCGCCAGCCCTTCGCGAACCATAAACTGGCTCCAGACCGTACTGCTATCGCCCTGTATCAGGGTGTTATCGAGATCAAAAATCGTCAGCGTGTTGCCCATGGTACTTTCCCTTACTGGTCAAAATAAGCTGCCGGGAGCATGCGTAAAAAAGATGACAGGAAAATGAACCGGACGCCGCAGCGCCCGGCTCGTCGTCAGCCGGCGCGGACCTTGCCGGTGCGGAACACCAATACGATCCCGCCGACGATCGCCACCATACCGACCATCGCCGCCGCCGGCAGCCGGTTGCCCAGCAGCAGATAATCCAGCAGCGCCGTGATCGCCGGCACCAGATAAAAGAGGCTGGTGACATTGACGATATTTCCCGCGCTCAGCAGACGATACAGCAGCAGCTGGGCGACCACCGAAATCAGCAGCCCGAGAAACAACACCGGAATAATCAACCCGACGTTAACGGTAAACCGGAAGCCGCTGACCGGGGCGATCAACAGGCACAGCCCCAGACTCACGGCGTACTGCAGCGGCAGGACATCCGCCGGCGACTGACGGCTGCGCTTTTGCCACAGCGCGCCAAAAGTCATCAGCAGCAAAGCCGCCAGCGCAAACAGGATCCCCGCCATCGCCATTGGCGACGCCGCCAGGCTGCGCCATACCAGCAGCACCAGCCCCGCCAGGGCAAGCAGCAGCCCCAGCAGCCGCCGCCCCTGCAGGCGACGCTCCACCACGCAAAGCGTAAGGATGGGCTGGATCCCCATGATGGTGGCGATAAGTCCCGGCGTCACACCGTTAGCCATCGCCTCGAAGTAACAGACCGAATAGCCGCCAATCAGCATCAGGCCGGTGGCCGCGGTCTGCAAGCGGGTGCCCGGCGCGGGCAGCCAGCGCCGACGGACGATGGCCAGCGGCGCCAGCGCGACCAGGGCAATCAGAAAACGAAAGACCAGCAGCGCCATCGGCGAGGCGTTGTCCAGTCCCCAGCGGGTGAAAATGGCCGCACTGCCCCACAGCAGCACAAAAATGGCCGTTGTCGCCTGCGAGGCGAGCAGAGAATAGCGAACGTGCATAGCATGCTCCAGAACGTCAAACACAAGGTATCAAGCGTCATACCGGCAGGTAAGCGCCTGCTAAAGACGGCGCTAAGCGCCGAAAACAACCCGGTCTGGAGGGGGAGGCGGTGGGCAGAGCGTGGCGAAGCGATGATGAGGCGCAGACGTCATCCACCCCGCGTCGAAAGCGGCGCCGGGCAAAGTCTCACCAGAGATGGCGTAATGCGTCATGGAATGCCTCGTGAAATGTTTAATCAGAATCCTGGCACAGGCCGTTCGGAAGTGACAACTGCCTTTTATGGGTGATCTCTCGGCTGGTTGTTTATTTTTAATCGTAAATAAACGTAAAGGCGGCCTCGGCTTATTCAGCCGTTCTTTTTAATCGGCTATAAAACAAAGCAGTCTGCTTGCTACTTCGAAAATAACGATATGAAGCCAAAACTGACGCATGCTCTCTTTTTAATTCCTTTTTTGTTGTTGGCAGGATGCTCCTCCTCACCGAAACAGGCAAAGAACACAAAATCTCATGCGGATATGACCATTGACGGCGGATCGGACGATCTGATCCCGGTGGTGGCGGCCCTGCATGATCAGATGCACACCTGGCAGGGAACCCCCTATGAATGGGGCGGTACTGAACAAAGCGGCGTCGACTGCTCGGGTTTCGTCTGGCGCACGTTGAAGGATCGCTTTAACCTGCCGATGGAGCGGATCACCACCCGCGAGCTGCTGCACATGGGCGTGCGGGTCAATAAGCGCGATTTACGTCCCGGCGATCTGGTCTTCTTCCGCACTCGGGCCGGAATGCACGTCGGCTTTTACGATACCGATCATAATTTCCTTCACGCCTCGAGCAGCCAGGGCGTGATGCGCTCTTCGCTGGACAACCCTTACTGGGAATCCGCGTTCTATCAGGCGCGCCGTCTGCCGAAGGAGTATAACGCGCAGATCACCATGAACAGCGACACCCTACATCTGGCAAAGAATCGCCGCTAAAAAAAAGCCGCAGCCAGGGCTGCGGCAGGTGGTTCTGAAGTTGATCAGAACTGGTAGGTCATACCCAGCGCGACGATGTCGTCATCGTTGATGCCGAGTTTGTTATCGCTTTTCAGCTGGTTGATTTTGTAATCCACGAAGGCGTTCATGTTTTTGTTGAAGTAGTAGGTCAGGCCCACGTCAATGTAGTTAACCAGATCTTCGCTCCCCACCCCTTCGATATCCTTCCCTTTCGACAGCACATAGCCGAGGGACGGACGCAGACCGAAGTCGAACTGATACTGGGCCACCGCTTCAAAGTTCTGCGCTTTGTTGGCAAAACCGCCGCTGATCGGGGTCATTTTGCGGGTTTCAGAGTACATGGTCGCCAGGTAGATATTGTTGGCGTCATATTTCAGGCCGGTCGCCCAGGCTTCCGCTTTCGAACCCTGGCCGCGGGCCAGCAAGTTCTGATCGTTGGTACGGTCGGAGCTAGTGTAGGCTGCGCTGACGGCGAAGTCGCTGCCGCCGAAATCATAGCTTAACGAGGTGCCGACGCCGTCGCCGTTCTGTTTCTTCGCTTCACGGCCTTCGTTTTTACCCTGGTACTGCAGGGTCAGATCCAGGCCATCCACCAGACCGAAGAAGTCGGTGTTGCGGTAGGTCGCCAGGCCGCTGGCGCGCTTGGTCATAAAGTTATCGGTCTGAGCGGATGAGTCGCCGCCGAATTCCGGGAACATATCGGTCCAGGCTTCCACGTCGTACAGGGCGCCAAGGTTACGGCCGTAGTCGAAAGAACCGTAGTTCTTCAGCTTCACCCCAGCGAACGCCAGACGAGTCTTCTGGCTGGAGTCGCTCTCGGTTTTGTTACCCGAGAATTCAGATTCCCAACGGCCATAGCCGGTCAGGTCTTCGTTAATCTGCGTTTCGCCTTTAATACCGAAACGCACGTAGGTCTGATCGCCATCTTTGCTGTCATAATCGCTGAAGTAGTGCATGGCTTTGATCTTACCGTACACATCCAGCTTGTTAGCGTTCTTGTTATAAACTTCCGCTGCCTGCGTCGCCGTTGAAGCCACAAAGCCCATCATCATTAATGCCAGAGTACTCTTTTTCATTATTCAGTCCTGGTGATTTATTTATACGCGCTATTCAATTGCGGGCTCTCGCCCATCAAAAACAGGAGTTTTTTAACGCCGGCATATTAAATATTTATGACAATGTGGAACTTTTTATAAAAAAGAGTATTTAAATGTATCTGACATATTTTTGTCACATACCCTCTCCAGAATGCCCGATCCCGCGCAATAAAATGGCGCGCCCGCCGCCCCGGGTGTTGGCAAGCGGGCCGACTCCTGCTACAACATCAGCTCGATATCGATATTCCTTTTGAACGGCAGAGAATCATGAGTGAAAGCCAGACGCTGGTGGTAAAACTGGGCACCAGTGTTTTAACAGGCGGGTCCCGTCGCCTGAACCGCGCCCATATCGTCGAGCTCGTGCGCCAGTGCGCACAGCTACACGCCATGGGACACCGTATTGTCATCGTGACCTCCGGGGCCATTGCCGCCGGGCGCGAGCACCTTGGTTACCCGGAACTGCCCGCCACCATCGCCTCCAAGCAGCTGCTGGCGGCGGTGGGACAAAGCCGTCTTATCCAGCTGTGGGAACAGCTGTTTTCTATCTATGGCATTCACGTTGGCCAGATGCTGCTGACCCGCGCCGACATGGAAGACAGAGAACGGTTCCTCAACGCCCGCGACACCCTGCGCGCCCTGCTGGATAACAGCATCGTCCCGGTCATTAACGAAAACGACGCCGTCGCCACCGCGGAAATCAAAGTGGGCGATAACGACAATCTCTCCGCACTGGCCGCGATCCTCGCCGGGGCAGATAAGCTGCTGCTCTTAACCGACCAGCCAGGCCTGTTCACCGCCGACCCGCGTAGCAACCCGCAGGCGGAGCTGATTAAAGACGTCTACGGCATCGACGACGCGCTGCGCGCCATCGCCGGCGACAGCGTCTCCGGACTCGGCACCGGCGGCATGGGCACCAAGCTGCAGGCCGCGGACGTCGCCTGCCGCGCGGGGATTGATACCATTATCGCCGCCGGCAACCGCCCGGACGTCATCGGCCATGCGATGGAAGGCCTGCCAGTAGGCACCTGCTTCCACGCTCAGGAGTCTCCGCTGGAGAACCGTAAGCGCTGGATCTTCGGCGCCCCGCCGGCCGGTGAACTGACCGTCGATGCGGGCGCGACTCAGGCGATCCTCGAAAGAGGCAGCTCGCTGTTGCCAAAAGGCATCAAAATCGTCAGCGGCAACTTCTCCCGCGGCGAAGTGATCCGCATCCGCAATAGCGAAGGACGCGATATCGCTCACGGCGTCAGCCGCTACAACAGCGATGCGCTGCGCCTTATCGCCGGCCAGCACTCGCAGCAAATCGATGCCATTCTGGGCTACGAATACGGCCCGGTGGCCGTCCACCGCGATGATATGATCATCCGTTAAGGAGCTGAAAATGCTGGAACAAATGGGCATTGCCGCCAAAGCGGCCTCCTGGCAGCTGGCGTTACTCTCCAGCCGGGAAAAGAACCAGGTACTGGAAAAGATCGCCGATTATCTGGAAGCGCAGACCGACGATATTCTGCGCGCCAACGCGGAAGATTTAGCCGAAGCTCGCGCCAATGGCCTGAGTGAAGCGATGCTCGATCGCCTCGCGCTGACCCCGGCGCGTCTGAGCGGCATCGCCAGCGATGTGCGCCAGGTGTGCAATCTGGCCGATCCGGTCGGCCAGGTGATCGACGGTGGGCTGCTGGACAGCGGTCTGCGTATTGAACGTCGCCGCGTCCCGCTGGGGGTGATTGGCGTGATTTATGAAGCGCGTCCCAACGTGACAGTCGACGTCGCCTCCCTGTGTCTGAAAACCGGCAACGCGGCGATCCTGCGCGGCGGGAAAGAGACCTGGCGCACCAACGCCGCCACGGTGAAGGTGATCCAGCAGGCGCTGCAGGAGTGCGGTCTGCCGGCCGCCGCGGTACAGGCTATCGAGAGCCCGGATCGCGCGCTGGTGGGGGAAATGCTGAAGATGGATAAATACATCGATATGCTGATCCCCCGCGGCGGCGCGGGCCTGCACAAGCTGTGCCGCGAGCAATCCACGATCCCGGTGATCACCGGCGGGATTGGCGTATGCCATATCTTCGTTGATGAAACCGCCGAGATCGCCCCCGCGCTGAAGATCATCGTCAACGCCAAGACCCAGCGGCCGAGCACCTGCAATACCGTGGAAACGCTGCTGGTGCACCGCAACATCGCCGACACCTTCCTGCCGGCGTTAAGCAAGCAGATGGCCGAAAGCGGCGTCACCCTGCACGCCGCCCCTTCCGCCCTCCCCGCGCTGCAAAACGGCCCTGCGAAGGTCGAGCCGGTGAAAGCGGAGCAGTATGACGACGAATATCTGTCGCTGGATCTGAACGTCAAAGTGGTGGCTGATATGGATGAGGCTATCGCCCATATCCGCGAACATGGCACCCAGCACTCCGACGCCATCCTGACCCGCACCCTGCGTAACGCCAACCGCTTTATCAATGAAGTGGACTCTTCCGCGGTATATGTGAACGCCTCCACGCGCTTCACCGACGGCGGCCAGTTCGGCCTCGGCGCGGAAGTGGCGGTCAGCACCCAGAAGCTGCACGCCCGCGGCCCGATGGGGCTGGAAGCGTTAACCACCTATAAGTGGATTGGTTTCGGCGACGATACCATTCGTGCGTAAATGAGAACGGGCGATGCAAAAATAGGCAGTTGATTCCACTGACTATTGACGCATCGCCCGCTAAGTTCTAACCTTTTGCCTCGTGATTCACGCTCGTGAACACCTCTTGCAGGGCCGATATAGCTCAGTTGGTAGAGCAGCGCATTCGTAATGCGAAGGTCGTAGGTTCGACTCCTATTATCGGCACTCACACAACAAAATCTCTTAAAAACAATGACTTAAAACGATTATCGTTCTCAAGGTACAATCTTTTTTTAAGGGATTCTATGACCAACAGTTGCCGCTATGGTTAACAGTGGCTATTCAGGGATGTTAGAACGTAGCGGCCTGTAGTTGTAAAGCTCGAACAGGTACAAAGCGTGAACAGTCCACACGAACCGCTATCAACTCGAAGCTGATGACGCTGCCAACGTCTTTAATCAATCCCACAAATTTTAACCGTTCCACACTTAGCGCGGTGTCCCGTAACAGCCTGTCGTGATGACACGCCACGGATAAACGAGCAAATGATGGGAATCCTAACCAGTCCGGGAAAGGGGCTGGCTCTCTCGTGGTGTTCACCGTGCCATAAACGAACGGTACTCGATAAGAGAACGGTTAACTGACAAACACCCCTGATGATGCGCCTAAAGGCGTTTGCTATAGTGTCCCATCACGGCGCTTTATGGCTGCTATTGTCTTAACTTAAATATTTGTATGGTGTTGCTATGGAAATGGATGAGGATTGTTTTGAGCTTGAATATTTCAATTCGTTAGTAGGTGAAAACCTGGTAGACATGATTTTAACGAAGGCCCCCACGAAAGTAAAATGGCGAGTGATTAAAGCTGCGGACCATGTGCGAAAAGCTCACAGAATTAAAGATATCGATATGGAGATGTTTTCCATTCGGTTGATCGCAGCTGAAGAAGAATTGGTTGTAGCAATTTTTGAATGGCTGAAATTAAACACTGATAAGATGCCAGAACATAGGGACTTAGTGGGTAAATTCAAAAATCATCAAGTAAAATTGATGTTTACACCTGTTTTGTTATTGATGAAGAATGTCCTTATAGAAAGCATCGGACCGAATTTAAATATTCATGGGGTTAACGTTGAAATGAAACCTCGCTTTGAAAATGGGAAGGTCGAGCTATGTTTATCAATACCCTCGACTGGATTCATGGCACCTCTTAACCCATTATCTATGTCAATCAACCATGAAGATGAGGAACAAGATGTTATTGAAAGTTTATACGAAACATTAGAAAAAGAAGTACAGGATAATCTTGGAATACCTCTTAAAGAGTTTGTTATGAAAAGAGCCGATTTTAGGAACTTGCTTCTGTACGCAAATGATGGTGGTTTTGTAAATTACGTGATTGATTATGATGAGTTAATGGACGGTTTTAATCAGACGTTTGAAGCTCTTTTGTGGTCGCTGGCGGCTTTACTGACTAATGATCCACTATCTCCTAACTTGGGCCTGGTTACCCAGTTCATCGATGTATACAGACTTGTTTTGATTAAGACAAAGGTTCTCAAGGGGTGATATTGTAAGTATCCCGCATAATCGTGCCATTCACATTTAGAGATCCTCCGGCATAATCACTCTGCCAACAAAGGAGATCGCTATGCGTAAAGCCCGTTTTACTGAGCATCAGATCATTGCCGTAATTAAATCGGTTGAAGCCGGACGAACCGTTAAAGATGTCTGCCGGGAGGCCGGTATCTCTGAAGCCACCTACTACATCTGGAAGGCCAGATACGGCGGCATGGAGGCTTCTGATATTAAAAAGATCAAGGATCTTGAGGACGAGAATCGGCGTCTCAAACAGATGTTTGCCGACCTGAGCCTTGAGAACCGGGCGCTGAAAGATGTTATCGAAAAAAAGCTTTAAAACCAGCCTTTAAGCGTGAGCTGGTCACTCATCTGATAACGACATTTGGACTCAGTATCCGTCAGGCCTGCCGGAGTCTGAACCTGAGCAGAACGGTTTACCATTACCGTCCGGATACCACGCGTGATGAACCCGTTATTGTCGCGTTGCAGGCAGTGGCAGAACGATACCCACGGTACGGTTTTCCAAAACTTTTCCAGGTTCTGCGGCGGCAGGGATACCCGTGGAATCACAAAAGGATCCATCGTATTTATTGTCTGCTGAAGCTGAATTTTCGCCGTAAAGGCAAACAACGGTTGCCGGTGCGTAATCCCTCGCCACTGATCACACCGGAAGCGTTGAACCAGAGCTGGTCTGTCGATTTTATGCATGATGCTCTGGTCTGTGGCCGTCGTTTTCGCACGTTCAATGTCGTTGATGACTTTAACCGTGAAGCATTGTCGATTGAAATCGATCTGAATCTGCCAGCTCTGCGCGTGGTCCGTGTGCTTGACAGGATCGCGGCAAATCGCGGCTATCCTGTCATGCTACGCATGGATAATGGTCCGGAATTTATCTCACTTGCACTGGCTGAATGGGCAGAGCAACATGCAGTAAAACTGGAGTTTATCCAGTCGGGTAAGCCGACACAGAACGCTTTTATTGAGCGCTTTAACCGAACATACCGTACAGAAATACTCGATTTTTATCTGTTCAGAACGCTGAATGAAGTGCGGGAAATCACGGAAAGATGGGTGTCAGAATATAACTGTGAACGCCCTCATGAATCACTGAACAATATGACACCGGAGGAATACCGACAGCACCATTATTTGGCCGGGATCTCAAAAAATGCATGGAACTAAAACGGGTCTATTTACACAGATATCTCGGTTGATAGTTGAAAATCACCTCAATTTTTGTTGCGACTTCTCGACCTTCATTTAACAACGTGACCGAACGTGTGTGTACAAGTTGCTGGTGGCGAATAACTTCACCTTCTGGATTCCTTAAAGGTTCAGGAACGAGAAAAGTAAAGTTGTGCAACTCGCCGTATGCAAGCCTGACGCGAGCCTTGAAGTAAGTATTTAAGGTCCATGTGAGTAACGCCGCTACTACTGAAAAAATCTCTTTGCCATAGAGTTTCAAAAATTCCATTTGACGCCTTCGCTATATCAGTCATGAACACCTGACAGATAAGTCGGCACTTCAACAATGCCAATCGACTTAAATTCCTGCCCTTCAAGGCTATGAGGTTAGCACGAAACTTTCCTGCTTAGTGTTGTGGTGTTTTTTACGTTCTTCTTCTGATCGGTAGCTTAGCTACACATCTCATTTAAGGGATTATCGATCACGAGAACGGCGGCAATTAACTTCCGGAAAGTGACATGTCACGGGCCATAAATGGCGGGATGAATTACAACCCCGTGCAGTACCTCAGTGGCTATGGCGCTCCTGTTGTTTCATCCACCAGCAACCATTCAGGGGGGACCATCAACCAGACCAATCATTACAACATAATCGCTGGTGGCGTGGATGCGGACGGGCTGGTGAGGCGTATCAAGCAGGAACAGTCGGAAGACATTCATCAGCCAATGAATTTGACCAAGACTGACAAATTCTAATACGTCTAACTTCCTGATAGGATTAATCCGAATGCGTTCAACTGGGATAGGGATATGAAGAAAACTTTGATTGCAACATTAGTGGGCATAACGATGTTAACCGGGTGTGGGCCACAAGAGTTAACCCCCGAACAAAAACAGGAAGTTTCTGCACTTAAGGCTGAGTTGTCCCAAACTGAGGGAGAAATCTCAGCAGCGAAAGAAGTTGATCAACAATTTTCTGGTGGGTTAATCAAGAATTTAACGACAGCAAGATTGGAGGTTTTAGGAACTAATAAGGCTCTTTTAGAACAGCGTATCAATGCTATTGAGTCCGGTGCCAAAATTGATGTAGTTGTCTCTGGTACCAAGCCAGACCCTGAACTTGCTGCCTCTATTAAAACAGAGATCGATAATCTGACTGTTAAAATTAACGAAGCTAAAGCAGATGCCAGCCAGTACACTGGTGGTTTGATTCAGGTACTGAAACTATCAGCAGTTGCCACTGAAGAGCAAAGCATGGCTATGCTTCAGCAAAAATACCTTACCGCTAAGTATGGGCTCGCTGAAGTTAAGTTAGCACCTGTTCAAGATAATGCAGCAACCGCCAGCGGCAAGAAGGAAGCAACTTCTAAAACTACCCAAGAACAACCCCCTCTGTTGCCACCCGCTGAAGGCCCGTTCGGTCTTGAAGCTGGTCTGACCCAGAAAAATATCGAAGATATGATCGGGGCAAAGTTAAAACCACTACCGGATAGCGTGAATCTGTATACTTCCGATACACTACCGAAGCAAAACGCAGATTTTGAAATGTATGGCTTGTTGATCTCGCCTAAAGCTGGCTTATGTCAGATCAGAGCTGTTGGTAAAAACATTGATACCGATAGTTATGGGCTCGCTTTAAAATCCCGGTTTGAAGATTTGAGTAGTTCGTTAAGTTCACTTTATGGAAAAGCTGAAACCACCGACCTTGTACTGGAGGGGTCGATCTGGAAAGAACCTCAGGACTGGATGATGGGGCTAAACAAAAAAGAACGCTTCTTATCTGCCACCTGGAAAGGCACAAAAGAAACGCCGCTAAAAAATAATATAGATACTATATCTATTGAAGCCAGGGCTAACAGCTCTTCAAAAGGCTATGTCTACCTCCAATACTCATTTACAAATAATGATGTGTGTCAGGCAGAGATTGAGGGGGCGAAAAAAAGCTCTCTTTAATCAACAACAATTAAGCCCCTTAACCAGGGGCTTTTAGCGTAAGATCCAACTTAACTACATACTATGAAAGAAAAATTAGATAAATTAATTGAAAATACATTAAAAGATATACTATTGGGTAACGCTGCCCTAACTTTTATTTTTGCTATACCTTTAGCTATTATCAGTAAGCAAGGGTTAAGCACAACAATATGGCTTATGACCATTTTCATAGCTCCAGCGCTTTGTGCAGTAGGCGCATGGATGGTGGCTCGAATAACCCAGCACGCAGAGGTATACTTCAACCATATGTGGGTTAAGAAAATTTATGTTTTTTATGCATTATGTTCGGCGGAATTTTTATTGATCTATTCTATCTCACAAATTTTGAAAAATATCATCAAATAAAATAGGTGGCTTATGTGGAGAACAACTTTTTTAAAGACAATGGCAGAGTTTAGTGATAAGAGATCCAAAACTGGCCGAATATCCTTAAGTTCTGATGAGTATCAACATTATGATATTTTTTCAGTTTATATGGCAGACCCTGAGAATGAAAAGGAGTATCTATTTGATAGTTATAAAGATGGAAAAATTTACGCGCTTTCATGGAATGAAGATGCAAAGCGCTTCGATACCCCTGTAGAGTTCCAAGCTCTTAAATGCATTCATTTTAATTTCACAGGAACTCATTTTTATAAAGGTCATCGTATCGAGTTCAAGAGTCTTGACGAACTCTTACAGCTTAAAAGAAGGCTTTATAAAGTAAGGGTTAGGTATTATAATTTTGTCCATACAGCAAATCAAAAAGCATATAATCTAAAACGCCACGATATCAAAAACAGAATGGATGTCCTTGATAGGGTTATTGCGTTATTTTTGGCTTCTGATAGAGATGATGGAATAGATTTCTGGAATATAATGACAGAAATGCACACAAAATATTGGTTCCGCCATCCTGAAAGCTCACAAATGAAAAGAAAAATGAACTTAATTTTAAGTTCTTTCGTTGATGGTGGAGAGTTAATTAAAGTTGAACACAGTATGTATAAACCAACAGGGAAAGCATATATCACTCAATCATCATATGTCGATTCTCTTCAAAAACATGAACAGGGGATGAAACTGCAAAAACGAATGTTCTGGACAGCCTTTTTCTCGTTTTTGGCTGCCGCCATTAGTGCTGGAGCTGCTGTTTATCAGGTAATGCCAAAAGGATAGATTCTATGTTGATGTCAAAAGCCGCTTATGCCCGCCACTGTAATCTCCACGGGGAGTCATTAACCACTACAACATAACCGCTGGTAGCGTGGATGCGGATGGGCTGATAAGGCGCATCCAGTAGGAACAGTCTGATGATATGCATCAGGCGTTGGGCATAACCATGAACGAAAAATTTTAAATTTATTAGTTTAATGGGAGCTATGCAGCTCCCTTTATGTAATCTAAAAATTAGATATGCGCATATTATTTAATGAGTCATATATATTTTGAATATATTCAATTCGTTCGTTTCGATTACCTTCTATCTCTTGAAGTAATAAATCTTTAGGTTGTGAGTTTTCTCTCCTGTTTCTCATTTCAGAATCACTCAAAAGATGGTAGTTAATTATAGAGTTTAGTTTGGAAAGGTTTGCATCTGTACCGATTTCATGCGGTTTAATGTGTAGGTTTTTCAGCATGTTGTCAGCCGTAATTCTTTTGAAGATTAAATCCTCTAAAAGCTTCGGATTACATACCTTTAAATAACAAATCAGTGCTAGTGAAACCTGGAAATTTTTACCGCTCAAATCGCGTATCATATGTTTGTTATCAATGACTGATAGTACTGAATAGCATCTTTCAGCTTCTCTGAGAGAACAGCCGTTATTTTCTAACAACATGGAAAGTATTTTTACTAGAGATCCCCCTCGTGTCAGTAATTTTTGCTTTGTATCAATTGATAGTAAATATTTTTCCAATGTGGATTGATAAAAGCCATTCCTTACATCTTCGCTAGCGAGAGTAAATTTTGGCAAAGTAAACCAGTAATGGATGAATTTATTTAGATAAAGGCGTGAATCAATTTGTCCGTAACGGCATTCAATACTTTTTTCGAACTGCTCACGATTAACAACAAGAAGAAAAACAAAGCCTTTCACAGAAAATAAGTGTTTAATTTTCTCGAGTAAATCTAATGCATAATCTGGCCTTGCTCTATCTAGTTCATCAATAATTATGAGAGTTTTCTTCTGGGTTCTGGCGTGAATTTCTTCTAGGGTTTCTTTAAAGTGAACAATGTTATTTCTTTCATTTTTTGCTGATTTTATTTTGTCAGCTATATATTCCTCTAAAGGGTTAGTTAATGACTCAGCAATGGCATCAGATGCTTTTTCAATAGCGGTAGTGGTTAAAAGGTTTGCTGTTGCGGTAGAAATGGCAAATTTTGCAGTATGAGAAAGTACAGAGAGACCGATTTTTTTACTTGCACTTAAAAGCTTTTCACCAAACATCGATGTGAGTTTTTTATCATTTTCCACCATTTCATATATTACTGAGGATAATGATATAAAGGGGTCTGATTGATAGTCATTTTCGTAAGCGTCAAAATAGATAACATTAAGATTGTCATGGTTTGATTTTATTTCTGATGTCATCATTTTTACAAAGGTTGATTTTCCGTTCCCCCACTTATCCTCAAGTGCTAATACCAAATTTTCATCTGGTGCCTGGAGAGCAACCCTCATTATTTGCTCAAATAATGGTTTTCTTCCAAATAAATCTAAGTCATCAGTAAAACCATCGCTGAAGTTATTATCTGGGGTTGTCAGTATCATAAATAATCCTTTTTGTTTATAATGTTTAAGCTAGACAATAGCGAAATTAAAGGGTTAGGCAGTAATGTTCAACTTTTTTATCCATTCTGCGTGATTGTATCAATATACTGACGTGAGGTTTACATGGCTGTAATGAGTAAATCGGCTTATGCCCGTCATTGTGGGGTGAGTCGCCAGACAGTTTATGACTGGGTAGCTAAGGGTGAAGTAGTGATGTCCGGTAACAAGATTGACGTTGAAGCTACTGAACAAATGCAGTACGGAAACGAACATTCTGAGGGGGCTGAGGGCAAGGACTATCTGGTCCTGTCTGCTTCACAGGTAATTGAATGGATTCATACCAATCAGGATAAGTTCCCTGCAGCGCAAAGCCAGGAAGAAGCGAAACAGCTGCTGGAAGCCGCCGCCCAGTTAATTACATACGATATTGAGTACCTGAGTGATGAAGACGGAGGAGAAGTTGTCAGGCTCTATCACGAACCCGACGATTGCGAGCACTATTTCCATGGGTTCCACCAACTGGGCAATGCTATAGCCTTCATACAAGATTTTATCCTGGCAGATTGCCTGAGGATGAAATTACGCGGCAAAGGAGACCATATAGATCCGGAGTGGGACCGTTGGTCAGTGAAGCGGCTTAAGGCATTGTGTACGCCGACTGAAACAGATGAAGCTCGTTTAAAGCCCATCCACGAATACATGGGGGAGGATGAGAGTTAGTGTTGAAATGTACTCTGTAAGCTATTGCGCAGAGGGAAAGGTTTTAATTCTGAGCCGCCTCAATCAAAACGCCCATCCAAAGTGTAAACCTACTCTCTCACTCTTGCTATCGCGGCCTCCAAGCAAAATACGAGCCTAAATATAGAGAATTATATAGGTCAAGGACGGCTTTCAGCAGAAAAGTGTCAAGCTGGCATGCTAAGAAATGCTAAGGTTTTTTGCGCAAAAATGGAAAGTGTAAGCCGACTCTAAAAATCACGTGCCCCAATGTTTAAGCTGTCCTCCGCGAACTTTTGCCTTTGAATGACCAGTTATTTTACGCCAAAGTGTCAACCTGTGATGCTGAGAAATGCCAGGGTTTTTGGGGCAAATAGTGGGAAGTGTAAACCAACCTGGAGGCCTAGTGGTTGCTGGGTTTTCGATGTTCTAAGCCACGAATGGTGTCAGAAAACCCCATATCAAAACTGCGCAATCCCTAAGAAATCCTAAGATTTTTGCGCAAAAAAATGGAAAGTGTAAACCACGCTGAAAGCCGAACGAAGCCAGGGCTTAGTGGAAAAGTCTAAAGTGGCGATGTTAAGGAATGTTAAGGTTCGCGCGGGAAGAAAGGGCAAAAGTGTAAAGTGACTTATCAAAAGGAAAGTCATAAATGATAATTTCACTTTACACTAAACCCAAACGTAAATTGGTTGGTTACATCGGCTGCTTCCAGTGAGTGGTTGCATACCTGAACTTTGGATTCTCTGTTTTTGCACCGGAGTAAACTGGTCCTTTGCGTACCTTAAACTCAGAGACAAGTTTGTCTCTGAGTCCCCCAAGTCGCTCAATGCTCATGAGTTCGTTAGTGACATCTTTGAATACGGTAGAAAATGCTTTATGCCGTTTAGATTTCATGAACTCGGGGGTGCTAAGAGCAAACTCTTTTTCTGGAATGCTTGGTATGCTGATAATAGAAGAGAGTGAGTTAAATGTTTTAATTAAAAAACTACCTTGAATTCCTTGGTTTGAAGGAACACCATATAGCCTTTTAATATCACCGGATATTTTATCTAAATCCTTCATTAAAGCTGTTGTTTTTTTATTACCATCCCTAATTCCGGATTCGTTGTAGGCTGTGTCAATTTCACGAATTATTTCTCGACAGGTTTTGAAATGGTTTTCATTTTTAATTTCTAGGGTCGCTTTTATTACGCTGCTTACACTTCCAGATTCATTCGCTAGCCATGCTGAGAATATTGGCAAGTCCAACGAAGTTGTCGAGTTACGCCCATGATCAACGATTTCTGATCTGGTTGTGTTTATTTTTTTAGATAAGGAGTTTATGATTTTAGCGGTATAATCATGTCCAAATGCGCCAGTTTTTTTCATCCAATGTAATTGATAGGCATGTCTAATTGGATGAATAAAAGAATCTGCTTGAAAATGTTTTGCGACAACACTGTAATAAATTGATTTATAAGCCATCCAATTCAACGCAGCAATAAAACTTTCCAAGGCAGTTGTCATTCCACCTTTACCACCAGATGATTTCTCTCTTTCTTGTCTGAACTCAGCTTCGGTAAAAACATGACCGGTCGAGCTTATTAGTTTTGCTTCAGACGACCAATAGCCTTTCGTTACAGCAATGTCAGAAAGTTCATTAAATATAGACGCGCTTAATTCGCTATATTTCTCATATTCAGGTGTATTAGGTTGTCCTAGCATCTTCATTGTTAGGTAATATACGCTGGACCTAAGATCCCATGTGCAAACCATGTTAAGTTTCAACATGTCTATAAGCTGGCCGAAGTCATTATCAACAAACTCCCCACCTTTTATTTCAGGTTTGATTTGTTGAGCTTCAGTTTTAGCAATCTTGTCTAATTTACTTAAATCATAGTCACTTTCTGATAAGAAATTAATAAAGTCGAACTTTTCTTTTCGCGCTTCGCGATATTCTTCTTTATAATTATCTATGCATATCAGGTTATCGTAAAAAAGAATTGCTTGAATTGTGTTTTCAAAAGCAACCAAATCACCATTAATAGTATCTGTATTATTAATAGTGATATCACCAAGGGTCCTTTCAACTGCGGTTAAAGAAGCATTGTCAATCAAGGCATAAGACATTTGTATCCTCCTAATTATTGATTTATCTTGTTATGTGTTTTGAGAAATTAAAAAATAAATATTTTTTAAATTTTTCGTCCTTCAGTATGGCATTTGTAAGAGATTCCTTCATGTTCTCCTATCAACCAGTCTATCCCCTGCCCAGTTAGTCGGTTGATTGTCACATTCGAGACTAGCCCCCAAGCTTTCTTATCCCTGGAACCTTCGATCTCGTACTCAATTTTCTTATCAGTGATTGTAGGTCGAACTACTCGAAACCATGTATCGTCACGTCCTTGAGGAATTCCATCTATATCGACTATGACAGCCTTAGTAAGCCAACTGGAGCTTTGCTCATTACCAACGCACTCATCCCCTTCATCTACTCGAATATCAAAGCACAGTTTATCTTTAGATAGATATGGAGAGGGCCGGAGGCCAATCGCTGATGAGTTATTAGGATCTTGTGGCTTACATACGATTAAAGACGGCTCTGAGCCTATCACAGGGAGACTTACTAACAGGGCCAAGGCAAAGATTTTGTTTTTCATAATGTCAACTTTCCATGTCACAGTGAAACTGCAGTTGAGGATTTACACCCAAATTTGATGATGAGTATACCTCTAACGAAACGGCTGAAAAACGAACAAATGCCTATCGCAGAAAAATTATTGTGTCTATCTTTGGGGGTATGTTTAAAATTGAATTATGGAAAAATATAATAAATTCAGTGTGTTGAGTGATTTTGTTTTGTTCTTATTATCGCACCACCTCAATCAAAACGTTACAGAAAACACTCCCCTAAAGCCTCTCTGGGATGACTTTCCCCTGGCGTCGCCTCCTTAAAACCAATGTTCATATCGCTGAGCCTGGGCATCAAAACTGCCATCACTGTTCAGAGAGCTCCCCATGGACTTACAAGTACTTCACTTATCCATGGCTCATAGCCCGTTAAGAAAGTGGCTCGTTTGAATAATATTTTGTGCCCAGCCCCCCCCCCCTGTTCAAACCGTTAATCCAGTAATTTCATCTCCAGCGCCCGGCTCATCGCTTGAGTGCGACTATTCACTTTAAGCTTCGCGTAGATGTTTTTGATATGCCATTTGACCGTCTCGGCAGAAATAGCGAGGGAGCGAGCGATTTCTTTGTTCATCTGACCTTCAGCGATCAGCTGTAATATCTGCAACTCTCGCTCGCTGAGTTCCCCATGAATATCGGGGCTCCCACTATTAAACGGTGTTCCTCCTGCAGAAGCGCGCTTGTCTGCCCAGGGTCCCTGCACTCCCCTTTCCTCTGTCCAAGCCGAAGAGGATTCATTCATACCGGCAAGCAAAGGTTGCAAGGTATCGCCAGCGTCAAGAAAGAGGCCTTTGAGATGCTGTTGTTCAGCCAGCTGCACGACTGGCTGAAATGTCGTGCGCGCTGCCGCAGTTTTGCCGCTGTGCCACAAGGCCAATGACCAGAGCGTACGCAGACGTGCTGCGGTTAACCTGTCCCCCCGGCTTTCCTGATCGGAGACCATCTCAGCCAGGAGAATACAGGCTTGCGGCGCCAGGCCTCTGGCGAGAAGAAGCCGGCTGCGGCTAAGGGATGCAGACATAACGATAGCGCGTTGGCAGGGATGTTCGGCATCCATTCTGAAGCTGGCGGACATTTGTTCAAGCTGTCGCTGCAGTTGCTCTGCGCCTGTGAAATTGCCGCGCTGCAGTCGCACCCTCACCTGCTCGGCTAACATCATGGCCTGGAGCCGTTGCCAGCCGCGAGACACCGCAAGGCGCTGCGCATGCTCCAGCAATCGCTCGGCCTCATACGGCATATCGCCGTCCAGGGCCTGACGCGCGAGATAGGTATAGCAACGACTCAGCGCGTCGGGTGGACTGAATCGGTCGATGAATTCGAGCCGGTCGGCTAACAGATGATCGGGCGAGTCCCCCCTCTGACATTCATAGGCTATCTCCGCCAGCAGCGGCGCCAGCGTCGCGCCACTGGTCGACTGGGTACCGGTATAACATTCAGCCTGGCGCAACGTTTTCTCTGCATACCACCCGGCTTTTCCCAGATCGCCCTGACAAAGATGGCACTGGGCAATGATAAACGCGCGATAAACCGAGACAAACAGATTATCTAAAGGACTTTCCGGAGAGGGCATATGCTGTTGAACCTCCAGCGCGTCGTGATAGCGCTGGTTAACAACATGGCAATAGCTGAGAATATTGCATATCAGACCATCAACCCAGGTGTCACCGCAGGGCACTTCGGCCAGCAACGGCTGAACAATAGCCAGACTCTCCGGGATGTTTTCCGCAAAGGCTTCGCAAATTGCCCGCACAACGCGCAATTTACACCAGGTGCTGCGAGTTAAATCCTCACGATGATGAAGTACCATCTGATCGAGGTTATCAAGCAGCTGCCTCGACTCATCAAAGTGGAAATAATGCGCCAGTGCCCAGGCCAGGTTAATTTGCAGGTCAATGCGCGAAGGATCGGTGCTGGGCGGTAAATGATGCATCCATGAGATCAGGGTATCGATATCCCCTTCTTCCGCCAGTGACTGAGCGCTTGCGCCATCCTGCACGGGGCTATGCACCGGCTTGCCTGCGCTGAGCGCATGGCGTACCGCCTCAGACCACAGCTTCTGTTCGACGAACCAATGACTGGCTAATTCATGTAGCTGTTTGCGATCAATAGCGTTGTTCTGCTGCAGCATAGTCCGAAGATTTTCCTGCAACAGAGGATGGTAGCGGAACCAGTAGCCTTGTTCGTCAAGGGCTGACAAAAAAAGGTTGTGTCGCTCAATCCATGCCAGCATCGCTTTACTATCATCTCGTCCTGTCACTGCATTGCATAGTTCGGCATTTAACCGACTGAGGAAGGACGTTTTTACCAGGAAATCGAGAACCTCTTCCGGTAGCGGGTCCAGGACCACCTCTTTCAGATAGCGGGCAATGGACCGTGTTCCTCCATGCATATTGCGCAACAGATGCTCGGGATCATGCTGTAACTCTGCCGACAATGAAGCGATCTTCATCCCTGCAATCCAGCCCTCTGTCACGGACTGTAGCCGCTGTGCATGGTGGTTGCTGAGGGGTAGCGCAACCGTGCGGCTAAAATAGTGTTTTGTTTCTTCGAGCGTGAATTGCAGGTCTCGATCATAGATCTCCACCAGTTGGTCCTGGGCCTGCAGCTGGCTCAGCGCAAGATTCGGGTGGAAACGGCTGCCAATGATCAGATGCAAGGCGGCAGGCGCATGCTTGATTAAATACCCCAGCGCTTCATAGACCCCACGATCGTTAATCACGTGGAAGTCGTCGATAATCAGGTACACGTCATGCGGGCAGTAGTGTAGCTGGTTAATGAGCCCGGCCAGCAGTTGCTCGGAGCTGGAGAGCTTCTGTTCTTCCATGTCACGCCAGAAATCGGCGTCCCAGTCAGCATAGAGTGGACGCAATGCTTGCAGCAGATAAGGAATAAACTGCCATACGTCATCATCATCCTCATCGAGGCTCAGCCAGGCAATACGTTCGCCCTGGGCGACCATCTGCTGATGCCATTGCGCCAACAGCGTGGTTTTGCCAAATCCAGCGCCGGCGCAGACGACGCCCAGCCGGCACTGCTGAACGGGACTGAGAAGCTGAAGCAGCCGGGGGCGCTCCAGCAATTGTATCGAGGAGCGAGGCGGGACGAATTTGGTCAGGATTAGCGGCAAGCCTCGCGTCAGCCGCAATGGCCCGGAGACCAGTGAGGGTGATTGGCGACTTTCTAAATCCGATGGCTTCATCCGTGGTGTCTACTCGCTTTGTTTTTTTCAATTGTACGCCAGCCCCCGGGATGACATGGGGCAGCCAAACTTTATTGCTACACAAAATTTAGAAAGTTTGACCTCAAGCATGAAAACCCCCACCTACCCCCCCCATGAAGGTGGCTTCGCACTCCCTTTAACCGCTCGTAGATTCATTGCATGGGTGTGGCCAGGGTTATCCGCCCTGTCTGTTGGCCCCGCCTGGGTGACCTTTATTGAGGAGAATTAAACGATGCTCAGCAAACAGGCGTTATTGCAGGCTTACCGCAAGATGCGGGAGATCAGGACCTTTGAAGAGCGGTTGCATCAGGAAAATACCAGCGGTGATATTCCGGGCTTCATTCACCTTTACACCGGTGAGGAGGCCATCGCGGTGGGGGTCTGCGAAAATTTAACGAGCGCAGATTTTATTGGTTCAACACACCGTGGACATGGCCACTGTATTGCTAAAGGTTGCGACATTCACGGCATGATGGCCGAAATATTCGGTAAGGACAGCGGGTTATGTCGCGGTAAGGGCGGGTCGATGCACATTGCCGATCTGTCGAAAGGAATGCTGGGGGCGAACGCTATCGTTGGGGGAGCCCCTCCCCTGGCCATCGGCGCCGCGCTAACGGCAAAGACGCTAAAAACCGGCAACGTCGGTGTCTCTTTTACGGGCGATGGGGGTTCTAATCAGGGCCTGGTCTTTGAAGCCATCAATATGGCCGTCGTGCTCCAGCTTCCAGCCGTCTTTATTTTCGAGAACAACGGTTACGGCGAAGGGACCGGTCACGACTACGCCGTGGGCGGGCGTGATATCGCCCGACGCGCCGCTGGCTTCGGCCTGCCGGCAGTGACCGTTGATGGCACCGATTTCTTTGCCGTTTATGAGGCAACCTCAGAGGCGGTCAAGCGTGCGCGAGAAGGCGGTGGCCCAAGCGTCATTGAGGCCAAAGCCTTCCGCTGGCATGGTCATTTTGAGGGCGATCCCGCGCTATACCGCGCGGAAGGTGAAGTGCAACGCCTGCGTGAACAACATGATCCGCTGAAGATTTTCACCGCTAAGGTCAAGCAGCATATCACCCAGGAAGAACTGACGGCGATTGACGAGGAAGTAGAAGCCCTGGTCAACGATGCGGTATTGAAGGCCCGCGCCGCTGCCTATCCGGCTCCGGAAGACCTGCTGACAGACGTGTACGTCTCATACTGAGGGTGATAACTATGGCGATTAAAACTTATCGTGAAGCGGTCAAGGAAGCCCTGGCCCAGGAAATGGAACGCGATGAACGCGTGGTGCTGATCGGTGAAGACTTACGTGGCGGTCATGGCGGAAATGCGCCCGAAGAGGCGAAGATAGAAGCCTTTGGCGGTGTGCTTGGGGTCACTAAAGGGCTGTGGACGCAGTTCGGCTCCGATCGGGTGATCGACACGCCCATTACCGAGTCGGCCATTATCGGTATGGCGGCCGGCGCCGCAGCGACGGGTCTGCGGCCGGTCGCGGAATTGATGTTCATGGATTTTTTTGGCGTGAGTCACGATGCGCTGTACAACCAGGCGGCTAAGTTCCGCTACATGTTTGGTGGCAAAGCCAGGGCCCCGCTGGTGATGCGAGGTATGATCGGCGCGGGGTTTTCCGCCGCGGCCCAGCATTCACAGTCACCCTATAATATCTTTGCCACCACCCCAGGGCTGAAGGTGGTGGTGCCCTCGACGCCTTATGACGTCAAGGGTCTGTTAATCCAGTCCATTCGCGACGACGACCCGGTGGTATTCTGCGAGCATAAAATGCTATACGACCTCAAGGGCGAGGTACCGGACGAGAGCTATACCATCCCGCTAGGTGTAGCCAACTATACCCGCGAAGGAGAGGACGTCACCATCATTGCGTTGTCGGCAATGGTGCATAAAGCCAACCAGGTGGCGGACAAGCTGGCTAAAGAGGGGATCTCGGTCGAGGTAGTCGACCCGCGAACCATTTCGCCGCTGGATGAGGAAGGGATTCTGGAATCGGTGGCTTCCACGGGGCGGGTCGTGATTGTCGACGAATCCGCAGCACGCTTCGGTTTTGCTCATGATGTCGCGGCGCTGATTGCGTCCCAGGCATTCCATTTCCTCAAAGCGCCCGTTCTGCTGGTGACGCCGCCACACACGCCGGTCCCGTTCTCCCCTGCTCTCGAAAAACTCTGGATCCCTGGTGTAGAACGTATCGAAGCCGCCGTCCGTCAAGTGCTGGAGGATTAACCGATGAGCGAAATCAAGACGCTTGAAATGCCAAAGTGGGGGCTTTCCATGGAGGAAGGCTTGCTCGCTCGGTGGGCAATCCAGGAGGGTGACAGCTTCACCCCAGGGCAGGAAATCTGTGAGATTGAAACCAGTAAAATCGTTAATGTGCTGGAGGCACCCTTTGCTGGTACGTTACGTCGGATAATCGCCCGCGAGGGTGAGACGCTTCAGGTAGGCGCCGTGCTGGCCCTGGCGGCTGACGCGTCGGTCAGCGATGCTGAACTGGACGAATTTGCTGCCAGCCTGGCTTCGGCGAAACCCGCAGCCCCTGGCCCGGAGTCTGCCGCGCCGGGCATAGCGGCACAGGCAGGCGCTAAGCCAGCTTCCGTTGTTTCCCCGCCATCCAACAGCCCCGAGCCCCCTGTTGGGCAGACCGATATCCCCGTCAGTCTGCAAGGCGTGACCGATGTGACTCAGGTTAATGCCACGCCCCATGCGTTAAGACTGTCTGCCCGCTGGGGTGTCGACCTGAAAAAAGTCCGCGGCAGCGGGCGCGGGGATCGTATCTCTGTTTCTGATCTGGAAAGCGCGATCGTTGCCGCCGGCGGTCGTCTGGCCTCCCCGACGCCCCCTGTTCGTCGCAGTAAAGCGCCCCGCTCGCATGCCGATGATAGCCAGGTATCGGCCACCCCGCTGGCGCGCCGTCTGGCCGGCAAACTGGGTATCAACTTACATGACTGCCGAAGCAGCGGTTCACGCGGTCGGGTGAGTCGCGATGATGTGCTGGCCGCAGCGTTGTTACTCGACGAGCAACCGCAGACCAGCCCTGTGCAGGAGAGTGCCCCGGCACCCTTTGAGAGCATCCCGATGTCCGGTATGCGGCGGGCTATCGCTTCTCGCCTGCAAACGTCCAAGCAACAGTCTCCCCATTTCCGTTTGAACGTCGATCTCGATCTGGAACGACTGTTAGCGTTACGTCAGGACATTAACCGCGAAGTACCCGGCGTCAAGATTTCGGTTAATGACCTGTTGGTGAAGGCCTGCGCCCTGGCTTTGGTGGCCGTGCCTGACGTCAACATCCAGTTTGATGAAGCGACACAAAGTATCCGCCGCTTTGCGGATGCCGACATTTCGGTGGCCGTTGCGCTGCCTGCCGGGCTAATTACCCCTATTGTTCGCTCGGCGAACCGGAAATCGATTAGCGACATATCGAACGAAATTCACTCGCTGGTGACCAGAGCCAAAGCGGGCACGCTGAAGCCGGAAGAGTTCCAGGGCGGGACCTTTAGCGTGTCAAATCTGGGGATGCTCGGCATCCGGCAGTTTGACGCCATCATCAATCCACCGCAAAGCGCAATCCTCGCCATTGGCACCGGCGAGATGCGGGCGGTAGTACGCGACGGGCAAATCGTCGCGCGCCAGCAAATGACGGTATCGCTATCCTGCGATCACCGGGTCATCGATGGCGCGGCAGGTGCGGCTTTTCTCCGGGAACTCAAGCGACTGATTGAAATCCCGACCTTGATGTTTATCCAGGAGACGAGCTATGCACGATAAATACGATGTGCTGATCATCGGCGGTGGTCCTGGGGGATACGTTGCCGCCATCCGTGCCGGTCAGCTAGGGCTTCGTACCGCATTAGTGGAAAAACAGCATCTGGGCGGCATCTGCCTGAACTGGGGATGCATTCCAACCAAGGCGCTGCTGCATGGCGCTGAGGTTGCGCACACTATCACCCATGCCAGTCAGCTGGGCATCAGCGTGGGCGAGGTGAACGTCGATCTGCAAAAACTGGTGCAGTTTAGCCGTAACGTATCGCAACAGCTCACCGCAGGGGTTGCGTACCTGTTGAAGAAAAATGGCGTGCAGGTCATTGATGGCACCGCGCGGCTGCGCGGCAAGGGGCAAATCACGGTCGAGGATGCACGCGGTGAAGCGCGCGATTACCGGGCCGATCACGTGATCCTGGCAACCGGCGCCCGGCCACGCGCATTACCAGGCATCACGCCAGATGGCGAATATATCTGGACCTATTTCGAGGCGCTGCGGCCTAAGCGATTGCCCAAATCGCTCTTAATCATCGGTTCAGGGGCGATTGGCGTCGAGTTCGCCAGCCTTTATAACGATCTGGGCTGTAAAGTGACGCTGGTCGAGCTAGCTTCGCAGATTTTGCCAGTGGAAGATGCCGAGGTGTCTGCAGCAGTGCGTAAGTCATTCGAAAAACGCGGTATTCAGGTCCATACCCAGACCCTGGTGACGCAAGTACAGCTCACCGATACCGGGGTGCGCTGCACACTGAAAAACACCGGCGGCGAATATTCCCAGGATGTCGAACGTGTGCTGCTGGCGGTCGGCGTACAGCCGAATATTGAAGATCTGGGGCTGGAAGCGCTGGGCGTTGAGTTAGACCGCGGTTTTATCAAGACGGACGCGGCTTGTCGCACTAACGTATTCGGGCTTTATGCCATCGGCGATGTAGCCGGCCCGCCGTGTCTGGCGCACAAGGCCAGCCACGAAGGCGTGATCTGCGTTGAGACACTGGCCGGTGTCGAAGGCGCCCATCCGCTTGATCGCGACTATGTGCCCGGTTGCACTTATGCCCGGCCTCAGGTTGCCAGTCTGGGCCTGACGGAATCGACGGCCCTGGCCAGGGGACGGCCCGTCAGGATCGGTAAGTTCTCTTATCAGAGCAATGGTAAGGCGCTGGCCAGCGGCGAGACAGAGGGTTTTGTGAAGACGATTTTCGATGCTGAAACCGGCGAGTTGCTGGGCGCGCATATGGTTGGCGCACAGGTCACGGAACAGATCCAGGGCTTTGGCATCGCCCGTCACCTGGAGGCCACAGACGAAAGTCTCCTGTCGATGATCTTTGCGCATCCGACACTTTCCGAAGCGATGCATGAATCCATACTCGCGGCCTGCGATCAACCGTTGCATCAATAAAAAATAAGGGAGGCGATAGCTGTGCGATACGGAGTAAGTTCCCGTTATCCCTCCCGCACTCCCCGGCAGAAAATCCCCAACAACGGTTACGGCAGGATCTATTGATCTGAAACGCTAAGCGCCATGCGTAAATTCTGTATGTTTAGTAGACAACCAAACGACAGGAGGAGCGATCTATGACACAGCACGAAAGTTTTTGCCAGGCCTGCGGAATGCCGATGTCCGCACCTGATGCGCAAGGGGCCAGCGATATATATTGCGCGTATTGCAGCGACAGCGACGGTAATCTGAAATCCTGGGAAGAGGCCGTATCCGGTCTGGCGGCTTTTCTCGACTCCTGGCAAAAGGTGGGCGTAGCGGAATCACGGAAACGGGCAAAACGTTATCTGACGGCGATGCCTGCCTGGGCGCACAAAGCGGACGAGTAATTTGCCCGGGCGGCAGGATGAAATCAGTAAGGACAGATCGCCATGCCGACAACATTGCTATAGCGTTTTTGTACGCCATCCGGACAGGAATAAATGCGCGTTGTAGATGACGACCTGCAGGCATAGGCATGCATGGATGCGATCTTCATGCGGATGAAATAAACGCCTGGCGTTCTCACCCTTGACCGGATGCGTTATTGCCTGGTTTTTAAAGGTTCTGTTTCTGTATTTAACCCGGCACTTCTCATGGAATACAACATATTGATGTGATGAATCTCTCATTTCAACGATACCAACTGGACAATAAGTTATCGCGTGTGTTAGTTATTTAATCACGCAGGAGAACAGATTTAATTTAAAAAAGTTAAACCTTTCTCACTTTGCTAAAAAATTGCATTGATAATGCTTTGGAATCCCGAACCATTATCAAAAGGGTATGTGAACAGAAAGCCCTCAGAGACGCGAGTCTCTGAGGGCTTTTTTTTGTTTTTTTATCTCAGGAGTAAATAAATGTCTAAAGAACGTCGTCTCGCAAGAATATTCGCAAAAGATGGTAAATCCGTGACCTTAGCGCTGGATGGCTACTATTTTTCCACGAAAACAAATGGTATTGATAATACGATAAATCAGCTCCCTGCTCTGGTGGAACACGGCCTGGATTGTGCGCTCGTCACGTACGGCATGTTGAAGAATTATCGGGAAGCATTAAACAGCGTTCCCGTTGTCTTACGCGTCGACAGCACGGTCAGTATCTTTGACAATACCGTTCCCGATACTACCCCCGTTTTTTCCGTCGAAGATGCGCTTAAAGTCGCTGCCGAGGGCGTGGTCTGCATGACCTTCCCCGGCGCCTTCAATGAAGAAAAAACCCACATTATGGCGATGCAACTCGCGCAGGCAGCGGATCGCTGGAACGTACCGCTGATTGTCGAATCGCTCCCGTATGGTTATCCCGTCACCAGCGATGACTCTAACAATCCGGCCATCATCGCTGCATCGGCCCGCGCAGCGGTGGAGCTGGGCGCGGACGTCATCAAAACGCGTTTTACCGGTTCACCAGAGGACCGACTGATCGTTGAAGCTGCTGGCGTGCCGGTGCTTGCCTTAGGAGGGCCAAAAACCGGCATCGACGGTTACTTCAAATTTGTTCAGCACTGTATGCAGATGGGTGCGAAAGGCGTGGCTGTGGGACGGAACATTACCCAGGATCCGCAGCCAGCGAAAGTGGTAGCAGGCCTGAATGCCATCATCCATGAAAACGCAACAGCGGAAGATGCATACAGCCTCTACATGGCTAAATAACATCGGAAATTAATATGATTTCAAATAACACCATCATCCCTTCCATCAGGAAGTATAAATACTTTGAGAAAGCATTATCCTGCCAGTCAGAATATGTGCTGCTATCCGAAGCGAATATCGGCAATCTGCAGTCGCTGATTGGCAAATGCCATCAAAGCGGTAAGAAGGTCCTCGTTCACCTTGAATTACTGGGCGGCTTCAAACCGGATCAGGCGGGGATCAATCTGCTGAAAAATTATTACAAGGTTGATGGTGTTATTTCTTCCAATCTCTCCGCGCTACGCTACGCAAAAAAAGAGGGATTGCTGACCGTATATCGAGTTTTACTTATCGACTCGCGATCGCTTGATCAGTCGCTCGATATTGTTAAACACAGTCCACCGGACGCAATTGAAATCTTACCTGCTGAATATGCCTGCCAGTGTCTGGAGTTGATTAGCCGAAATTTGAAAGGCTTTGATGTGGTATTCATCGCCGGAGGCTTTGTTAAGCGCAAATACCTTGTAGATAAAATATTCCATGCCGGATTTAAAGGGATAACCACCAGCGAGCCCGGCTTATGGTAACCAATAAGGAGTCCACGCGAATGAAAGATGAATACGTCATGGGCATCGACAATGGTGGAACCGTCACCAAGGCAGCCATCTATGACCGTAAAGGACAGGTGCTCGCCATCGCCTCAAAATCCACACAGATGCTGACACCCCGGGAATTCCACACAGAGCGCAGTATCGATGAGCTGTGGGCCGCTAATGTCGAAGTGATTAAAAAAGCGATTGCGCAATCAGGTATCGACGCCAGCCAGATAAAAGGAGTGGCCGTCACCGGTCATGGTAACGGTCTGTATCTGGTCGACGAAGAAGGTCACCCGGTGCGTAACGGCATTATATCCACCGATAGCCGGGCAAAAGAGTACGTTGAGAGATGGCAACGCTCGCCAGAATTCCTTACCGACATTTTGCCAAAAACAATGCAGTCCATCTGGGCCGGACAACCTGTCGCCCTGCTGGCATGGCTGAAGGAGTTCGAGCCCGAGACGCTGCAAAAAGCGCGTTATATTTTTATGGTCAAGGACCTGATCCGTTTTTACCTGACCGGAGAGGCTTTTCTTGAGCTGACCGATATCTCAGGGACCAACCTGATCAACGTACGTGACTGCCAGTATGACGATGAACTACTGGCATGGTGGGGACTTGATGAACTGCGGGACAAATTGCCCCCCATCAAACGCTCAACAGAATGCTGCGGAAAAATCACTGACGACGTGGCCCGTCTGACCGGTTTATGCGCAGGTACGCCGGTTTCTGGCGGGGTGTTTGATATCTCGGCCTCTTCCATTGCCTCGGGGATTAACAGTCTCGATAAGATGGCGATCGTCACCGGCACCTGGAGCATAAACGAATACGTTACCGACCACCCGGTTATTGATAAAGATCTGTTTATGACCTCCATTTATCCCATTGAAGGTAAATGGCTCATCACCGAGGCCAGCCCCACCTCCGCGAGCAACCTGGAGTGGTTTATTAACAACTTTATGGAGAGCGACCGGAAAACCTCCGCCGAACAAGGATCGTCGGTCTATGACCTGTGCAATAAGCTGGTTTCATCAACGACGCCGGATGAAAGTCACCTGCTGTTCTTTCCGTTCGTGTTTGGCTCTAACACCATTCCCGACGCCTCGGCCGGCTTTATCGGTGTCAACAGCTTCCATAA
The DNA here is from genome assembly GCF_049472055.1 of Klebsiella pneumoniae complex sp. WS1778. Lineage (NCBI taxonomy): Bacteria > Pseudomonadati > Pseudomonadota > Gammaproteobacteria > Enterobacterales > Enterobacteriaceae > Klebsiella > Klebsiella pneumoniae complex sp. WS1778. The sequence goes on from NZ_JBKGTJ010000002.1 coordinate 893,724, forward strand.
AAAAGCCCATTTTCTGCGGGCGATTTATGAGGGCGTGGCCTTCAGCCATCTCTACCACACCGAACGCTTACGCAATATTAACCCAAAGTTAAGCCGCACTATTCGTATTGCTGGCGGCGTCACGAACTCCCCGGTCTGGCTGCAGATATTCGCCGATATCTTCCAGGCCACGCTGGAAATCGTTGACGTCAAAGAGCACGGGACCCTGGGTACCGCGATGACCGCCGCCGTCATGGTGGGCTGGTTTGCAGAGGTATTTGCTGCCTCAAACGACATGGTCCATGTCTCACGCACCGTCTCCCCTAATCCGGAAAACCACCGGGTCTACCAGACCAAATACCAGCTTTATAAAAACCTGTTATCAGAAATGCAGTCGCCGTGGAAAAGCTGCAGCAACTACATCGCGCACTAAGTGAGGAAAAAATGGATCTGAATTTAACGAATCGTACGGCCATCGTGACAGGCGGCGCAACCGGCCTGGGGAAAGAGTTTGTTCTTTCTCTCGCCAAAGAAGGCGTCAATATCTGCTTTACCTATATGCGTGAGGAAGAGCATCCCGAACGGCTGATCGAAACGGTGAAGGCCAGCGCGAACGTAGAGATCATCGCGGTCAAAACCGATCTCTCTGACGAGCAGAGCCGGGAAAATCTGTTTGCCACCTGTATCGACAGACTGGGCAAAGCCGACATTCTGGTGAATAACGCCGGGATCTGGCTGAGCGGCTACGTCACCGAGATCAGCCCGCAGGACTGGGATCTGGTGATGAATGTCAATCTGAAAGCCATCTTCCATCTCAGCCAGCTGTTTGTAAATCACTGCCTGCAGCATGACCAGATGGGCAGCATTCTGAATATTACCTCGCAGGCCGCGTTCCACGGCTCCACGACGGGACATGCGCACTACGCGGCAAGTAAGGCCGGCCTGGTCGCCTTTGCTATCTCTCTGGCGCGGGAAGTCGCCAAACAAAAAATCAATGTGAACAATATCGCCGTCGGGATCATGGATACTGCGATGATCCGTAAGAACATTGAGCAAAACCCTGACTATTACGTCAGTCGTATTCCGGTGGGCCGCGTGGCCCAGCCGCAAGAAATTGCCGACATCGGAGTCTTCATGGTTTCTCCTAAGACCAGCTATATGACGGGAGCAACTCTGGACGTTACCGGCGGTATGTTGATGCGTTAATCTAGGGAGAATCATTATGAAATGTCTGGCAATTGCCGATCTGTTTATCAATGCAGCGATGATGGAATCAGGACTGAAAGCGCTCAGGGATAAGGGAATTGAAGTAGAAATACGCGAGTGGTCACATGACTCCGTTGAGAAACTTCAGGAAGATAATCTGCGGGTTGAACAGGAAGGAGCAGAAGCGGTGGCCTTACCGGAAGCGCTGCTTCAGGGAATGGATGATATTGACATCCTGATCACTCAGTTTGCCCCCGTCAATACTGCGGTGTTCGATAAACTACCAAAGCTGAAATATGTAGGCGTGCTCCGCGGTGGCGTTGAAAACGTGAATCTTCAGGTGGCGAACGCCCGGGGCGTTGAGGTGATAAACACACCGGGGCGTAACGCTCGCAGCGTCGCCGAATTCACGGTCGGCATGATCCTGGCGGAAATGCGCAATATCGCCCGTTCACACGATGCCCTGCGTGACAAATACTGGCGTAAAGACAGTCCGAACCATCAGGCGATCCCGGAGCTTGGCGGAAAAGTCGTGGGGCTGGTTGGCCTCGGTCATATTGCCCAACTGGTCGCGGGATTTCTCAGTGGCTTTGGCACGGAGATTATCTTTTACGATAAGTACGTTGCAGACCATGAACGTTATGAGAAAGTCGATTCTCTGGACGAACTGGTACAACGCGCCGACGTTATCTCGTTACATGCTCGCCTGACGCCGGAAACCGAAAATCTGATTAACGCACACCATTTCGCGCTAATGAAGCGCAGTGCCATCATTGTTAACACGGCACGCTCCGGGTTAATCAATGAAAAAGAGATGATTGATGCGCTCAGATCCGGGCAAATCATGGGCGCCGCGCTTGATACCTTTGATGACGAGCCACTCCCTGACGACAGTGCATTCTATACACTGAATAACGTGACCATTACGCCGCATATTGCCGGGAGTACCATTGACGCATTCAGTAATTCGCCCAAACTCTTCGCTGAGATCCTTTTAAAGAAACTCAGTTAAATACTAAAAGAACCACTAAAGGTATTAACAGGGCCCAATGGGCACGGGTTAACTCGTGCCCAATTCGCCCGCCTTTTAAGGAATCATTATGGATATTATCAACAGCATTATTAGTCTGGGGGCATCAGTAATGATGCCAGTAATATTCTTTATTATCGCGCTTTGCTTTGGCGTTAAAATCGGTACGGCATTTAAAGCAGGAATGCTGGTAGGCATTGGTTTTGAAGGGGTGGGGCTGGTGATTGGCCTGCTGCTGACAAATCTGGGCCCCGCATCGCAGGCGATGGTTGAGCGTATCGGCCTGCAGTTAACGGTCGTTGATACCGGTTGGCCTACCGCATCGACCATTGGCTGGGGTTCGCCGCTGATGCTGCCCGTCGTGGTGGGCTTTATCGTCATCAACCTGGCTATGCTTCTGTTGAAATTAACCAAAACGGTGAATATCGATATTTTTAACTACTGGATTTTCCTGATCATGGGGTCTGTGGTCTATGCCGGAACGGGAAATTACTGGCTTTCGGTCGGTATTACATTCGCTATTTTTGTGTTGACGCTATTGGCGGCAGATTTAACGGCTCCATATTTACAAAAAAACTATAATCTTAAAGGGATATCATTCCCACATCTTACCTGTATAGCTTACGTGCCGTTTGGCATTGCCTGTAATTACATCATTGATAAGATCCCGCTTATCAATAAAATCAATTTCGATCCGGAAAGTATTAATAAAAAATTCGGCGTTTTTGGCGAGCCTCTTACCCTGGGATTTGTGCTGGGACTGCTGTTGGCCTTCCTGGCGGGATATGACGTTTCTGCTGCCGTTTCACTGGCCATTAAGGTTTCAGCCGCCATGCTGCTGCTGCCTAAAATGATTGAAATTCTGGTGCAGGGATTGTTGATTGTCCGTGATGCCGCTGAAGCAAAACTGAAGGCTAAATTCCCGGGGCGCGATTTTTATATCGGGATGGATACGGCGTTACTGATCGGTGAACCTTCGGTACTGGCGACCGGTCTGCTGTTAATCCCTATGGCTGTGGTGCTGTCTATCATTCTGCCCGGCAACCGCGTACTGCCCTTTGTCGATCTGGCTTCATTAATGTTCCTGCTGGCAATGGTCACGCCGTTCTGTAAACGAAATATGTTCCGCATGTTCATAACCGGAACCCTGATCGTGACCTGCATCCTGTATGTCGGGACGGACATTTCGCAAGAATACACTCAGGCGGCGGTGAACTCGCATATTCCAGTGCCGGAAGGGATGGCCGAGATCACCAATATCGTCGGCGGCGCCACGACGCCTGTCGGCTGGCTGGCCGTCAAGTTTGGCGAGTTTTTTAGCGCCACACCTTAGTACAAGACCACACAAGTAAACAGAGGGCAAACTGCTGCCCTCTGTTTCTTCCTCTTATACTGTGTACTGAATAGCTGGCTCAGCTACGCCCCTGGTTTGAACATCTGACCAGCGCGTCCGCCCCCTGTGCGGCGAGGTGGTTCATTTCTTTTGTGCCCCCTCCTCTTTTCAACCCAACCTGCTATGCTCCTTCTTTCATTATTCTCTGGAGATCCCGATGTTGACCATCTGGGGCCGAAAAACCTCCTCTAACGTGCAGGCGCTGATGTGGTGTGTTGGCGAGCTTGGGTTGGACTATCTCCGGTTCGACGTGGGGCATCGCTATGGCGGTACCGACAGCGAGGCGTTTTATCAGCTCAATCCCAATCGTACGGTGCCAGTGCTGCAGGATGACGAAAATCCGCCGCTGTGGGAAACCGGCGCGATCCTTCGCTATTTAGCCAGTCGCTACGCCGACGACGCCTTCTGGCCGGGCGAACTGCTGGCTCGTACTGAGGTTGATCGCTGGGCCGAGTGGTCAAAGCAGAATATCGCCCTCGGCTTTACGGCGCCGGTGTTCTGGCGCGTGGTGCGCACGCCCGCCGCCGAGCGGGATCCGCAGGCCATCGCCGCGGCGGTGACGGCCCTGGAGCAAAAGCTGGCGATTGCCGAGGCACGTCTCGCCGGCAGTCGCTATCTGGTGGGCGATACCTTCACCCTGGCCGATATCCAGTTTGGTCATGTGCTGTACCGCTACTTTGCCATCGATATCACCCGTCGTCCCCTCCCCCACCTTGCGGCGTATTATGCACGGCTAACCGCACGGCCCGCCTTTCGCCAGCACGTCATGGTCAGCTACGACGAGCTGAAGGTCTGAAAATGGTCGGTAGCGCCTCCTGACGCTACCGACATACCGGTTAACGCGCCATCAGGACAAACACGCCCCAGCCGAGATATTCCCGGGTCCAGGTGACGTGGTGTAGCGGCGCAGTGGTCAACTGCTGGCGAACCTCCGGCGCGAAGTCATCGTGCGGATTGGCCTCCAGCCAGCGGCGCATCGTCAGCCATTTCGCCGCTTCATAACGATCCCAGCCCTCCTGGTCGGCCAGCACCATCTCCACCACGTCATAGCCCAGTTCGCCAAAGTGAGCGACCAGCGCCGGCAGCGTCAGGAAGTCATCGGGTGACTGCGCGCCGCAGGCAACCGCTTCTTCCGCCGTGGCGGGGCGTTTGCGCCACCATGGCTCGCCGATAAGCAGCATGCCGCCTGGGTTAAGACTCTGCTTCAGTAGCGCAATCGTGCCTGCCACTCCGCCGCCGATCCACGTTGCCCCCACGCAGGCGGCAATATCGCACGGCTGACTGGCGACATACCCGCTGGCATCCTGGTGTATGAAGGTCACCCGGTCGCTCACCCCGAGCGCTTCTGCCCGGGCGGCCGCCTGCTGACTGAATAGCAGACTCATGTCCACCCCGGTGCCGACGATCTGATGATCGCGCGCCCAGCTACAGAGCATCTCGCCGGAACCGCTGCCGAGGTCAAGAATGGTGGTGCCCGGCGCCATTCGCAGCGCCCGTCCCAGCGTGGCGTACTTTTCCGGGGTAAAAGGGTTATGAATACGGTGTTCGCTTTCACTGATAGTAAAAATGCGAGGGATATCGATCATGGGTGTTTCTCCTTGAGAGCCATACGCCCGGGCAGAGACCCTGCCCGGGTCGCTGTATCAGCGGTTGTCCGCCTGTGCGCGAACGTTATTCAAACCGGTGGTGTTGATCCGGTACGGCTGGCCATTCACCGACTTAATCAGCTTTTTGGTTTTGAGCTTTTTGAAGACCGCGAGGGTACAGTCGCTCAGCAACAGCCCTTCCCGGGTGTAGCATTCGACGGCGGTAATGCGGCCGGAGGTATCGCGGACGTGCGCAATACGGCCACCTTTGGCGAGTACGTGTAAGGTCCGTTGTTCCTGACGGGATAAATTCATACTGAAACCTGTTCATTATCATGTGCGAAAACATGCCTACACCCGCAGGTGTGTGCGTAAGGTTTAAGCGCAGCGATAATCAGTCCGGCCTGGGCAGGTCGGGAAGCTGATTATCTGATAATGACATTCTCCAGCATCGAAGCCTCGGTGAGCATTGAAAGGTATTTACCGGCTGAATATTAACACCTTCATCTGGTAAGGGTATTGTGCAGATTAAAAACTGTGACCGGTATTACGATTTCCCGTCAGCCTACCCCCCATTTTTTGCGCTATCCGCCGCTCGCTCTGCTCCTCAACTTTCACCACCACCTTATCCCCCTCCCGCATTGTTAAATAATTGTTGTCAGATCACAAAATGGAAACAAAAAGGCCATTTCGTACGCATTTTATAAAAATGTAGATATTTTTAATTTATGGCTACGAAATGAACATCACCCTGACCTTACAGCGAGGAACGATCCTGATGAACGCCCTGACCGCAGTAAAACCGACACCCGCGCCGTTAGCCCAGCAATACCCTGGCTTTACCGTCTCCCCTTCCGCCCAGTCGCCGCGCCTGCTGGAGCTCACCTTTTCCGCGGACACCACCACCCAGTTTCTGCAGCAGGTCGAGCAGTGGCCGGTGCAGGCGCTGGAGTACAAATCTTTCTTACGCTTCCAGGTGGGCAAGATCCTCGACGATCTGTGCGGCAACCAGCTGCAGCCGCTGCTGATCAAAACATTGCTCGATCGCGCGGAAGGCGCGCTGCTGATCAACGGCGAAGGGATCGATAACGTCAGCCAGGCCGAAGAGATGGTCAAGCTGGCCACCGCCGTCGCCCACCTGATTGGCCGTTCCAACTTCGACGCCATGAGCGGCCAGTATTACGCCCGCTTCGTGGTAAAAAACGTCGATAATTCCGACAGCTACCTGCGCCAGCCGCACCGGGTGATGGAGCTGCACAACGACGGTACCTACGTCGAAGAGCAAACCGACTACGTGCTGATGATGAAGATCGACGAGCAGAACATGCAGGGCGGCAATTCCCTGCTGCTGCATCTCGACGACTGGGAGCACCTCGACGAATTCTTCCGCGACCCGCTCGCCCGCCGCCCGATGCGCTGGGCCGCGCCGCCGAGCAAAAACGTCAGCAAAGATGTTTTCCACCCGGTGTTCGACGTCGACCAGCTGGGTCGCCCGGTGATGCGCTATATCGACCAGTTCGTCCAGCCGAAAGATTTCGAAGAAGGCACCTGGCTGAGCCGCCTCTCCGACGCGCTGGAGACCAGCAAAAACATTCTTTCTATACCGGTGCCGGTAGGCAAATTTCTGTTGATTAACAACCTGTTCTGGCTGCACGGCCGCGACCGCTTTACGCCGCACCCGGACCTGCGCCGCGAGCTGATGCGCCAGCGCGGCTACTTTGCGTATTCCACGAATCATTACCAGACTCATCAATAAGGGTTTTCAGGCGAAGGAATTGAGCGGATGTATGATTTCGTGATTATCGGCGGCGGCATCATCGGCATGTCGACCGCCATGCAGTTAATTGAGATTTACCCGGACGCCCGCATTGCGCTGCTGGAAAAAGAGTCCGGCCCGGCCTGCCATCAGACCGGCCACAACAGCGGCGTGATCCACGCCGGGGTGTATTACACCCCCGGCAGCCTCAAGGCGCAGTTTTGCCTCGCCGGCAACCGCGCTACCAAGGCCTTTTGCGAGCAGAACGGCATCCGCTATGACGTCTGCGGCAAGATGCTGGTCGCCACCTCGCCGCTGGAGATGGAGCGGATGCGCGCCCTGTGGGATCGCACCGCCGCCAACGGCCTGCAGCGGGAATGGCTGAGCGCCGGGGAGCTGCGCGAGCGCGAACCGAACATAACCGGGCTCGGCGGGATATTCGTCCCTTCCAGCGGCATCGTCAGCTACCGCGACGTGGCGGCGGCGATGGCGAAGAACTTCGAATCGAAAGGCGGCGCCATCGTCTACAACGCCGAAGTCAGCGCCCTGAAAGAACACGCCAGCGGCGTGGTGATCCGTACCCGTCAGGGCGGTGAGTATGAGGCCTCGACGCTGATTACCTGCTCCGGGCTGATGGCCGATCGGCTGGTGAAAATGCTCGGCGTCGATCCCGGGTTTATCATCTGCCCGTTCCGCGGGGAATATTTCCAGCTTGCCCCGCAGCACAATCAGATCGTCAACCATCTGATCTATCCGATCCCCGATCCGGCGATGCCGTTCCTCGGCGTCCACCTGACCCGCATGATCGACGGCAGCGTCACCGTCGGCCCCAACGCCGTGCTGGCCCTGAAGCGCGAAGGCTATCGCAAGCGTGATATCTCGCTGGCCGATACCCTGGAGATCCTCACCTCGCCCGGCATCCGCCGGGTACTGCAAAACAACCTGCGCTCCGGACTGGGCGAAATGAAGAATTCGCTGTGCAGAAGCGGCTATCTGCGGCTGGTGCAGAAATACTGCCCGAGCCTGACGCTCAGCGATTTACGCCCGTGGCCGGCCGGCGTGCGGGCGCAGGCGGTGTCGCCGCAGGGCAAACTGATCGACGATTTTCTCTTCGTCACCACCGCGCGTTCCATTCACACCTGTAACGCGCCGTCGCCGGCGGCGACGTCGGCTATCCCGATCGGCGCGCATATCGTCAGCAAGGTGCAGACCCTGCTGGCCAGCCAGAGCAATCCCGGACGCACGCTGCGTGCGGCACGTAGCGTGGAGACACTACACGCCGCTTTTACCCGTTAACCCCCTGAAGACAGGAAGCGATTATGCAACTCAACGATATGACTCTGTTTCGCCAGCAGGCGCTGATTGATGGTCAGTGGCGCGATGCGCCCAACGGCGACGTGATTGCGGTGACCAACCCGGCCAACGGCGAGCAGCTCGGCAGCGTGCCGAAAATGGGCGCCGACGAAACCCGACAAGCGATCGAGGCAGCTAACCGCGCCCTTCCCGCCTGGCGTGCCCTCACCGCCAAAGAGCGGGCGAACATTCTGCGCCGCTGGTTCGATCTTATGATGGAGAATCAGGACGATCTCGCTCGTCTGATGACCCTCGAGCAGGGGAAACCGCTGGCGGAAGCCAAAGGTGAAATCAGCTACGCCGCCTCCTTTATTGAGTGGTTCGCCGAAGAAGGTAAGCGCATTTACGGCGACACCATTCCTGGCCACCAGGCCGACAAGCGCCTGCTGGTGATTAAGCAGCCCATCGGCGTTACCGCCGCCATCACCCCGTGGAACTTCCCGGCGGCGATGATCACCCGCAAAGCGGGCCCGGCGCTGGCTGCGGGCTGCACCATGGTCCTGAAACCGGCCAGCCAGACGCCGTTTTCTGCGCTGGCGCTGGCCGAACTGGCGAATCGCGCCGGGATCCCCGCCGGGGTGTTCAACGTGGTCACCGGCTCAGCCGGCGCGGTCGGCGGCGAACTGACCAGTAACCCGCTGGTGCGCAAGCTCTCCTTTACCGGCTCGACCGAGATTGGCCGCCAGCTGATGGAGCAGTGCGCGAAAGACATCAAAAAAGTCTCCCTGGAGCTGGGCGGCAACGCGCCGTTTATCGTCTTCGACGATGCCGACCTCGACAAAGCCGTCGAGGGGGCGCTGGCGTCGAAGTTCCGCAACGCCGGGCAGACCTGCGTTTGCGCCAACCGCCTGTACGTCCAGGACGGGGTATATGAACGTTTCGCCGAGAAGCTGCAGCAGGCGGTGGAAAAACTGCGCATTGGCGACGGCCTGCAGGACGGGGTCACCACCGGCCCGCTGATCGACGAGAAAGCCGTCGCCAAAGTTGAAGAACACATTGCCGACGCCATCGCCAAAGGCGCGAAGGTGGTCACCGGCGGCAAACCGCACGCCCTGGGCGGCAACTTCTTCCAGCCGACCATCCTGGTCAACGTTCCCGACAGCGCCAAAGTGGCGAAAGAGGAGACCTTCGGCCCGCTGGCCCCGCTGTTCCGCTTTAAAGATGAAGCCGACGTCATTGCCCAGGCCAACGATACCGAGTTCGGCCTCGCCGCCTATTTCTACGCCCGCGATCTGAGCCGCGTGTTCCGCGTCGGCGAAGCGCTGGAGTACGGCATCATCGGCATCAATACCGGCATTATCTCCACCGAAGTCGCCCCGTTCGGCGGCGTTAAGGCCTCCGGCCTCGGCCGCGAAGGGTCGAAGTACGGTATCGAAGACTACTTAGAAATCAAATACATGTGTATTGGCCTTTAACAGGAGTGTCGGATGAACAGCAATAAAGCATTAATGGCGCGTCGCAGCGACGCGGTCCCGCGCGGCGTCGGCCAGATCCATCCTATCTTCGCCGAGCGCGCGGAGAACTGCCGGGTGTGGGACGTCGAAGGGCGGGAATATCTCGATTTTGCCGGCGGTATCGCGGTGCTCAATACCGGCCACCTGCATCCGCAGATTGTCGCCGCCGTGGAGGACCAGCTGAAAAAGCTGTCCCATACCTGCTTCCAGGTGCTGGCCTACGAGCCCTACCTGGCGCTGTGCGAAAAGATGAACCAGAAGGTGCCAGGTGATTTCGCCAAGAAAACCCTGCTGGTCACCACCGGGTCGGAAGCGGTGGAGAACGCGATGAAGATCGCCCGCGCGGCAACCGGGCGCAGCGGCGCTATCGCCTTCACCGGCGCCTATCACGGCCGTACCCACTACACCCTGTCGCTGACCGGTAAAGTGAATCCTTACTCCGCCGGTATGGGCTTAATGCCGGGCCACGTCTATCGCGCCCTCTACCCGTGCGCGCTGCACGGCGTCAGCGATGACGAGGCGATCGCCAGCATCCATCGCATCTTCAAAAACGATGCCGCGCCGGAAGATATCGCCGCCATCATTATCGAGCCGGTGCAGGGTGAAGGCGGATTCTATGCCGCCTCCCCGGCCTTTATGCAGCGCCTGCGCGCCCTGTGCGACGAGCACGGCATTATGCTCATCGCCGATGAGGTTCAGAGCGGCGCGGGCCGCACCGGTACCCTGTTCGCCATGGAGCAGATGGGCGTCGCGGCGGATATCACCACCTTCGCCAAATCCATCGCCGGCGGTTTCCCGCTGGCGGGCGTCACCGGCCGCGCGGAAGTGATGGACGCCATCGCCCCCGGCGGACTGGGCGGCACCTACGCTGGCAACCCCATCGCCTGCGCCGCCGCCCTGGCGGTATTGCAGATTTTCGAGCAGGAAAACCTGCTGGAAAAAGCCAACCAGCTCGGTGATACCCTGCGCCAGGGCCTGCTGGCGATCGCTGAAAATCATCCGGAGATCGGCGATGTCCGCGGTCTGGGAGCGATGATCGCCATCGAGCTGTTTGAAGAAGGCGACCACAGCAGACCGAATGCAAGACTCACGGCGGATATCGTCGCCCGCGCGCGCGACAAAGGCCTGATCCTGCTCTCCTGCGGGCCGTACTACAACGTACTGCGCATCCTGGTGCCACTGACCATCGAAGAGGCGCAGATCGAGCAGGGGCTGAAGATCATCGCCGACTGCTTTACCGAGGCGAAACAGGCATAAAACAACAGATATGCGGAAACGAAGTACGTTAGTAAGGGAATGAAGACGAGACCTGCAAAACAATAATTATACGCGTGCCCCGGCGCGGGAATGTCGGGGCGCTCTCCCAGGTGACACACTTCGAGAGGGTAAATGATGGGGCAACTGTCGCAATCACAGGATTTAGGGGCGGGACTGAAGTCGCGCCACGTCACAATGTTATCTATCGCCGGGGTGATCGGCGCGAGTTTATTTGTCGGATCCAGCGTCGCCATTGCCGAGGCGGGCCCGGCAGTGCTGCTGGCCTATCTGTTTGCCGGGCTGCTGGTGGTGATGATTATGCGTATGCTGGCCGAAATGGCGGTCGCCACGCCGGATACCGGCTCCTTTTCCACCTATGCTGATAAAGCCATCGGCCGCTGGGCGGGGTATACCATCGGCTGGCTGTACTGGTGGTTTTGGGTCCTGGTTATTCCGCTGGAAGCCAATATCGCGGCGATTATTTTGCATTCATGGGTGCCGGGCGTCCCGGTGTGGTTGTTCTCCCTGGTCATCACCCTCGCCCTCACCGGCAGTAACCTGCTGAGCGTCAAAAACTACGGCGAATTCGAGTTCTGGCTGGCGCTGTGCAAAGTGGTCGCTATTCTGGCGTTTATCGTACTGGGCGCGGTCGCCATTACCGGTTTTTATCCCTATGCCGAGGTGAGCGGCATTTCGCGGCTGTGGGACCACGGCGGCTTTATGCCGAACGGCTTCGGCGCGGTGCTGAGCGCGATGCTGATCACCATGTTCTCCTTTATGGGCGCGGAGATCGTCACCATTGCCGCCGCCGAATCGGACACGCCGGATAAACACATCGTCCGCGCCACCAACTCGGTGATCTGGCGTATCTCTATTTTTTATCTGTGCTCGATCTTTATCGTCGTCGCCCTCATCCCATGGAATATGCCGGGGCTGAAGAGCATCGGTTCCTACCGCTCGGTGCTCGAGCTGCTGCATATTCCCTACGCGAAGCTGATTATGGACGGCGTGATCCTCCTGTCGGTCACCAGCTGTCTGAACTCGGCGCTGTATACCGCTTCGCGGATGCTCTACTCCCTGAGCCGCCGAGGTGATGCGCCGGCCATCATGGGGCGGACCAACCGCAGCAAAACGCCGTACGTGGCGGTGCTGCTCTCCACCGGCGCGGCATTCCTCACCGTGGTGGTGAACTACTACGCGCCTGCCAAGGTGTTTAAATTCCTCATCGACAGCTCCGGCGCCATCGCTCTGCTGGTCTATCTGGTGATCGCCGTTTCGCAACTGCGGATGCGTAAAATCCTTCAGGCGCAAGGTGGCGAAATCCGTCTCAGAATGTGGCTCTATCCGTACCTGACCTGGCTGGTGATCGCCTTTATCACCTTCGTGTTGGTGGTGATGCTGTTCCGTCCGGCGCAGCAGCTGGAGGTGATCTCTACCGGCCTGTTAGCATTGGGAATTATTTGTACGGTACCGATTATGTCGCGCTGGAAAAAGCTGGTATTGTGGCAAAAACTGCCGCTGCAAAATACGCGTTAACCCTCTTCCCGGCGCCCGCCGGGAAGAGTATTCAGGAGTAAGAACATGACCGCCATTTCCCAGGCGACGGCCATTGACGGGTACCGTTGGTTAAAAAACGACATCATCCGCGGGGTCTACCAACCCGATGAGAAGCTGCGGATGAGCCTGTTGACCTCGCGCTATGCCCTGGGGGTCGGTCCGCTGCGCGAGGCGCTTTCGCAGCTGGTGGCCGAGCGGCTGGTGACGGTGGTCAATCAGAAAGGCTATCGGGTAGCGCCCATGTCGGAACAGGAGCTTCTCGATATCTTCGACGCGCGCGCCAACATGGAAGCCATGCTGGTGCGCCTCGCCATTGAGCGCGGCGGCGATGAGTGGGAAGCCGAGCTGCTGGCCCGCGCCCATCTGCTCAACAAGCTGGAGTCGTGCGAAGCGAGTGAGCACTTACTCGATGAATGGGACCAGCGCCATCAGGCATTTCACACCGCCATCGTCGCCGGCTGCGGTTCGCAGTATCTGCTGCAGATGCGCGAACGGCTGTTCGACCTGGCGGCCCGCTACCGCTTCATCTGGCTGCGCACCACTGTGCTGTCGGTGGAGATGCTGGAAGATAAGCATGTCCAGCATCAGACTCTGGTGGACGCTATTCTGGCGCGCGACGCTGAACAGGCCAGCGCGCTGATGCGCGAGCACTTACTGACTCCGATCCCGATTATTCAGCAGGCGATGGCCGGCAAGCTGCAGCCGCAGGTAGTGTGAGTCAGGCGGTGGGGTAGAAAGTACGGGGATGCCGGCAACGTCTTCGTCACGCTCCTCCACGCCGCACGGGCGTGGAGAAATCGTATCCGTAGATCAATCAGGCCCGCAGACGAACCGGCTCGCTGAAATCGTCGGCCGGTTCCAGCTTCAGATTAAAGGTGGTCAGCAGCGCTGCCGCGCGCTCGTGAAATTCGCGCAGCGTTTTTTCCAGTCTGTCGCTCACTTCCGGGTCGTCAATGTCGACCGCCTGCCATGACCCTTCTTTATTGAACAGACCAAACTGGTAGCTATAGGTGAAACGTGACTCTTGTGCTTCCATTTCCATCCACCAGCCCCAGAATTCACGCTTCTCCGGCGCGGGCTTAACATTGACGCAAACTGCCAGGCAATCGAAAAAGAAACGGTTGTCATGGCACTGCTCTTCGCGAATGTAAGGCCCTAGCGCCGTGAATTTCTTGATCAACTTACTTTTCAGGTGTCCACTCGGTAACGTCATTGCGATCTCCTTTAGTGATGCAACTGTTTTACCAAACCAATAGAATTTAGCAATAAATTAACCAAATCTATGATTGATCCAGCGGGCGATCTGTCGCAATGCGTGATCAAAATTGCGATACACCGGGTTAAACGGGATCTCCAGCAGTTTGCCATCGGCAGATGACGAGGTGATTAACCGCGACTCCTCTTCAGGGCTGAACGGATCATCCTTCCAGAAGCCGGAGAGCATCGGCGTCGGGCAACGGCGCCCCAGCAGTCCCTGGGTTTTGAGCGAATAGCGATTGAGCTCCACGCGCAGCGCTTCATCGGATGCGTCATGCATGCCCAGCCGCGAGGCCAGCACGTCGAGGTACATCTCCGGCACGCGCCCCTGATGCAGGGGATCCACCAGCAGACCGTGGACCACCGGCCCCAGACAGGCTACGGCCTTCAGCCGCTGCGGCTCCAGGTAACCGAGACGCACCGCGATATTGGCGCCAAAGCGGAAGCCGAAGGCGGCGACACGGGTATGGTCAATCCACGGCACATTTTCCAGATGGCGCAGCGCGTGCTGATGCAGCAGGCTGGTGTCCTGATTCAGCGTCCATTTTGATGAGAAGCCGATGGAGGGCATATCAAGGGTCAGCATGGCAATGCCGAGCGGTGAGAAGTAGTTTTCATACAGGTTGTAATAATCGGTCTGCAGCGAGTCCAGCCCCCCGCACATCAGCACCGTCGGAAACGGCCCCTCGCCTTTCGGCATATGCAAAAAGCCGGTTATCGGCGAGCCGCCAGGGATAGTAAACTCCAGCTCGCGCAGGGCGCCAGGCAGCCGCTGGGCGGCCTCTTCATACGCCCGGTTGGCTAAAGCCTGCGCCTGTTCCGCCAGCTCATCGCCTTTGATATGCGGATAAGCGGCAATGCTGTACAGGTTCGAAGCATGCAGCCAGTGGCGGCCGCTCAGCAAAGGATCGGCTTCCTGCCCGGCCTTTTGCTGCCACTGCATGGCTTCTTTCGCCCACTCAAAAATCCAGTTGCCGCCGCGATAGCCGATAACGGTATCGAACAGCTCGGGATCGGTTCGTTCGGCCTCGCTCATCACAATGCGCGCTTGCACATCGAGGATCTCCTGCGGGGTTACGCCGCGCCAGATCCACATTAAGCGATTGATCAGACGGTACCAGTGATCGACGTGATTGCCGCTCAGCGCTGACTGCATCGCCTGGGGTTTTCCGGCAGAAAACCGGCGCACCAGCGTAGAGGTTTCGGGATGTTTGAAGCGAGGTTTAAACAGCGTTTCGCTAAGGTTAGCCTGTGACATGTGCAGTCTCCGTCGTAGTGCCACTCCGGATATTGTAACCTGCTAAAGGATAAAAAAAACCACGCCCGGCAAGCCGGGCGTGGTAAATAGCACTGTCCTGAAGAATTAACGACCTGCGATAGGCGGTACAAACACCACGCCCATATCCCACGGCTGTTCAATCCAGGTATCCTGCGGAATATCAACCACGTAATCATCCACCAGCGGACGGCCTGCCGGTTTGGCGAAAATGGTGACAAAGTGCGCTTTGGGATACATTTCGCGGATCGCCACAGCGGTCCCGCCGGTATCCACCAGATCGTCGATAACGATAAAGCCTTCGCCATCGCCTTCCGCACGTTTCAGCACTTTCAGCTCGCGCTGGTTATCATGGTCGTAGCTGGAGATGCATACGGTATCAACATGACGAATGCCCAGTTCACGCGCCAGTAACGCTCCCGGTACCAGTCCGCCGCGGCTAACGGCAATAATGCCTTTCCATTGCTCAACCGGCAGCAGACGGCTGGCTAGTTTGCGGGCGTGAATCTGCAACATGTCCCAGGTGACGACGTATTTTTCGCTCATGTGAAGTGTCCCAGCCTGTGTAATACGGCTTAAATAATGTTCGAGGGGGAAAATGGTTGCGCGAGATTATAGAGATCTGACGCACTAAAAACCAGTGTTAAGCGGTTTGCGCAACGCTTTTTGCGTTGTTTACACTACCTGCGGCGGTGGAAAGTGGTATTCTCAACCCCATCGCGCAAGCCCGGGCTTGTTGTGTATTTTAACGCTAACCCTCGTCCTGCAACCGCTGTATGCAGGAGTCTGTAAGGAGACTTACCGTGTCTGAACTGTCTCAACTATCCCCGCAGCCGCTTTGGGATATTTTTGCCAAGATTTGCTCCATCCCGCACCCGTCCTATCACGAAGAACAGCTCGCCGAGCACATTATGGGTTGGGCAAAAGAAAAAGGCTTACACGCGGAACGCGACCAGGTTGGCAACATTCTGATTCGTAAAGGCGCGACTGCCGGTATGGAAAACCGTAAGCCGGTAGCGCTGCAGGCGCACCTCGATATGGTGCCGCAGAAAAATAATGACACCGTCCACGACTTCGCCAAAGATCCGATTCAGCCGTACATTGACGGCGAATGGGTGAAAGCGCGCGGCACCACGCTGGGCGCGGACAATGGTATCGGGATGGCGTCCGCACTGGCGGTACTGGCCGACGACAGCGTCGCTCACGGCCCGCTGGAAGTGCTGCTGACCATGACCGAAGAAGCCGGCATGGACGGTGCCTTCGGTCTGCAGGCCAACTGGCTGCAGGCCGATATTCTGATCAACACCGACTCCGAAGAAGAAGGCGAAATCTACATGGGTTGCGCCGGCGGGATCGATTTCACCTCTAACCTGGCGCTGACCCGCGAAGCGATTCCGGCCGGGTTCCAGAGCTTTAAAGTCACCTTAAAAGGGCTGAAAGGCGGCCACTCCGGCGGTGATATTCACCTTGGTCTGGGTAACGCCAACAAGCTGCTGTCGCGCTTCCTCGCCGGCCACGCCGATGAGCTGGATCTGCGTCTGGTCGATTTCAACGGCGGCACGTTGCGCAACGCCATCCCGCGTGAAGCTTACGCTACTGTCGCCGTCGCCGCGGATAAAGCCGATGCGCTGAAAGCGCTGGTGAATACTTACCAGGCGCTGCTGAAAAACGAGCTGGAGGCCAAAGAGAAGAACCTGGTGGTGCTCGTGGAAGCGGTCGATAACGACAAAGCGGCGCTGACTCAGGCTTCCCGCGACACTTTCATCCGTCTGCTGAACGCCACGCCGAACGGGGTTATCCGCAACTCTGACGTGGCGAAAGGCGTAGTGGAAACTTCGCTGAACGTCGGCGTCGTCACCATGACCGATGACAACGTACAGATCCACTGCCTGATCCGCTCGCTGATCGACAGCGGCAAAGACTACGTGGTCAGCATGCTGGATTCTCTGGGTAAACTAGCGGGGGCGAAAACCGAAGCCAAAGGCGCTTACCCGGGCTGGCAGCCGGACGCCAATTCGCCAGTGATGCACCTGGTGCGCGAGACCTATCAGCGTCTGTTCAACAAGACGCCGAACATCCAGATCATCCACGCCGGTCTGGAATGCGGCCTGTTCAAAAAACCGTATCCGGAAATGGACATGGTCTCCATCGGGCCGACCATTACCGGTCCGCACTCTCCGGATGAACAGGTACATATCGAAAGCGTCGGCCAGTACTGGACGCTGCTGACCGAGCTGCTGAAAGCCATTCCGGCTAAATAAGCACTACCACCGGCGGCAGTCCGCCGCCGGTTTTTCATCCGCCTCACCTTAGCGACCCGCGCTTTCCATCCGGTAGTTAATAAACCACTCTCCGCGCGCCGCTACCCGCTGCTCAGCCACCACCTTAAAGCCATGGGCTGTAAAACAGGGTTTTGCCGTAATGCTGGCGTCCACCGTCAGGATTTGCGCAGGATACTGAGCGCAGAGCGCCTCGATAAGCGCGCCGCCGATACCCTGCCGGCCATGATCCGGCGAGACGAAGAGTAAATCGATATGCGTCCCGATGGCGGTGATAAAGCCAACCGGTTGATGCTCTACTTCCGCCACCAGCCCGATTGAATCAGCCAGCTTTTGCCGCCAGCGCGTCTCATCCACCTGCGCCCAGGCCGCAATCTGCGCCGGGGTATAGTCCCGGCTGGCCGTTTCCCGCACCGCGCGCAGAAAGATCTGGCAGAGCAGTGGTAAATCGCTGTCGTGGTAAGGGCGAATGTGCATGGTTAAATCCCTAATAAAAGCTGTCTTTCCAGCTGCGGATCGAGCAGCGTTACGTGGAGCCCAACCAGACGCACGCCACGTCCGCCACGGCGCTCATCCCAGGCCTTGTGCGCGGTGGCAATCAGATCCGCTTTGTTCAGCCGCGGCCAGACGTGCTCCTGGGTGGTCAGCTGGAAGTCATTGAATTTCAGTTTAATCCCCTGACGGGCGATCAGCAGGTCCGGTTTAACCTTCGCCAGCCGGCGCTCCAGCTCCGGGTAGAGGTTTTCGATTATCGCTTCGCACTCCGGCCATTCGTGAATATCTTCCGCCAGGGTGCGCTCCACGCCCACCGACTTGCGCTGGCGGTCGTTATGGATTTCCCGCTCATCAATCCCGTGGCTGCGCTCCCACAAAATACGGCCGAATTTACCGAAACGCTTAAGCAGCATGGCCAGATCGCTGTTCTGCACATCGCCACAGGTACGCAGGCCCATATTTTCCAGCTTCGCTGCCGATACCTTCCCGACGCCGGGTATTTTCGCCAGCGGCAGCGCCCGCACAAACTCAGCCACCTGATGGGGAGCGATAACGAACTGGCCGTTGGGTTTATTCATGTCAGAGGCGATTTTGGCAAGAAACTTTACCGGCGCGACCCCCGCCGAGGCGGTGAGGCGCAGCTCCCGTTCAATGGTTTCGCGGATCTCCTGGGCTATCAGGGTGGCCGACCCGTGACAATGCACGCTGTCGCTGACGTCAAGATAGGCTTCATCCAGCGACAGCGGCTCAATGCGCGAGGTGTAGCGGGAGAAAATTTCGCGGATATGGTTCGAGGCTTCTTTGTAGGCATCGAAGCGGCCGGGAAGCAGTGTGAGATGCGGGCACAGCTTGAGCGCTGTCGCCGTCGGCATAGCGCTGCGCACGCCAAACTTGCGCGCAGGATAGTTCGCGGTACTAATCACGCCACGCTGTACCCGACTGCCGCCTATTGCGAGGGGGATATCGCGCAACGCCGGGTTGTCGCGCATCTCCACCGCCGCAAAGAAACAGTCCATATCGACATGGATAATTTTACGCATCGTCAGACTCAACACTGTATACCCATACAGCATAGCAAAACTCGCTGCGAATTTGATGCTTTTTTTATTTCATCGGCTAAAAAAGCGGTCAAAACATAAAAATGCAATGAATTATGTTTATTTTCATAAAGTTAACCGATGAATCTGGAAGGTGTAATCATGAAGAAAATACTTACCGCACTTTGCCTGCTGGCCACCGCCAGCGCCTGGGCAGCCCCACAGCTGATTGCCCACCGCGGCGGCACCGGCGATGCGCCGGAAAATACCCTGCCAGCGATCAAGCTGGCGCTGGAGAATAACGCTGAGGCCATCTGGGTCACCGTGCAGTTAAGCCGCGACGGCGTGCCGGTGCTCTACCGGTCCAGCGATCTTTCCGCATTGACCAATAGCGAGGGCAAAGTTTCCAGTTTGACCGCCGCCGAGCTGGCGAAAGTCGATGCCGGCTGGAAATGGGGTGATGACAGCCACCCCTGGCGCGGCAAGCAGGCCACCATTCCCACGCTGCAAGCCGTTTTGCAGCAATGGCCGCACACGTTCTTCTACATCGACATTAAATCTCCGGATGCCGACCCGACCGTGATGGGCGAGCGCCTGCTTGCGGTGTTAAAAGCCACGCACAGCCTCAATCGCGTGCGGGTCTATTCCACCGAAGACCGCTATATCGCCGCGCTGCCGCCGGCTATTCCCCACTTCGTCACCCGTAGCGAAACCCGCACCAGGCTCGCCAGTATTTCGCTCAGCCATCAGTGCCAGCCTGCCAGCCAGCGCGAAGGCGAGCAGTGGTATGGGCTGGAGCTGAAGCGCAAGGTAGAGGTGGTGGAGAAATTCACTCTTGGGGAAGGGGTCTCCCCGGCGACGCTCACCTGGGATAAAGAGGCGATGGATTGCTTCCGCTCGCAGGGCAAAGCGCACATTATCTTCTTCGGCATCAACAGTGCGGAAGATTACCGCACGGCGAAGGCGCTGGGCGCTGACGGCGTGATGGTCGATTCCCCGGCGCAGGCGAAAAGCTGGCAGTAAGAGCGCAAAGGGAGAAAAAAGGCCGCGAAAGCGGCCTCACGTTGCTGGCATGTTGTTGCCGGGTGGCGGCTGGCGCCTTACCCGGCCTACAAAACCGAAGCAGCAGACCCGGCAAGCGCAGCGCCACCGGGCACGGAGCCGCTTTATGCCGGGTGGCGGCTGCGCCTGACCCGGCCTACAAAACCGAAGCAGCAGGCCCGGCAAGCGCAGCGCCTCCGGGCCAAAATGGCCAAAGATTACAAAATACGCCGCTGCTGGCGCTGCGCCTCGCGGGCGAGACGTTTCTTACGCGCGTCGCAGGGCTCAGGACAGTCGCAGACTTTCTCCAGCCCCAGCGAGGAGATCCCCCCGCAGCTGCCCTGAATGCTCTTGCGCTTCACCAGGTAGCCCAGCGACATCCCGAGGATCACCAACGCAAAAATCACAAAGGTTGCGACAAACACCGTCAGCATCGTCAGCCTCCAAAGTCGTCGAGCAGAATATTCTCGTCCTCGACGCCCAGGTCCTTCAGCATCTTAATCACCGCGGCATTCATTACCGGCGGCCCGCACATGTAGAACTCGCAGTCTTCCGGCGCCGGGTGATCGCGCAGATAGTTCTCGTACAGAACGTTATGGATAAAGCCGGTATGCCCCGTCCAGTTATCTTCCGGCAGCGGATCGGAGAGCGCGACGTGGAAGGTAAAATTCGGGTTATCCCGCGCCAGCTGTTCAAACTCATCATCGTAGAACATCTCGCGCAGCGAGCGCGCTCCGTACCAGAAGCTGATTTTGCGTGTGCTGTGCAGGCGCTTGAGCTGGTCGAAAATATGCGAACGCATCGGCGCCATCCCGGCGCCGCCGCCGATAAACACCATCTCGGCGTCGGTTTCTTTGGCAAAGAACTCGCCGAACGGCCCGGAAATCGTCACCTTATCGCCCGGCTTCAGCGACCAGATATAGGACGACATGATCCCCGGCGGGGCATCCGGCACCTTCGGCGGCGGCGTCGCAATGCGCACGTTGAGCATAATGATACCCTTCTCTTCCGGATAGTTAGCCATCGAGTAGGCGCGCAGGGTCGGCTCTTTCACCTCAGAGACGTAGCGGAACAGGTTGAACTTGTCCCAGTCCGAGCGGTATTCATCCGGAACATCGAAGTCAGCATAGGCCACTTTATGCGGCGGGCATTCGATCTGAATATAGCCCCCCGCGCGGAACGGCACCACCTCCCCCTCCGGGATCCGCAGCTTGAGCTCTTTAATGAAAGTGGCTTTGTTATCATTGGAGATAACTTCACACTCCCATTTTTTCACACCGAAGATTTCCTCCGGTAGCTCAATCTTCATGTTCTGCTTCACCGCGACCTGGCAAGCCAGACGGCAGCCGGCTTTTGCTTCACGTTTGGTAATATGCGAAAGCTCGGTCGGCAGGATATCGCCGCCGCCCTCTTTAATAGTCACCCGACACTGGCCGCAGGAGCCGCCGCCGCCGCAGGCGGAGGAGACAAAAATCCCGTTGCTCGACAGCGTGTTCAGCAGCTTATCCCCCGCCGGGGTGCGGATCTGCTTATCCGCTTCGTTATTGATCTCAATAACCACGTCGCCTGCGTTCACCAGCTTTGAGCGCGCTGCCAGGATAAGCCCCGATAGCACCAGCACAATCAGCGTGAACATCACGACGCCAAGAATAATTTCCATACTTATTCGCCCTTATAGCTGCACGCCGGAGAAGGACATAAAGCCCAGCGCCATCAACCCGGTGGTGATAAAGGTGATCCCTAACCCGCGCAAGCCGGCAGGCACATTGGCGTACTTCATCTTTTCGCGGATCCCCGCCATCGCCACGATCGCCAGCATCCAGCCGATACCGGAGCCGAAGCCGTAGACGATGGATTCCGGGAAGTTGTAATCACGCTGCACCATGAACGACACACCGCCAAAAATCGCGCAGTTAACTGCAATCAGCGGCAGGAAGATCCCCAGCGCGTTGTATAGCGCCGGGAAGTACTTATCGAGGATCATCTCGAGGATCTGCACCAGCGCGGCGATCACCCCGATAAAGGTGATGAAGTTCAGGAAGCTGAGGTCCACCCCTTCCACCAGCGCGCCGTCGCGCAGCACCAGGTTATACACCAGGTTGTTGATCGGTACGGCAAGACCCAGCACCACCGTCACCGCAACGCCGAGGCCGAAGGCGGTGGAGACCTTTTTCGACACCGCGAGGAAGGTACACATCCCGAGGAAGAAGGCCAGCGCCATGTTCTCAACGAACACCGCGCGGACAAACAGGCTAATGTAATGAGCCATCATCGATTACTCCTTTTCCTGCTGTTCAGGCTTCCAGCTACGCAGGGCCCAGATCAGTAAACCGATAATGAAGAACGCGCTCGGCGCCAGCAGGAACAGGCCGTTCGGCTGATACCAGCCGCCGTTCTGCACCGTCTCCAGCACCGTGATCCCGAACAGCTTGCCGCTGCCGATAAGCTCGCGCAGGAAGCCGACGATAATCAGGATCGCGCCGTAGCCGAGACCGTTGCCGATACCGTCCATAAAGCTGGCCAGCGGCGGCGACTTCATAGCGTAAGCTTCGGCGCGGCCCATCACGATGCAGTTGGTGATGATAAGCCCGACGAATACCGACAGCTGCTTGGAAGTCTCATAGGCGAAAGCCCGCAGTAGCTGATCCACCACGATAACCAGCGAGGCGATGATCGCCATCTGCACGATGATGCGCACGCTGTTGGGAATGTGGTGGCGGATCATCGAGATAAACATGCTGGAGAACGCCGTCACCAGGGTTACCGCAATGGTCATCACGAAGGCGGTTTCCAGTTTAGTGGTGACCGCCAGCGCGGAACAGACGCCCAGCACCTGCAGGGCGATGGGGTTATTGGCAATGAGCGGGCCCACCAGCACGCGCTTCACCTCTTTCATATCGCTCTGTTCAGCCATTGTTCAGCCCTCCTTCACGCACCTTTTTCAGGAACGGACCAAAGCCCAGTTCACCCATCCAGAAATCGAAGCTGTGCTGTACGCCATTTGACGTCAGCGTGGCGCCCGATAAGCCATCAACCGCATGCAGGTCACCAGCGCGCGCGCCGCCTTTGACCACTCTCAGCGCCGGCATGCCGTTGTCATCCAGCACCTGCTTGCCGACAAACTGCTGGCGCCAGTTCGGGTTCTCCACTTCGCCGCCCAGCCCCGGAGTCTCCCCCTGGTCATAGTAGGTAATGCCTTTCACCGTGCGGCCATCGACATCCAGCGCTACGAAGGCGTACATCATCGACCACAGGCCATTGCCATAAATGGGCAACACCACCTGCTCAATCTTCTGCTGCGCGTCACGCACCAGGTAGATTTCCGCCAGGTTGCTGCGGCGTTTTATCCCGGCCGGATCCTGGCTGGCGTCCAGCGCCATACTCTGTTGCGGATCCTTCAGCGCCTGGGCCTGATTGAATTTTGACGGGTCTTTCTCCAGAAGCTCACCGGTCGCCAGATTCACCAGTCGCGGCGAAATGCGCGCCGCGAAGGTGTCGGCGACCGCATCAGCATCCATGCCGGGCTGCATCAGGCCGGACACCGCCAGGATATTACGCTGCTTATCCAGCGCCCGCTGCGCCTGCTGGCGGGATTTCAGCCCGACGGCCGAGCCCGCTACTACGATGGAGCAGACCAGACAAAGCACCAGCACCACCAGCAGCGTTTTGCCGATGCTATCGTTACTTTTCTTCTCAGCCACGCGACTTCCTCCGCTTAATATTGGCCTGCACCACCAGGTAGTCGAACAGCGGTGCGAAGAGGTTGGCGAAGAGGATCGCCAGCATCATCCCTTCCGGATAAGCCGGGTTCACCACGCGGATCAGCACGCACATCACGCCGATCAGCACGCCGTAACTCCATTTCCCTTTATCAGTAAACGAGGCGGATACCGGGTCCGTCGCCATAAACATCATGCCGAAAGCAAAGCCGCCGAGCACTAGATGCCAGTACCATGGCATAGCGAACATCGGGTTAGTGTCGGAGCCGATAACGTTAAACAGGGTGGCGGTGGCGATCATGCCGATCATTACCCCGGCGACGATGCGCCAGGACGCGACGCGGCTAAAGAGGATGATCGCTCCGCCAATCAGGATCATCAGCGTTGAAACTTCGCCAATCGAGCCCGGAATATTGCCGAGGAAGGCGTCCATCCAGCTCACCGGGATGCCGGTAGCGACGTTAACCAGCGCTTCACCGCCGCCGCTGGCCCACTGGGAGAGCGGCGTAGCGCCGGAGAAACCGTCCGCCGCCGTCCACACCAGGTCGCCGGAGATCTGCGCCGGATAGGCGAAGAACAGGAACGCGCGCCCCGCCAGCGCCGGGTTGAGGAAGTTGCGCCCGGTGCCGCCGAAAATCTCCTTAGCGATCACCACCCCGAAGGAGATCCCCAGCGCCGCCTGCCACAGCGGCAGCGTGGGCGGGACGATCAGCGCAAACAGAATCGAGGTGACAAAGAAGCCTTCGTTGATCTCATGCTTGCGCACGATAGCGAACAGCACTTCCCAGAAGCCGCCGACGATAAAGACGGTGATATAGATAGGCAGGAAGAAGACCGCGCCTAAGGTCATCATGCTCAGCCAGCCGGCGTCGGCGCTGAAGCTCACCCCTAACCACTGGGCAACGCTATAGTGCCAGTTGTTGGCAATGACCTGCTGCAGCTGTTCGGCGCCGTAAAGCTTATGTAGCGCCGGAATGGTCTGTAGCCCGACGTTGTACATCCCCCAGAACATCGCCGGGAATACGGCAAACCACACGAGGATCATCATCCGCTTGAGGTCGATGGCGTCACGCACGTGCGCCGCGCCGCGGGTGACCTGGCCTGGAGTGTAGAAGATGGTCGCCGCCGCCTCATACAGCGGGTAATATTTTTCCAGCTTGCCGCCGTGCGTGAAATGCGGCTCAAGTTTTTCAATCAGATGCTTTAAGCCCATCTCTTATCCTTCCTGCTCAATCCGGGTTAATACGCTGCGCAGCGCCGGGCCATATTCATACTTCCCGGGGCAGACGTAGGTGCAGAGCGCCAGATCTTCTTCATCCAGCTCCAGACAGCCCAGCGCCTGAGCGCTGTCGGTGTCCCCGGCCAGCAGATCGCGCAGCAGTATAGTCGGCAGGATATCCAGCGGCATCACCCGTTCGTAGTTGCCGATCGGCACCATCGCCCGCTCGCCGCCGTGGGTATCGGTGGAGAAATGAAAGCGCTTGCGCTTGAAGAAATGGCCTAGCGTAGTGCGGGTAATCGAGAACTTCTCTTTGCCCGGCATCACCCAGCCAAACAGCTCTTTTTCCCGACCTTCGCGAACCACGCTCACCTGCAGATGGAAACGCCCGAGGAAGGCGTGGGGGCCGTGGGCGCGGGTACCGCTAAGTACCGAGCCGGAAATGACGCGGTTTTCCCCCTCCTCCAGCTCGCCCGCCAGCAGATCGTCCAGACTGGCGCCCAGCGTCGTTTTGACCAGCCGCGGCGACTTCACCTGCGGGCCGCCGAGCGCAATCACCCGCTCGCAGTTCAGCTCACCTTCAAGGAAAAGCTTACCAATGGCGATCGCGTCCTGATAATTGAGGTGCCAGACCTGCTTATTCAGGCTCACCGGCTCCAGAAAGTGAATATGCGTTCCCGGCAGCCCCGCCGGGTGCGGCCCGGTGAACTGGTTAAAACAGACCTGGCCGGCTGGATGACCGCCGAGCTTACCGCCGCTGGGCTGGCAGACGTGGACTTTCCCGTCGGTCAGACGCGTCAGCACGGTAAGGCCGGCGTCGAAAGCGGCCCGTTCGGCCAGAATAATCGGCTGCGGCTCCGCCGCCAGCGGATTGGTATCCATGGCGTTAACAAAGATAGCAGCCGGCACGCTGCCCGGGCGCGGCGTTTTACTGAATGGCCGGGTGCGCAGCGCCGTCCACAGGCCCGACGCCAACAGCTGCTGCTGCACGGTGTCGCGCGGCAGTTCAGCCAGCGCGTCCGCGGCGTAACGGGTAAACGCCACCGCGTCATTGCCCTCGATATCAATCACCACCGACTGCAACACGCGCCGTTCACCGCGGTGGATCGCGCTGACGACCCCGCTCGCCGGGGCGGTAAAGCAGACGCCGGGGATCTTTTTATCTTCGAACAGGATCTGACCTTTTTTGACCCGATCGCCTTCTTTGACCGCCATGGCGGGACGCATGCCGACGTACTCTTCGCCGAGTAGCGCGACGCGCTTCACCGCTGGCGCGGAAGAAATCTGCTGTAATGGCATGCCAGCTATGGGCAAATCCAGCCCTTTCGTGATTTTAATCATATCGTTAGCAGGTATCCGTAACCTCAACCCCGACGCAGGCCGGGGCCAGCTTATTGACAGAATGGTAGAGAAGAAAGGGCAAAACGGCGCCAGTAGCGCTCAGGACGGAAGAGAAGCATCCTTTCTTACTCTGGTGATGAACCGGCGCAAGTGTAACATTTCGTGAGCGGCGGCTGTAGCGCAAGGGGCGATAAGTGCTTCTAAAATGCGAGCTATTGCGCAAAGTTCTCACTGTGTTTTCGTCGCCGTCAGGGTATAAAGTGAGGCGGAATTGTAAACGCCGCCACGTCGCCCTTGCGAAAAAATGCCGTGATGCTAATGTGAGCGCTCTAAATCCAGAAAACTCTGATTTCGGGTCTCTCTTGCCGTCCTGGCAATGTGGCTATTTTGTTTTATCAAGGAACAAGCAGTATGCGCAAAATCGCATTATTTATTGCGATGCTTCTGCTGCCGTGCGTGTCATTTGCCGGGCTGCTCAGCAGCAACAGCCCGACGACGCCGGTTAGCAAAGAATATAAGCAGCAATTAATGGGTTCACCGGTTTACATTGAGATCTTTAAAGAAGAGCGCATGCTCGACCTTTACGTCAAAATGGGTGAGACCTACCAGCTCCTCGACAGCTATCGGATCTGCAACTACTCCGGTGGCCTGGGCCCGAAACAGCGCCAGGGCGATTTCAAGAGCCCGGAAGGGTTCTATAACGTCACCCGCAGCCAGCTCAAACCCGACAGCCGCTTCTATAAAGCGATTAATATCGGCTTCCCGAACGCCTACGATCGCGCCCATGGTTATGAAGGGAAATACCTGATGATCCACGGCGACTGCGTCTCTATCGGCTGCTACGCCATGACCGACCGCGGGATCGATGAGATCTTCCAGTTCGTGACCGGCGCCTTAGTCTTCGGTCAGCCAAGCGTGCAGGTGAGTATCTATCCGTTCCGCATGACCAATGCCAATATGGAACGCCACAAATACTCCTACTATGCGGATTTCTGGAAACAGCTAAAGCCTGGCTATGATTATTTCCAGCAGACCCACAAACCGCCGATCGTATCAGTGACCGACGGCCGCTATGTGGTGAGCAAGCCGCTCAGCCACGAGGTTGTCCAGCCGCAGCTGGCCTCAAACTATACGCTCCCCGAGACAAAATAACGCCCACTCGCCTGGCATGATCTTATGCCAGGTTTCATTGGCCGTAAGCGGCTGCGTGGCGATAACCGTGACCACATCGTTGGGTGTGGTCTCGCGTTGAAAGTCGATCTCCACATCCTGGTCCAGCAGTTTTGCCACGCCGAACGGCGCCCGCCGGGTGATCCAGTGCAGGTTGGTCGAGCAGAACGCCATCACATAGCGTCCGTCCGACAGCAGCATATTGAACACCCCTTTCTCACGCAGCTCCCCCGCCAGGGTGGCGATATACTTAAATACGCCCAGCATATTGCCCGGCGTACGCGGGTAGCGCTCGGTTAAGCGGTGCAGCAGCCAGCAGAAGGCCTTTTCACTGTCGGTTTCACCTACCGGGTGGAAATTGCCGGTTTTCAGCGATTTATAGCCTTTGAGCTGCCCGTTGTGCGCGTAGGTCCAGTTGCGCCCCCACAGCTCGCGGGTGAACGGATGCGTATTCTCCAGGGCCACCATCCCGCGGTTGGCCTGACGAATATGCGCGACGACGGAACAGGACTTAATCGGGTAATCCTGGACCAGTTTCGCGATCGGCGACTGAAAGCTCGGCTGCGGATCTTTGAATGTGCGACAGCCTTTGCCTTCATAGAAGGTGATGCCCCAGCCGTCTTTATGCGGCCCCGTCCCGCCTCCGCGCTGTACCAGCCCGGTAAAGCTAAAACAGATATCTGTTGGCACATTGGCGCTCATCCCGAGCAGTTCGCACATAGATCACCTCACCATCACAAATCACGACGGCGCCAAAGCGAGGCCGCCGTCAACAGTACACACTCACCTGCCTGTTAGCCTTTCGCCATCTCTTTTTCGATCAGCATAATCAGGATATGGATCACTTTGATGTGGATCTCCTGAATGCGGTCGGCGTAGCCAAAGTGCGGCACGCGAATTTCAACATCGGCGCTCCCGGCCATCTTACCGCCGTCTTTACCGGTCAGGGTGATCACTTTCATCCCCTGCGCCCGCGCGGCTTCTATGGCCTTGATAACGTTGCCGGAGTTGCCGGAGGTGGAGATGCCAAGCAGCACATCGCCCGCGCGGCCGACGGATTCAACGTAGCGGGAGAATACATACTCATAGCCAAAATCATTGCTCACGCAGGAGAGATGGCTGACATCGGAGATCGCAATGGCCGGATAACCCGGGCGGTTTTCGCGATAACGTCCGGTCAGCTCTTCCGCAAAATGCATCGCATCGCAATGGGAACCGCCGTTACCGCAGGACAGCACTTTACCACCCGCCTTAAAGCTATCCGCCAGCAGGACAGCGGCACGCTGGATAGCATGGATATTGGCTTCGTCCTGCAGAAAGTTAGCCAGCGTTTCCGCGGCTTCGTTCAGTTCGTTACGAATAAGATCCTGGTACATGAGGATAATCCTTCAGTATGAGTGGAATAACCCTGGCAGTGTACCGGATAGCCGCCGAAGCGAGAAGCAGCAGGCAGCGTTATCCCCCGCCCTTTTGATTTTATGTGCCGCTTTTGCATACAACAATGTGAGCAAGGTTGTAATTATTTTGTAAACACATTGCTAAATAAAAAAGCATGCACTACAACCAATACATCACAAGTGGTCAGACCTCCTACAAGCACAGGGAGCATTTCTCTATGATGATTTTGAGTATTGTTGCAACCGTTGTTTTACTCGGTGCGCTCTTCTATCACCGGGTCAGCCTGCTGCTCAGCAGCGTGATCTTGCTCGCCTGGACCGCAGCGCTCGGCGCGGCCGGTCTGTGGAATATCTGGCTGCTGCTGCCGCTGGCGATCATTCTGTTGCCGTTTAACTTTGCGCCTATGCGTAAATCCATGATTTCCGCACCGGCGTTTCGCGCTTTCCGCAAGGTGATGCCGCCGATGTCGCGTACTGAAAAAGAAGCCATCGACGCCGGGACCACCTGGTGGGAAGGGGATCTGTTTCGCGGCAACCCTGACTGGCACAAGCTGCATAACTATCCGCAGCCGCGTCTGACCGCCGAAGAGCAAGCCTTCCTCGACGGCCCGGTGGAAGAAGCCTGCCGGATGGCCAACGACTTCGCCATCACCCACGAAATGGCCGATCTGCCGCCGGAGCTGTGGGCGTATCTGAAAGAGCATCGCTTCTTCGCGATGATCATTAAGAAAGAGTATGGCGGGCTTGAATTCTCCGCTTATGCCCAGTCGCGGGTGCTGCAGAAGCTCTCTGGCGTCTCCGGCATTCTGGCGATCACCGTCGGCGTCCCGAACTCACTGGGGCCGGGCGAGCTGCTGCAGCATTACGGTACCGAAGAGCAGAAAAACCATTATCTGCCGCGTCTGGCGCGCGGGCAGGAGATCCCCTGCTTCGCTCTCACTAGCCCGGAAGCGGGCTCTGACGCCGGCGCCATTCCGGATACCGGCGTGGTCTGCATGGGTGACTGGCAGGGCCAGCAGGTGCTGGGTATGCGCCTGACATGGAACAAACGCTACATTACGCTGGCGCCTATCGCCACCGTGCTGGGACTGGCGTTTAAACTTTCTGACCCGGATCGTCTGCTGGGGGGAGAAGAAGAGCTGGGCATCACCTGCGCGCTGATCCCGACCTCCACCCCGGGCGTGGAAATTGGCCGTCGTCACTTCCCGCTTAACGTCCCTTTCCAGAACGGCCCAACCCGCGGCAAAGATATCTTCGTGCCGATCGATTACATCATTGGTGGGCCGGGGATGGCCGGTCAGGGCTGGCGCATGCTGGTTGAATGTCTGTCGGTGGGACGCGGTATTACTCTGCCGTCCAACTCCACCGGCGGCCTGAAATCGGTGGCTATGGCGACCGGGGCTTACGCCCATATTCGCCGCCAGTTCAAAATCTCGATCGGTAAAATGGAAGGGATTGAAGAGGCGCTGGCGCGCATTGCCGGTAATGCTTATGTAATGGACGCTGCGGCGTCGCTTATCACCTACGGCATTATGCTCGGCGAGAAACCGGCGGTGCTCTCCGCGATCGTGAAATATCACTGCACCCACCGCGGCCAGCGCTCCATTATCGACGCAATGGATATTACCGGCGGGAAAGGCATTATGCTGGGCGAAGGCAACTTCCTCGCCCGGGCCTATCAGGGCGCGCCTATCGCCATCACCGTGGAAGGGGCGAACATTCTGACCCGCAGCATGATGATCTTCGGTCAGGGTGCGATTCGCTGCCATCCGTACGTGCTGGAGGAGATGGCCGCCGCGCAGAACAACGACCTGAACGCCTATGACAAGCTGCTGTTCAAACATATCGGCCATGTCGGCAGCAACAAAGTACGGAGTTTCTGGTTGGGCCTGACCGGCGGACGCACCAGCAGCGCGCCGACCCGCGACGCCACCCGTCGTTACTATCAGCAAATGAACCGTCTGAGTGCCAACCTCGCGCTGCTGTCAGACGTGTCGATGGCGGTACTGGGCGGCAGCCTCAAGCGTCGCGAACGTATCTCCGCGCGTCTGGGGGATGTGTTAAGCCAGCTGTATCTGGCCTCGGCGGTGCTGAAACGCTATGACGATGAAGGACGCAATGAAGCCGATCTGCCGCTGGTTGACTGGGGAGTGCAGGATGCGCTGCACCAGGCTGAACAGGCCATCGACGATCTGCTGAAAAACTTCCCCAACCGTCTGGTGGCTGGCGCAATGCGGCTGGTCATCTTCCCGACCGGGCGTCATCATCATTCGCCGTCGGATAAGCTGGACCATAAAGTCGCTAAAATTCTGCAGGTGCCCAGCGCCACCCGCTCCCGCATCGGTCGCGGTCAGTACCTGACGCCGAGCGAGCATAACCCGGTTGGTCTGCTGGAAGAGGCCCTGCTGGAAGTGATGGCGGCCGATCCTATCCACCAGCGGATCTGCAAAGAGTTGGGTAAAAACCTGCCGTTCACCCGTCTGGATGAGCTGGCACACAACGCGCTGGCCAAAGGATTAATAAATCAGGAAGAAGCCGCTATTCTGACCCGCGCAGAGCACAGTCGCTTGCGCAGCATTAACGTCGACGACTTTGCGCCAGAGGAGCTGGCAACCCAGCCGGTAAAGCTGCCGGAAAAAGTTCGCAACGTTGAAGCCGCATAATAAAGCAACAACCACATCACAGGCCGGGCGGGGAATTTTCCCCGCCTTTTTTTCGTCTCGCCTTCACCCGTGGTTCCTGTTAGTAGCATTTTTTTAACAAAATATTCCGCGGACCGCCGCGAGGCTGATAAGGTGTTACAGTTAACCTAACCCCCTCATGAGAATGGAGTTGACCATTGTGCCTGGCCTGAAAATTACGCTGTTGCAACAACCGCTGGTCTGGATGGACGGCCCTGCTAACCTGCGCCATTTTGATCGCCAACTGGAAGGGATTGTCGGGCGCGATATCATTGTTTTACCTGAGATGTTTACCACCGGCTTTGCGATGGAAGCGGCAAAACAGTCTTTACCCGAGGCCGAGGTGGTGGCGTGGATGCATGCCCGGGCGGCGCAAACCCAGGCGTTGATCGCCGGCAGCGCCGCGCTGCAAACTGAGCGCGGGGCCGTTAACCGTTTCCTGCTGGTCGAGCCTGACGGCACGGTTCATCATTATGATAAACGGCACCTGTTTCGTATGGCGGATGAACACCATCACTATGAGGCCGGGGACAAGCGCGTGGTCTTTGAATGGCGCGGATGGCGGATCCTGCCGCTGGTCTGTTACGACCTGCGCTTCCCGGTATGGTCGCGTAACCTTAACGATTATGATCTGGCGCTGTATGTGGCGAACTGGCCGGCGCCGCGCTCGCTGCACTGGCAGTCGCTGCTGGTCGCCCGCGCGATTGAGAACCAGGCCTACGTCGCCGGCTGTAACCGGGTCGGCACCGACGGCAACGGTCATCATTACCGCGGTGATAGCCGGGTTATCAGTCCCCAGGGGGAGATTGTCGCCACCGCCGATCCGCATCAGGCCACTCGTCTTGACGCCGAACTGTCGCTGAGCGCCCTGCAGGAATATCGTGAAAAATTCCCCGCCTGGCGCGATGCCGATCCTTTTACTCTGGATTAATCCCCCTCCGCTTTCTTCCCCCCTTCTGCGGGAAAAGAAAGCGGAATTTCCTCTTGCAGCGCCCAACAGAATATTTACAGGGCGCCTTTCATTTCTGTTCTACACTCATTAAAAGACCCCACAACCAAACGGGCGGAGATCATTTTCAATTCACTTCTGCTTTGTAAATCATGAGTTTTCTATTGCCAGCTTGTTTTGTTGAACCCGGCTGAGCGTTGGCGTATGAATATTTAATGAGCGTAATGGAAAATGGATAATAATAATCTTCAGTTAATAGAAAAACGGCTGGTCACCCGCTTTCTCGATATGTTTATTCGGTTCGGTCTTATTCTGGCGCTGGCCTCATTCTGTTTTACCGTC
The DNA here is from genome assembly GCF_049472055.1 of Klebsiella pneumoniae complex sp. WS1778. NCBI lineage: Bacteria > Pseudomonadati > Pseudomonadota > Gammaproteobacteria > Enterobacterales > Enterobacteriaceae > Klebsiella > Klebsiella pneumoniae complex sp. WS1778. Next base: position 926,498 of record NZ_JBKGTJ010000002.1, read on the forward strand.
TTTTCTCCCTTCGTCAATATGATGCTCTGGGCGTTGATTCTGGCCGTGGCGCTCTATCCTTTACATCAGTATTTTGCCAGACTGTTAGCGGGCAAACAGGGACTGGCGTCAGTGGTGCTGGTGTTGTTAGGTATTTTACTGATCGTCATCCCCACGGTGCTGATGATCACCTCGCTGGCGGAAAGCGCCAGCGCCATGATAGACAAGATGGGCAGCCAGAGCTTTACCATTCCCCCGCCCTCCTCGCGCATTGCCGCGTTACCGATCGTTGGCGAACGGCTTAGCGCCCTGTGGATGAGAGCTTCCATCGATCTCCCGGGACTGCTCAGTAATTACCGCTCGCAAATCGGCGACATTGCCAAACAGTTTCTCAGTATTTTGGCCAGCATGGGCGGCGGGCTGATTGGCTTTATTATTTCGTTTATCGTCTCGGGCATTATGATGGCCTGGGGCGCAGCGGGCGCCATCAGCGCCCAGCGTATTGCCATCCGTATTACCGATGAAAATAAAGGCGTGACCCTCACCCGCCTGTGCACCAGCACCATCCGCGCGGTCGCCCAGGGCGTTATCGGGGTGGCATTGATCCAGGCGCTGCTGGTCGGCGTGATCATGCTGATGGCCAGCATTCCCGCCGTCGGGATCTTCTTTATTCTGGCCCTGATCCTCGGCATTGCCCAGGTGCCGGTGATCCTGGTGACGGCCCCGGCCATTGCGCTAATGTGGAGTCTCGGCACCCACAGTACCGGAATGGATATCTTCTACACCATCCTGCTGATCGTCGCCGGTATGGCCGATAACGTGCTCAAACCTCTGCTGCTGGGGCGCGGAGTCGACGCGCCAATGCCGGTAGTGCTGCTGGGCGCCCTCGGCGGAATGGCCTCTAACGGCATTCTCGGTATGTTTCTCGGCGCCACCCTGCTGGCCATCGGTTATCGGATCTTCATGACCTGGGTAAATGAAGGGCAACCCGCTCTGCCGCAGGATAAATAACCTCAAGGGAGCGTTACGCTCCCTTAATTCATTCCATAAACATTCGTACCGCGCACCAGACCAGCAGCAGCGCCAGCAGCAGATTTAACCCTCTTCCATGGCGTTCGAACACCGGCTGAAACAGATGACCGGCCAGCGCCCAGCAAAGATTGCCGGCAACGCCTATTACTGATAGCAACAGGCTTATCATCACCAGCCAGAATGGCTCGCGAGTCACCGGCAGAACAAAGGTCGACAGGGCCGTGATGCCGTACAGGATAATTTTTACATTCACAAACTGCAGCCCCAGGCTGGCCCAGAAGCTGACAGGCCGCTCCTCCTGCCCACCGCTGGCCGGGTCGCTACGCGCAATGTGCCAGGCCAGCCACAGGATATACCCCGCGCCGACCCAGCGTAGCAGGGAGGTTATCCCCTCATCCAGGGTAACGAGAGTGAACGTCAGCCCGGCACAAATCAGCATGATGATCACAAACCCCAGGCTCATGCCGGCCAGAACCCGCATGCTCCGTCGAAAGCCGTGCGCGGTGACGCTGCTCAGCGCCAGAATATTATTCGGCCCGGGCGTCAGGGCGGTGATCAGGGTGTAAGTTAAAAAGGCGCTAATCAGGGTAGGTGTCACGTGTTTTCTCCTCTTGACTGGCAGACAGTACCCGAAGCTGATAATTTAAAAAAATGAATGTTTTTTCATTCTGAATTCGAGAATGTCGATATAAAGAGGAAATATGGATCTGCGACGCTTTATCACTTTCAAAACGGTTGTCGAAGAAGGATCCTTTCTGCGCGCCTCGCAGAAACTGTGCTGCACCCAGTCCACCGTAACCTTTCATATCCAGCAGCTTGAGCAGGAGCTTGCTATCCCGCTGTTTGAGAAAATTGGCCGGCGGATGTGTCTCACCGCCGCGGGTAAGAATGTCCTGCCGCACGTCTACGATCTGACCAAAGTGATGGCGTCGATTCGCCAGGCGGCGCGCCAGGACGATGAACCCGGCGGCGAACTTCGCGTCGCCACTGGTGAAACCCTGCTGGCGTACAAAATGCCGCCGGTGCTGCAGCGTTTTAAGCAACGCGCCCCGAAGGTCCGCCTGTCACTACAGTCGCTCAATTGCTACAGCATCCGTGATGCGCTGCTCGCTGACGAAGTCGACCTGGGGGTGTTTTACCGGGTTGGCAACGATGATGCACTCACCATGATGGAACTTGGCCCGCAGCCGCTGGCGCTGGTCGCGTCAGTCGATCAGGCGCCGGTCGACTTCCTGCGCCCGCGGCAGCATATCCCATTGAGCTTTATCATCAACGAGCCCCAGTGCGTGTTCCGGCAGATTTTTGAAAGTACCCTGCGCCAGCGCGGCATTACCATGGAGAACACCATCGAACTGTGGAGTATTGAAAGCATCAAACAGTGCGTGGCGGGCAATCTTGGGGTGAGCTTCCTGCCGCGCTTTGCGGTAGAGGAGGAACTCAAACGCGGGACGCTGGTCGAGCTGCCGTTCAGCGAGACGCCGCTGACGATCCATGCGCTCTGCGCCCATCACGCCGGGAAAGCAATCAGTCCTGCGATGCGGGTATTCATGCAGTGTATGCAGGAGGAACAAGAGGCGCGCTGAAATTCGGCGACGAAAACGACGAAAGCCTGAATCATTGCTGATTCAGGCTTTCTGAATAGTGGCGGAACGGACGGGACTCGAACCCGCGACCCCCTGCGTGACAGGCAGGTATTCTAACCGACTGAACTACCGCTCCGCGTTGTTGTTCCGTTGGGAACGAGGCGAATATTACGGATTCCCCTCTACCCCGTCAACGCTTTTTCTACCGTTTTGAATCGTTTGCTGCAAAAATCGCCCAACCGCCTACTTTTAATCCATTTTAGTGGTTATCAGGCACGCCACAGGCAGCTTCCGCCTTTCTTTTGTACCAGATCGAGGCGGGATTCATGGTTCACCAGTTCTTCATCAGAGGCATAAACCACCCGTAACTGGCTGGCGGCGCGGACGACGCGCTGAATGCCCATCTCTCCCGCCTGCTGCTGGCTTTCGCCTTCCATAGAGAACGCCATCGACGTCTGGCCGCCGGTCATCATCAAATAGACATCGGCAAGGATCTGGGCATCGAGTAATGCCCCGTGCAGCGTACGCTTGCTGTTATCTATTTCGTAGCGCGAACATAACGCATCCAGACTGTTGCGCTTGCCGGGGAACATTTTCCGCGCCAGTGCCAGACTGTCGGTGATTTTACAAAAGGTCTCGGTTTTTCCAATGCCGCGGTTCAGCTTACCGAACTCATAATCCATAAAGCCGATATCGAACGAGGCGTTATGGATCACCAGCTCCGCGCCGCGGATGTAATCCATAAATTCATCAGCCACATCGGCAAAGGTGGGTTTATCCAGCAGGAATTCATCGGCGATCCCGTGCACGCCGAACGCCTCCGGATCCACCAGCCGATCGGGCTTCAGATAGACGTGGAAATTGTTACCGGTCAGGCGGCGGTTGATCACCTCCACGGCGCCGATCTCAATGATCTTGTGTCCTTCGTAGTGCGCCCCGATCTGGTTCATACCGGTGGTTTCGGTATCGAGAACAATCTGGCGCGTAATTGCAGTGCTCATAGCGGTCATTTATGTCAGACTTATCGTTTACAAATCGATTTCAATTACAGGAAGTCTACCAGAGATGCTCAAACAGGTAGAAATTTTCACCGACGGCTCTTGCCTGGGAAATCCAGGACCCGGCGGTTACGGCGCCATCATGCGCTACCGCCAGCACGAAAAGACCTTCAGCGCCGGCTACCGTCTGACCACCAATAACCGCATGGAACTGATGGCGGCGATCGTCGCTCTCGAAGCGTTAAAAGAGCATTGCGAAGTGGTGCTCAGCACCGACAGCCAGTATGTCCGCCAGGGGATCACCCAGTGGATCCACAACTGGAAAAAGCGCGGCTGGAAAACGGCAGAGAAAAAACCGGTAAAGAATGTCGACCTCTGGCAGCGGCTGGACGCCGCGCTTGGCCAGCATAAGATCAAATGGGAATGGGTGAAGGGCCACGCCGGCCATCCAGAAAACGAACGCTGCGACGAGCTGGCCCGCGCGGCGGCCTCCCATCCTACTCAGGACGACATCGGCTACCAGCCGGAGAGCTAATTCTGCCCCTTGCGCCACTGCCGGGTGGCGCCTACTGCTGGCCGCAGCTGGGTTTTCGCTTTCCCTGACTTCATCGGATTAAGGGTGAGCGGTATGGTCCGTTTGCGAGCGACAATCAATTGCAAACAGCCCAGCGCCGGCAGATGGGTGCTCAGCAGTTTGCCGCCATGCCGCGACCAGGGTAAAACCTGATAACGCCCATAATGCAGCACTTCAAAGTTGAGCAGCGACAGCCAGTCCAGCTGGCGCATCAGCGTAAACATACGGCTGTTGTACGGCGTGCCTTTGCGCAGGACCGGCACCAGTTTACGCAACCCCATCAGGCTCACCGGATTAAACCCGGTCAGGATCATCCAGCCATCATCGATCAGGACGCGATCGGCCTCCCGCAGCAGGCGATGCGGATCGCTGCACCACGGCAGGGTATGCGCCAGCAGGCAGGCGTCGACGGACTTTTCGGCAAAGGGCAAATGCAGCGGGTCGGCCCGGACCTGCATTGGGTTTCCCGCCAGCGAGACATTCACCTGGTGCGAGATGGCGCAAGCTTCGGTATTGATTTCCGCGCTCAGATTGCCAATCTTAAGCAGATGAAAGCCATATAATTTAGCCAGCCATGGCTTCATCTGCTGTTCAAGCGTTTCGCGATAGTATTCGCCCCACGGCATACTGGACCAATGCTCAGGCGCTGTCACTGTATGAGGTATCCTTGCCGGCTTCATTGCCACCTTCCGCTACGCTTTAGAGGTAATTTATGAATCTTATCAGTATTCCCGCGTTTCAGGACAACTACATCTGGGTTCTCATTGAGAATCACGGCCGCTGCATCATCGTTGATCCGGGCGAGGCCGCGCCGGTTCTGGCGGCAATCGAGGAAAACCAGTGGCAGCCCGAGGCCATTTTACTGACCCATCACCATCAGGATCACGTCGGCGGCGTAAAACAATTACGTGAAAAATTCCCCTCTCTGGTGGTTTACGGGCCGGCAGAAACCCAGGATAAGGGGGTTACTCAGGTAGTAGACGATGGCGATCGGTTGTCAATTCTGGGTCACGATTTTTCCATTTTCTCCACGCCAGGTCACACATTAGGACATATCTGTTACTACAGCGAACCTTATCTGTTTTGCGGCGACACAATGTTCTCCGGCGGCTGCGGAAGGCTGTTCGAAGGCACCGCAGAGCAAATGTATCAATCATTTATGAAAATTAACGCCCTTCCTGCAGAAACCATTATATGTTGCGCACATGAATATACGTTAGCGAATATGAAGTTTGCGTTAAGTATCCTGCCTGATGATAGGGACATAAACGATTACTATCATAAAGTTAATGAGTTACGTGCAAAAAAACAAAAGACACTACCCGTAATTCTGAAAAACGAGCGGCGTATAAATTTATTTTTACGCGTAAATGATGTTGATTTAATTGATAAAATTAACAAAGAAACAAAATTGCAACACTCTGTGGCGCGATTTGCGTGGTTAAGGTCAAAGAAAGACGAATTCTGACATTTAATTCTTGTCATCGGCTAACTTCGCCGTTATCCTTGGTCGTCTTTTAAGCAACTATTGACACACACATGAAGGCACGAGCGATATTATTCGCCTCTGTCCTGCTGGTGGGGTGCCAGGCGTCTAAGCACGATGGCACCGTCGAACAGCGAGCACAGAGCCTTTCTGCGGCTGGTCAAGGGGAAGCAGGCAAGTTCACAAGTCAAGCGCGCTGGTTAGATGATGGAACCTTCTACGCGCAAGACCAGGATCTGTGGACTTCCATAGGCGACGAGCTAAAGATGGGAATACCGGATAACCCCCGGATTCGCGAGCAAAAACAGAAGTACTTAAGAAATAAGAGCTATCTCCACGATGTAACTTTACGGGCAGAGCCGTATATGTACTGGATAGCCGGGCAGGTTAAGAAACGTAACATGCCAATGGAACTGGTATTACTACCCATAGTGGAGAGCGCTTTTGACCCACACGCGACGTCTGGCGCCAATGCCGCAGGCATCTGGCAGATCATTCCGAGCACAGGGCGCAATTATGGTTTAAAACAGACCCGCAGTTACGATGCGCGTCGTGACGTTGTCGCATCGACAACCGCGGCGCTGGACATGATGCAACGTCTGAACAAAATGTTCGACGGCGACTGGTTGTTAACGGTCGCGGCATATAACAGCGGCGAAGGTCGGGTCATGAAGGCAGTGAAAGCGAACCGTTCGCGTGGCAAACCCACCGATTTCTGGTCGCTGTCTCTGCCGCATGAAACGAAAGTCTACGTACCGAAAATGCTGGCATTGAGCGACATCCTCAAAAACAGCAAACGTTACGGCGTAAAGTTGCCTACGGCTGATGAAAGCCGTGCGCTGGCGCGCGTTCGCCTCGACAGTCCGGTTGAGATTTCTCAGCTCGCGGATATGGCCGGTATGCCGGTCAGCAAGCTGAAGACCTTCAACGCCGGCGTAAAGGGGTCAACGCTGGGCGCTAGCGGGCCAAAGTACGTCATGGTGCCGCAGAAGCACGCAGCCCAACTGCGTGAATCGCTGGCCTCTGGCGACATTGCCGCCGTACAGCCGACGCAGCTCGCGGATAATACGCCGCTGACCAGCCGAAGCTATAAGGTGCGTTCCGGCGACACCATTTCCGGGATTGCTTCCCGTCTCGGTGTGACGACCCGCGATCTGCAGCAGTGGAATAACCTGCGCGGCTCTGGGTTGAAGGTTGGACAAAATCTGGTTATCGGCGCCGGCAGCAGCGCGCAGCGTCTGGCGAATAACAGCGATAGCATCACCTATCGCGTTCGCAAAGGTGACTCGCTGTCGAGCATCGCCAAACGTCATGGCGTTAATATTCGCGACGTCATGCGCTGGAACAGCGATACCGACAATCTGAGGCCTGGCGATCAGCTAACCCTGTTTGTGAAAAACAGCGATCGACCAGAGTCCTGATACGTCAGGGTTCGATAAAAAGGCACCGACTTCCCCCGGTGCCTTTTTTGTTGTCTGTATTAAACCGCTTTATGCGCTTCAAACATGATGGTATCGCTGGTAAAGGAACCATCCTGCTGTAACTCAAAGTAGGCTTTCACCTCCGCCGAGGCGCTCTGCTGGTATAAACGAATCGCCTCCACCAGCGGCTCAGGGGTACGCATCCGCGCCACCCACGAACTGAATTCCAGCGGCAGGCGATCGGTCAACAGCCGATTAATCACCAGCCCCGCCTCCGTCGCCAGCGTCAGCCACTCGCCGCTGGAATAATTACGCACGTGCGAGGTATCGCGCAGGGCTTCCACGGTCTGCAGCCAGACATCACGCACCGCATGGCCCGGCGACATCACGTCCATCACGATCATCACCCCGCCCGGCTTGAGAACACGTTTCACCTCACGCAGCGCCTGGCCGACATCATGCCAGTGATGCGCGGAGTAGCGGCTAATCACCACATCAAAGCTGGCATCAGCGAACGGCAGCGTTTCAGCATACCCCTGCTGGGTCACGATATTGCTAAAGCCTTTCTCTTTTGCCGCCGCGGTAACCACTTCCAGCATCTGGCTCGATAAATCATAGGCGGTCACCTCGGCAACCTGTCCCGCCGCGGTAAAGCTGGCGTGCCCTGCCCCGCAGCCCATATCCAGCACTTTCGCCTGCGGAAAATCAGCCAGACGTTCCGCCAGCCGCTGCAGATCGCGACCAGAGGCATGTACGGCGCTGGTCAGATAGGCGCTGGCCTGGGAGCCGAACTGCTTTTCAACGTTGTCATGGTGAGAGCGTGTTGTCATGTTGTCTTGTCCTTACGGTTTTTTGAGTAATAAAAGGCAGCACTATGCATGCACAGGCCTGCCCCATGGCAGGCCTGACCAACCTTAAATTAATCAGGCTTGCCGGGACTGAATTCGACTAGTAGCGGGTTGTGGTCGGAGGCGCGGGTTACCAGCACGGAAGCATCGTGCACGCTTAACCCACGGTAGAACACAAAATCGAGCGGGCGACCAAACGCGCGACGGCGCTGGTCGTCAGAGAAACGAACTTCACGCAGCGACATCTCGCGTGCAAAGCGGTACAGCGCGTTCATTCGCGGCCGGCTCCAGGCATTGAAGTCCCCGGCCATAATCACCGGCCCGCTGTGATGGGCAATCTGATCGCCGATCGGCAGCAACTGCTTGCTGTAGACATCGACGCCAAGGCTAAAGTTGACGGCATGGATATTGACCACCATTAACAACCGCGCATCGGGCAGCGGATAAACGGTCACTAAGGCCGATTTCGGCAATCGCAAAATAGGCTCGCGCTCGCGCAGCGGACAGCAATAGATGGGGTGAGCGGAGGCCAGCGTCATCACGCCGGAAGGATGCTGGGGCAGCACCAGCGCCGGCACCTGATCGGCGGCCAGATAGTTTGAAGTCGCGAACCTGACCAGTTCTGGGGTGGTTTGCGCCTCCTGCAACAGGACCAAATGCGCATCTTTGCCGAAATTTTTGAGGACCGACTGCCACTCTGCACGCTGCTGCTTGAAGATATTCCACACCAGCACGCGGATCTTCTCATCGCTGCTTAACGGCGTGCCGGCGGAATAAACCGGACTCACGCCCGCAAACGCCCCCGGAGGCAATATTCTCTCCGCAGGTTGTCCGGCGACATAGCGCATGGCGTAGGTGTTCTTTCGCAATTTGGGCATTAATCCTCGATAACAGAAACCAGCCCGACGACGACTGGTTCTTCTGTTATAGGGATTTTCCCATACACTTTCAATGCAATTTGCGAGAAACCCTTAGCCTTCGGGAGAAAGCGCTGCCGAACGGCGCGGCAATTTATCTAAACGCCCGCTCAGAACCACCAACAGCAAAGCGACCAGCACAATCACCGCGCCAATCCACGGCGTCTGCGCCAGACCGTACCGCTCGACCGTCTGTCCGCCGACGATCGATCCCAGCGCGATGCCGACGTTGAAGGCGGCGATATTCAGACCGGAAGCGATGTCGACAGCCCCCGGGGTATACTGCTCTGCTTTTTGCACCACATAGACCTGCAGACCCGGCACGTTGCCGAAGGCGAAAACGCCCATCACCAGCACCGTTGCCAGCGCGGCATAGTGAACGCTGGCGGTCAGCTGGAACACCAGCAGCAGCACAACCAGCGCGGCGAAGATAAACTTCAGCGCGGAGACGGCGCCATGCTTATCGGCCAGTTTGCCGCCCCATACGTTGCCGATAGCCACCGAGACGCCATAGCCCAGCAGGATCCAGCTCACCGCTGAGGGGCTGAAGCCGGCCAGCTCCTGCATCATCGGCGCAAGGAAGGTAAAAGCGGTAAACACGCCGCCATAGCCCAGCGCGGTAATGGCATAGATCATCAGCAGGCGCGGATGGGTTAAGACTTTAAGCTGATCGCGCAGGCTGGCGCTGGCGCGGCCCGGAATATTATTCGGCACCAGAATCAGACTGCTGATTAGCGCAATCACCCCGAGAATCGATACCGCGAGGAAGGTTTCCCGCCAGCCGAAATGCTGGCCAATAAAGGTGCCAAAGGGAACGCCGGTCACCAGCGCGACCGTCAGGCCGCCGAACATAATGGCGATGGCCGAGGCTGCTTTCTCTTTTGCCACCAGGCTGGTGGCGATTGTCGAGCCAATAGAGAAGAACACGCCGTGCGCCAGGCCGGTCAGCAGGCGCGCCAGGATCAGCGTTTCATAGCCTGGAGCCTGCCAGGCCAGCACATTACCCGCCGTAAACAGGACCATCAACGCCAGCAGCAGCTGTTTACGCGGCATACGCCCGGTTAATGCCGTCAGCACCGGGGCGCCGATCGCCACGCCCAGCGCGTAGATAGAGACCAGCAGTCCCGCAGAAGGTAGAGAGATAGAGAGTTGTTGGGCAATCGTCGGGACCAGGCCGACAATCACGAATTCAGTGGTGCCAATTGCAAAGGCACCGATGGTTAAGGCAAATAGCGCCAGTGGCATAATTTACTCCGTAGCATCAGGATTAAGATGACACGTAGTATGAAGGGTTGTATAAATAACAAAAACTATCAAAGTATCAATAGAATTTTGCTACAGGTGCAATAATGAGAGCCACATCCGAGGAGATCGCCATCTTTGTGGCGGTAGTGGAAAGCGGGAGTTTCAGCCGGGCAGCCGAACAGCTGGGTCAGGCCAACTCTGCCGTCAGCCGGGCAGTCAAAAAGCTCGAATCAAAGCTTGGTGTCAGCCTGCTTAATCGGACCACCCGCCAGCTCAGTCTGACAGAGGAAGGCGAGCGCTATTTTCGGCGGATGCAGGTGGTATTGCAGGAGATGGCGGCGGCAGAAAATGACCTGCTGGAAACGCGCACGACGCCGCGGGGCTTGCTGCGGGTGGATGCCGCGACGCCGGTGATGCTGCATTTTCTCATGCCGCTGGTGAAGCCGTTTCGCGAGCGTTACCCGGAAATGACGCTGTCGCTCGTCTCTTCAGAGACGTTTATTAACCTGATTGAACGGAAAGTGGATGTAGCGATACGGGCCGGAACCTTAACGGATTCCAGCCTGCGCGCCCGACCGCTGTTCACCAGCTATCGTAAGATCGTCGCCTCGCCAGCGTATGTCTCGCGCTACGGTGTGCCGCAGCATCCGTCAGATCTGAAACAACATCAGTGTCTGGGCTTCACTGAACCCGTCTCTCTGAACACCTGGCCAGTCTCCTGTTGCGATGGTCAGTTGTTAGAGATTGAGGCGGCGGTGTCATCAAACAGTGGGGAAACCCTCAAACAACTGTGTCTGACCGGCAACGGTATTGCCTGTCTGTCGGATTATATGGTGGATAAAGAGATAGCCAGCGGGGAGTTTGTTGAACTACTGGCCGACAAACGCTTGCCGGTGGAGATGCCCTTCAGTGCGGTGTACTACAGCGACAGAGCCGTCAGTACACGTATCAGGGCGTTTATTGATTTTCTAAGCGAACACGTAAAACAGCTCCCGAAGGAGCTGTCGTAGTACCCTCTGATAGGCATGCCGGAAGCGGGAGATTAATCCCACTGCGGCGCCAGACCTTCCGGGCTCACCAGCCGATCGTTGCAATCCAGCGCAGCGATCGCCTGGCGATCTTCATCATCCAGCTGCAGATCCAACGCCTTCAGGTTGCTGGCCAGGTTCTCACGCTTCGTCGAGGACGGGATTACCGCGTACCCCTCGCCCATCGCCCATGCCAGGATAACCTGCGCCGAAGTCGCATTATGTTTCGCCGCGATACGGGCAATCACCTCATCTTTCAGTGCCTTACCGTAGGCCAGGGTCATATAAGAGGTGATATGGATACCGTGCTCACGCGCCCAATCGACGACTTTACGGTTTTGCAGATACGGCGAGAGTTCAATCTGATTGGTAGCAATGTTTTCAGCGCCAACGGCGGCAATCGCGCGCTCCATCAGTGGAATAGTGAAGTTGGAGATACCGATCTGACGGGTCAGGCCGAGCGCCTTCGCTTCCATCAGAGCGGCCATAAACTCTTCAACAGCCACCGCATCGTTCGGTGACGGCCAGTGGATCAGCGTCAGATCAACATAGTCAGTGCGCAGCTTCTGCATGCTCTCTTGCAGGCTGGCGATGAGTTTGTCTTTGCTCAGGTTCTCGATCCAGATTTTGGTCGTGATGAACAACTCATCACGCGGCACGCCGCTCTCAGCGATAGCCTGACCCACCGCGGCTTCGTTGTCATAGATTTGCGCGGTGTCGATAGTACGATAGCCCAGCTCCAGCGCGGTTTTTACGGATGCGATAACAACATCATCTTTCAGACGGAAGGTGCCAAGACCAAATGCAGGGATTGCCATGTTTTTCCTCGTTATTTGTTCATTTCGGTTAACGGATGAAATTATGGCTGATGGTGTGGAGGGGAAAAAGAGCGATTAATGCAGAGGATTTTTGCTGATTTAGCAATAATCGGGAACAGATGAAACAAAAAAGCCCTGAGCAAATGCTCAGGGCTCTTAATAAGTGGCGGAACGGACGGGACTCGAACCCGCGACCCCCTGCGTGACAGGCAGGTATTCTAACCGACTGAACTACCGCTCCACCGAATTTTTTCGCTTTATGACCACCGGTTGTCACCCCGGCTTACTGCAATTTGATGCCTGGCAGTTCCCTACTCTCACATGGGGAGACCCCACACTACCATCGGCGCTACGGCGTTTCACTTCTGAGTTCGGCATGGGGTCAGGTGGGACCACCGCGCTAGTGCCGCCAGGCAAATTCTTTGTGCTCAGTACGAAATATTTTATCGCATCAGCTGCGTTGGCTGCATTCGCCCGCAGCAGTCACATACTTATGTATGCTCCTGCTGACGTGCATCATTTGCCGCCTTGCTGCTGCGCAAACTATTTCGTACTTCTGAATCAGTGCTGAAAATTCTCTCAAATCGCCAAAACATCTTCGGCGTTGTAAGGTTAAGCCTCACGGTTCATTAGTACCGGTTAGCTCAACGCATCGCTGCGCTTACACACCCGGCCTATCAACGTCATCGTCTTTAACGTTCCTTCAGGAGACTTATAGTCTCAGGGAGAACTCATCTCGGGGCAAGTTTCGTGCTTAGATGCTTTCAGCACTTATCTCTTCCGCATTTAGCTACCGGGCAGTGCC